>JBBAPH010000004.1:0-173095 GCA_040400935.1 Polaromonas sp.
TGCCGAGGCCAGCTTGCAAGACAAAGCCGCTGGCACTGAACCTCTACGACTGAATACGGGGCGCTACCACCTGCGGCACCCCTTGTTCAGGCCGTCCTGCTGGGGCACGCTGCTGCTGAACCGCGGCCCCCGGGGTCGCTTGCTGCGGGCCCGTACGTTTGACCTCTATGCCCTGGGCGAATTGCTCGGGCAGGTGCCCGACATCCTGAAGCGGCTGAGCAAACGCTCAACCCAGGCGCTGCGTAAGGCGGATTCCTTGCGCCGCAGGCAGGTGCGATCCTGGCCGGGCGGCAGCAAGGCCTGAGTTGCGCGGTGACCTACTGCCTGGCATGACCGGACACACTACCTCAGCGCAACCGAATCCCTAGGGCAATGGACGCCCGCGCCACGGTCACCGAATCCTTGGGCGAGCAAGGCGTGTGCGGCACCTGCGCGACCCGCATCATCTCGGGCGAGCCAGAGCACCGCGACCTTTACTTCACCCCAGAAGAGTCAAGCTGCTTTCGGGGACTCGGCCGCCAGTCGCTTGCGCTTGGCACGCGCGCGGATGTTCAAGGCTTCCACGCCCAGAGAAAACGCCATGGCGGCGTAGACGTAGCCTTTGGGGATGTGCACATCAAAAGCCTCGGCCGTCAGCAGCATGCCGACCATGACCAGGAAAGACAGGGCCAGCACTTTGATGGACGGGTGCGCCTCCACGAATTCGCCAATCGGCTTGGCGGCTATCAGCATGACGCCCACCGACACCACGACGGCGGCCACCATCACGCTGATCTGGTCGACCATGCCGACCGCCGTGATCACGGAGTCCAGCGAAAAGACGATGTCGATGATGGCGATCTGGCCAATGACGCCCCAGAACAGGCGCTTGCCCGCGGCGCTGGCCGCTGCTGACGGCTCGGCCGGGCCATGCTCTTCCCGCGCTTCAACTTCTACAAAAATTTCGTGCGAGGCTTTCCAGAGCAAGAACACGCCGCCCAGCAGGAGCACCAAGTCCCGGCCGCTGATACCGTTGCCAAAAACGTTGAACAAATCGGCAGTCAGCCCCATCACCCAGCTCAGCGAAAAGAGCAATGCCAGGCGCGACAGCATGGCAAAACCCAGGCCCAGGCGCCGGGCCTGATCGCGCTGCTCGGCCGGCAGGCGCGAGACCAGGATCGAGATGAAGATGATGTTGTCGATGCCCAGCACAATTTCCAGGGCAGTCAACATGCCAAAGGCGATCCAGACGTTGGGGTCGAGAAGAAGTTCCATGGGAGCGCGGCTTTCTGACGAGATGAATTGACGGGAGTAAATGACTGCTAAAGCCAAGGCTAAAGTACTCAACAAGAAGGCGCCAGCATAGTCGACTGCTGCGCCAAGACCCGTCAGCGCAGAGGCACGGATGAGGCCAGCGCATGTGCCGGGCTTGATTTCTTTGGTCCGGTCGCCGGCCACTTCTGCTGCAGCCAGGCTAACAAAGCCTCCACCCGCGCGGCCCACGCGCATGCACTTTCACGGCAGCGTGCATTTCGCAAAGACGCGCGGACACCGCCGTCGGCATCCATGTGTGCCGGGGCAATTCGCGGAGCACTTGGCCATCAGCCCGCAGTGCGGCTTTGCCAGCGTGGTCGAGGGCAACCTGATCACGGGCCAAGCTGGCGGCATTGCACCCTCTTTTTACTTGCCGTTATTAATTGTTAAATAGAACGTTACCTTTAGTTGCATTCGGAATTCCCTTACCCCCACTAGGAGATTTCCAAAAATGCAGCAGGCTCAAAAAAATTGTCTTCGCCCTGTCGGTCTTAGGCTCGGCGATATTGGCAGGTTGCGGTGGGGGCTCTGGCTCCACTGGCAGCACAGGCACCACACCCGTCGTGGCAAGCGATACCTTGGACGGCACGGTCGCCGTCGGTGCGCCGCTGGACAGCGGCACCGTCAAAGTGATTGACTCGCTAGGCCAAGTGGTCGCCAGCGGCGTCACGATCAACAGCGACGGCACCTACCGCACACCGGCCTTCATTGCGGCCAACTTCAAGCCCCCTTTCGTCATCGTGGCCGAAGGCCAGGTGTTCGACGCCGTGGACAGCCACTTCGCCGTGGTCAACGCTGCGGGCACCGCCAACGTCACGCCGCTGTCCAGCGCGGTCGCGGCCGGTATTGCTGGTGGCAACCTGCTCAAGCTATCCGATCCGACGGTCGTCTCTGCACTGCCGGGGCTGACCACGGCAGCAGTGACCTCCGGCTTGGAAAACGCCCGCGCCATGGTCGCGCCGCTGTATGCGGCCTTGGGCGGTACGGCCAGCGCCAACCCGCTGACCAGCGCCTTCAACGACAAGTTCGATGCCTTGTTGGACAACCTGAAAATTGACATCAAGCCATCGGGCGTAGTCAGCATCATCCAGGCTGAAAGCCAGATCGGCAACGACGACAGTGCCACCAGCAGCACCCGGCCGACGGCGGTGACGAGCCTGGCTGCGGGAACCCTCTTGACGGCGCCGACCAGCGGCCGCCAAAACTTCTCTGTCAAAGACGCGACTTTGACCGCACTGATCACCAAGCTCAACAGCTGCTTGGACACCGCGCCCAGCGCCCGAGGCTCATCCACCAGCCTGTCTGCGGCCTGCCAAGGTTTGGTTCTCGGCTTGGGTGATAACCGCTCAGCACCGACCGAGGTCTACATCAACGACGGCAAGACTGCCCTGCAAGACTTGGGCAACATCTTGTCCGGCGGACCCGGCTGGGAACAGGGCGTGAAAGTCGGTACGCCTCAGATCCTGCGCCAGATCGACAACAGCACGGTGGTCGTGCAATTCCCGGTTCAGGGCACGGCCAGCTCGGGTGGCCAGCGCAACTCGCTGACCACCACCATCAAGCTCTACAGCAATCTGACTGGTGGAACGGGCACGCCCGAATTCAGGATGATCGGTAACCAGCGCAAGTACAACGTGTCGATCACGGCCTCGGCGCTCAAGGTCTTCACCACACAGTCCAGCGGCGACCCGGTGGTGACTTATGAGCCCAGCCTGAACATCAAGGTCGGCGTGACATCTTCGATAGACACCAGCATCAAGATCGGCGCCGCCAAGATATGCGGTCCTGGCCTGCCAGGCTTTGTGAGCGACACCAACCCCTGCGGCACCAATGGTGGCATCTGGATGGCGGACGCCGGCTTGAGCATCTACAGCGGAGGAGCAGCAGATCCTGCTGCCAATCGCTGCGGCAGCGGTCTGACCATGGTGCCCTTTCGCGTTTTCAGCGGCGTGAGCAATGACTCGGCGAATGTGACCTTCCGGCCGACCGCAGGGACGGAAACTTTTTCGAGCTCAGCCAATTACTCGAAGGTCAACGGCCTGAATTGCTTGAACAACTTCCGCCTGGCGTCCGTGAACAGCGCAGGAGCAGCAGTAGCCAGCACCAGCACCGACCAGTACGCAGCAGCCAACCTGTCCAACTACAGCGGCACGCCTTTAGCGATCAATCAGATTCAAGCTGGCGATGCATACCGGGTGTATCTGTTCGGCAGTGCCGACAGCACTTTGCGGCAAACCACACCTATCGTCACGCCCAACGGTCTGGGCTACTACGTGGTGCGCCTGCCTTCCCGCCCCCTGTCGATCACTGAGATCACCGCTGCGCCGTTCGCTGTCTTCGACCCCGCATTGGTCTCCAGCTTCCGCAGCTTCAAAACCGGAACTGGTCCGGCACTCACAGGTGGCAAGCTGCCTGTGAGCTGGACCTACCAGACCGGCGCTGTGAAAGTAAACGTGGTGAACCTGCAGTACAACGGTGGCGGTGATCAGTGCAGCACCCGCTTCTCGCCTTTGTCGCCACCAGCAAGCTTCCCGGCGAGCTACGTCACGTGCACTGCATTTGGCAGCGCCTCGGCGTGGAGCAGCGGCTCGTCCAATATTTCCCTGACCGCCCAAGACCGCTTCGGTACGCTGTTCATCACGCGTTTGCAGTGATGCAGTGAGCGCTTCAGTCGACCAAAGTGGTCGGCTGAATAGTCAAAAGCCATCGTTGTGAAACGGTGGCTTTTTTTGAAGTGTCAACCGCTCCGCCGCCCTGTCAAGGACGGCGTTCTTTGCCGCCTTAAGATACGGCGCAACTCCTGCGGCCGCGCATGGAGTCACTACGCCGGAATCCCCATGAATGCCCTCGCCAAGCCCGCAACCGTCAATGGTGTGGACCTGCTGCTGATCCTCCTCGTCACCGTGTCTTGGGGGCTGAACTACCCCATCATGAAGTTTGTGGTGATGCAGTACCCGCCTGTCACTTTCAGGCTCATCACCTTCGTCATTGGCACGGCGGCCATTGGCCTGTATGCGCTGTACCAGGGCGAGTCGCTCAAGGTGCCACGCTCGGAGCGTTGGCTGACCTTGAAGTTGAGCATTCCCAACATGGCTTTGTGGCACCTCGGCCTGATCAATGGCCTGGCGCTGCTCGGTTCGGGCCGCACGGCCATCGTGGGCTACACCATGCCGGTCTGGGCCTTGTTGACCAGCGTTGTACTTTTTTCTGAAAAGCTGACTTGGCGCGCTTTCCTGGCCGTGGCCAGTTCACTGTCGGCCACGCTGCTGCTGGCCCAGCAGGAACTGGCAACTTTCGCGGGCCAGCCACTGGGCCTGGCGTATGTGCTGGGCGCGGCCATGGCCTGGGGCGTTGGCAACGCGATGATGAAAAACTGCACGCTGTCGATCTCCAGCGTGAGCCTGACGTTCTGGTCTTTGCTGGTGGGCACGGTGGTGTTCAGCGTCTTCGCGCTCGCACTGGAAATGCCGCGCTGGCGCTGGCCCAGCCCGATTGAATGGCTGGCGATTGCTTATGGCGGATTGGTCACCTTTGCGCTGAGCTATGTCGCTTGGTTTCGCGTGGCGCGCAAACTCTCCCCAGTAGCCAGCGGTCTGTCGATCATGCTGGTGCCCGTGATCGGGCTGGTGGGCGGGGCCTGGATGCTGGGCGAAATCGTCGCCATCAACGACCTGCTGGCACTGGCTTTTATCTTGCTCGCCATGGGCCTGGTGCTGGTGCCGCGCCGCCCACCCGGTTAAGGGCAAAAGCGTTCAGCCAGACTTTTCCGCGCGACCCGTCAACACCTGCTCTTGCAGCAACGCCGCAGCAATGTGCACTTGCTCGAAATCGCTCGCTTGAAGCTTGCTCGGCTCCGGATCGAAATGGCACAGCGTGCCAGCCACCTCGCCACGTTCATTGAGCAAGGGTGCGCCGCAGTAGGAACGAACCGCATCGCGCTTGGGGTGGCCTGCCAAGCGGGCGTCTTGCACCGAATCCATCACCGTAAAAGCATGGCCCGTCTGCAGAATGTTCACGCAGTACGACTCATGCACAGGCACAGCGGGGGACGCCGTGACCGAGCCGTCTTCACCGTCGCAAATGAACAAATTGGTCAGCAATTGTTCGTCGAAACGGTACACCCCGGTGTAGCGGTGTGCCGTGGTGGCGTTGGCCAGCCGAACCGCTGCGCTCAGTCCGTCGACTTCGAGCACGGCTTTCATGAGGGTGGAGAAGTCTTGAAGGCGTTCCAGCCCAGATGAAAGCAGGCCGCTTTCTTGGCCGTCGTCAGCTTCGCCTTCGCCGTGGGCGCCGGCCATGGCCGCCGCCTCGTGTTCATCTGGCGCTGTCTTATTTGACTCAAGCATGAAAAAGTCCGTCCGTGATCGTGGGGTTGCTTGGGGGGCGTGGCCTGCGAGATCAAAATCAGCCAACGAGAATAAAGCCCAACCAGCCAGGGCCCGATGATCCGAGCGGCCGACTGCCTGTAGGAATACACCGACAAAGACCGGCTGCGGCGCAGCGGCACGGGCTGGCGCGAGCCTGACGCCGCGGCAAGGACTTGGCTTGTCCAAGTCAAGCTTCTGCCTTGCACACCTGGTCACAACTTGGCACAGCCCTGGCCTTGCGGTAAGCGGCTGAACGGTTCAAGCTCGCCGGTCCCCCGCCCAGCCCATGATCAAACCCCGCACCCTCAACCACGCTCTGGCTTTGCTGCTGACCTTGGTGACCGTGCCGTTGCTGCTGGGCGCGCTCGGGCTGTCAGTGATTCAGGTCCGGCAATCGCAAGAGATGCAGCAGATCCAGTTGATGGCCTTGGCCAAGACCTTGTCCAAGGCGGTGGAGAACGACTTTGAACACCGCAAAGCGCAGCTGGAGGTGATTGCCTCGTCAAGAATCATTGAGCGTCAGGACTGGCAGGGGCTGCATATGCTGGGCCGCACCATCGCCAAGCAAAAGCCCGGCAGCATTCTTTTTTTGCTCGGCCCAGACGGGCAGCAACTGGCCAATAGCAACGTGCCGTTTGGCCAACCCCTGCCCAATCCCTGGAAAGAAACGCAAAAAGAAGTGTTGTGGGAAGGCAAGTCCGTTACCTTGAGCATCACGGGCCTGACGCAATCCGTTTTTGGAACCGGACAAGTGGTCTACAGCGATCTGTTCATTGGTTTGCTGCTCAAAGAGCCCCGCATGGCATTGGCCGTGCCCGTGGTGCGCAACAACCAAGTGCTGTACGTCATGGGTATTTCCTTTTCGCCGAGCGCGGTGCAGACCTTGATCGACACAGCCATCAGCGTGCCGGGCATACGGGCGTCGGTGGTGGATCGGCAATGGAAGACGGTGGCGTCGAACGCAGCGTCGAGCTCGCGCACCGGGGACGAGATCAGACCCTTTGCACTGGACGATAGCAAGCGCTCGGGGCGTTTTGAGCTGCTGGCGGCTGACGGCGTGCAGCTTCGCGGCGCTTACGCCTTGACCCAACCGAGCGGCTTTGTGGTGCGCACGGCCGTTCCCCTTAAAGGTCTGCTGGCCTCCCTGCGCGACGCCTCACCCGGCTGGTCCATGCTGGCCTTGGCGGCCATGGTGCTGAGCGCGCTGCTCATGGGCTTGATCAGCCGGTGCTTTGCCAAGCCCCTCAAGGAATTACACGCGGCCGCACGCGACGGCCGGGCACCGCGCGGGCCAGCGACCGGGGTGGAAGAAATCGACATGATTGCCTACGCGCTGCGCGCCGGCGTGCAGGCCGAGCAACAACGCCGGCAAGACATGGCGCTTAACCTGCAACGTCAGCACAGCGAGGCTGCCTTGCGCAAAAGCAACCGGGAAAAAGACGAGTTCCTGGCCACGCTGGCGCACGAGCTGCGCAACCCGCTGGCGCCCATTCGCACGGGGCTGCCGTGATTGGCCGGCAAGGGCTGAACAACCCGGCCGTGGCCCAGGCGCAAGCCATCATCGAACGCCAGGCAACCCACCTCACGCGCTTGGTGGACGACTTGCTGGACGTCTCGCGCATCACCCTGGGCAGCATCAACCTGCAGACCCAGCTGCTGGACTTGAACGTCTTGGCCGCAGAGGCCGTGGAGCTGGTGCAAAGCGAAGCCGATACGGCAGGCCTGCGCTTGGGCTTGACTCTGTCGGCCGCGCCCGCGCTCATTCAAGGCGACGCGATCCGGCTGGCGCAGTGCTTGTCCAACCTGCTGAACAACGCCATCAAGTTCACCCCCTCGGGTGGCGGGATCGCGCTGACCGTACAAATCGACCCCGACGAGCAGCGAGCCTGCCTGCTGGTGCGTGACGACGGCATGGGTATTGCCAGCGAAAACCTGGACCGTATCTTCGAGGTGTTTGTGCAGACCAGCATCAGCGGCTCGCAGGGCTATTCGGGCCTGGGCATTGGCTTGGCACTGACGCGCAAGCTGATCACGCTGCATGGCGGCACGGTGCAGGCGCAAAGCGCTGGCCTGGGACAAGGCAGCGTGTTTGAGATCTGCTTGCCGGCCTTGCCTTCTTCGGTTGACGCGGCTGCTGATTTGGCTTTGGCTCATCCACCACGACCACCGCCCCCCTTTGGACCGATGGCAGCACTGCTTGCGCCCAGCAGCCCGCTCCAGGCGGTCAACGCAACAAGCCATGCCCAGGCGGCAGACGAACACCCGCTCGTGCTGGTGGTGGACGACAACGAAGACGCGGCCAATATGCTCAGCGAGGTCATCACACTCAGCGGCTTTCGCTCGCAGAGCGTGTACACCGGCGAGTCGGCGCTGCAGGCCATGGCCGACCGCATGCCAGCGGCGGTGTTGCTGGACATTGGCCTGCCCGACATCAGCGGCTATGAAGTCTGCCAACGGCTGCGCTCATGGAGAGGGACTCAGCCACTGGTGATTGCCGTCACCGGTTGGGGCCGGGCCAAGGACCGTGCCGAGTCCATGGCCGTGGGCTTTGACGCTCACCTGACCAAACCCACTGACCCGCAGCTCATCGTGAACATGCTGGAAGAAACGCTGGGCTGAAACGCCAGGGACGCACAGATCGGCCACGCTGCAAAAGCGTTGCATGGCCGACTGGCCTACGCTCCTTAGCGGTTTGACCTTGCCTTGGCAGACAGGCCCCGCTAGCGCTGTTTTGCACGGACCGCCGGGAAAATAAAACGGTTTGCCATGCAGCCATTCGCCACCGCGCCGCCCGCTGAGCCCCCTACGTCTGTCAATGGCTTGGACGCCGCCGTGGCCGCAGAACGGCTGGCGCAAGACGGCCCGAATGAGCTGAGTACCCGCGTGCGCCGCGGCATCTGGGGCTTGGCCGCCGACATGCTGCGCGAGCCGCTGTTTTTGCTGCTGCTCGGCGCCGGGCTGATTTACCTGGTGATGGGGGACGCCCAAGAGGCGCTGGTGCTGCTGGGCTTTGTGCTGATCATCATGGCTATTACCGTGCTGCAGCAACGCCGCACCGACCGGGCGCTGGACGCGCTGCGTGAACTCTCCAGCCCGCGCGCCTTGGTCTGGCGGGACGGTGTCGCCGTTCGCATTCCCGGCACGGAGGTGGTGCGTGGTGACGTGCTGGTGCTGCATGAAGGCGACCGCGTGCCCGCCGACGGCCAACTCATGGAAGCCCACGAATTGGCCGCCGACGAGTCGCTGCTCACCGGCGAGTCAGAGGCGGTCAACAAGCGCGCGCAAGACCGCCTATTTGCAGGTGCGCTGGTGGTGCGCGGTCAGGGCTTGCTGCAAGTCACCGCCATTGGCGCCCACACCGAGTTGGGGCGCATTGGCAAGTCGCTGGAAAGCGTGGAGCCACCGGCTTCGCCGCTGCGCCAGAACATGGCGCGCCTAACCACGCGCTTGGTCACGCTGGCCTTGGTGCTGAGTGCGGGCCTGGGGCTGCTCTTTTGGGCGCTGCGCGGCGACGCGCTGCAAGCCGTGCTGGCCAGCATCACGCTGGCCATGAGTTTGCTGCCGCAAGAGTTGGCCGTGATCATGGTGGTTTTTTTGGCGCTCGCGGCGCGGCGCCTGGCGCGCCAGCAAGTCTTGACGCGCCAGCTGCAAGCGCTTGAAACGCTGGGCCAAACAACCGTGCTGTGCGTAGACAAAACCGGCACGCTCACGCAAAACCGCATGGCGGTGGCGGCCCTGGCCACGCCCACGCAAACGCTGGACACGCGCAACATGCCCAGCGCCCTGCCCGAGGCTTTTCATGAGCTGCTGGAATACGCCGTGCTGGCCAGCGAGATCGATGCGCACGATCCGATGGAGCGCGCCGTGCACGCGCTGGCGCAGGGCCAGTTTCGCGGTGCCTTGGCCAACGCCTACCTGCACCCGAACTGGGACCTGGCCCGCGAATACGAGCTGTCACCCGAACTCTTGGCCATGACTCATTTGTGGCGCAGCAGCGCCGCGCAACACACCGTGGCCAGCAAAGGTGCGCCCGAAGCCGTGGCCCGCCTGTGCCGCCTGAACGAGGAAGAACTCGCCGAAATGGCCGAGCAAGCCGCGCAACTTGCCGACCAAGGCTTGCGTGTGCTGGGTGTGGCCAAGGCGGTGCACCCCGGCCAACAGGCTTGGCCGGAGGCGCAGCATGGCTTTGACTTTGAATGGCTGGGCCTGATTGCCCTGGCCGACCCGATACGCCCGGAAGTGCCCGACGCCGTGGCGCAATGCCAGGGCGCTGGCATTCGCGTGTTGATGATCACTGGCGACCATCCGCGCACAGCCCGCGCCATTGGCGCGCAGGCCGGCATCAAGCGCACCAGCGTGATCACCGGCGACGAAATGGCCGCACTCGCGCCCCAGCAGTTGGCCCAGCGGTTGACCCAGGTGGATTTGTTTGCCCGCATTGCGCCCCAGCAAAAGCTGGCGCTGGTGCAGGCCTTGCGCGACCAAGGTGAAGTAGTCGCCATGACCGGCGACGGCGTGAACGATGCACCGGCTTTGAAGGCCGCGCACATCGGCATTGCCATGGGCCAACGCGGCACCGACGTCGCCCGAGAAGCCGCCGCACTGGTGCTGTTGCGCGACGACTTTGCCTCCATCGTGCATGCCATTCGCAGCGGTCGCCAAACCTTTGCCAACTTGCGCCAGGCCATGGTCTACATCCTGGCGGTGCATGTGCCCATCGTCGCGCTGGCCGCCCTGCCCTTGCTGCTCGGGCTGCCGCTGGTGTTGGCACCCGTGCACATTGCGTTTTTAGAGCTGGTGATCGACCCGGCCTGCTCGCTGGTGTTCGAGGCAGAGCAAAGCAGCCGAGGGCTGATGAACCAGCCGCCACGCCACACCCGTGAAACGCTGATTGCCGGGCGGCATGTGGTGCTCAGCGTGTTCCAAGGCCTGCTAGTCACCGTGGCGGTGGTGGCTATCTACGCCGGGGCCTTGGGCCTGGGCTTGGCAAAGGCCCAAGCGGCTGCCGCCGCCTTCTTGGTGCTGGTGGCGGGCAATGCGGTGTTGATGCTGCCCAGCCGCAGTGCACAAACCACCTGGCGCAGCTTATGGACCGGCCTGCCCAGCGTGAGCGTCTGGGTGCTGCTGGGCACGCTGGCGGCCGTGAGCCTGGTCACCTTGCTGCCAGGGATGGCTCGTGCTTTTGAGTTTGCGGCTCTGCCGATAGGAGGGTGGCTGGCGGCGCTGGCTGTTGGGCTGGCTTTGGTGGTGCCGCTGCAATGGGCCAAACAGGCGATGGGGCTGGGCTGGCCGGCGGGGAAGTAGGTCTGTTGCATGAGGCATGAGGCATGCGGGGAGTGCGGGTAGTGAGGAGTGAGGGAAGAGCGCGTGAGTGTCTTACCCCCTCGCCCCTCTGGGGAGAGCGCGAGTGTCTTACCCCCTCGCCCCTCTGGGGAGAGGGTGGGGGTGAGGGGCAGGCGTGAGGTCACTGTGTATGCGGCGCGCTGCCCTCACCCCAGCCCTCTGCCAGAGGGAGAGGGAGTAAGTCTGGGAGAGGGAGCAAATCCGGCAGCACGGCTCTTCGCCAAGGCTCACTCCCCCTTGATCCCCGCACTTCTGATGATGCGCAAGTTGTTGTCCGACTCCGCCGCAATCTGCCGAGCAAACTCCGCAGCGCTGCCCGGGCTGGGCACGTTGTCCGCTTGCGTCAGGCGAGCGCGAAAGTCCGGCTGGGCCAATACCTTGTTGATCTCGGCATTGAGCCGATCCAGCACCGCAGGCGGCACACCGGCCGGCGCAAAAATGCCAAAGACCGACGTCAGGTTAGCCGGCGCGTAGCCCAACTCAGCCAGGGTCGGCACACCCGGCAGAGCGTCCAGGCGCGACGGCGCGCCCACCGCAAGCGCGCGCAGCTTGCCAGCTTTGATGTGCTGCATCACCGCTGCCCCCGCGTTGACCGACAGCAATTCAAACTGCCCGCTCAGCGCGTCGGTGATTTGCTGGCCGCCGCCTTTGTAGGGAATGTGTGTGATGTCTAGTTTGCTGGCGCCCTTGAGTTGCTCCAGCATGATGTGGCCCAGGGACGCGGGACCGGACGTGGCCCAGCGCACCGCCCCCGGCTTGGCGCGCGCAGCGTCCAGCAGTTCCTTGAAGTCTTTGGCCGCAGTGGCCGGTGTGGCCAGCAGCAGCACGGGCGAATACATCACGCGAGCCACCGGTGCAATGTCTTTGACCGGGTCAAACGGGGATTTGCCCAGGTGCGGGTTCAGCGCCAGCGGGCTGATGGCGGCAAAACCCAGGGTGTAGCCATCGGGTGCCGACTTGGCCACGGCGTCCAGGCCAATGCCGCCGCTGGCCCCAGCCTTGTTCTCGACCACCACCGGCGTGCCCAGCGGCCCCGTCAGCTTGTCGGCCAAGGCCCGCGCCACGGCGTCGCTCACACCGCCTGGCGGGTAAGCCACCACCAGACGAACCGGCTTGGCGGGCCATTGGTTTTGCGCCGCGGCGGGCAAGGTCTGCGCGGCCAACGCCGCCGCGCCCAAGAGCGAGAAAGCCAAGCGGCCTATGGCGCGGCGTGAGAGATAGGTCGATTCAGTCATGGGTACAGAACAGCCAAAAAGAAGTGCCCGAAGTGTCGCTGCAAGCGCAGGCAGACGCGTCGCACGCAGCCCGTGCGAACCAAAACCAGCGGCCTCCGGTTGACGCACTAATATATTAGTGCTTGAATCCCTGCCACCCTCAGCCATGAGCCCAGCCCACTACCCCGAACACCGGAGACCCTCTTGAACCACAACCGCCGCCTTCTTCTCAACGCTTCGGCCCTGCTGGCCCTGGGCGCCACTGGCCTGAGCAGCCGCGCCGCCAGCCCCTGGCCCAACCAGCCGCTGCGCATCGTCGTGCCGTTTGCTGCAGGCGGCACGTCTGATGTGATCGCCCGCCTGATCAGCAAACCGCTGACCGACGCGCTGGGCGTGCCGGTCATCATTGAAAACCGCACCGGCGCCGCTGGCAACGTGGGCGCCGGCTTTGTGGCCGCTGCCACCGACCAGCACACCATGCTGCTCAGCGACCTGGGCTCGCTGGCCATCAGCCCGCTGATCTCCAAGGACCTGCCCTTCCAGCCCTCGGACCTGCAAGGCTTGGCCATCCTGGCGTATTCGCCGCACCTGCTGGTGGTCAACGCCAACTTGCCGGTCTCCAACATCAAGGAGCTGGTGGCTTATTCGCAAAAGACGCGCATCAACGTGGCCTCGGCCGGATCGGGCACGCCCAATCACTTGGGCGTGGTCGAGATCGCGCTGGAAACCGGCATGAAGTGGCAGCACGTGCCGTACCGCGGCGGTGCGGCGGCGATTAACGACACCATTGCTGGCAACACGCATTTGCTGCTCAACGGCATGCTGGCGACCATGCCGCTGGTCACCGCGGGCAAGCTCAAGATGATCGGTGTTTCCAAGCGCAGCCGCATGCCACTCATTGGCAGCGTGCCCACACTGGCCGAGCAAGGCGTGAAAAACTTTGAGTCGGGCACGTACCAGGGCGTGATGGTCTCCAGCAAGATGCCCAAGGCCGCTGTGGACAAGCTCAATGCCGCGCTGATCCAGATCGTGCGCTCGCCCGACATTCGCGCCCGCCTGACCGAACTCGGCGCTGAAGTCATGACCTCCACCCCCGCGCAAACCACAGACTTCGTCACCACCGACCGGCTGCGCTGGGCCAAGGTGATCGAGCGAGCCGGCAAGGACATCGAAGGAACGACGGCATGAGCCTGGCTTCCCCGCGTTTGCGCACCGAACAATTTGAAGGTTTCGCTCAGGCCCTGCTGCAACGCGTGGGCATGGACGAGGACAAGGCACGCACCACCGCCCGCCTCTTGGTTTTGACGGACACCATGGGCCGGCGCACGCACGGCCTGGCCATCATGCCGCTGTACCTGGCCGAGATCGACAAAGGCCTGATGACGCTGACCGGCGAGCCGCAAGTCGTCAAGGACAACGGGGTGACTGCCGTGTGGGATGCCGACTACTTGCCGGGCCTGTGGACCGTGAACAAGGCGATTGAAGTCGCCATTCCCCGCGCCCGTCAATACGGCATGGCCGCCATTGCGATTCGCAAAAGCCACCACATTGGCTGCCTGGCCGCGCTGTGCAAGCAAGCGGCCGACCAGGGCCTGGTGGCGCACATCTCCAACTCCGACCCGGCCGGCCATCGCGTGGCGCCTTATGGCGGCACCGAGGCCCTGCTCACGCCCAACCCCTGGGCCGTGGGCTATCCCGGCGCAGAGCATCCGGTACTGGTGGATATTTGCGCGTCCATCACCACCACCTCCATGACGCGGCAAAAGCACGCCGCCGGCGAGTTGTTCGAGCACCCTTGGCTGCTCGACGCCCAGGGCCAGCCCACGCGCGACCCGGCCGTGCTGGAGCACGCCGACCCGCAAGGCTCGCTGCAACTGCTGGGCGGGCAGGAATATGGCCACAAAGGCTTTGGCCTGGCGCTGGCGGTCGAAGCCCTGTCGCAAGGCCTGTCCGGCTACGGCCGGCTGGACGCGCCCACACGCTGGGGTGGCAATACCTTTTTGCAGATCACCGACCCCGAGGCCTTTGCCGGGGCCGAGGCCTTCACGCAGCAAATGGATTACCTCTCAGACCGCTGCCGCAGCAACCGGCCGATTCATGCGGATCGGCCGGTGCGCATGCCGGGCGACCAAGCTGCCTTGGGCATTGCCCAAGCCGCGAAAGACGGCTTGATGTACGACGCGCCAGCCTGGCAAGCCCTGAGCGGCTGGGCCGGCAAGCTCGGCGTGGCCCTGCCCGCATGAGCGCCGACCTGGGCCACAGCCCGTCGCTGCACATCGACGGGGCCATTGCCACCATCACCCTGCGCCGCCCCGCCCAAGCCAACCGGCTCGAAGTGCAAGACCTGGCCTTGATCGAGCAGCAGATCGAGCAAATCAATGCCGACGTCAGCGTGCGGGTGCTGTGCCTCACGGCGACTGGCAGCACCTTTTGCAGCGGCTTCAACACGCGGCGTCTGGCCGACCGCTCGGCGCTCAAGCAAGCCGCCCCCAGCGACACCGCGCCGACGGCCGGCTCGGTGTTTGAAGTCTGCGCGCAGGCCCTGGAAAACGCCCGGCCTTTGACAGTGGCCGGCATCAACGGCGGCCTGTACGGCGGCGCGACGGATCTGGCCCTGGCCTGCGACTTTCGCATCGCCGTGCAAAGCAGCAAGCTCTTTGTGCCGGCGGCTGAAATCGGCCTGCATTTCTACGGCAGCGGCCTGGGCCGCTACGTCAGTCGCCTGGGCCTGAACATGGCCAAGCGCGTGCTGCTGGCCGGCGAACGGCTGGACGCGCCGCAGATGCTGGCCTGCGGCTTTGTGGACGAGTTGGTGGCAGACACCGACGCGCTGACCACGGCGCTGCAGCAGCGCGCCGCGCACCTGGCGCGTCTGGCGCCGCTGGCGGTGCAAGGCATGAAGCGCCACCTCAACGCCTTGGCGCGTGGCACGCTGGACGAACAACTGCTGCGCCAGGACGTGCAACAAGCCAACAACTCCGCCGACTTCCTAGAAGGCATTCAGGCCAAGACCGAGAAGCGGCCAGCGGTGTTCCGGGGGCGTTGATGCTCACGGAACTGGCTGGCGTTCAAACGCATAATCGCCCCGTCAGCTGATCCGTCTACAGCGTCAAGAGCACCCAAAAAAGAGAGAGAGAGACATTCCCATGCGCATCGCCCCCGTCGTCCCCGGCACCCGCCCAGAACTGGCCGCCCAAGAAGCACAAATCGCCGCGGCGCGCGGCCGCGTGTCGCCGCTGTACCAAGTGCTGCTGAACAGCCCGCCGATTGCCCACGGCTGGGAACAAATGCTGTCAGCCGTGCGCAACCACAACAGCCTGCCAGCCTCCCTGCGCGAGATGGTGATACTGCGCGTGGCCGTGTTGAACCGGGCGCAGTATGAGTTCGACGCTCACGCCCCGATCGCCGCCGCCGCCGGTGTGCCTGCTGCTGCCATCGAAGGCCTGCGCCACGCCGTGCTGGTGCCTGACTTGCCGCTCACCGAAGTCGAGCGTCTGGTGATGGATTTGACCGACACCATGACGCTGTCAGTGCAAGTGCCCGACTATTTGTTTGCGGACATTCAAGCCCACTTCCAAGGCCAGCAACTGCTGGACCTGGTGGCCACCATCTCGGCCTACAACATGGTGTCGCGCTTCTTGGCAGCGTTTCAGATCGGACATTGAGGATTTCTCCTGCTCCCTTGCCCCTCTGGGGAGAGGGCTGGGGTGAGGGGCAGGCGTGAGGTAAAGGCCGACTGGTCTCGTCATCTTCCCCTGCACGCAGCCTCAGGGCGAAAGAACGGCGCCGTCGTCCTCTGCCGGCAAGCGCGTCGCCAGCACCTTGTCGATGCGTTTGCCGTCCAGGTCCAGCACTTCAAATTGCCAGCCTGCGCAATCGACCTGATCGCCCGTGCCCAAGATCCGGCCCGACACGCTTTGCAGCAAGCCAGCCACCGTGTTGTAGCGGCCGCGCTCTTCTGCCGGCAATTGGCGAATATCCAAGCGGGCCTTGAGTTCAGACACGGGCATCACGCCATCGAGCAGCCAGCTGCCGTCTGAACGCTGCATGGCCCACGCGTCGATTTGCGCACCCGGCTGCAGCTCGCCGGTGATGGCTTCCAACATGTCCATCGGCGTCATCAAGCCCTGCACCACGCCGTATTCGTCGACCACCAGCAAGATGCGGGTGGAGCGTTCACGGAACTGTTCCAGCAGCTCCATGCCACTCAGCGTTTCTGGCACAAACACGGCGGGCAGCGCATGGGCGTCCATGCGGTCGGGCAGCTCCTTGGCATGGTTCAGCGTGAGCAGAGAAGCGACTTTCACCACGCCCACCACATCGTCCAGGCCGCCGCGGCAAACGGGGTACCAGGAATGGCCCGACACGCTGGCTTTGCGGATGGCAGTCGCCACGCTGTCGCTGGCGTCCAGCCATTCAATTTCCGAGCGCGGCAGCATGAGTGAGGGCAAGGTGCGGTCGTCGAGCAAGAACACGTTTTGCACCATCTGGTGTTCGTGTTCTTCAATCAGGCCGGCGCTCACGCCTTCCTCCAGGCTGGCGGCAATTTCTTCTTCGGTCACGGCGCGGTTGGCGGCGTTGTCTACCCGCAGCAAGGTCAGTACGGCCTGGGTGCTGAACGCCAGCAGGCGCACAAACAAGCGGGCGCCGCGCGCCACCCACATCATGGGCCGCGACACCAGGCGCGCCACGGTTTCGGGGTAGAGCTGGCCAATGCGCTTGGGCACCAGCTCGCCAAAGACGATGGTGATGTAGGTGATCAAGGTGACCACCAGCGCGGTGGCCGAGATCTCGGCGGCGCGCGGTGAGGCGCCCCAGCTTTGCAGCCACACGGCCAGGCCGCCGCTGAAAGCCGCTTCGCCAATGATGCCGTTGAGCATGCCGATCGAGGTGATGCCGACTTGCACCGACGACAAAAACTGCGTGGGGTTTTCCAGCAAGACCAGCGCGGCTTGGGCGCCTTTGTCGCCGGATTCGGCCATGGCCACCAAGCGGGCCTTGCGGCTGGACGCCAGCGCCAGCTCCGACATGGCAAACACCCCATTGAGCAAGGTCAGCAGCGCGATCAGCAAGAGGTCCATGGCTCCAGTCGACAATAAGATGCATGGCACTTTACTTCATCGGGGACTTGCAAGGCTGCCACGAGCCGCTGCAGCGCCTGCTGCACGCCTGCGACTTTTCGCCCAGCCGCGACACGCTGTATGTGCTGGGTGACCTGGTCAATCGCGGCCCCGATTCTTTGGGTGTGCTGCGCCAACTCGCCAGCCTGGGCGACGCCGCGCAGTGCCTGCTGGGCAACCATGACCTGTCCTTGCTGGCGCTGGCGGCCGGCTTTCGCCAAGCCCATCGCGGCGACACCTTGCAAGCCGTCCTGGATGCACCGGACCGCCTGCAATTGCTGGACTGGTTACGGCACCGACATTTGGCGCTGAGTGCCCAAGGCTGGCTCTTGGTGCACGCGGGCGTGCTGCCGCAGTGGACCGGCGCGCAAACGCTGGCGCTGGCTGGCGAGGTGCAAGCGGCTTTGCGCAGCACAAACCATCCCGATTTTTTAGCCCAGATGTACGGCAACCTGCCCGCGCAGTGGAAGGACGATCTGCAAGGCGCCGACCGGCTGCGCGTGATCGTCAATGCGCTGACGCGCTTGCGTTTTTGTACGCCAGACGGCGCCATGGAGTTTTCTGCCAACGGCCCGCCTGACACGGCGCCTGCCGGCTACCTGCCTTGGTTTGAAGTGCCTGGCCGCGTGAGCGCTGACACGCCGATTGCCTTTGGCCATTGGTCCAGCCTGGGCCGCACGGCCCAGCTGCGACACAACACGCTGTGCCTGGACACCGGCTGCCTGTGGGGTGGTCAGCTCACCGCTGCGCGGCCAGGGGAAGCGCTGGGTGAGCTGCGGTTTTTTTCGGTGCCTTGCGAGGCGGGGGGCGAATTGGCGGGGACGACAGGGGATTAAGACCCCGGCAAGGCTGGCGCGCTTGGCTGCCAGCCGGGCTGAGGCCAGCGTCCTCATGGGAGTGGCGGAAATCGGCCGCCGACCTCAACCCGGCTGGCAGCTTCGATGCGCTGTTTGTCTGTGGTGAGCAGTCAAGGCCGGATCACATCGCCCGTCTTGCGGTCAAAGCGCACCACCCGCAGCCGTCCGTTCTGGCCCGGGAAATCTTCAAAGACCGCGCGCACCAAATAGGGCGCGACCACCGGCAGCGGCAGGCCTTCGCTTTCATGGCTGGCGGTGGCCTCGAACACCGTGCGTGGCTGGCCCGGGGGAGCGCCGCGTGCATCCAGCAGCCGCAGGCGCAAGCTGCTGACCTGCACCGTGACTGCGATCAGCTGGTCGCCCACCCAACGCGGCCCAAACGGGTCGGGGCCCCAGTAGCCGGGATGGATTCGGCCCAACGCGTCGCGAAAGCCGGGCCTGAACACATAAGCGTCCTGGTACAAAGGCCGAATGGTGCTGCGGTTTTCCAGCGTGGCCGTCAGTGCCATATCCACCAAAAAACGGCTAGCCTGACCAGAAGGGGCGGCGCGCAAGCCCTGCCGCTCCAGCTCAGTTCGCACCAAGGCCTCGTAGCTGGCGTGCTCGAGTTCCCGGCTGGTGTCCACCGGCCGCACAAAACTGTAGCTGCTGCCAGCCGCATCCGTGGGCCAGGCATTGAAACTGCTGACCTGAGTGCTCAGGGGCGTGGCGCAACCCACCAATGTCAAGACGCACCACCCACAGACCACCCGCCAGACGCCGGGCCAGCCCCCAGACCCCCAACCCAGCCGAAAAGACGCACGAAAGGACGCACAAAAGGTGCTCATGGTCACAGGTTGCGAAAGCCTTCTTTTTGCAGCCGATACCGGGTCCAGCGCCACAGGAAAGGAGCGGGCCTGCAGGCAGGACAGGGGCTCTCTGGCCGCTCAGACGGGCCAGCAGCCCAGAGTGAGACAATATGCCCCCATATGACGACGTCTTCTTTTTCCAATCTCAATCTGGCTGAACCCATCGCGCGTGCGGTGGCTGAAATGGGCTATGAGTCCATGACCCCCATCCAAGAGCAGGCCATTCCGGTCGTGCTGCAAGGCAAGGACGTGATGGGGGCCGCCCAGACCGGCACTGGCAAAACGGCCGCTTTCTCGCTGCCCCTGCTGCAGCGCATGATGGCCCACGAGAACCCTTCCACCTCGCCCGCCCGCCACCCGGTGCGCGCCCTGGTGCTGCTGCCCACCCGCGAACTGGCCGACCAAGTCGCCCAGCAGGTCAAGCTGTACGCCAAGTACACCAATTTGCGCAGTGCCGTGGTGTTTGGCGGCATGGACATGAAGCCGCAGACGCTGGAGCTGAAAAAAGGCGTGGAAGTGCTGGTCGCCACCCCTGGCCGGTTGCTGGACCATATCGAGGCCAAGAACGCCGTACTCAACCAGGTCGAGTACGTGGTGCTGGACGAGGCCGACCGCATGCTGGACATCGGCTTTTTGCCGGACCTGCAGCGCATCTTGAGCTACCTGCCCAAAAAACGCATCACCTTGCTGTTCTCGGCCACCTTCTCGCCCGAGATCAAGCGCTTGGCGTCTAGCTATTTGCAAGACCCGGTCACCATCGAGGTGGCCCGCTCCAACGCCACGGCCTCGACCGTGGAGCAACACTTCTACAGCGTGGGCGCCGACGACAAGCGCCGCGCCCTGCACCAGATCCTCAAGGCTCGCGGCATGAAGCAGGCCTTTGTCTTCGTCAACAGCAAGCTCGGCTGCGCCCGCCTGGCGCGCTCGCTGGAGCGTGAAGGCTTGAAAACCGCCGCCCTGCACGGCGACAAGAGCCAGGACGAACGCCTCAAAGCGCTGGACGCCTTCAAAAAAGGCGAAGTCGACCTGTTGGTGTGTACCGACGTGGCCGCGCGCGGCCTGGACATCAAGGACGTGCCGGCCGTGTTCAATTTCGACGTGCCCTTCAACGCCGAAGACTATGTGCACCGCATTGGCCGCACCGGCCGCGCCGGCGCTTCAGGCTTGGCGGTGAGCTTTGTAGCCCCTAGCGATACCCGCCTGGTGGCCGACATTGAAAAGCTGATCAAGACCAAGCTGGATCTGGAAGCGATTGAGTTCGAAGAAGACCGGCCGCGCATCAGCGAGCAAGGCCGTATCAACGACGGCCGGCGCCTGTACCGCGAGGCCGAAGAAGGCAGCGCACCGCGCCGTGAACCGCGCGAACCGCGTGAAGCACGTGAGCCACGCGAACACCGTGAACCGCGGCGCGAGCCAGTTCGCTCGGCCCCGCGCGACCCCTTCTTTGACCAGCCTTACGAGTCCACCTTGCCGGCGGAAGTGCAGCCCGACTGGGAAGCTGCTGCCAAGGCCGCGCCACCGCGTGGCATCTCGGCGAACATCAAGCCCAAGCGCAAAGTCGCTGCGCTGTTCAAGACCGAGGGCTGAGCCCAACGCCCGGCCTTTGTGGCCGGAGTTATTCCATCAGTCCTGGCCTTCGGTCAGCGTGTCCAGCTGAAAACGCCCGCTTTTGTGCCACAGCCAGGTGTCGGTGTAGACCACCTTGCCCATGCGGGCGGGTGCTGGGAATGGCGCTGCGCTGCGCACCATGCGTTCAATCTCGGCCATCACCTCTGGCGCATGGCGCGGCGCGCGCAGCCAGTCCAGCCGGGTGACTTGGCCCACGCGGTCGATCTCGATATTGAGCACGCCCACGGCGTGCAGCATGGGCGGCATGCGGCCTTTGTAAATGTGGTCGGCGTTCAGGCCATACAAGTGGGTCGCACCGCTTTCGCGGTAAGCGCGAGGCGTCGTGGCGGCAGAAACACGGGCTGAGCCACTCGGCGCTGGAACAGGGCCAATCACCTCAGGCACGGGCAAAGGAACGGGCACGGGGCGGGCCTGTGGCGGCGGCGCTTCCTGGCGCGGAGCAGGTGCGGGCGTGCTGCAAGCTCCCAGCAGAGCCGCTATGCCGGCAGTCAACCAAGCGCCCATGCCCCGCCGTCCCGAACGGGGCAGAGCGGCCACTGGCAACATGTCGGCTTGGCGTGCGGGCGTCAGGGGCTGGGTCATGGTGTCTCCGAGCTGTGTAGGTAGTGAAGGTGCCCGGCGTTTTCAACAATCCCAAAGAGGCATCGCATGAGCCCCGAACCTGCTGCCGGCACGGCCGCTATTGTCTGCTAGCCTCCTGCTTGCTGGGTGATTCTTGGGTAGGTTTTTCTGCCGAAGTTCACCATGTTCGCTAGCCCGTTCTGACATCCTCTTACTCTCCTGCCACTATGTTTCGCGACGCCTTTCATGCCACCGACCAGCTGCGCGAGCGGCTGGCCCATGCCCCTGCGGTGCTGGTGCGCGTGGCCGCGACGCAAGGCTCGGCCCCCCGAGAAGCAGGAGCCTGGATGGCTGTGTGGCCCGACAGCTTGCTGGGCACTATTGGCGGCGGGCATTTAGAGCACCAGGCCATTGCCCAGGCCAAGGCGCTACTGGCTGACCCGGGCTTAGCGGCCAATCCCATGAACTTGGCGCTGGGGCCAGCGCTGGGCCAATGCTGTGGCGGGCGCGTCCAGCTGGACCTGCAACGCATCAGCGCCGCTGACCTGCCGCAGCTGACCCAACAACTGCAGGCGCCTGCCCCAGCCGTGGCTCTGTTCGGCGGTGGCCATGTCGGCCATGCACTGATCGGTGTGTTGCTGGGCCTGCCTTTTGGCCTGACCTGGATCGACAGCCGGGACGGCGTTTTTCCGGCCGACGTGCCCGAGCGCGTGCACTGCGAACAGTCCGAGCCGGTGCACGGCGCGGTGCGCTCCTTGGCAGGAGGCTCAATGGTGCTGATCATGAGTTTTAGCCACGCGGAAGATCTGGACATCGTCGCCGCCTGCCTGCTGCGCCAACGCGAACGCGGCGACCTGCGCTTTATTGGCCTGATCGGCAGCCAGACCAAATGGGCGACCTTCAAGCGCCGCTTGCAGGAACGTGGCTTTTCCCAAGACGAATTAGCGCAAGTCACCTGCCCCATCGGCGTGCCCGGCATTGCCGGTAAAGAGCCCAACGTGATTGCCGTGGCGGTGGCGGCGCAGTTGCTGCAACTCACAGCCACGACCTGACGAGAAAAGCTGCGATGCCGCACGACCACCCCGACCCCCATCCACCCCATCACGGCGAGCTGGACGATCTCCAACGGTTGACGCACGACCACTTGTTTGGCGCCAGCAGCCACGCGGCCGAGCGCAGCACCCGGCTGGTGATGTGGATCACCCTGGCCACCATGGTGGTGGAAATTGCCGCGGGCTGGTGGTTCAACTCCATGGCGCTGCTGGCCGACGGCTGGCACATGAGTTCGCACGCGGTGGCCATTGGCCTGTCAGCCGTGGCCTATGCCACCGCCCGCAAATACGCGCATGACCCGCGCTTTGCCTTTGGCACCTGGAAAGTCGAGATCCTGGGCGGCTTTGCCAGCGCCGTGCTCTTGCTGGCCGTGGCCGGCCTGATGGTGGCGGGCTCGCTGGAACGTCTGTGGTCGCCACAAGCCATTCACTACCCCGAAGCCATGGCCGTGGCCGTGCTCGGCTTGGTGGTCAACCTGGTGTGCGCGCTGATCTTGGGCGGTGACCACCATGAGCACGAGCACGGGCAGGGGAACGACCACGAACATGAACACGACCATTCGCACAGCCCTGCGCATGATCAATCACCTGAACAGGGCCACGGCCACGGCCGCGACCTGAACTTGCAGTCGGCCTATGTGCATGTACTGGCCGACGCCGCGACATCCCTCCTGGCCATCGTCGCACTTGCCGGTGGTTGGCTCTACGGCTGGGCCTGGCTGGACCCTTTGATGGGTTTGGTCGGCGCAGTCTTGGTGGCCGTGTGGGCCAAAGGCCTGATCCGCGACACCGGCAAGATCTTGCTGGACCGTGAAATGGATCACCCCGTGGTGGATGAGATTCGCCAAGCCATTGAGACCAGCCCAGCGGAAGGCCAGGTGCGCATCACCGACCTGCACGTGTGGCGCGTGGGCAAGGCGGTGTATTCCTGCGCCATGAGCGTGGTCACGCACGACACCAGCCTGACCCCCGACCTGCTGCGCCAACGCCTGGCGGTGCATGCCGAGATCGTGCACAGCACGATTGAGATACATTGCCACCCCGACGCCAGCGCGCGCACGACCCCCGCCAATGACGGCTCATCGGCTTCCAAATCATCTTCCTGACCCCTCTTTTTTCGCATGACTGTTTCTAGCGCCGGCACGCTCGGCATTGACTTTGGCACCTCCAACTCGGCCATGGCCTGGGCTACTCCCGACGGCACGGCCCGCCTGATCCCGCTGGAAGGCAGCGCCACGACCTTGCCCACGGCGGTTTTTTTCAACGCCGAAGACAACACGACCCACTTCGGCCGTGACGCCGTGACGCACTACCTGCAAGGCACCGACGGCCGGCTCATGCGCTCCCTGAAAAGCCTGCTCGGCAGCCCCTTGCTGCTGGAGAAGACGCAGGTCAACCACCAGGACGTGAGCTACCAGCAAATCATCGAGACCTTTCTGGCGGCACTGCGCGAACGGGCGACGCTCAACCTGGGCGCTGCACCCACGCGCGTGGTGATGGGCCGGCCCGTGCACTTTGTGGACGACGACCCCGCGCGCGACGCCCAAGCACAAGCCGCGCTGCACGCCGCCGCCAAGGCCGTGGGCTTTGAAGACGTGAGCTTTCAGCTAGAACCAATTGCCGCCGCGCTCGACTACGAACGCCGGCTCACGCAGGGCAGCACGGTGCTGGTGGTCGACATTGGCGGCGGCACGTCCGATTTTTCCGTGCTGCGCCTGGGGCCGGACCGCCTGCACCAGAGCGACCGGCGCGGCGATGTGCTGGCCAGCACCGGCGTGCACACAGGCGGCACGGACTTTGACCAGCAACTGAGCCTGCAGCAGGTCATGCCGCTGCTGGGTTTCAAGCACCAAGGACCGCAGCAGCGCGAGGTACCCAGCCGGCTGTTCTTTGACCTGTCGACCTGGCACCTGATCAACTGGCTGTACCAGCGCCGCACCATCAGCCAGGCGCAAGACTTGCGCAGCAACTACCAAGACACACGTCTGCACGACCGACTGATGACGGTGCTGTCCGAGCGCCTGGGCCACCACGTGCTGCACGACGTGGAGCAGGGCAAGATCCAATGCTCCAGCAGCAACACCGCCGTTGAAATGGACTTGCGTTATGTCGAGCCGGGCTTGGCCGCTCCCATGGCCGTGGCCGACATGCAAACCCACCTCGCCCATTTGCTGACGCGCAGCGTGGCCTGCGCGCAGGACTGCTTGCGGCAAGCGGGTGTGGCGCCGAACAAGCTGGACGCGATTTACCTGACCGGCGGCTCGTCGGCCTTGCGGCCTTTCCAGCAGGCCTTGCAAGGGCAGTTCCCGGGCGTGCCGTTGGTCGAAGGTGATTTGTTTGGCGGCGTGGCCTCGGGCCTGGCCTATAGCTAAAAGGCAGAACTAGTCCACAACTCGACCGGAGTTCTATACACTCTGGCCCCAACAAGACCGCAGCGGAGCCGGAAAGCTTTTTCCAGTGTCGCGGTCCTTGCTGCTTACAGCGCCCGCAGTGGTGAGCAGCCCGAACTCATGCCTTCATCCGCAGCCACGCGCTGCCAGGCATGACATCTCAAGGGCTGCACCATGGATAGTTATCTCCTCGACTGGATCAACCTGCTGCTGCGGTGGGTGCACGTCATCACCGCCATTGCCTGGGTCGGCTCCTCGTTTTATTTTGTCTTTCTGGACTCCAGCCTCACGCCGCCGGTGGACGAGGACCTGAAAAAGCAAGGCGTCAGCGGCGAGATCTGGGCCGTGCACGGCGGCGGTTTTTACCACCCCGTCAAATTCGCCGCGAAGCCGCCGCAGATGCCGTCGCACCTGCACTGGTTCTACTGGGAAAGCTACACCACCTGGCTGTCCGGCTTTGCGCTTTTTACCGTCTCCTACCTGTGGCAGGCCGGCACCTACCTGATCGACAAGTCCCTGATGGACTGGTCCCCCAGCACGGCGGTGATGGCCGCCCTGTCTTTTCTGGTGGTGTTCTGGCTGCTCTACGACGGCATTTGCCGCGTGTTTGGTCAGCGAAAAAACGGCGACGCCTTGGTAGGCGTGGGTGTGCTGGTGCTGGTGTGCGTGGCATCGTGGCTGGCTTGCCACTGGTTTGCTGGGCGCGCCGCGTTCTTGCTGGTGGGCGCCATGATGGCCACGGCCATGAGTGCCAACGTGTTCTTCTGGATCATCCCCGGCCAACGCACTGTCGTGGCCGATATCAAGGCTGGTCGCCCGGTCGACCCGATCCACGGCTTTCGCGGCAAGCAGCGCAGCGTGCACAACACCTACTTCACGCTGCCCGTGCTGTTTGCCATGCTCAGCAACCACTACAGTTTTACCTGGAGCCATCCGCAAAACTGGTTGGTGCTGATCTTGATGATGGTCGCTGGCGCCGCGATTCGCCAGTTCTTTGTGCTGCGCCACGGTTACAAGCTCGGCCGCAATGGCAACCCGCTGGCGTATGCCTTGACCGGCCTGGCCGTCATTTTGGGCGTGATCGTCTGGCTCAAGCCCGCACCGGTGGCCCCTGGCCTCAATCAAGCCCAAGCCGCGCCGGTGAGTTACGCCCAGCTGCAACCCGTGCTGGCCCAGCGCTGCTACATGTGCCACGGCGAGCAGGTGCAAATGAAAAACGTGCGCGTGGACTCGCCCGATGCCGTGAAGAAAAACGCGCAGGCGATTTACCAGCAAGTCGTGGTCAGCAAGATCATGCCCATGAACAACGCCACCGGCATCACCGACGACGAGCGGGCTTTGGTCAAGCGCTGGTTTGAAGCCGGTGCGGCTGTGGCGCCTTAACAATCAGACTGCATCTCAGTGCGCAGGTCTAGGCGCCACAGCACGCAACCACATGCGCTCGACTTGCTCACTCATGTTGGACGGTGTCAGTTCAATTTGAGGGTGCGCATTGGCGTAAACGCGAAACAACTCATCTGCGAACGCCTGGCCAATTTCACTGACCCCGCTAAAGTCGAGGATCACTTTCTTGAAGCGGTCAAATCTAGCGATGAGTCGCTTGGCCTGTGACCTGGAAATCAGTTGCTCGTCTCCCAAAAGTGCTAGCTTCATAGGAACAATCGTCTTGGAAAAGTCGAAGTCTTCAGGGGCGTTCATGAACTGCTTGAAGACATCGCCGGTAAGGCGGTCGCTGCCCAACGAAATCCGCATGACCACCAAGGTTCCATTGACAAATGGATTCGACTCTTCACTGAGCAAGTCCTGCTTGTCGTCATGGCTGAACCGAAGTCCATTCGCCTCAATCGTGAAGTAGTCAAACATTCTTGAGGTGAAAAAGACACCTTCACCGCTGTGTCTGCTGGGGTCTGTCGTCAACTTGCCTTTTGACAACTCAAAAAGTGCTTGCCGCTTGTCTGCCAACTTCAACGCCTGGGAAATCTTCTCGAATATTCCCACGCCGTCATCAGCGACAACCAACGTGATCGTTTCTTCGGTTTGCGAGGCAGCAATAAACACCGATGTCCCCCCTGAATGGTCAATCGAGTTGTTGACCATTTCGGTGAACCCGTGGGCGGCGATGTTCGCAACGTTCGCGCTGAGATTGAAGTAAGGACGGAAATCGCGCGACCAGATTACATCCTCTTCCAAATTTGCAAGCTCATAGACCTGCGAGACGCGACGGCGATAGCCAGGGCTGAAGACTGGACGCGTGGCAGGTCCACTGCGGGCGATCCACCCCCCTCGTTCCATCTGAAGGACGTAGCCCGCAGCAGCAGTCCGGGAAATACCTTCCCGATCCACATAGAACTTCGTGAGGTCTTTCGGGTGTGCCACCACGTCGCGTGTGACGTTGGCCGTGAGGCGAACAAAACGAGAGGGTCTGGCCATGCTTGAACTACTTCGCACTTAAAAAATACTATTGTAATTTTAAACGCTATCAACTTTAAACTTAAATAATCGCTCGACCTCAAACTGCAATGCCAGAGGCCTTTTTGCCGACGCTTGCTACCAGACAGTCACCAGCCCGGCGGCGCGAATGGATGACTTCTCGAAATGGCGGGCGGCAAAGTCCACAAAGGCCCGAACGCGGGCCGACATTTGCAGGCGCTGCGGATAGACCGCATGAATGTCGGCCGGCGGCGCTTCGTACCCCTCCAGCACCTGCACCAAGCGCCCGCTGCGGATGTACTTGGCAATATCCCACTCGGCGCGCATCAAAATCCCGTGACCGTCCAGCGCCCAGTTCACCGCTATCTCGCCGTCGCTGGTGCTGAGCCGGCCCCGCACCTTGACCGTCTCCACCCGCTTGCCTGAGGCCAGGCGCCAGGTGCCATAGGCGTCGTCGCCCTGACGAATGCCGATGCACTGGTGGCGCGCCAAATCGTGCGGCGTTTTCGGCACGCCGTACTGTTTGAGGTAGCTGGGCGCGGCGCACAAGAGCCGGCGATTAGGGGCAATCTGCCGCGCGATCACCCGGGCGTCAGGCGGCTCGCCAAAGCGGATGCACACGTCAAATGCGTCGTCTGCCAAGCTTGGCGGGTCCACCGTGAGTTGCAGCTGCACCTGCACTTCTTGATGGGCCTTTACAAAGCGCGAGATAAGCGGCGCCACATGGCTGCGGCCAAAGCCGGGCGTGGCGTTCACGCGCAGCAGACCTTGCGGCACAGCTTCGGCTTGCGAGACCAGTTGCTCCATCTCGTCGATATCCCCCAAGATGCGCCGGGCATGGGCCAGGTAGATCTCGCCTTCAGCCGTCAAGCTGGCGCGGCGGGTGGTGCGGTGCAAAAGCCGCACGCCCAGGCGCTCTTCCATCTGCGCCAAGCGCTTGCTGACGGCGGCCGTCGTCACGCCCAGTTCCCGCGCCGCCGCTGAAAAGCCGCCGCAACGCGCGAGCTCGCTGAAAAATGCCATCTCGGACGGGGCTGAACTCACAGACGCCATTCGTAACCTTCAGGTAAACAATGAGGTAACTTTAAGCGCTTTCAAAGCCTTTTCTGGCCGCTAGAGTTAGGCTTTTCTTTCTTCCCCCTCAAAGACAAGCCCCATGAAAACCTACAAGATTGCATGCATCCCCGGCGACGGCATTGGCCAAGAAGTGATTCCCGCCGGCCAAGTCGTGCTGCAGGCGCTGGCTGCGGCGCAAAAGAACTTCAAGTTTGAATTCAGCGAATTCGACTGGGGCGGCGACTACTACCGCCGCCACGGCGTGATGATGCCCGCCGACGGGCTGGACGCGCTGCGGCCCATGGACGCGATCTTGTTTGGCTCGGCCGGCGACCCGCATATTCCCGACCACATCACGCTGTGGGGCCTGCGCCTGAAGATTTGCCAGGGCTTTGACCAGTACGCCAACGTGCGGCCCACGCGCATCCTGCCGGGCATTGACGCCCCGCTCAAGCGCTGCACCCCGGCCCAACTGGACTGGGTCATCGTGCGCGAAAACTCCGAAGGCGAATACGCCGGTGTGGGCGGCCGCGCGCACCAGGGCCACCCGATCGAGGTGGCCACCGATGTGTCGATGATGACCCGCGCTGGCGTGGAGCGCATCATGCGCTACGCCTTCAAATTGGCGGCTTCGCGCCCACGCAAGCTGCTGACGGTGGTCACCAAGTCCAACGCGCAGCGCCACGCCATGGTGATGTGGGACGAGATCGCCAAGGAAATCAGCGCCGAGTTCCCCGACGTTAAATGGGACAAGGAACTAGTCGACGCCTGCACCGCCCGCATGGTCAACCGCCCCGGCTCGCTGGACACCGTAGTGGCCACCAATTTGCACGCCGACATCTTGAGCGACCTGGCCGCCGCGCTGGCCGGCAGCCTGGGCATTGCGCCCACCGGCAACATCGACCCCGAGCGCCGCTACCCGTCCATGTTCGAGCCCATCCACGGTTCGGCCTTTGACATCATGGGTCAGGGCCTGGCCAACCCGATTGGCACCTTCTGGAGCTGCGTGATGCTGCTCGAACACCTGGGCCTGAACGCCGAAGCCAAACGCCTGATGCAAGCGATTGAAGCGGTCACCGCCAACACGGACCTGCACACCCGCGACCTGGGCGGCCAGGCCCGCACGCAGCAAGTGACCGACGCGGTTTGCCAGCAACTCCAGCAAGCCGCCTGAACGCGGTATAACTTTCACCACAAGAGCCATCAGCAAGGAAGATGGCCTGCCCCACCCCTTGACCACCTGAGGAGACACCATGAAAGCCATCATCAAGATCAGCACCTTGCTCAGCCTGCTGTGCCTGAGCGCCGCCCCCGTCATGGCGCAGACCATGCCAGCCTGCCCCGAGAAAAACATGTTGTACTGGCAGGCCTTTCCGCCCGGCGGCGAGTCTGATTTGTCGGCGCGCCACCAGCAAGTGGTGCTCAAGAAGAAATGCGCCGCCATTGACACCATCATCCAGTACAAGGCCGGCGCTGGCGGCGGCCTGATGTGGAGCCAGATGAACAACCTGCCCGGTGACGGCCTGAACGTGGTGGGCATCAACTTGCCGCACATCGTGTTCCAGCCTATCGAAGGCGAAGTGCAATACAAAACCGCTGACGTCACGCCAGCGTTCTGGTTCCATTACACGCCTGACGTGCTGGTGGTGCCTGAGTCCAGCCCAATCAAGAACTTTGCCGACTTCCTGGCTGCCGCCAAGAAGTCCCCCGGCAAGATGAACCTGGGCGGCTCCGGCCTGAACTCGGCCAACCACGCCGCGCATGAAAGGCTGAACGCCGCTTTTAACGTGAAGAGCACCTATGTGCCCTACAAAGGCACGGGGGACATGGCGCTGGCCGTGGTCGGTGCGCAAATTGACGGCGCCGTGACCTACACCCCCTTTGCCATTGCCAGTAAGGGCAAGGTGCGGGCGATTGCCGTGGCCATGGAAAAACGCCACTCGCTGATGCCTGACGTGCCCACCTTCCGCGAACTCGGTGTGGACTGGATCGACGGCGCTTACCGCGGCATTGGCGTGCCCAAGTCGACCTCGGCCGAGGCGCGCAAGAAAATCTCCGACATGTGGCGCGCCCTGAACAACGAGCCCGAGATGAAAGAGTTGGCCGCCAAGGCCGGCTTTGAGCTGGTCAACATCGGCAGCGAGCAAATGGACGCCTTCATGAAAGAGCGCACCGCCTTGTACATAGAAGGTGCCAAGCGCTTGGGCCTGGGCAAGAAATAAAATCTCCGCTCCCCGCGCAGGCGCCCTGGCTTCGATGAGGCCAGGGCGCCTGCCTTTAAAACCTCTGGAATCTGCACCTTGAAAATCACCGAAATCCGCGAGTCCACCCGCCCGATCCAGTCAAATATTCGCAACGCGTACATCGACTTCTCGAAAATGAACCTGAGTCTGGTGGCCGTGGTCACCGACGTGATCCGTGACGGCAAACCGGTGATTGGCTACGGTTTCAACTCCAACGGACGCTACGGCCAGGGCAACCTGATGCGCGAGCGCTTCATTCCCCGCGTGCTCGAAGCCGCACCCGACAGCCTGGTAGACGACAGCGGCCAAAACCTGGACCCGCACAAGATCTGGGCGACGCTGATGACCAACGAAAAACCCGGCGGTCACGGTGAGCGCTCGGTGGCCGTGGGCACCATCGACATGGCGGTCTGGGACGCGGTGGCCAAGATCGCCAACCTGCCGCTGTACCAACTGCTCGCCAACCGCTACGGCAACGGCACGGCCCAGCCCAAAGTGTTTGTCTACGCCGCTGGCGGCTACTACTACCCCGGCAAAGGCCTGGATGGCTTGCGTGGCGAAATGCAAAGCTACCTGGACCGCGGCTACTCGGTCGTGAAAATGAAAATCGGCGGCGCCTCACTGGCTGAAGATTGCGAACGTATTGAAGCCGTGCTCAAGCTGCTCAGTCCCGGCCAGCAACTGGCGGTAGACGCCAATGGCCGCTTTGACTTGCCCACCGCCGTGGCCTACGCCAAGGCCATGGCCGGCTACAACCTGTTCTGGTACGAAGAAGCGGGCGACCCACTGGACTACGAGTTGCAAGCGCAACTGGCCCCGCACTACGCCCCGCCCATGGCCACGGGTGAAAACCTGTTCTCCATGCAAGACGCCCGCAACCTGATCCGCTACGGCGGCATGCGCGCCGACCGCGATTGGCTGCAGTTTGACTGCGCACTGAGCTACGGCTTGGTCGAGTACTTGCGCACGCTGGACATGCTCAAAGAAAACGGCTGGTCCCCCAGCCGCTGCGTGCCGCACGGCGGCCACCAGATGTCGCTGGCGATTGCCGCCGGTCTCGGCCTGGGCGGCAACGAAAGCTACCCCGACCTGTTCCAGCCCTATGGCGGTTTCCCCGACGGTGTGCGGGTGGAAAACGGCTATGTGAACTTGCCCGCGCTGCCGGGCATTGGCTTCGAGGGCAAGGCTGATCTGTATGCGGAGATGAAGCAACTGGCGAGCTGAGCGCGTCACTTCTGAAGTTGCTCACGCGCGAGGCCAGCTCGTCAAGAGGCGGCTGGTCTTGCCAAATTTTGCCAAAGTCGCTACCCTGCGGGCATGAGCACCATGAACATTTCCCTGCCCGAAAGCCTGAAGGATTTCGTGGACGTGCAGGTCAACCAGCGCGGCTACGGCACCAGCAGCGAATACGTGCGCGAGCTGATCCGCAAAGACCAAGATCGGCTGCAACTGCGCGAGCAACTTCTCACGGGTGCCACCTCAGCCCCCACGGCTCCTGCCGACGCCACCTACTTTGAGGCTTTGCGCAAGGGCGTTCGCCAAACGGCGAACGCCTCGGCCAAGAAGTGACAGCCAAACCGGTCATTCCCCGCCTGCAAGCCCATGCGGACGTTGAAGAAGGCATCGCTTACTACGTCAATGAGGGCGCCGTCTCAGCCGCGCAAGGACTGATTGACGAGCTTGAAACCGCCTACCGCCACCTCAGCCGCTTTCCTGCGACAGGATCGCCTCGCTACGCCCACGAGCTGAATTTGCCGGGCCTGCGGGCCTGGCCCCTGACCCGCTATCCCTACCTGGTGTTTTATGCCGAAAAAGCAGACCACGTTGATGTCTGGCGCGTGTTGCACAGCCAACGCGACATTCCGGCCTGGATGCAGGACGACGCCGACAGCGTGAACGGGGTCGCCCCAGAACAAGCCCCCTCGCAAGCCAAACGGCCGCGCTGACCGCAAGGCGCAGCCTGAGTAAAAACACCCTCCCAAGCCACCAGCCATTTCTGTTCCCCAACCGCCATGCCCCACGTCAATCCACCCTCCCCCACAGCCCAGCCCCGCCAGTTCCTGCAAAGCCTGTACAACGCCGCCGTACAGCGAGCTCTGCCGCTGCACAACACCGCCGCCTTTTTGCCCGCACCACCCAAGGGCCGCACCATCGTGATCGGTGCCGGCAAGGCCGGTGGTTCCATGGCGCAGGCGGTGGAAGCGCTGTGGCCGGCCGATGCGCCGCTCGAAGGCTTGGTCGTCACGCGTTACCACCACATTCCCCCGCGCCCTGCGGGACTGCCCAAGCGCATTGAGCTCGTAGAAGCCAGCCACCCCGTGCCCGACGCGGCCGGGTTGCAAGCGGCCGAGCGCATTTTGGGCATGGTGCAAGGCCTGACAGCTGACGATTTGGTGCTGTGCCTGATCTCGGGTGGCGGCTCGGCCCTGCTGACCTTGCCCGCCGAGGGCCTGAGCCTGGCCGGCAAGCAAGGCATCAACCAGGCCCTGCTGGCCAGCGGCGCCAACATTGGTGAAATGAACTGCGTGCGCAAGCACCTCTCGCGCATCAAGGGCGGGCGGCTGGCAGCGGCGTGCGCGCCCGCGCGCGTGGTGACGCTGACCATCAGCGATGTGCCGGGCGACGACCCGTCCGTGATTGCCAGCGGCCCGACCGTGCCCGACGCCACCACCTGCGCCGACGCGCTGGCTATTCTGGAGCGCTACGGCATTGAACTGCCAAGTGCAGTGCGCCAGCAACTGCAAGGCGGCGCGCTGGAAACCCCCAAGCCTGGCGATCCGGCTTTTGAAGGCCAAGTCGTTCACATGATCGCCACCCCGCAGCAAAGCCTGGAAGCCGCCGCCGCAGTGGCCCGCTCAGCCGGACTGAACGCCTACATCTTGAGCGATGCGATGGAAGGCGAGTCGCGCGAAGTCGGCAAAGTACATGCGGCATTGGCCCGCGCCGTGGCGCACAAAGGCCAGCCCTTTCAAAAGCCCTGCGTGATTTTGAGCGGCGGTGAAACAACGGTCACGATTCGTCCGCAACCAACCGGCACCGACAAAAAAGACCGGGGCCGAGGCGGGCGTGCCGGTGAGTTTTGCCTGGGGCTGGCGCTGGCTTTGCAAGGCCAGAGCGGTGTGTATGCGCTGGCGGCAGACACTGACGGCATTGACGGTATTGAAGACAACGCGGGGGCTTATGTGGCGCCCGACACCTTGGCGCGGGCGCAGGCCCAGGGCATTAAGGTCGACCGCTACCTGGACCGCAACGACGCCTACGGCTACTTTGAGGCGCTGGGCGATCTGGTCATCACCGGGCCGACGCACACCAACGTGAACGACTTCAGGGCGCTGCTGATTGTCTGAGCTCGGGCCGCTTGACCTGAGTTCAAAAACGCAATCCCAGGGCCAGCCGTGTCATGTTGCTGGTGCCGAAGTTGGCTTTTTGGTCATAGGCCAAGCGCACAAAGTAATCGTGAATGTCCAGGGTCAGCGCAGCGCCGTTTCCGCGCACCACGGGCTGCCCCGCTTGGCTCGCTCCTTGGCGCGCAAACAAGTCGGCGGTGATTCGGCGTTGTGGCGCCAAGGCGCGGCGCCACACCAGATGCGTGACGCGCTGCTGCGTGGCCAGCCGATCGTCAAAAATCTGGAACAGCGACAGCTGCCCTATCGCCGGCCCGGTGTACGTGCCGCCCCACAAAACCGAATCATTCGGGTCAAAGTTCAGGTTGTAGTAGGGCTTGAGGTTGGTGCGGCCCCAGCCCAGCAGGGGTGAAAGACCAGTCTCACCGTCACGCTTGCCGTCCCAGGTCAGGCTGGCCCCGACAAAGCCGGCACTGGCTAATTGCAGGGAAGTGATCACTCGGCCATAGGTGATGTCGGCGCTGTGCTCAGCACCCGCGCGGGTCTGGTTGAAACCCGTGCTGTCGCTGTAAGAGCCCAGCCAAAAACTGTTGTCGGCCGTGTTGGCGCGCAAATTCACGTCGTTGGCCAGGCCTTGTTCGGTGTCCTGGTAGCGCGCGAATGTCGCTTTCCAGGCCAGCGACTGACCCGGTTTGACCGCTTCATTGGGCAACATGTCGGCGCGGTCTTCAATGGCCAAGGCCGCGCAAGGCCAGAGGCAAACGCAGGCGAGAAGAACAAGCGACCGGTTGGCAGGGTTGAGCATGCGCGAAGTCTACGCCTGGGCTATGCGCCACCGTTGGGCCTGACCTGCGACACGGTCCGGGTGCAGAATCAGCCGATGCGCCAACGCATCCCTTCATTCCTGCGCCACGTCGGCCCCGGCGTCATCACCGGTGCGGCTGATGACGATCCGTCCGGCATTGCCACCTACACCCAGGCAGGTGCGCAGTTCGGCACGGGCTTGCTGTGGACGGTGTTTTTGTCGCTGCCCTTCATGATCGCGATTCAGCTGGTGAGTGCGCGCATTGGCCGCGTCACCGGCCAAGGCCTGGCGGCCAATTTGCGCGAGCACACACCGCGCTCTTTCTTGTTTGCCGTGGTCGCCTTGCTGACCGTGGCCAACACCATCAACATCGCCGCTGATATTGCGGCCATGGGCGAAGCCTTGCAGCTGGTGGTGGGCGGCCCTGCCCACTTTCATGCGCTGGCTTTTGGCGTGATCACGGTGCTGCTGCAAATCTTCGTGCCCTACCGGCGGCTGGCGCCCATCTTGAAATGGCTGACGCTGTTCTTATTCGCTTATGTGATTGCGGTGTTTGTGGTGAAGGTGCCCTGGCCGCAAGTGCTGCACGACCTGGTGGTGCCCAAGCTGCAGTGGAGCTCGGCCTACTGGATGATGTTGGTGGCGCTGCTGGGCACGACCATTTCGCCCTATCTGTTTTTTTGGCAGGCCTCGCAGGAGGTGGAGGAACTGCGGCTCAAAGGCAACGGCCGAGGCAGCCAATCCACGATCCGCCGCGACTTGTTTCGCGTCAAGCGGGACACCATCGTCGGCATGGTGTTTTCCAACGCGATTGCGTTTTTCATCATGGTGATGGGCGCAGTGGTTTTTTACGCGGCGGGCATTCACGACATCACCTCGGCCGCACAAGCCGCGCTGGCACTCAAGCCCTTGGCCGGCGAGTTGGCCTTTGCGCTGTTTGCAGGCGGCGTGATTGGCACCGGCTTGCTGGCGGTGCCGGTGCTGGCCTCGTCAGCCGCTTATGCCGTGGCCGAAGCCTTTGGCTGGCCCGAAGGGCTGGAGCGGCGCTGGTTTGAAGCCAAGCGGTTTTACGCCATCATCACGCTGGCAACCTTGATCGGCACGGCGCTGGACTTCACATCGATTGACCCCATGAAAGCGCTGTACTGGAGCGCCATCATCAACGGCGTGGTGGCCGCACCCATCATGGCCGGGCTGATGCTCTTGGCCAGCAAGAAGTCGGTGATGGGGCCGTTTGTGTCGGGCACCAAGACGCGTTGGTTTGGCTGGCTCGGCGTGGCCATCATGAGCCTGGCGGTGCTGATGATGCTGTGGGATGTGTGGCCGGGACGCAGCTGAACGGTCTTTTTCCGAGTCCATAAAAAAAGGGCGGCTGGTGCTTGGCACCAGCCGCCCTTTTCATGCGGTCAGAAAAACTGGGTGCTTTTTACAGCGCGTAGGTCGCCAGCAGCAAAGGCGTGGTGGCCTTGCAAGAATTTTTCACTGAGACCGTGGCGTTGTTGCAACCGAACTTGTTGTTCCAGTACTGCACGCCAAAGCCAGCGGCGATACCGCTCTTGGGACCCATCACGTCAAACATCATGGCACCTTGAATCAGGGTTTCAGTGACGGTCTTGAAGCCGTCACCGTCTTTACCCTTGGGGCCGACGATGCTGCCGAAACCGTTGAAATTGCCCAAGCCAGCAACTGGAATCGACCATGCGGCGCTCAGGGCCGGTGCCACGTCGAACGAGACGGCTTTATGGGCGTAACCGTTGTGATTGGTCTCTTGGTAAGCAGCAGCACCGACTTCGAAGAAACCTGCGCTGACCGGCAGAGCCGCGGACAGGCCCAGCTGCAGCTTGCGCGGTGCAGGGGCAAAAGTGGTGTTCTTGGCACCAGCGTCCACACGGGCAAACAGGCTCAGGTCTTTGGCAAAACCATAGCCTGTCTTGTTGCCGGTCATGGCGCTCAAGGAAAAGCTGCGACGGTAAAAGCCGTACCACTCTTGAGCGCCGCCACCGCCGCCAGCAGCCGGGTCGGCGCTATTGGACTTCAGCAAGTCAATGCTGAACAGGTTGCCGCCCAGCTTGTCGCCGCTGACGTGCGTGAAGGTCATGATGTTCTTGGCCACTTTGTCCGATGTGCCTGGCTCGGACTGAGTCGGTGCGTAGGTGTAGCCCACGGTGTTAGCGCTCCAATCCGCGGCGAAACTGCTGGCGCTGGCCAGCAGCAGTGCTGCGGCAGTGACGGAAGAAAGGCGATGCAAAGCTTTCATGAAAATCATCCTGTTTGAGTGGTTTTTAAATTGACAATGAAGATAAAAAGTTGTCTTCATATTGTCTCACGCATGAGCTGTGCCAACGCCGAGGGCGCACCCTAGCAATCCAAGGTATCAAAGATAACTCGTCGCGGAGTGCCTTGTCCCTGTTGGGGTGCACTTCACCACCCGTGACGCACCACAGCAGTACCCATCATCCTGGCCTTGCCTCACAGTTCGTGGCTGCGCAACAAAGCCAGCGCGTCCGCCCGCCAGTACTCCAGCGCCGCGTAAAAACCTTGCCACACGCAACCGTTGCAGCCGCGCCCGCAGCAGGTGCTGGGCTCGGGCGGTGGAGGGCGCAAGGCGTCGTCGAGCACCCAGCCTTGCTGCTGGGCTAAAGCACGGAGTTGATCGACCAGCGCGTGGGCGCTGGGCAAGTCGGTGACGGGTGTCACTGGGGCCGAGGCTTCAAGGCGCGCAGCACTTCTTCTGCCGTGGCCGGGGCGTTCATCCGCACCGGTTGCTGGTCGCCGCGCGCTTGGGCCACGGCGTCGCGCAAGGCTTCAAACACGCTGATGGCCAGCATGAAGGGCGGCTCGCCCACGGCCTTGCTGCCGTGCACGTTGTCTTCGCGGTTGGCCTCGGGCCAAAAGTCGACCTTGAAGTGCTCGGGTATGTCGCCAGTGGCCGGGATCTTGTACGTACTGGGCGCGTGGGTGCTGAGGTGGCCCTTGTCGTTCCACACCAGCTGCTCGGTGGTGAGCCAGCCCATGCCTTGCACAAAGCCGCCTTCGACCTGCCCGCGGTCAATCGCCGGGTTGATGCTGGTGCCCACGTCATGCAGGATGTCGACTTTCAGCACGCGGCTTTCACCGGTGAGCGTGTCAATCGCCACCTCGGTGCATGCCGCGCCGTAGGCGAAGTAATAAAACGGCCGGCCGGTCAGCGTGGTCTTGTCGTAGTGGATTTTGGGCGTGCGGTAAAAGCCGTCGCTCCATAACTGAATGCGGTTGGCATAGGCCAGGCGCACCACCTCGGCAAAGGGCCGGCTTTGGGTGGGCGAGATGACTTGCCCACCCGCAAAGCGCACCGCACCTGCACCGCAGTGGTCCAGACCGGCCACAAACTGCGCCAGGTTGTCCCGCACGTTGCGGGCCGCGTACTGCGCGGCGCGGGCGTTCAAATCAGTGCCGGCCGAGGCAGCGGTCGCCGAGGCGTTGGGCACCTTGCTGGTGTCGCTGGCCGTGACCAGCACTTGGGCCAAGGGCACGCCCAATTCGTCGGCCACGATCTGCGCCACCTTGGTGTGCAGGCCCTGGCCCATCTCGGTGCCGCCGTGGTTGACCTGCACGCTGCCGTCCACGTACACATGCACCAAGGCGCCAGCCTGGTTGAAGAGCGTGGCGGTGAACGAGATGCCGAACTTGACCGGCGTGAGCGCCAGGCCTCGGCGGATGACGGGGCTCTTAGCGTTCCAGCGGGCCACGTCGGCGCGGCGCTGGCGGTAGCCGCTGCTTTCAGCCAGCGTGCTGATGAGCGGCTGCAAGATGTTGTCTTCCACCGTCATCTGGTAGTGGGTGACGTTGCGATCGGTCGTGCCGTAGAGGTTGCGCAAGCGCACATCCAATGGGTCCAGCCCCAAATGCCGGGCCACATCACTGAGGATGGCCTCAATCACGATCATGCCTTGCGGGCCGCCAAAGCCGCGAAAGGCGGTGTGGCTTTGGGTGTTTGTCTTGCAGCGGTAAGACGTGACCGCCAGGTCTTCTAAAAAGTAAGCGTTGTCGGCGTGAAAAATCGCACGGTCGGCCACCGGGCCACTCAGATCGGCGCTGAAGCCGCAGTTGGCCAGCATGGTCAGGTTCAAGCCGCACAAGAGGCCGCTGTCGTCAAAGCCCACTTCGTAGTCATACGCAAAAGGGTGGCGCTTGCCGGTGACCATGAAGTCGTCGTCGCGGTCCAGCCGCAGCTTGACCGGGCGGCCAAACTTGCGAGCCGCCACCGCCGCCCACACCGCCAGGTGGCCGCTCTGCGTTTCCTTGCCGCCAAAGCCGCCACCCATGCGCCGGCATTCCACCCGCACGGCGTGGTTGTCAATGCACAGGGCATGCGCCACCCAATGCTGCGCCTCGCCGGGGTGCTGTGTGCTGGAATACACCAGCCACTGGTTTTGCTCTTGCGGCAGCACGTAGGCGATTTGCCCTTCCAGATAGAAATGCTCCTGCCCGCCGACTTCCAGGCTGCCACTGAGCTGGTGCGGCGCACGCGCCAACGCGGCGGCGGCGTCGCCCCGGCGCACGGTGACGGGCGGCAGCACAAAGCTTTTGGCAGCCAGGGCCTCGCGCACCTGCAGCACGGCAGGCAAAGCCTCAATGTCCAGCTTCACGCGGCGGGCGGCATGGCGCGCTGCCTTGACGGTGTCGGCCAGCACCAGGCCAATCACCTGGCCGATGTGCTCGACCTTGTCCACCGCGAACACCGGCTCGTCATGCACGAAGGTGGCCAGCAGCGGGTCGCCCGGCACGTCGGCGGCCAGCACCACGCCGCGCACGCCGGGCATAGCCAGGGCGTCGCTGGCGTCAACACCGCGCAGCCAGCCGTGGGCCACGGTCGAGAGAATCGGCGCCGCATGCAAGGTGCCGCGCACTTCGGGCATGTCGTCCACATAGGTCGCGCCACCGGCCACCTGGGCCCGGGCGCTTTCATGGATGTGCGACTGGCCTGCTGCAGGCAAGGCAATGGCTTGAAGGGAAGCGTCTGGCGTTTTCATGGCAACACCTTCACGGGCTCGAAAGTGCCCACATCGATGTGGGCCAGGTTGATTTGCTGCTGGCCCTGGGTCTCCAGCCAAAAGCGCTGCAAGAGATTACCCAGCACTTCACGCCGGTAGGCGGCCGAGGCGCGCATATCCGAGATCGGCTCGAACTCGGCGCGCAGCGCGGCCATGGCCGCTTGCACGGTAGCCAACTGCCAGGGCTGGCCACGCAAAACCGCTTCTGTCTGGCGGGCGCGAACTGGCGTGGCAGCCACACCACCTGCGCCCATCGAGACTTGCTGCACGCGGCCATCGGCGATTTGCAGATGGATGACCAGGCACACGGCCGAGATATCGTCGTCGTAGCGCTTGGAAATTTTGTAGGCGCGCAACCAGTTGGCTTCTTGATGTGTCGGCACTGGCGGCAAGGGCACGTCGATAAAGGCGAGCACTTCGTCAGCAGCCAAAAGATTCTTGCGGTAGCCGGTGTAGAAGTCCTCCACCGGCATGCTGCACTCGCCACGCACGCTGGCCAGCACCAGCTGGGCGCCGAGCGCGATCAAGAGCGGCATGCCGTCGCCAATCGGCGAGCCGTTGGCCACGTTGCCGCCCAGCGTGCCAGCGTTGCGCACCGGCAGACCAGCGAAGCGCTCAGCAAAGTTCTTCAGCTCGGGCCAGTGCTGGCACAGGGCCGAAAAAGCGTCTTCCAGCGGCACGGCAGCGCCAATGCGCAAACGGCCGGGCTGCTGGCTCACCACCCGCAGCTCGGCCGCGCGGGTGACGTCAATGATTTGCTCAAAGTCCTTGTGCAGCTTGTTGATCCACAAGCCCACATCGGTGCAACCGGCTACCAGCTGCGCGGCCGGATGTTCGGACCGCGCTTGCAGCAGTGCGGCCAGCGTGGTGGGCTGCAGGTAGTTGCCTTGCGCCTGCGGCTCTGGCCTGATGCGCGCCAACTGCGCGCGCAAAGCCGGCTCGTCCACCTGCACGGCGGGCAGCTTTTCCATCTGCTGGGCGGCGTCAAAAATCGGGCGGTAACCGGTGCAGCGGCACAGGTTGCCCGACAGGTCGCGCTGCACCAGCTCGCGCGTGATGGGCACGCCTGCGACCACATGCTGCTGGTACATGCCAAACAGGCTCATCACAAAGCCCGGCGTACAAAAGCCGCATTGGGAGCCGTGGCACTGCACCAGGGCTTCTTGCGCCGGATGCAAACCGAAGGATTCACAGGCCTGCGGCTCGGTCGGCTTCAAGGCTGGTTTCAGCAAAGGATCTTTTGCCAAGTCCTCCACCGTCCACAGCGCCAGACCGTCGACTGAATGCGCCAGCCGAATGCAACTGTTCACGGCACGGTAGGTCATGCCGCCGTCGGCCTGGGCCTCGCCCAACACCACGGTGCAGGCGCCGCAATCGCCCTCGCCGCAGCCTTCCTTGGTGCCGGTGTGGCCCAAGTCTTCGCGCAACACCTCCAAGAGCGTGCGCGTGGGTGGTACATTGCTCAGCGATACGATATCGCCGCGCCTGACGAATCGAATCGTCTGGGTCAAACTGCCCGCGTGATGGGTCAAAGTGGTCATGGCTGGATAGGTGAATATGTCAAGCATTTTGCATCTCGCGCCCAAGCCGTTCTACCTTCCGTCCATGAGCCCTTTGTTCTTGTCCAACAACCCCTTCGCATGACCACCGAACCGACCAGCCCGCCCGCCACACGGTTGCCCCCTCGGCTGCAACTGAGCGGCATCACCAAGCACTACCCGGCGGTGGTGGCCAACAGCGAGGTGTCGCTCACCGTCGAGCCCGGCCAAATTCACGCCGTGCTGGGAGAAAATGGCGCGGGCAAGTCCACGCTGATGAAGATCATCTACGGCTCGGTACAGGCCGATGCGGGCAAGGTGCAAGTCGACGGGCAGCCGGTGGCTATTCGCAACCCGCAAGAAGCCCGGGCGCTGGGCATCAGCATGGTGTTCCAGCATTTCAATTTGTTTGAGACCCTGACCGTTGCCGAGAACGTGTGGCTGGGCCTGGACCAGGCGCAAAGCCTGGCCGAGGTCTCGCGCCAAATTGCCGCCACCACCGAAGAGTACGGCTTGCAGCTGGACCCGACCCGCCCGGTGCACACGCTGAGCGTGGGCGAGCGCCAGCGGGTAGAAATCGTGCGAGCGCTGCTTACGCAGCCACGGCTGTTGATTCTGGACGAGCCCACCTCGGTGCTGACGCCGCAGGCGGTTGACAAGCTCTTTGTCACGCTGCGCCTGTTGGCCGAGCGCGGGTGCAGCATTTTGTACATCAGCCACAAGCTCCATGAAATCCGCGAGCTCTGCAACGCCTGCACCGTGCTGCGCGGCGGCAAGGTCACGGGTGTGTGCGACCCGCGCCAAGAGTCCAACGCCTCGCTCAGCCGCCTGATGATTGGCGCCGAGCCACCAGCCTTGCAGCACCATGCCCGCCCGACGGGCGCAGTCGTGCTGCAAGTACAAGGCCTGAGCTTGCCGCGTGAAGAGCAGTTCGGCATGGACTTGCAGCAAGTGAGCCTGCAAGTGCGGGCCGGGGAAGTGGTCGGCATTGCTGGCGTCTCGGGCAATGGCCAAAAGGAATTGCTCTACGCGCTGTCGGGTGAAGACACGCGGGCCAACGCCGAGGCCGTGACCATCGGCAGCACGGCCGTTGGCCGACTGGGGCCGGGCGCTCGCCGTGCTTTGGGTCTGCACTTTGTGCCTGAGGAAAGGCTGGGGCGCGGCGCCGTGCCTACGCTGAGCCTGGCGGCCAATTTGTTGCTCACACGGCGTGATGCGGTGGGCCAAGGCGGCTGGCTACAGCTGGGCCAGTTGGAAGAGCAAGCGGCAGGCATCATCCACCGCTTTGCCGTAAAAGCCGGTGGGCCGCAAGCAGCGGCGCGCTCGCTGTCGGGCGGCAACCTGCAAAAGTTCATCGTCGGCCGCGAGATCGAAGCCGGGCCGCAATTGCTGATCGTCTCGCAACCGACCTGGGGCGTGGACGTGGGCGCGGCTGCGCAAATCCGCGCCGAGATTTTGAAGCTGCGCGACGCGGGTTGCGCGGTGCTGGTGGTCAGCGAGGAGTTGGAAGAATTGTTTGATTTGTCGGATCGCCTGTATGTCATGGCCAAGGGCCAGCTGTCGCCTTCGCTGCCTCGGCAAGACGCCACGGTGGAACTGGTCGGCCAGTGGATGAGCGGTTTGTGGGACGCCCCTGCTGATGTGGCCCAGGCGGAGGCGGCCCATGCTTAAAAGTATTGCTCTTGAAGCCCGGCCCGAAGCATCGCGGCATTGGGGCTACTTGTCGCCGGTGCTGGCACTGGTCATCACCGTTTTGCTGGGCGTGCTGCTGTTTGTGGCGCTGGGCAAAGACCCGATCAAGGGCTTGCAGGTGTTTTTCTGGGAGCCGATCCGCACGCCTTACGCGCTGGGTGAGCTGATGGTCAAGGCCACGCCGCTCTTGATCATCGCGCTGGGCCTGGCGGTGTGCTTTCGCTCGAATGTGTGGAACATTGGCGCAGAAGGCCAGTTTGTGATTGGCGCGGTCACGGCTTCGGGCGTAGCGCTGCTGGCTGATAAATCCACCGGGGTATGGATCGTGCCGGCGATTTTGCTGGCCGGCGTCTTGGGCGGCATGCTCTGGGCCGGCATCACGGCGCTGCTGCGTGACCGCTTCAATGCCAACGAAATTTTGGTCAGCCTGATGCTGGTCTACGTGGCTATTCAAGTACTGAACATGCTGGTCTACGGCCCCTGGAAAGACCCGGCCGGCTACAACTTTCCGCAGACCAAGAACTTTGAGGCGGTCACGCAGATCCCCAAGCTGATGCAAGGCTCGCGCGTGAACATCGGCATCTTGCTGGCGCTGGCGGGCGCGGCGGGCTTGTGGCTGTTTTTGTTTCGCACTTATGCCGGCTTTGCCCAGCAAGTGGGCGGCTTGGCGCCGGCGGCGGCACGTTATGCGGGCTTTTCGTCGAGCCGGGCCTTGTGGCTGGCACTGCTGGCCTCGGGCGGGGCGGCGGGCTTGGCAGGCGCTCTGGAAGTAGCTGGCCCCATCGGCCAGCTCACGCCCTATGTGCCGGCCGGCTATGGTTTTGCCGCGATCATCGTGGCCTTTGTCGGGCGGCTGCACCCGGTGGGCATTGTGCTGTCGGCCGTGCTCATGAGCATGTTTTATATCGGCGGCGAGTTGGCCCAGTCGCGCCTGGGCCTGCCCAAGTCGCTGACCGGGGTGTTCCAGGGGCTGCTGCTGTTTTGCCTGCTGGCCTGTGACACCTTGATTGCTTACCGCGTCGTCTGGCGCCAAAAGACACTGCTGAAGGTGCGCTGATGGAATCCACCGCATTGCTGATTGCCGCCACGCTGAGCGCTGGCACCGTGCTGGCGCTGGCCGCGCTGGGCTTACTCATCAACGAAAAAGCCGGCATCGTCAACCTCGGGGCCGAAGGGCTGATGCTTTGCGCCGCGCTGGCCGGCTTTGCCACTGTGGTGCATACCGGCAACAGCTGGTTGGGTTTTGCCGCGGGCATGGCCGCCGGCGCATTTTTGTCTGCCATTTTTGGCTGGCTGGTGATCTGGCTGAACACCAACCAGTACGCCACGGGCCTGGCGCTCAGCCTGTTTGGCGCGGGCTTTTCGGCCTTTGCTGGCACCAGCTATGTGCAAGACAAGTTGCCCGAGCAAAGCCAGTTTCCCCTGCCCTTTTTGGCCGACATTCCTTTGCTCGGCCCAGCCCTCTTCAGGCACCACCCACTGGTCTATGGTGCGATGGTCATCACGGCTGGCTTGATCTGGTTTTTGTGGCGCACGCGCGCCGGTTTGGTGCTGCGCTCGGTCGGTGAAAGCCCCGAATCGGCGCATGCCCTGGGCTACCCGGTGCGGCGCATTCGCCTGGCGGCCGTCGTCGCGGGCGGCGCCTTGTGCGGCCTGGCCGGGGCGTATGTCTCGGTGGTGTACACGCCGCTGTGGGTGGAAGGCATGATTTCCGGCAAGGGCTGGATTGCCTTGGCGCTCACCACCTTTGCCACCTGGCGGCCGGCCCGCGTCTTGCTTGGGGCTTATCTGTTTGGTGGCGTGACCATGCTGCAGTTTCATCTGCAAGGCCTGGGCGTGGAAGTGCCCAGCCAGTTGCTGACCATGCTGCCCTACCTGGCCACCATCGTGGTGCTGGTGCTGATCTCGCGCAACCCGCAGTGGATACGGCTGAACATGCCGTCTTCCATTGGCAAGCCGTTTCACCCCGGCTCCTGATGGTGTGATGGCCATCGAGTTCGACCGCCTTCAATTTGGTGATTTTTAGATCTGTAACAAGCTGTTTTTTCGACTCATAATGAGTTTTTTTGTAACCCGTCGCTACCTGGAGACGACATGACTGACCTGCAAAAACGTTCCTTGATCAAGCTCGCTGCGGTTTCCGCCGTGGCAGCTGCCGCCCTGATCGGCTGCGGCAAAAAGGAAGCCCCGCCTGCTGCCGCACCGGCAGCCGCTGCCAAGCCCGAGCCACTGAAGATTGCCTTTGCGTACGTCGGCCCTGTCGGCGACGGCGGCTGGACTTTCGCGCACGACAACGGCCGCAAAGCCGTAGAAAAAGCCTTTGGCGACAAGGTCGTCACCAGCTTCGTCGAAAAAGTGCCAGAGTCGGCTGATGCCGAGCGCGTGATCCGCGACATGGCCGCCCAAGGCAACAAGATGGTGTTCGGCACCACCTTCGGCTACATGGAGTCCATGCTCAAAGTCGCCCCTGAATTCAAGGACGTCAAGTTCGAGCACGCCACCGGCTATAAAACCGCCGAGAACATGCGCACTTACGACAGCCGCACCTATGAAGGCGCGTACATGGCTGGCGTGATCGCCGGCAAGATGAGCAAGACCGGCACGCTGGGCGTGGTCGGCTCGGTGCCCATCCCTGAAGTCGTGCGCAACATCAACAGCTTCACGCTGGGCGCGCAGTCGGTGAACCCCAAAGTCAAGACCAAAGTGGTCTGGGTCAATGAGTGGTTCAACCCACCTAAAGAAACCGAAGCCGCTACCGCGCTGATCAACGGCGGGGCTGACGTGCTGTTCCAAAACACCGACTCGTCCGCCGTGCTGCAGACCGCTGAAAAAATGGGCAAGCGCGCCTTCGGCTGGGACTCGGACATGACCGCCTACGGCCCCAAAGCCCACCTGGGTTCGGCCATCATCAACTGGGGCCCTTACTACGTCAAAGCCGTGGGTGAGATGCTCGAAGGCAAGTGGACCACCGGCCAAGCCTGGTGGGGCGTGAAAGAAGGCGCCATCGACATGGTGTCGATTGCTGCCGACGTGCCAGAAGAGACGAAAAAGCGCGTTGACGAAGTCAAGGCCGGCCTGAAAGACGGCAGCTTCTCCATCTGGAAAGGCCCGATCATGGACAACACCGGCAAGGTGCTGATCGCCAAAGACGTTGTCGCCGACGACAAGTTCCTGGGTGGTCTGAAAAGCTACGTCAAGGGCGTTGAAGGCAAGGTGCCTGGCAACTAAATTGCCGGCTCTGCCTCAGGCCTCAGTGGCCTGAAGTTTGCGAGAAAGCTGCCTTCGGGCAGCTTTTTTTTGGCTCTCGCCGAGAGGGACGATTGAGCCCTCAGGCAACGGCAAGCAGCAGATGCCCCACTTCTGCCTTGGCAGGGCGGACCTTGATTTCAATGTCATAGCCCAGACGCGTGAGGCAATCCATCAGCTTGCGCTCAGACAGGTTGGTGAAATCGCCGCGCATCATGTCTGACACCTTGGGCTGTGTGATACCCATGCGCTTGGCAGCTTCTTGCTGCCTCAGGCCCAGGCGCTGCATGGCTTTCCTGATTTCAATCACCAAGCCGGTTTTGATCTTGAGTTTTTCTGCGTCAGCCAAACCGAGGTCGGCGAACACATTGCCAGAGCTTTGGTGCACTTCAACGTCGTGAATGAGTCGAGTCTTCATTTGCGTATTTCCTTGACATACGCCTCAGCAATTTTCAGCCTGGCGTGAATGATGTCCCTTTGCTTGTGGGTTCACTGCGCAGAATATACATGAACAGGTATATAAATCAAGCAGTCCGTCTGAGCTGTTCTTTCCGGCCGCAGCCAAACCTCTCGCTTCTTCGCTTCTTCGCTTATTCTTTTGCCATGCCCATCACTTCATCCAAGCTTCCCTCCGCTTCCCTTGTTCCCACCGACCGACTGCCCGCCCTGCTGCAAGCCATGCCCAAGGCCGAGCTGCACATTCACATTGAAGGCTCGCTCGAGCCCGAGCTGATCTTTGCCATGGCCGAGCGCAATGGCATCAGCCTGCCGTATGCCGATGTAGAGACGCTGCGCCGCGCCTATGCGTTTGGCAACTTGCAGAGCTTTTTGGACATCTACTACGCCGGCGCAGGCGTGCTGCAAACCGAGCAAGACTTTTACGACATGGCGCGCGCCTACTTTGTGCGGGCAGCGGCTGACAACGTGGTGCACGCTGAGCTGTTCTTTGACCCGCAAACCCACACCGTGCGCGGCGTGCCCATGGCGCGGGTGATGAACGGCCTGCACCGCGCCTGTGTGGACGCGCACCGCGAGTTCGGCATCAGCGCTTCGCTCATCATGTGTTTCTTGCGCCACCTGAGCGAGGCCGACGCCTTTGAAACGCTGGAGCAAGCCCTGCCCTTTCGGGACCAGATCATCGGCATCGGCCTGGATTCGGGCGAGGTGGGCAACCCGCCTGAGAAGTTTGCCAAGGTGTTTGCACGCTGCCGCGAACTGGGCTTTCACCTAGTGGCGCATGCGGGCGAAGAAGGTCCGCCTGCCTACATCTGGACCGCGCTGGATCTGTTGAAGGTCGAGCGCATTGACCACGGCGTGCAAGCCGTGCACGACACCGCCTTGCTGCAACGGCTGGCGCAAGACCGCATTGCGCTGACCGTGTGCCCACTGTCCAACCTCAAGCTCTGCGTGTACCCCGACCTGGCCAGCCACGGTCTGAAAACTTTGCTGGATGCGGGCGTGGCGGCCACCGTCAACTCCGACGACCCGGCCTACTTTGGCGGCTACATGAACGCCAACTTCTTGCAGACCTTCGCCGCCCTGCCGCTGAATGCGGGCCATGCCTACACGCTGGCGCGCAACAGCTTTGAAGCCAGCTTCATCGAGCCCTCTGCCAAGCAGCGCTTGGTCGATCGGCTGGACGCCAGCTTCCAGGCCTTCGCGTGAGGGCGGGTATCATTTCGGGCGCGCGTTGGTGACGGCGGCTGTCGCAGCGCGGCCCTGGCAAATTGCCCTGACCGGCCTCGTGGCCCTGGCCGTGGCCATGGGCCTGGGGCGCTTTGCCTTCACACCGATCTTGCCCATGATGCTGGCCGACGGCGTGGTGGACCTGCCCCAAGCCAGCTGGCTGGCGAGCGCCAATTACCTGGGCTATTTGCTGGGGGCCGTGGCTTGCACTTTGCAGCCCTGGCTATGGTCGCGCCTACCTCGCCCGCCCGCCATTCGTTATGCCGTGCTGGTACGCGGCGGCCTGTTGGCTACGGGCGTGCTGACGCTGGCCATGGCTTTGCCGGCGCCTGCGTTATGGCCGACGCTGCGCTTTGCAGCGGGCTTGGCGAGTGCCGTGGTGTTTGTGTTCAGTTCGAGCTGGTGCATGTCGCAAATCACCCGGTTGGGCCAGCCCGCCATGGGCGGAGTCATCTTCGCGGGACCGGGCAGCGGCATCGTGGTCAGTGGCTTGCTGGTGAGTTCACTGGTAGCGCACCACTGGTCGGCCGCCAACGCCTGGGCGGTGATGGGCGTGCTGGCTTTCGTGCTGACAGCCGGCGTGTGGCCGGTGCTGCGCGGCCCCGGCAGCGACGCGGAGCGCCTGGTCACGCTCACGACCTTGCCCGCCGGAGCGCACGGCAGCGGCGCGTCTTGGCATGAGATGGCTTGGCTCACGCTGGGCTACGGCATGTCGGGCTTTGGCTACATCATCACCGCCACTTTTTTGCCCGTGATCGCGCGCGCCGCACTGCCCGGCTCGGTGTGGCTGGACTTGTTCTGGCCGGTGTTTGGCGCGGGCGTGATGATCGGCGCGCTGCTGGCCACACGCGTGCCCTTGCACGGCGATCGGCGTCGCCTCTTGGCGGGCTGCTACTTGGTGCAAGCGCTGGCCGTCGGCATCAGCCTGCTGGAGCCCAGCGTGGCCGGCTTTGTGCTGAGCAGCTTGTTGCTGGGCCTGCCTTTTACGGCGCTGACGTTTTTTTCCTTGCAGGAAGTGCGGCGCCTCAAGCCCGACACCGCGGCCAGTTTCATGGGCCTGCTCACGGCCATGTACGGCCTGGGCCAGGTGCTGGGCCCGGCCTTGGTGGCCGTGCTGCTGCGCCACACCGGCAGCCCCGCTGAAGGCTTTCGGCTCGGGCTGGAAACGGCGGTGGCCGCGCTCTTGACCGGCGTGGCGATTTTTGGCTGGATGATGCGGCGCTACCCGGTGCGGCCAGCCTGAAACGGGCTCAGCTGCCCCGGTAAGTGGAGTAGCTCCAAGGGCTCACCAAGAGCGGCACATGGTAGTGCGCGCTGGCGTCGGCTACGCCAAAGTCCAGGCTGACTTGGTTCAAAAAATTCGGCTCGGGCAACTGCACGCCGCGCGCCTTGAAGTAGCCCGCCACATCAAACACCAGGCGGTAGGTGCCGGTCTTCAGGCTGGCGTGGTCGTACAGCATGCCGTCTGGGTTGCGGCCGTCAGCGTTCAACACAAAGCGCTTGACCAGCGTGGCCTGCTCGCCCGCGGTGGTGTAAAGCGCCACGGCCATGCCCGCTGCGGGTGTGCCATGCATGGTGTCCAAAACGTGGGTGCTCAAGCCCATGGTGATTCCTTGAAAGTAAACGCAGAGAAGTTCCAGCGGTTTACCGAAAGTGTATACAAAAATAGAAGTTCAGCTATTATGCGGCCATGGACACCTCCACCACCTCCACGATTGTTGATGCCCTGACCAAGGCCATCGTGGAACACCGCTTGCACCCCGGCACCAAGCTGGCCGAACAAAAGCTGGCTGACCACTTTGGCGTGTCGCGCACGCTGGTGCGCCAGGCTTTGTTCCAGTTGTCGCAAAACCGCTTGATCCGTTTGGAGCCTGCGCGCGGCGCATTCGTCGCCGCCCCCTCAGTCGACGAAGCCCGCCAAGTGTTTGCCGTGCGCCGCATGCTCGAAGCCGAGATGACCCGCGCCTTTGTACGCGAGTCCACCCCAGCGCGGCTCAAAGCGCTGAAGGAACACGTGGTCCGCGAAAAAGCCGCCGTGGACCGCGCTGACGTGTCGGGCCGCAACGAATTGCTCGGCGACTTCCATGTGCGCATGGCCGAGCTCATGGGCAACCAGGTGCTGGCCCAGGTGCTGGGCGAGCTGATCTCGCGCTGCGCCCTGATCACGCTCATGTACCAGTCGGCCAGTGCAGCCGCGCATTCGCTGGAAGAACACGCCGAGATCGTCAAAGCCCTGGCCGCCCGCGACGCCGACAAAGCCGTACAACTGATGACCGACCACTTGCTGCACGTCGAAGAAAACCTGACCTTTGACCGCAAGCTGCCCACCAACGACATTTCCATGGCGCTCTCATGACCTACGACACCACCGCCGCCTACCCGCGCGACCTGATTGGCTACGGCCGCAAACCGCCGCACGCCCAGTGGCCAGGCCGCGCCCGCATAGCCGTGCAGTTTGTGCTGAACTACGAAGAAGGTGGCGAGAACACCGTGCTGCATGGCGACGCCGGCAGCGAACAGTTCTTGTCCGAAATGGCCAACCCGCCCAGCTTTCCTGAACGCCACCTGAGCATGGAAGGCATTTACGAATATGGCTCGCGCGTAGGCGTGTGGCGCTTGCTGCGCGAGTTTGAAAAGCGCGGCTTGCCGCTCACCGTGTTTGGCGTGGGTATGGCCTTGCAGCGCCACCCCGAACTCACACAAGCCTTTGTCGAACTCGGCCACGAAATCGCCTGCCACGGCTGGCGCTGGATCAACTACCAAAGCATTGACGAAGCCACCGAGCGCGAGCACATGCGCCTGGGGCTTGATGCGATTGAACAACTCACCGGCACTCGCCCCGTGGGCTGGTACACCGGCCGCGACAACCCACGCACCCGCCGCCTGGTGGCCGACGACGGCCGGCTGGAATACGACAGCGACTACTACGGCGATGAGCTGCCATTCTGGATGAAAGTCGCCCGCACCGACGGCGTGGTGGTCCCGCGCTTGGTGGTGCCCTACACCATGGACACCAACGACATGCGCTTTGGCCTGCCGCAAGGCTTTGTGCACGGTGAAGACTTCTTCACCTACCTGCGCGACAGTTTTGACCTGCTCTACGCTGAAGGCGAAGAGTCGCCCAAGATGCTGAGCATCGGCATGCACTGCCGCCTGCTGGGCCGGCCCGGCCGCATGCTCGCCCTGCAACGCTTTTTAGACCACATCGCCCAACACGACCGCGTGTGGGTCTGCCGCCGTTTGGATATTGCGCGGCATTGGCAAGCGCTTCACCCTTACGCCGGCTAAGCCTTCGCGCAGCATGACCCGCCCCGCCCGCTTCCCGCGTTACTCCCTCTCCCTCTGGGAGATGGCGGGGGTGAGGGCAAGCGGCCGTGCCATGCGATGCCCTCACCCTAGCCCTCTCCCCATGGGAGAGGGAACAAGACCCCACTTGGAAAGCCCCCTATGCCGCTGACTTTGGATCAACTCAACGCCGCCACGCCCGCCGAGGCACTGGCGCTGCTCGACGGCCTCTACGAACACTCACCCTGGGTGGCCGAGCGCGCTCTGGCACAGCGTCCTTTTCGATCCCTGGCGCACATCAAGCACGCGCTGGCCCAGGCGCTGCGCCAGGCCGCGCAAGCCGAGCAAGTCCAGCTGATTCGCGCCCACCCCGAACTTGCGGGCAAAGCCATGGTCAGCAAAACACTGACCGCTGAATCAACCAACGAGCAAGGCAAGGCGGGCCTTACCGACTGCACGCCGGAAGAATTCGCGCGACTGCAGCAACTCAACAGCGACTACAACGCCAAGTTCGGTTTTCCCTTCATCTTGGCGGTGCGCGGGGCGCGCGGCCTGGGGCTGAACAAGCAAGAGATCATCAACACCTTCGCCCGCCGACTCGACGGCCACCCCGACTTTGAGCGCGCCGAATGCCTGCGTAACATCAACCGAATTGCTGAGATTCGTTTGAACGACAAATTCGGCGTGGAACCTACCCTGGGCAACCTGGTGTGGGACTGGCAAGAAGCGCTGGCCCAGTTCAGCGACCCCGGCTACGCTGAGCAAGGCCAGCTCACGGTGACTTACCTCACGGACGCGCACCGCGCCTGCGCCCAGTTCATCGTGCAAACCATGAAGGACTGCGGCTTTGACGACGTGACCATTGACGCCGTGGGCAACGTGGTGGGGCGCTACAAAGCCGCAACGCCCGGCGCGAAAACACTCATGACCGGTTCGCACTACGACACCGTGCGCAACGGCGGCAAGTACGACGGCCGCCTGGGCATCTTTGTCCCCATGGCCTGTGTGCGCGAGCTGCACCGCCAAGGCAAGCGCCTGCCGTTTGACTTGGAAGTCATCGGCTTTGCCGAAGAAGAAGGCCAGCGCTACAAAGCCACCTTCCTCGGTTCGGGCGCGCTGATTGGCGACTTCAAGCCCGAGTGGCTGGACCAGCAAGACGCCGACGGCATCACCATGCGCCAAGCCATGGAACACGCAGGCCTGAACGTCAACGACATTCCCTCGCTCCACCGCAACCCGGCCGACTATCTGGGCTTTGTCGAAGTGCATATTGAGCAAGGTCCGGTGCTCAACGAGCTGGACTTGCCGCTGGGCATCGTCACCTCCATCAACGGCAGCATTCGCATGCAGTGCGAGATCATCGGCACGGCCAGCCATGCCGGCACCACGCCCATGGACCGGCGCGGCGACGCCGCCGTGGGCCTGGCCGAGCTGGCGCTCTACGTGGAAAAGCGCGCCCTGCAAGACGGCGACTCGGTGGCCACCATCGGCATGCTGCAAGTGCCCAACGGCTCGGTCAACGTGGTGCCCGGCCGCTGCCTGTTTTCGCTGGACATGCGTGCCCCCCACAACGCACAACGCGACGCGCTGGCCCAAGACATCTTGGCCGAGTTAGCCCGCATTTGCCAACAGCGCGGCCTGCGCTTTAAAACAGAAGAAAACCTGCGCGCGGCCGCCGCGCCGAGCGACGCAGCTTGGCAAGCCCGCTGGGAAGCCGCCGTCAAGGCCATCGGTGCACCGCTGTATCACCTGCCCAGCGGCGCCGGCCACGACGCCATGAAACTGCACGAAGTCATGCCGCAAGCCATGCTCTTTGTGCGCGGCCAAAACTCAGGCATCAGCCACAACCCGCTGGAGTCCACCACCAATGACGACATGCAGTTGGCGGTGGACGCGTTCATGCATTTGCTGACCGCTCCGCACTGACCCTGCCCACGCTTTCCGTTCGCCCTGAGCTTGTCGAAGGGTCTTTTCTCCCGTTCACCCTGAGCCTGTCGAAGGGCTTCGACAAGCTCAGCCCGAACGGTAATAAATTAACCCGCTGCAAACGCCAACCAAGCAGCCAAAAAATATAAGAAAGCGCACCATGACCACCGCCTACAGCCAACTCGACGCCTGGATTGACCAACACTTTGACGAGCAAGTGAAGTTCCTGCAAGAACTCGTGCGCGTGCCCACCGACACCCCACCCGGCAACAACGCACCGCACGCCGAGCGCACCGCTGAACTCTTGAAAGACTTCGGCATGCAAGCCCAAGCCTTTGCCGTGCCGGCTGCCGAGGTGCAAGCCGCCGGCCTGCAGTCCATCACCAACCTGATCGTGCGGCGCGGCTACGGCCCTGGCAAAACCATTGCACTCAATGCCCACGGCGACGTCGTGCCGCCCGGCGAAGGCTGGACTCACGACCCCTACGGCGGGGAAATTCAAGATGGCCAGATGTTCGGCCGCGCCACGGCGGTGAGCAAAGGCGACTTCGCGTCTTTCACCTTCGCCGTGCGCGCTTTGGAGTCACTCAAAGCCCCGCTCAAAGGCGCGGTGGAACTGCATTTCACCTACGACGAAGAATTTGGCGGCGAAGTCGGCCCCGGCTGGCTGCTCAAAAACGGCCACACCCAGCCAGACCTGATGATTGCCGCCGGCTTTAGCTACCAGGTGGTCACCGCCCACAACGGCTGCCTGCAAATGGAAGTCACGGTGCAGGGCGAAATGGCACACGCCGCCATTCCCGACAGCGGCACCGACGCCCTGCAAGCGGCCGTGCACATCCTGCAAGCGCTGCACGCGCTGAACGCCGACTACAAAAAGACCACCTCGCAAGTCGAAGGCATCACCCACCCTTACCTGAACGTGGGCCAGATCAGTGGCGGCACCAACACCAACGTGGTCCCGGGCAAAGTCGTCTTCAAGCTCGACCGCCGCATGATCCCTGAAGAAAACCCGGTCGAGGTTGAAGCCAGCATTCGCGAAGTGATTGCCCAAGCCGCCGCCAGCTTCAACCCACCCCGTGGCGGCAAGGCAGTGCAAGTAGACGTGCGCCGCATGCTGCTGGCCCACGCCATGAAGCCCCTGCACGGCAACCAACCGCTGGTCGATGCCATTCAAAAGCACGGGCAAGACATTTTTGGGGAGGCTATTCCCGCTGTGGGCACCCCGCTGTACACCGACGTGCGCCTGTACGTGGAGCGCGGCATTCCCGGCGTGATCTACGGCGCCGGCCCCCGCACCGTGCTGGAAAGCCACGCCAAGCGGGCTGATGAACGGCTGGTGCTGGAAGATCTGCGCAAAGCCACCAAGGTGGTGGCCAGAACGCTGCTGGATTTGCTGGGCTGAAGCACAAGAACAGGGGTTTCCCGTATACCGAATCGCAATTCAAGTGTATACATTTGCGTTCACAAACCTGAATTCAATCGCTCCCGGTCGAATTCGCCCCTGCCCCACCTAGGAGTTCAGAGATGAGCCAAACCATTCACCCCGTCGACGAACGCCTGCCCACCGGGCAACTGGCGGCCTTGGGCTTGCAGCATGTGCTGGTCATGTATGCCGGCGCGATTGCCGTGCCGCTGATCGTGGGCCGGGCCTTGAAGCTCCCGCCCGAGCAGGTGGCGATGCTGATTTCAGCCGATTTGTTTTGCTGCGGCTTGGTCACGCTGATCCAGTCGCTGGGCGCCACGCAGTGGTTTGGCATTCGCCTGCCCGTGATGATGGGCGTTACTTTTGCCTCCGTGGCGCCGATGGTCGCCATGGCCAACGCCGTGCCAGGCGCCGAAGGGGCGCAGCTGATCTTTGGCGCCATCATGGGCGCGGGCGTCTTATCGATCCTGATCGCGCCGCTGGTCAGCCGCATGCTGCGGTTTTTCCCGCCTGTCGTGACAGGCACCATCATTGCCGTGATCGGCATCAGCCTGATGCGCATTGGCATCAACTGGATTTTCGGCAACCCGTTTGGCCCGACGGCGCCCAACGTGGTGAACCCCGAGCACGCCAAATGGCTGGCCGACGCGACGGCCGCCGCTGGCGGCGCCGTGCCTGCCGCGCCCAAGGGCCTGGCTTTGGCGCCTACCGTCCCCAACCCCAAATATGCCGACCTGGGCGGCGTGGGCATTGCCGGCCTGGTGCTGGTGTCGATCTTGGTGATTGCACGTTATGCCAAGGGCTTCTTGGCCAACATCTCGGTGCTGCTGGGCATCGTGATTGGCGGCGTGGTCGCCACGGCGCTGGGCCTGATGAACTTCGACAAAGTGGCCAAGGCCCCTTGGGTGGAAGTGGTCATGCCCCTGCAATTTGGCATGCCGATTTTCGACCCCATCTTGATCTTGACCATGACGCTGGTGATGATCGTGGTGATGATCGAGTCCACCGGTATGTTCCTGGCCCTGGGCGAGATGACTGACAAGAAAGTCGACCGCGACGCGCTGACCCGCGGCCTGCGCACCGACGGCCTGGGCACGCTGATTGGCGGCTTCTTCAACACCTTCCCGTACACCAGCTTTTCGCAAAACGTGGGCCTGGTGGCGGTCACTGGCGTGCGCAGCCGCTTTGTCTGTGTGGCCGGTGGCGTGATCTTGATCGTGCTGGGCGTGCTGCCGAAGATGGCAGCGCTGATCGAGTCCCTGCCGACCGTGGTGCTGGGCGGCGCAGGTCTCGTGATGTTCGGCATGGTGGCGGCCACCGGCATTCGCATCCTGGGCGGCGTGGACTTCAAGACCAACCGCTTCAATGCCTTGATCGTGGCGATTTCGATTGGCATCGGCATGATTCCGCTGATCGCTCCTAACTTCAAGCAGTGGATGCCGCACGGCCTGCACCCGCTGATCGAGTCGGGCATCTTGCTGGCCTCCATCAGCGCCGTGCTGCTCAACCTGTTCTTGAACGGTGCCAAGGAAGACAACGACGCGGTCAAGCGCGCGGCCATGCAGGCCGAGGCGCACTGAGCCTCGGCGACCAGCCACCTTCGCCAAAAAGCGCCAGGCCTTCGGGTCTGGCGCTTTTTTTTCGCCCGCATGGACCGAAGCACCGGCTCATGCACCAAATGGGGTACCGCCCCGTGTAACGCACCACTTTGGGCAGGGTAATTCCTGAGGAGTTACCGACTTTTAACGCTCAGTTCACGGTTGAACTCGGCTGAAAATGGTCGCCGCTGGGCTGGACGGCGTCTTGCCGACTGGCACCAATATTGCTCATCCGCTCTCACTGGCGCCAGACTCTCTGGCTGGCGCCCCGCTCAACGTTTATAGATACGGAACACCTCATGAACAAACGCACGCTCTTGCAAACCACCCTGGCCTTGGCCGGCCTCCTCGCTGTGGGCGCAGCCCAGGCGCAAAACACGCCCATCAAGTTCCAGCTGGACTGGCGCTTTGAAGGCCCGGCCGCTTTCTTCTTGACGCCTGCTGCCAAAGGCTACTTCAAGGACAACAAGCTCGACGTGACGGTGGACGCTGGCAACGGCTCGGGCGGTGCGGTCACACGCGTGGCATCTGGCACGTACGACATGGGCTTTGCCGACCTGGCTTCGGTCATGGAGTTTCATGCCAACAACCCCGACGCGCCCAACAAGCCCGTGGCAGTGATGGTGGTCTACAACAACACGCCCGCGTCAGTGATGTCGCTCAAGAAAACCGGCATCAAAACCCCGGCCGACCTGAACGGCAAGAAGCTCGGCGCCCCGGTGTTTGACGCCGGCCGCCGCGCCTTCCCGATTTTTGCCAAGGCCAATTCCATCCCCAACGTGCAATGGACCGCCATGGACCCCCCACTGCGCGAAACCATGCTGGCCCGCGGCGATGTGGACGCCATCACCGGCTTTACCTTCACCTCGCTCTTGAACCTCGAAGCCCGCGGCGTGAAGGCCGAAGACGTGGCCATCCTGCCTTATGCCGAACACGGCGTGAAGCTCTATGGCAACGTGATCATTGCCTCGCCCAAGCTGATCAAGGAGAACCCAGAGGCCATCAAGGCTTTCTTGAAAGCCTTCACCAAAGGCGCCAAGGACGTGATGGCCAACCCGGCTGCCGCGATCAATGACGTCAAAGCCCGCGACGGCATCTTGAACGTGGCCCTGGAAACGCGCCGCCTGCAACTGGCCATTGACACCGTGATCAACAGCCCCGACGCCCGCGCCGAAGGCTTTGGCCAGCTCAAAGGCCCCCGCCTGTCGCTGATGGCCTCGCAAGTCTCTGACGCCTTTGCCACCAAGACCCGTGTCAATGCTGATGCGGTGTGGAACGGCTCCTTCTTGCCGACCACGGCTGAATTGAACGTTCTGCCCAAGCGCTGACTGGCGCTGCAGCATTAGCCTCTTCGGGCCGGCACGTGATACCCATCGCGTGCCGGCCTTTGCACATCCCCATGGTCTTTGCCAGGACATTGAATTGACGACCCATTCCAACACCGCCAGCTTTGTTGATTTCAACGACGTCTGGTTGGCCTACAACGACGAGTTGTTGACCCAAAAAAACTTCGCCGTTGAAGCCATCGACCTGCAAGTCAAGCAAGGCGAATTCATCGCCATCGTCGGGCCTTCGGGCTGCGGCAAATCCACCTTCATGAAGCTCACCACCGGGCTGAAGATGCCGTCCAAAGGCCGCATCCTGATTGATGGCCAGCCCGTCACCGGCCCGCTGAAAATTTCCGGCATGGCTTTTCAAGCCCCGTCGCTGCTGCCTTGGCGCACCACGGTGGACAACGTGCTCTTGCCACTGGAAATCGTGGAGCCTTACCGCAGCAACTTCAAGACCAAGCGCAAGGAATACGAGGAGTGCGCCCGCAAGCTGCTGCAAAAAGTCGGCCTGGCCGGTTATGAAGACAAGTTCCCTTGGCAGCTGTCGGGCGGCATGCAGCAGCGCGTGAGCATTTGCCGTGCGTTGATCCATGAACCCAAGATGCTGCTGCTCGACGAGCCTTTTGGCGCGCTCGACGCTTTCACCCGCGAAGAGCTGTGGTGCATCTTGCGAGACCTGTGGACCGAGCAACGCTTCAACGTGATTTTGGTCACGCACGACTTGCGCGAGTCGGTGTTCCTGGCCGACACGGTCTATGTGATGAGCAAGAGCCCGGGCCGTTTTGTCGTCAAGCGCGAGATTGACTTGCCGCGCCCGCGTGATCTGGAGACCACTTACACCAAGGAATTTTCAGACATCGTTCACGAGTTGCGCAGCCACATCGGCGCCATGCGCAGCAACAAGGTTGACGCCAAGGGAGACGTGGCATGAGTTCGAAACAAGTAGAGCGCTGGTCGCCCCTGGTCCTGTTGGTGGCGCTGGTCGCGCTGTGGCAGCTGGTGTGTGTGGGGTTCGCCATTCCGGAGTTTATTTTTCCGGCGCCGTCCAAGATTGCCGAAGCCCTGGGCGAGTTCTCAGGCCCGATCGCCGAAGCCGCCTGGAAAACTTTTTGGGTGACCATGGTCGGCTTTGCGCTGTCCATCGTGGTGGGTGTGTTGCTGGGCTTTTTGGTCGGTTCGTCGCGCCTGGCTTATGCCGCTGTCTACCCCTTGCTGGTGGCTTTCAACGCCGTGCCCAAGGCGGCCATCGTGCCGATCTTGATCGTGTGGTTTGGCATTGGTGTGGGACCGGGCATCTTGACGGCTTTCCTGATCTCTTTCTTCCCCATCACCGTGAACATGGCAACGGGACTGGCCACGCTGGAGCCGGAGCTGGAAGACGTGCTGCGTGTGCTGGGCGCCAAGCGCATGGATGTGCTGATGAAAGTCGGCCTGCCGCGCTCCATGCCGTTCTTTTACGGCTCGCTCAAGGTCTCGATCACGCTGGCCTTTGTGGGCACGGTGCTGGCTGAAATGACGGCGGGTGATTCAGGCATTGGCTACCTCATGCAAAGCGCCGGCTCTCAGCAACGCTTGGCACTTGCCTTTGCCGGCCTGGTGGTGATCGGCGCCATGGCCATGCTGATGTATGAGCTGTTCAGCGCGATTGAAAAGCACACGACGGCCTGGGCCCATCGGGGATCTCAGGGGCACTGAGTTCAGGTTGAATTTTTGGAGTTTTCGGGGAGTTGCGCGTTAGCGCCTAAGCCGGGTGGGGGCCAGCGCTCTCATGCCGGGGTACCGGAAATCGATCGCCGACCCCCACCCGGCTCAGACGCTTTGAGGCGTTGTTGCGCCCGGTAAGCCGCGACTTCTGAAGCAGACCGATCCCCTCTCCGATTCCGCTGCTGCCGTTCCCGCTCCCGCTCCCGCTCCCGCACTCAACCAACGGCGAGCGCTAAACCCACACCGGCAAGGCGTAGCGGCGGACACTGATTTCTGGTACTCCAGCATGAAGTGGCCGCCGCTACGCCTTGGCGGTGTGCCCGAGCGAACCCCAAACCACCAACCACCGACCACCAACAACAAACAACCAACAGCTCAACGCAACGAATAAAGCGCCGCTTTCACAATGCTCGCTGCGTCCACATTGAAGAATTCACGCAGCGCCCCACGCGTGTCACTGCGCCCAAAACCATCGGTGCCCAGCGTGAGGTAACGACGACCTTCGGGAACCCACGCGCGAACGGTTTCAGGCAAGGCCCGAACATAGTCTGTTGCGGCAACCACCGGGCCGCTGGAACTGGCCAGTTGCTGCGCCAAAAACGGCAGAGCACTCACCGCTGCACCGTCGATCGCCGCCCGCTCACAGTCGGCGCCGTCCCGGGCGAGTTCACTCCAACTCGTCACGCTGTAAACCGTGCTCGTCACACCTTGCGCCGCCAGCAATTCAGCCGCCTTGATGACCTCCGTGAGAATAGCGCCAGAGCCCAGCAAGGTGACGTGGCGATCCGCAGCACCACCATAGGCGCCGAAGCGATAACAACCCCGCACCACATCGCCCGCCACACCTTCGGGCAAATCCGGCTGCGCATAGTTCTCGTTCATCAGGGTGATGTAATAAAACACGTCGCGCTGCTCGGCGAGCATCTCCTGCATACCTTGAGCCAAGATGATCGCTAGCTCGCCCGAAAAAGCCGGGTCATAGGCCTTGCAATTGGGAATGGTGGCCGCCCACAAGTGGCTGCTGCCGTCCTGGTGTTGCAGGCCTTCGCCGCCCAGTGTGGTGCGGCCCGATGTAGCGCCCAGCAAAAAGCCACGCGGGCGCTGGTCGGCGGCGGCCCATATTTGGTCGCCCACGCGCTGAAAGCCAAACATCGAGTAGTAGATATAAAACGGCAGCATGGCCAGGCCGTGCACGCTGTAGGCGGTGGCGGCTGCCGTCCAGCTGGCCATGGCGCCCGCTTCGCTGATGCCTTCTTCCAGAATCTGGCCGTCCATGGCTTCGCGGTAACTCAGCACCGAGCCAATGTCTTCGGGCGCGTAGCGCTGGCCCACGCTGGAATAAATGCCGACCTGCTTGAACAAATTGGCCATGCCAAAGGTGCGCGCCTCGTCGGCCACGATGGGCACGATGCGCGGGCCCAGCTCCGGCTGCTTGAGCAAGTTGCCCAGCATGCGCACAAAGGCCATGGTGGTGCTCATTTCCTTGCTGGCGGGCTTGAGGGCAAAGCTGGCGTAAGCGTCGAGCGCGGGCAGCGCAGGCTGGTCGCAGACCGTTTGCCGTGCGGGCAAGTAGCCGCCCAGGCGCTGGCGCTGGGCCTGCAGGTATTGCATTTCAGCGCTGTCGGCAGCGGGTTTGTAGAAGTGCAGACCCTTGGCCTGCTCGTCAGACAAAGGCAAGTTAAAACGGTTACGAAATTCCAGCAGGTCGGCCTCGTCGAATTTCTTTTGCGAGTGCGTGGTCATCTTGCCCTGCCCCGCTGCACCCATGCCGTAGCCTTTTTTGGTGTGCGCCAGGATCACGGTGGGCTGGCCCGTGTGTGCAGCGGCTGCGGCATAGGCGGCGTGCACTTTGACGATGTCGTGGCCGCCGCGCTTGAGGCGGTCGATCTGCTCGTCGGTCATGCCTTGGGCCAGGCGAGCCAACTCGGGGTTTTGGCCAAAGAAGTGTTCGCGGTTGAAGCGCCCGTCGTTGGCGGCAAAGGTCTGCATCTGGCCATCGACCGTGGCGCCCAGCGCTTGGCGCAGCGCGCCGGTGTGGTCGCGCGCAAACAGGCCGTCCCAGTCGCTGCCCCAGATCAGCTTGATGACGTTCCAGCCTGCGCCAGCAAACAGCTTTTCCAGCTCGTCGATGATCCGGCCGTTGCCGCGCACCGGCCCGTCCAGCCGCTGCAGGTTGCAGTTGACCACCCACACCAGGTTGTCCAAGCCTTCGCGCGCAGCCAGGGTCAGTGCGCTCATGCTCTCGGGCTCGTCCATCTCGCCATCGCCAAACACGCCCCAGACCTTGCGCTGCCCGCAGTCCTGCAACTGTCGGTGCGTGAGGTAGCGCATGAAGCGCGCTTGGTAGATCGAGCTGATGGGACCTATGCCCATGGAGCCGGTGGGGAACTGCCAGAAGTCCGGCATCAGGCACGGGTGCGGGTAGCTCGGCAGCCCACGCACACCGGCCTTGGCCGCGCCCAACTCCTGGCGGTAATGCGCGAGTTCGGCCTCGCTCAAGCGACCTTCCAAAAAGGCCCGGGCATACACGCCAGGCGCGCTGTGCGGCTGAAAGAACACCAAGTCCCCGCCGTGTTGCGTGGCCGTGTTGCGCGCCTGAAAGAAATGGTTGAAGCCCACTTCGAACAAATCGGCCACGCTGGCGTAGCTGGCAATGTGCCCGCCCAGGTCGCCATAGGCCTGGTTGGCGCGCACCACCATGGCCAGCGCGTTCCAGCGCATCAGCGAGGCCAGGCGTTCTTCGAGCGCCAAGTCACCGGGAAACGACGGTTGCTGGTCCACGGCGATGGTGTTGACGTAAGGCGTGTTGAGGGCGGGCCTCCACGCCGCGCCCAGGGCCTGGGCCTGCGCGGCCAGGGTGTCGAGCATGAAGCGGGCGCGGGCCGCGCCGTCTGGCCCAGCGCTTTGCACCAAGGCCTCGAAAGCGGCTTGCCACTCGGCGGTTTCTTGCGGGTCGGCGTCGAGCAGTTGGCCAAGGTCTTGCAAGGAGAGGTTCAAAGGGGCGTTCATGGCAGCTCGATACAGCGTAAATCATGCGGAAAGTGTCAGCCACTTTAGGCAAATTTCGGCAAAAGAGGCTGCTGATTCAAGTAAATTCAGCCTCTGAGGCAGCATAAAATTCTGTAAATTCCAACTTTTCAGCACAAATGAAATTCGACACCCTGGACCTGCGCTTGCTCAACGAACTGCAACGCGACGGGTCGTTGAGCAATGTGGAGTTGGCGCGGCGCGTGCACCTCTCGCCTTCGCCTTGCCTGGCCCGCGTCAAGGCGCTGGAAGCCAGTGGCGTGATAGAGCGTTATGTCGCCTTGGTCAACGCCAGCAAGCTCGGGCTGGGCTTGAACGTGTTTATTTCCATCAGCCTCAAGACCCAGAGCAAAGAGTCGCTGAACGCCTTTGAAAGCCGCATTGCCGAACACGACGAAGTGATGGAGTGCTACCTCATGACCGGGGATTCGGACTACATGATCCGCGTGGCCGTGCCAGACATCGGTGCGCTGGAGCGCTTCATCCTGGAGCAGCTGTCGCCGATCGAGGGCATCGAAAAAATCCGCTCGAGCTTTGCACTCAAGCAAGTGCGCTACAAAACCGCGCTGCCGCTGCCCACGGCCTGAGCCCGAGACGGGCCGCGCCTCGTAAACTCACCGCCCATGACCTGGCACGCCCAACTCTCTCTGGACTACAGCCGAAGCGACCAGCGCACGGTGGCGCACTTCAAGCACCAAGGCCCGCTGCGCATTTTGCAAAGCCTGTACCCCGAGGGCGACGCGGTGTGCCACAACGTGCTGGTGCATCCGCCGGGCGGCTTGGTAGGCGGCGACACACTGGACATTGCCTTGAGTGCCGCGCCCGGCTCGCACGGCCTGGTCACCACACCGGGGGCCACGCGCTTTTACCGCTCGCTCGGCGAGCCCGCCTTGCAGCGCACGCACATCACCTTGGCCGAGGGAGCACGCCTGGAATGGCTGCCCATGGAAGCGCTTTGCTACAACGACTGCCTGGCCGAAAACCACCTGACGCTCAACCTCGCGCCCGGCGCCGAAATGATGGGCTGGGACATCACCGCCCTGGGCCTGCCGAATGCCGATCTGCCGTTTGAAAAAGGCAGCTTTTGCCAACACATCGAATTGCCCGGCGTGTGGCTGGAGCGGGCCAAGCTCCAGGCCGAGGACCAGTTGCTGATGAACAGTCCGCTCGGCCTGGCCGGGCAGCGCTGCCTGGCCACGCTGTTTTTTGCCGCTGGCAGCAAACTAGACCGACAACGCCGCGAGCAAGCGCTGGAGGTGGCCCGCACGGTGCTGCAAGGCCATGCGCTAGAGGCCAGCGCCGGCGTGACCAGCCCCGACGCCCAAGTGGTGGTGCTGCGCGTGCTGGCGCCAGTGGTCGAGCCGGCGATGGGCTTGCTCAAAGACGTGTGGCGAGCCTGGCGGCTGCATTTCTGGCATTTGCCCGCGCCGCATCCGCGGATCTGGGCGGCTTGAGGTAGCCGCTTCATCGGCAGCTGACTGCTGAGCCCGCCCCTGCCCACGCAGCGGCGACAATAGCCCCTGGGCCGGACTCGCCGGCATGACCTCTCACTTACTTCAACACCTCATCATGAAGATCGACAATGACGCCGCCGTCACCCTGCGTTTCAAACTCTCCGACCACCTCGGCAAAGTCATCGAAGACAGCAAAGACCCGATGGTCTACCTGCACGGCGGCTACGGCAACACGCTGCCCAAGATCGAAGAGGCTCTGCAAGGCCAGGAAAAAGGCTTCAAGACCGTGCTGAACCTGGCCGCTGCCGACGCCTTTGGCCAGCGCGACGAAGCCCTGGTGCAGTCCATTCCCAAGACCCAATTCCCGCCCGGCGTGAAGATCGGTGGCCAGCTCGAAGGCCGTGGCGAAGACGGCACGGCGCACGTGTTCACCGTCATCAAGATCAAGGGCGACACCGTCATCCTGGACGGCAATCACCCGCTGGCCGGCAAAGACCTGCGCTTTGCGCTGGAAGTCATGGACGTGCGACCCGCCTCCGCTGAAGAAATCGCCCACGGCCACGTGCACGGCGAGCACGGCCACCACCACTGATTGGTCCGCGCTCAGGGCTGACCGCGCTCAGCCCTGCAAGGCGCGCAGGCTGGTGATGGCGTAGCCTTTTTCTTCAATCTGCGCGACGGGCCCCTCGATGCCGTAGTCGCGCAGCATCTGGGCCTGCTCCCCGGCGTCTATGCCGGTGCCCTCTTCTTCCCAATCGGTGTTCACCACTTCCTCGGGAATGGGCTTGCCCTCAGGCACAGCCAGATAGGAAAAAACATCGCCGGCCTGACCTGCGTCCAGCCGGCGATAAATGTCCACGCGCATGACCCCCTCCTCACCTTCGTTGCCAAAAGCGTAATAGGCCCAACCAACGCCGACTGTAGGACCACGGCTCAGCCCGACTCAGCCACCGCGCCAAGCCCTTGTGCGCGGCATTCAGGTGCTCTGCTTACTGGATGAGCAATCCTTGGGAAAGCACCAGCTGGCGCGGCCTGACAGGCTTTGCCAAAGCCTTATCCACAGGGTGGTGCACAACAGCCGGGGGTAACTTGCCGCCGTTGCGAGCAGCACTCCGCGCTTGACAAGCCTGAATGGCTTTAAATCGCCACCAACTGCCGCACGCCGTTGGCCTGCATGTCTTGGCCCTGGCCTCGGGCGATGAACTCGCCGCGCTCCATCACCAAGAAGTCGTCGGCGAGTTCTTCGGCGAAGTCGTAGTACTGCTCCACCAGCAAGATCGCCATGTCGCCTCTGTCGGCCAGCATGCGAATGACGCGGCCAATGTCTTTGATGATGCTGGGCTGAATGCCCTCGGTCGGCTCGTCCAGAATCAGGAGCTTGGGCTGCGCCGCCAGGGCGCGGGCAATCGCGAGCTGCTGCTGCTGCCCGCCCGAGAGGTCGCCGCCGCGCCGGTTCAGCATTCGCTTGAGCACGGGGAACAAATCAAACAGCTCGCTGGGAATGGGCGTGCTGGCGCTTTTGTAGGCCAGGCCCATGCGCAGGTTTTCTTCGACTGTGAGGCGCGCAAAAATCTCGCGGCCTTGCGGCACAAAACCCATGCCAGCTCTAGCACGTTCGTAAGGCGTGGCGTTCTGGATCGGCTGGCCGTCCAGTTCGATGCTGCCGCTCTTGATGGGCACCAAGCCCATCAGCGACTTGAGCAGCGTGGTCTTGCCCACGCCGTTGCGCCCGAGCAGCACGGTGACCTTGCCCATCTGCGTTTGCAGGCTCACATCGCGCAGGATGTGCGAGCCGCCGTAGTACTGGTGGATGTTTTTGACGTTCAGCATGTTGGCTTGCTAGCTATCGTTGAAAGAGGGCTGTTTGTTTTGCTCCCTCTCCCTTTGGGAGAGGGTTGGGGTGAGGGCGCGGTGTCAGTAGGAGAGGTGATGCGCGAAGGCCGCTTGCCCTCACCCCTGCCCTCTCCCAGGGGGAGAGGGGGTAAGAAAAGGGAGTGGGCGAGAGGTCATGAAAAATTACCGGCCAAGATAAACCTCAATCACACGCTCATCGGCCTGCACCTCGTCGAGCGTGCCTTGCGCCAGCACCGAGCCGTCGCACAGCACGGTGACGATGCCGCCCAGCGTGCGGATGAAGCTCATGTCGTGCTCCACCACCATCAGCGAATGCTTGCCCTTGAGGGTGAGGAACAGTTCGGCGGTGCGGGCGGTTTCTTCGTCGGTCATGCCGGCCACGGGTTCATCTAGCAGCAAGAGCTTGGGGTCTTGCATCAAGAGCATGCCGATTTCCAGCCACTGCTTTTGGCCATGGCTCAGGTTGCCAGCCAGTCGGTTCACGCTGTCGGCCAAATGGATGGTCAGCAAGATCTCGGCGAGCCTGTCGCTCTGCGCCGAATCCAGCCGGAAGAACATGCTGGCCGCCACGGCCTTGTTGGTTTTGAGCGCCAGCTCCAGGTTTTCAAACACCGTGAGTTGCTCAAACACCGTGGGCTTCTGGAACTTGCGGCCAATGCCCAGCTGGGCGATCTCGGCCTCCTTGTGGCGCAGCAAATCAATCGTGCTGCCAAAAAACACCGTGCCCGAGTCGGGCCGGGTCTTGCCGGTGATGATGTCCATCATCGTGGTCTTGCCGGCGCCGTTGGGGCCAATGATGCAGCGCAACTCACCGGGCGCAATGTCCAGGCTCAAGTTGTTGATGGCCTTGAAGCCATCAAAACTCACGCACACGTCCTCCAAATACAAAATACGGCCGTGCGTGGTGTCCACTTCGCCGGCGGCCTGGGCAATGCGGCCGGTGCTGGCGCTGCGGCCACCGGACTCGGTGTCCGGGCTGCGCGCGGCCAGGGCGGCCATGCGCTGCTCAATGCGGCGGGCGCCTTGCTCCAAGAGATCGGGGGTCATGCCTTGTCTCCTTTCGCGTCACTGCCGGCACGTATTTTTTTCACGAGCCCGACCACCCCATTGGGCAAGAACAAAGTCACGGCAATAAACAGCAGGCCCAAAAAGTACAGCCAAAATTCCGGATAAGCCACGGTCAACCAGCTCTTGGCACCGTTGACGATGAAGGCGCCGACGATGGGGCCGATCAGCGTGGCGCGCCCACCCACTGCGGCCCAGATCGCGATCTCGATGGAGTTGGCCGGGCTCATTTCACCGGGGTTGATGATGCCCACTTGCGGCACATACAAGGCCCCGGCTACGCCGCACATCACGGCTGAAATAACCCAGATGGAGAGCTTGTAGCCCAGCGGGTTGTAGCCCGAGAACATGACCCGCGTTTCAGCGTCGCGAATGGCTTGCAGCACGCGCCCATACTTGCTGCCCACCAGCCATTTGGCAAACAAAAAGAAGCCCAGCAAGGTCAGACCGGTCAGGACGAACAGCGTCATGCGCATGCCGGGCGTGGCGATCGGCAAGTCAAGGATGCGCTTGAAATCAGTAAAGCCGTTGTTGCCGCCAAAACCCGTCTCGTTGCGAAAGAACAGCAGCATGGCGGCAAAGGTCATGGCCTGCGTGATGATGGAAAAGTACACGCCCTTGATGCGCGAGCGAAAAGCAAAAAAGCCAAACGCAAAGGCCACGGCCGCAGGCGTCAGCACGATCAGCAGCAAGGTCGCTGCAAAGCTGTTGGAGAACGTCCAGTGCCAGGGCAGCGTCTTCCAGTCCAGGAACACCATGAAGTCGGGCAGCTCGCTTTTGTAATTGCCATCCAGCCCGATCTGGCGCATCAGGTACATGCCCATCACGTAGCCACCGAGCGCAAAAAATACGCCGTGACCCAGCGACAAGATGCCGGTGTAACCCCAGATCAAGTCCATGGCCAGCGCGCAAATCGCGTAGCACATGATCTTGCCCAACAGCGCCACGCCGTAGGTGCTCAGGTGAAAAGCGCTGCCTTCGGGCACCCACAAATTGAGCAGCGGCGCTAAGGCACACACGGCGATCAGCGCGACCATGAAAGCCGTCCAGCCAGGGCCAGTCATGAGCGGCTTGGATAATGGGAGGGAAATTTTCAGCATGGTGTTTAGCGTCGGACGAACTTCATGTGGGGAACGCCGCAGAACCGGCTCCGCCGGGCTGCAAGCGTTGCCCCCTTCAGGGGGGAGGCGGCCACACGAAGTGGGCAAGCAACGGGGGTGTTCATACTTCTCGGCCTTTCATGGCGAAGATGCCCTGCGGACGTTTTTGGATGAAGACGATGATGAGCACCAGCACGGCAATCTTGGCCAGCACCGCGCCGGTCCAGCCTTCGAGCAGCTTGTTCAAAATGCCCAGACCCAGCGCCGCATACACCGTGCCGGCCAACTGGCCCACACCGCCCAACACCACCACCATGAACGAGTCCACGATGTAGCCCTGGCCCAGGTCAGGGCCGACGTTGCCGACCTGGCTGAGCGCGCAGCCGGCGAGACCTGCAATGCCCGAACCCAGCGCAAAAGCGTAGGTGTCCACGCGGGCGGTGTTCACGCCCATGCATGAAGCAATCGGCCGGTTTTGCGTGACACCGCGCACGAACAAACCGAGCCGCGTCCGGCTGATCAGCCAGGCCATGCCGAGCAACACGGCCATGGCAAAACCAATGATGACCAGGCGGTTGTAAGGCAGCGACAAATTGCCCATGAGGTGCACACCGCCGCTCATCCACACCGGGTTTTCAACGCCCACGTTTTGCGCGCCAAAAATACTGCGCACCAGTTGCTGCAGCATCAGGCTGATGCCCCAGGTGGCCAGCAAGGTTTCGAGCGGACGGCCGTATAAAAAGCGGATCACGCCGCGCTCCAGGGCCGCGCCCATCAGGGCCGAGGCCATGAAGGCCACGGGCAGCGCCGCCAGCAAGTACCAGTCAAAGTAGCCGGGCAGATATTTTTGGAACAAGCCCTGCACCACATAGGTGGCGTAGGCGCCGATCATCATCAGCTCGCCGTGCGCCATGTTGATGACGCCCATGAGGCCATACGTGATGGCCAGGCCCAGCGCTACCAACAGCAAGATAGAACACAGGCTCAGGCCGCTGAAAATGGCGGCCAGCTTGTCGCCCCAGGCCAGCGCGTCTTCTACTTTGCGAAGCGACGCTCCCAGTGCGGCTTTGACCTCGGCATCGGTCTCGGTTGCCAGGCGCTCAATCAACACCGTCTTGGTGCTGGGGTCGCCGCTGCTGGCCAAGAGGCTGGCCGCTTGCAGGCGCTTGGCCTTGTCGCTGCTGCCGAGCAAGATGCTGGCGCGCAAAACTTCGAGCTGGCTTTTGAGCTGGGGCACGGTCTCGGCGGCCCAGGCTTTTTCAATCAGCGGCAGGCGGCTTTCATCGCTGCCGCCGGCCAGGGTTTTGATGGCGGCGCGCCGGGCTTTTTCGTCTTTGGAAAACAGGGCCAGCGCGGCCAGGGCGTTGTCGATCTCGCCCCGCATCATGTTGTTGTTGATCACGTCTTCAGCGTCAGCCGGCAGCGTGGCCGCAGCGCCGGTGACCGGGTCCAGCGCTTGATCGCCCTTGAGCACAAAGACTTGGCCACCGGCGGTTTTCACCGCGTCATCCGACAAAGCCTGGATGAAGGCGGCGGTTTTTTCGTCAGGATCGGCGGCGGCTTTGACCAAGGCTTGCACCCGTGCCTCGGTCTCGCCCAAGGCCATGGCGTTGGCTTGCTCGGTCGTCAGCGCGGCGGCATGGCCTGCGCCCCACAACAGGGCCACGATCAGGCCCGCGTGCAGCAACCGCACCAACAGGGGGCGACTTGAAAAATGAGAAGTTCTATCGTTGTGCATGAAGGTTTGAATAAGAAGCTGCTGACTGGATTCGGCGGCGAAATCACCCAAAAGAGAGACCAGTCAGCAACACCCTGGAAGGGCCTGCACCAAAGCAGCGCAAGAAGCAGGCCATGCGCGCACAGTCATGGCTCGCTCCAGAAAAAAACCGCATCTGTTTCCGAAGAAGCGGATGCGGTTGGCCTGGCGCCATCCCCAGCCTGGTGCCAGGCCGGGGCGGTGCACTGCTTTACTTGGCAGCGACTTTCGCTGGCTCGTCAGGCTTCTTGTCGTTGCCTTCGATGTACGGGCTCCAAGGCTTGGCCTTCACAGGGCCTGGCGTCTTCCAGACCACGTTGAACTGGCCGTCGGCCTTGATCTCGCCAATGAACACCGACTTGTGCAGGTGGTGGTTTTTCTCGTCCATCTTGGAGACGATGCCCGACGGTGCCTTGAAGGTCTGGCCGGCCATGGCGGCGATCACTTTGTCGGTGTCGGTGGACTTGGCTTTTTCAACCGCCTGCTTCCACATGTTGATGCCGATGTAGGTGGCTTCCATCGGGTCGTTGGTCAAAGGCTTGTCCTTGTGACCGGCGATGCCCTTGGCCTTGGCATAAGCCGACCACTTGGCGATGAACTCGGTATTGGCTGGGTTCTTGATCGACTGGAAATAGTTCCAGGCGGCCAGGTGACCGACCAGCGGCTTGGTGTCCACGCCGCGCAATTCTTCTTCGCCCACGGAGAAGGCAACCACTGGCACGTCTTTGGCTTTCAGGCCGGCGTTCCCCAGTTCTTTATAAAAAGGCACGTTGGAGTCACCGTTGATGGTAGACACCACGGCCGTCTTGCCACCAGCGGAAAACTTCTTCACATCAGCGACGATGGTCTGGTAGTCCGAGTGGCCAAACGGGGTGTACTTCTCGTCGATGTCCTTGTCGGCCACGCCCTTGCTCTTCAAATAGGCGCGCAAGATTTTGTTGGTGGTGCGGGGGTACACGTAGTCGGTACCGAGCAAGACCCAACGCTTGGCCGCGCCGCCTTCTTTGCTCATCAAATAATCAACAGCCGGAATGGCTTGCTGGTTGGGTGCTGCACCCGTGTAGAACACGTTCTTGGACAGCTCTTCGCCCTCGTACTGCACGGGGTAAAACAGCAGGCCGTTCATTTCTTCAACGACGGGCAGCACCGACTTGCGGGACACCGAGGTCCAGCAACCGAAGATCACCGAGACTTTGTCTTGGCCGAGCAATTGCTTGGTTTTCTCAGCGAACAGCGGCCAGTTGGAAGCCGGATCAACAATGACCGGCTCCAATTTTTTGCCCATCACGCCACCCTTGGCGTTGATCTCGTCAATCGCCATCAGCACGGTGTCTTTCAACACGGTTTCAGAAATGGCCATGGTGCCCGACAGGCTGTGCAAGATGCCGACCTTGATGGTGCCGGTGGTCTGGGCGTGGGCCGACAGAGCAGAAAGACCCGTCAGGGCGACGGCGGCGGTAAGGGCCTTGAGCGTGAAACGACGTTGCATGAATGGCTTCTCCAGTAGAGCGGGCAGGTGGCAGATTGAGGAAAACATGAACAAACTCTCGCAGCGGTAAGCCAGCTTGAAGGGCTTGGCGCCACGATGGGATGGATTCTGCGGATGAGTGGCCCCGAGGGAAATACGCCGGGTGGCGTACATCGGCGTACGTTGGCGTGTGCCGGCGCGTAGAGACAGGCAAGAAGGGCAGGCAAGAAGACTGGGGCAGGGTCAAGAAAAAGCAGCCAGCCTCACAAGCACATGAGCCGCTGTCCGTCAGCCCGGCGGGATCAGCCCGTGCGGCAATGGTGCAAAAACCGCTGGCCTCACCGTTGGCCTCAGGAGACAAGCCCGCCATGCCTACGCCGCTGAATGTGCCCAGCCCCAGCGCGCCCACGCTGCGCACCCTGCTCTACCGCTACCTCTTTTTTGACTGGCTGTTCAAAGACGTCAGCCGTGGCAATTTGCTGGAACGCGCCGCCGCCTGGCGTCACAACCAGGCCCACGCGCACTTTTTGCTGACCTACTTCAGGCGCTGGTGCTGGTGCGCAGTGCTGCTCTACGGCTTGGGGCTGTGGGTCGAGGTGGGGCTGAATGCGCCGCTGGCGTCGGCCTTCTTTTATGTGCCGGGCGTCCTGAGCGTGCCAGTCAACACCGTGATTGGTGTGGCTTGGCTGGGCTTGAAGGTGCTGCACGGCCCGCTTTGAAAAGACAGCGATTTGAGCATGCCGTTGATCTTGGCGTGTATGGCTCCGCTCAGCGCCCCAGTGGTGCAGGCGCCGAAAAGGAACACGCGCTGTAACTCATCCCGGCGGCCGCTAACACCAAGTCGGCAAGAGGCAATGCCAATAGGCTCGCCCACGATGAGTTCATCCCGGGCGTTGACAGGCAGTTACGCTGATCGGCATCGGTCAAGAGCAACGATGCCCCCGCATCGCTGTACTCCACCCTAAGGCGTCACCGTCACGCTCGGCAAACCTCCCTCGAGTTCCACCTTGTCCAGGCCAGTCAACGTGAACTGAACAGGGCTGGCGGGGGCAGTGAATCGCTTTTGCGCCTCAAAGGTACACGCCGTGGTGTTGGCAGGCACCACCACGGTGGCAGTGAAGCTCTGCCCACCCACGTTCAGCGCCGATGTGGTGCAAGGCGCAGAAAAGGAAAAAGCGCTGTAACCCACCCCGCCGGCCGGGTAGTTGAGCGTGAAGCTCACCGTCTGACTAACCGCTGCCAAATTGCCCAAGGCCAGGGTCAGTGTGCCTGGCTGGTCCACGGCCAGTGCGGCCGGAGCCAGTGTCACCTTCAACTTGGCTTTGGCTGCATTGGCGCTGCAGCCCGCCGTGCAGGTGCATTGCGAACAATCTCCCGCACGGCACACGTCGTAGCTTGACTGGCTGGGACAGCTGTAGGTCGTGCCTTCCCAGTTTCGAGTCACGTTAAAGGTGCTACTGCTGCCACCGCCGCCGCCGCAGGCTGCCAACAAGCTGGCCAGAGCCAGAACGAGCATGGGTTTGAAATTGAGGTTCATGATTTTGAAGAGATGGATGGATTGAAAAATTGAAGAGCAGTTGAAGTCGTTTCTCTATGCCTTCGGCACAGGGCCCGACACCAAGCCTCAGCGCACCAGGCACCGGTTCATGTGGCTGGTTCCGCCTTCATCTCGCCAGGAGCGGATGATGTCGTTCTCATCGACATACGAGGAGTACTTGCAGCGCTCGTAATAAAAGCGGATGTAGTAACGCGTTCCTGAGCCTTCTGGCTGGGTGCGGTAAAGCCAGCCATTGCCGTATCCATACACACCCCTGCTGCCAGGGTGTCGCTGAGGGTCAAGTGGATCTGTGAATTCCGTATTCAGATACCGATTCACCACCTCTGCCGCGTACATGCCAGTGCCTGGAATCACCCCACAGCCAGCCATCGCCATAAAAGACGCCCCAGCTACGACATACAAAAATTTCTTCATGGTTTCATTTCCTTGCTGAGTTGAGATAGCGGTATTGATCAAGCAGCGCGCCATAGTTCACGATCAGTGCTGGCGGCATGGAGCCGATGTTGGTGACGAGGTTCCAGTTACCGCCTGTTTTATCCATCCACCCGCCCCAGCCATCGTGCAGCGTGGCAAAGGCATTGACGCCTAGCACGTGCTAAGTCCATTACTGACTGGTGTACCGCGGCAGATGGAGATTGAGCGAGTTGCAAAGTTTGTTACGGGCCTAGATTTTCCCTTCCCGCAAGATGCCATTTACGATGACCCGGGGCATTCGAAGTAGTCCGTCTTCTTTACCAAGTTCGTCAACTCTCAGTCGGTCATGGCCGTCTCCCTCGGAAGGGTTTCTGGCTTCCAGCGGACAAGTCAACCAACATAACACTTATTCATAGGTACGACACCTCCCTCGTCTCGCCACGACTTTACGACCCCATATTCATCAACATAAAGAGAGTATTTACATCGATCATTCCGACCCTCCCAGAAATTTAAATAATATCTTTTCCCGCCACCCTCCGGACGAATAAGATAAAAGCGCTTTCCCGACACCCACTTCCCAATTTTTAATCGGATAACCCCCATATCACCTTGACCCTCTGAGAAAACCGATTCAACTTCACTTCCGATATAACTATCGACTATGTCTGACGCATGCGAAAAGCCCCAACCTGGGATACTGCATGATGATAGAAATGCGGCACCCAAGAGCAACAACAGAAAGCCAAGGTATCTCATTTTATTTCCTACGGTTATTAATATAGCGGTACTGATCCAGTAAAGCCCCGTAATTCAAAAACAGTGCTGGCGGCATCGTGCCGAGGTTAGTTGCTACATTCCATGAGCCATTATTTTTTAACCAATCCCCCCAGCCATCATGAAGAGTGGCAAAAGCATTCAATCCTGGCAAGGCATTTAGCGCATTACTGATTGGTGTCCCATGACAAATTGCAATTACCGACGTGCAAATCTGACCGAGGCCAATGTTTTTACCCTCGCGAAAAACTCCATTTGCAGTTTCAAGAGGCACGCGAAAGAGGCCACCCTCTTGCATAGGTGTGTACATGGGACCGCTTTCCCTATCCACCCCTGGCCGCACATCAGCCCCACGCCCGACCCAGTACTGATAAGCCTCGCCACTCAAGCCCAGACCCGCCACCGTCCACCAGTCGCTACTTGAGTTAGCGCCGGTGAGCACACCCTTGGCAGCCGTGTTGAGCATGTAGGCCTGGCTGCGCTTGGCCCAGTCGCTGACGATGGTATTGCCGGTCTCGGTCACCAACGTTCTGCCCCAGTCGGCCGTGTAGGTCGTCACACCAGCCACCCCGGCCGCAATGATCATGTTCTTGACGGTATGGCTGGAGCCCATTTCCTTGAAGGTTTTACCCACATCGCCTTTGTTGTTGACCAGCGTGATGCTCGCCTGCGCGGCCAGGCTGGTGAAGGCGGCATTGGCAGCAGCCGTGCTTACCGTGCCAGTGGTCCCCAGCAAACTAGCCCCTGCCCCGCCCGTGGCCATTGCCACTGCCAGACCGATCAAGGCCGCCCCAGCAGGGGTGAGCCCTTGCTGGCTGTAGTTCCACTGATCGTGCGCGAGCTTGACGGGCTGCCAGTTAACGTCACTTCTGGCCGACAACGCATTGAGGTAGCCCATGCCCGGCTGCTGGCTCAGCGTTTGAATCTGGGCCCTGATGTCCCCGTCACGGATCTGCACGTAGAGACCACCAGGCGCCGAGAAGGTACCGCCCCCGGCAAAGCTGGGCAACGCCATGGTCTGCGTGGTGCTGCCAGAGCCAGACATGCTCTGCCAGACCATGTAGTCACTCTTGGCGGTGCGGCTTTGCTGCACTGTGGTGCGCACGCCTTCGAGGAGGATTCGTGCATCGGCCCTGGCTCGCTCGCCCACGCCGGCGTTGATGCTGTAGCCGCCTGCAGCGCTGACCAGCGTGCCTTGGAGCAAGGTGTCCCAGCCCGAACGGCTGATGAGCTCGCCCTGGCTTTGCAGGCGAGTGGTCACCGGTGTGTTTTCAATACGTGTGCTGGAACTGCGCGAGCTTGAAAACAGGGCGCCTAGGTTGCTGCTGATTTTGATGCCGAAGATACTTCGGGTTTTGGTGCTGTCGTCGCGGTTGGTGACCTGATCGTAAACCGCGTAATAGTTGGCTGCGCCGCCGGCCTGGAGGTCTGTGCGACCCGCCTGTGCAATGTGTTGCCCGCGCTGACGCTGACGCTTGCGCCACTGAGTTCAGTGGGCACCGTGGTGATGTTCTCCCGCAGATGGTGGGTAACGGTGGTGCTCCACTTTCCGCGGTTTACGGTGGTGCCTGTGGACTCTCGCCAGTTTTGAGAGGCGTCAAGTCTGACATTGCCCAAGGCGTTAACAGTCAATGCAACGCTGGCGCGGGCGTTGACGGCGTCGAGCATCAGGTCAGTGCCAGCCGACAACGCCATGGCCCCGCCGGAAGACAGGGTGCTTGTGTTAACCAAGCGCTGGTTGGTGGTCCAGAAACCGTCATGGCTGGTGGAGCGACTGGAGGTGCCCGCCATGTCCAAGCTGGCTGCGGCCTGAATGCGCAGGTCACTTCCGGCGCTGGCTCTGAGTCCTTGGCTGCTGATGCTAGCCGCTGAGACGATCTGCAGGTTGCGGGCCGCGTTGAAGTCAGCGGCTTGCATGTAGCGGTTGGCGTAGTCGCCTTCAGCGACGGTGTTTTCTAGGGCGGTGATGTTGACGCCACCGTCCGTGGACGTAATGCTCAGGTCGCGTCTGGCCGTCAGCCTGGTACCCAACAGGTCGACCGAGGCACCTTGCAAAGTCAGGTCGCGTGCGGCCAGGCTCACCAGTGAAGCGCCGTTCACACTGGAGCCACCAGAACCATCGAGCTTGAGCAGGCCGCTACGGGCTTTGAGTGACAGGTCCTGGCCGGCAGATACCTGCGCAGCCTGCACCGGCGTCACTAGCAAGTTGCCCTGTCCGGCGTCAATGCTCAGGTTCTGCCCGGCGCGCAGGGGCGCATTGCCCACGCCGCTGACGCCGCCCGCGCTGACCAACGAGATGGAGCCCTGTGGGGCGCGCACCGAAGCGCCGCCCATCGATATGGAGCCGGCCGACACCAGGCTCACGTCCTCAGTGCCCGCTTGTAAAGCGGAGCCGCCCAAGTCCAAGGTCTTACCCGAACCCACGGTGGACAGCAACAAGCTCTTGCGGGCGTTGAGCGAGCTTTGCGCGGTTTCCCAGGTCCATTTCCCACCAACAGTTGTGCCCCTCAACCGCGTGTCGCCCGTGGCATTCACTTTGATGTGGTCAGCGGTTGCCTGAAGGGAGGACAAGCGAGCATCGCCCCCCAGCGCGGTAATGAGCAAGTCCGTTCCTGCCGACAGCGTACTTTGCCGAGACGCCATGCCACGCAGGTCTACAGTACCAGCGCTGCTGCTGATCTTGAGCGCACCAACGCTTGCAAAAGCGTCAACGTTGTTGCTTGTCACGCTGCTGCCAATAACCTCAAGGCTGCCAGCCCGCAAGGTATCGCTCAACAAATCAATCGCTTGACCGCTGCCCAGATGCAGGTGTCCAACGGCTGTCATGGAGTTACTGGAGCTGCTCAGCCTACCCGTAGCCAACACGGTAAGAGCGCCTCGGGAACTCACTGTGTTGGAGGTCAGACTCAACGGCGCACTGGTCTCTACAAACGCCTTGCCGGTTTCCAACTGAATCGAGCCAGCATTGAGAGTACTGGACGACATGCTGATGCCACTGCCGGCCAACACATTCAAGCCCGCGTTGCTTTGCACCTGTACCCCAGACAGGCTCACCTGGGTGTCGCTGCTGATGGCAACATCTCCGTCGGCCGCCAAAGAACTGCCACTGCCAAGCCGAATGGCTTCTTGGGCGCCAAGCGTCACGCGTCCACCCGTGGCTGTGCTGCTGATCCGAGCGCCGCCATTGACGGCTATGTCTTTGCGGGCGCTGAGCACCACGGCACTGCCCGCGGTCTGTACCAGGCCCTGCCCAGACACCTGTATGCCCGCGCCACTGGAAAGCAAGGCGGCGCTATTGGCCTGGGTCGAGCCACTTTGCACAATATCTCCGCTGACCGTGCCAAGGCTGACGACGGGCGCGCTCAAGATGCCGGTGTGGGTGAGTTGCCCGTCCGAGGTCAAGAGCAATTGCGACGCCGCGCGCAAAGCGCCAGCATTGCGCACCCCAACTCCAGCCTCTGTGGCCAACAGGCTGGTGCGCCCTGCATACATGCCGCCTAAGGCCGAGGCGTCGATAGCCAGAGCAGGCGCCGGCGTGACAGCACTCAAGCTGGTGGCACGGCCGGTGGCGTAGTCGATGCTCTGCGGACCGGCGACGATGCTGATGTCCCCGGTGGCACTGGCGGTGGCCTGGGCGCTGAGGTTGGCGGTGCGACTCAAGATTTCGGTGTAGGGAACACCCTGCACGTTCAGGCCACGGCCCAAGATGTCCACCGCGCCACGTTCAACGCGCAAGGCCTTGAGGCCGCCGCCCTCAAGTACCGGTGTGCCGGTGGTGAGCGTGACGCGGCTGGCATTGACAAAGGTGGCGCCGTCGATCTGCAAGCCGCTAGGGTTGGCGATGACCAACTGGGCGCTGCTGCCGTTGACGGTGATGGCACCGCGCAGGTGGCTGGGGTTACTAGAGTTGACCTCGTTGAGGATGACGCGGGCTTCGCCCGTGGCCAGCCAGGGGTTGGACGCTCGGGAGTTGTTGAGCACGGCGCCATTGGACTGCACATCGAACTGGCTGTACGTATTGCGGCTCACACCCGCGGCACTGGGCGTCTGGATATTGACCAGGGGGCGAGCGCCGTCGCTGAGGATGGTGGGGCGCTGGCTGGCTGGGGCGGAAGGGTCGGCGATGATCTGGGCCTGCGCGAGCGAACCGATACCAAGGCCTATACCCGCCAGTAACGCCCCGACGATGGATTGCAGAAACCATTCAGCGGTGCAAGTACTTCGCCGACCAGTATGGGCTATGGGGCGTTCGGCTCGGGACTGACCCGATGCGCTCTTGACATGCGCGCTAGCGGTTTCAGCAACAGCGACCAGTTGACCGCGTGCTGGGTTGAAGACGATGCGATGGCAGTTTTTATTCATGATTCATCTTTGGTTTGATTGAACATGGGGAAAGAAAACTCGGAAGCTCAGAAACTCAGACTCACGCTGAAACCTGCACTGGTCGACGCAGTCGTCAAAAAACTGGGTTTGATAATCGGGCGACCGGCAAAGGCGTCCAGACTCAGGCGCAGAGCGTTCGGGAACCGGTACTGGGCGCGCACGCCGGCAACGTAGCCAGCCATAAATCGGGACGGCAAGTCTTTAGCGCTGCGCCCATCCACTTGCCCTAGGTCCACACCGCCATAAAGAGAAACTGATTCGTCCAAGGCCCAGACCAAGTCGTTGCGGGAAACATAACCACGATCTCCGCACAGAACTTGGCGACCATCAAAGCCGCGTACAGAAAAACGTCCGCCCAAGCACAGGCGATCCTGCGGAACCAGCGGGGTGTCATTGACTTGCACCCGGAGATGGTTGAGGACCGCAACCCCTTGAACCAAGGGCAATGGCCATTGAAGATTGAGGATGGCAGTTCCCATTTGCATGCGTGAGCTGCCTTCGCCAAAGAGCTCTTCAGGCGCACGTGCAGCATTGAATGCGCCTGTCCCCCGTTTGAATAACAGCTGCAAATCGCTCGATAACTTGCCAAGAAAATGGGTGTGCTAAACCATAGCCTCCCAACCGGCTGTGCTGCGGCGTTGCACCTGGACTTCGGTGTCGTCAATGAAATTATTTGAGCGTCTGCTGAAGCCCTTGAGCTGGAGACTGGTTTTGCTGCTCGCATCTCGATGAACAACCCGACTGACCTGGAGGTCACGCGACTGCGTCTGCCCGCTGTACAAATAGGACTGGAATGCACCAACTACCGTTTGCCGGTACTCGCTGTCGCTGGCGGTGAATGCCCATAACCAGTAGCCCCACGGAACGCTGTAGTGAAAGGTCTGGTTTTCGTTGCCGCGCAGCCCAGTTTGACGGTGAGCAACGTCCCGGCCGGTGCTGAAATAGACCAGGTCGGACAGGCCCAGCGGGCTGTCCCAGCTCAAGGTAGCTTGAGCCATGAGCTTTCCAGTAGCTGTGTTACCACTGTCGTCCAATGCAAAATTCACTCGGATTGGACGACCCTGGCGGTAGTTCAGAACCACATCGGTGGTGTCAACCTGGGCACCGGGGCGCAATTGGAAATCAGCTTGCACGCTGGGGTTACGGCGGAGGTTTTCAAGACTTTGCTCGATGTCCCGAAGATTCAGCGCTTCGCCACTGACCAATGGCGCCAAGTTTTTGGCTGGAGCGGAACTTGCGCCTTCGTCGATTGCCGCCACTCGACCAACGATTACACGCAAGAGCAACTGCCCTGTAGCCAAGTCTTGCGGTGGCGCCTCTACGCGACTGGTTACAAAACCTTGCCCAATCAATGCATTGCGAACTCGGTCTACCAGCAGACCAATGCCCACCACCCCGACACACCGCCCCACCGGTGAATCGTTTAGCTCGTCTCCATCCAATGACTTAAGGAGGACAGGTACCAGCGCGGCCAAGCCCTCGACGATCACTGAGGTGATGGGACGGCACGGCCGCTCGGCGGGCAAACTTGATTTTTTGGCTTGAGGTGAATCCCCGAGTCGAACCGCAGGGTTAGCTTCCAACTCGCGGCGCAGCAGGTCCTGGCGCAGTTCTTGGCGACGAATTTCAGGTGCGGGATCGGGAATGCCCGTTTGCGCCAGCGCAACGTTGAGAAAGGCTGCCCCTAGAAGGCAAAAGAATAAGGGGACAACCTTTTTCATGGTCTTTGGTGTTTAAAAATTGCCCCAAAATATAATTAAAAAGATCCTATATTGTTTTATTTATTGGTTAATTTTTATTAAAAGTGAGCCAGGTATGCTGATCGAACACCGGGGGTTTGAATTCCACTATCCGGCTGAGGGCGCTCCTTTGCCATGGAGTCACTGGGAAATAGTGGGGATGGCAGCTTGGCTGTGGACTCGCTCAACGCTTCACCGTACTTGGGACATGGGGCTTTTCGAGCAGGAAACCCTCGATAGTGTTCAGCTAGGGCAGTTCATACTGCTGACCAAGAACGAATGCCCAGCAGCCTATCTTTCATGGGCGCATCTCAGCGACGAGGCTGAGGTGAGTTACATCGCCAACCCGCATAGCCTGTCACGCCAGGACAAATGCAGTGGTTCCCACCTTTGGTTGCTCAATTGGGTCGCGCCAGCCGGAGGCACGCAGGAGTTCACCTGGGTAGCTCGCCATCGCCTGTTTCACAGCAGCGTGGGGCACATGCTTCGCGTCAAGCCGGGCAATCGTGAGATGGCACGTCTTGTTTCGGCAAGAGGGGCGAGAGTTTCTCGGCAAGACTTCACTGCTGAAGTAATGCGCATGAACCGCAGCTTTCAAAAAGCGCAGCTGTTGCGGTCGGCCCATCGTACAAAGCCTGACCCCGCATTTCCGGGCTGAAGGGCGGCAGCTCCGTTAGGCCCCTCTGCCACGGCCGGTGCAACTTTGCGTAACGCCCACCACGGCCGCGCTTGGTGTCTCTAGAATAAATTTCTCTTTTTCAAGAGCGCTTGCTCGGGGCTTGCCTGCCCTGGCTGAGGTGCCGCCAACCGCCGCGCGCCAACTCTCCTTCCCCCACCGCCCCCAACCCATTGGATGCACGCCGCATTCCCCTGCACCATGCCCCAAGACCTTGTCACGCCCCGCCCGCCGCAACCATCCCAAGCCTCGTACCCGCGCCCGCAGCTGGTGCGCGAACACTGGCAGTGCCTCAATGGCCCGTGGCGCTTCACGCTTGACGACTGCTGCAACTTCATCCACCCGTCCGACCCCATCCCCTGGACCCGCGAGATTCTGGTGCCGTTTCCCCCTGAGGCAACGGCCAGCGGCATTGGCGACACCAGCTTTCACGGCGTGTGCTGGTACGAGCGCGAGTTCGACATCAGTGCCGACGACGGCCGGGTGCTGCTGCACTTTGGGGCGGTGGACTATTCGGCCCGGGTCTGGGTCAACGGCTTTTTGGTGGCCGAGCATGAAGGCGGGCACACGCCGTTTTATGCGGACATCACCGAAGCCCTGAACGCGCAGGGCCCGCAGACTCTGACCGTGCGTGTGGAAGACGATCCGCTCGACCTGGCCAAGCCGCGCGGCAAGCAGGACTGGCAGCTCGAACCCCACTCCATCTGGTACCCGCGCACCACGGGCATCTGGCAGACCGTGTGGCTGGAGAAGGTGGGGCGCACTTACCTGCAGCAGATCCGATGGACGCCGCACTTCGACGGCTTTGAGATTGGCAGCGAAACCTTCGTGGGCGGCGACCCGCTCGACGGCCTGACCGTCGAGGTCAAGCTCTGGCATGGCGAGAAGATGTTGGCCGACGACCGCTACATGCTGATTGGCCAAGAAGCCAGCCGGCGTATCGGCCTGTCCGACCCCGGCATTGACGACTCGCGCAATGAACTGTTGTGGTCACCCGAGCGGCCGACCTTGTTGCCTGCGGAAATCACGCTGTGGCGCGGCGACCGCATCCTGGACCGGGTGCGTTCGTACACCGCGCTGCGCTCGGCCAGCATCACGCGAGACCGCTTCATGCTCAACGGCCGGCCCTACCCGCTCAAGCTGGTGCTGGACCAGGGCTACTGGCCCGACACCTTGCTCGCCGCACCCAGCGACGCGGCGCTGCGCCGCGATGTGGAACTGGCCAAGGCCATGGGTTTCAACGGCGTGCGCAAGCACCAGAAAATTGAAGACCCACGCTACCTGTACTGGGCCGACAAGCTGGGCTTGCTGGTGTGGGAAGAAATGCCTTCGGCCTACCGCTTCACCGCGCAAGCCATCAAGCGCACCATCAAGGAATGGACGGAGGTGCTGGAGCGCGACTACAGCCACCCCTGCATCATTGCCTGGGTGCCTTTCAACGAGTCATGGGGTGTGCCGGACCTGACGTCGACCCAACCGCATCGCAACGCGGTTGAAGCGCTGTACCACCTCACCCGCACGCTGGACCCGACGCGCCCCGTGATCGGCAACGACGGCTGGGAAGCCTCGGCCACTGATTTGCTGGGCATTCACGACTACGACAACAACCCCGAGCATTTGCTGGCCCGCTATGGCTCGCTGGTGCGGGCCGACGAGATGGTGGACCGGCGCCGTCCGGGCGGGCGCATCCTGACGCTGGACGGTTACCCGCACCGCGGCCAGCCGATCGTGCTGACCGAGTTTGGCGGCATTGCCTATGCCAAGAACCCGTCCGAGGCGCACAAAGGTATTTGGGGCTACGCCACCGCTGCGGACGACGAAGAGTTCCACCGCCGCTACCGCGCCCTGCTGGACGTGGTGAACGACATCGGCATGTTCAGCGGGTATTGCTACACGCAGTTTGCCGACACCTTCCAAGAAGCCAACGGCCTGCTCTGCGCCGACCGCACACCCAAGCTGCCCTTGGCGCAGATTGCCGCAGCGACCCGCAAGCTGCCTTGGCCGCCGGTGCCGACCTCGCCCTTGCTGGCACCGAGCGCACCGCCGGAGCCGGGCACGGCCCTGGAAAGCAATCCCTTGACGTCGCGGGCCGACATCGAGGCGCCCGTACCGAAGGCGGGGCCGCTCACGGCTGAGAGCCTGGTGTGATGGGGGGCGCCGCGTTCAGAGCGGCGGCGTCGATTGCCGAGAGGTGGCGAACAAGTCCCACGCGGCCATGAACATGGCCGCGATCACCGGGCCAATCACAAAGCCGTTCAGCCCGAAGACGGCAATGCCGCCCAAGGTGGACAGCAGCACCACGTAGTCGGGCATCTTGGTGTCTTTGCCGACCAAGATCGGACGCAGCACGTTGTCTACCAAGCCGATCACCAACACGCCAAAAGCGGTCAGCGTGACGCCCTGCCAGACCTCGCCCGTGACAAACAAATACACCGCCACCGGCACCCAGACCACAGCAGCACCCACCGCCGGCAAGAGCGACAAGAAAGCCATGATCGCGCCCCACAGCACCGGCGCGTGAATGTCCAGCGCCCAAAAGATCAGACCGCCCAGCGCGCCTTGCACCAGCGCCACCACGATGTTGCCTTTGACCGTGGCACGGATCACGGTGGCAAATTTGCCGGCCAGGTTTTGCTTGACGTCGGCCGACAGGGGAATGGCGTCACGCAGCCGGCGAATCAAGCCCGAGCCGTCGCGCATGAAGAAAAACAACAGGTACAGCATGATGAAAAAACTGATCAACACGTCAAAGGTGTTTTGCCCAATGCTCAGCGCCTGGCCGGCCAACAGCTGGCTGCCTTTGGTCAGCAATTGCGTCAGCCGCTCTTGCACCTGGGCAATGTTGGTCAAGCCAAATCGGTTGAGCAAGGCCGTCACCCAGCCGGGCAGCGCGTCATAAATTTGCTGCACATAACGGGCAAAGCTCAGCTCGCCCGACTGCACCCGCTGCACCAAGCCCGTGGCCTCTTGCACCAGCAAGGCAGTCACCACGCTCAGCGGCAGCACCACCAAGAGCAAGATCAGCAGCAGCACCAGCACGGCAGCGGCATTGCTGTGCCGGGGCAAAACGCGCTGCACCCGCGCAAACACCGGGGCAAACAAAATGGCCAAAGCGGCGCCCCAAAAGACAGCGCCATAAAAGGGCAGCAAGATCATGCCGAAGGCCAGCGTCACCAAGACCAGCAAGAGCAAAAAGGTCTTGTCTTCCAGAGAAGCACTGGGCAGGGGGTGAACAGGTTTCATGGCAGAGGTGCGAAGTGGCGAAGTCGCGAAGTGGCAAAGTGGATCGCAAGGCGCGATGCTGCAATGGTAGCTGCCAGCCAGGGCCTTGGCGCCTGCTCTACCATGCTGCTTTCGCGCCCGCACCGTGACCGCCTCCTAGCTCCCTAGCTCCCTAGCCCGTTGACCTACGCCATCGCTGTTCGCGCCCTTTGCGAATTCACCGCCAAGCAAGGCGACCTGGACTTGCGCTTCACGCCCTCGCCCAGCGCGCAAGAAGGCATAGCGGGCCACACCCTGGTGGCCAGTCGGCGGGCCAGCAGTTACGAGACCGAAGTCAGCCTCTCAGGCGAATTCGGCCCCTTGACAGTACGCGGCCGCGCCGATGGGTTTGACCCGGTGCAAGGCCAGCTGGAAGAAGTCAAAACCTACCGAGGCCGACTCGACGCCATTGCCGACAACCACCGCCAGCTGCACTGGGCTCAGCTCAAGATATACGGCTGGCTGCTGTGCCAAGCGCGTGGCTTGACTGAGCTGAAATTGGCGCTGGTGTACTTTCATATTGACGAGCAGACCGAGACGGCCCTCGTCGAGCAGCACAGCGCTGCCGATCTGCAAGCTTTTTTCAACACCCATTGCCAGCGCTTTCTGGTCTGGGCCGAACAAGAAATGGCGCACCGCCAAGCCCGCCAGCAAGCGCTACAGGCACTGCCTTTTCCGCATGCCGACTTCAGGCCGGGTCAGCGCCAATTGGCCGAGGCCGTGTACCGCAGCGCGGCGGGGCGCAGGCGGCTCTTGGTGCAAGCGCCTACGGGCATCGGCAAGACCGTGGGCACGGTGTACCCGGTGCTAAAAGCCATGGCGGCGCAGCCTATCGACAAGCTGTATTTCTTGGCCGCCAAGACCTCAGGACGGGGCTTGGCCCTTGGCGCACTCAGCCTGTTGGAGGCGTCTTTGCCAGACACCGCGAAGCTGCGCGTGCTGGAACTGGTGGCCAGAGACAAGGCCTGTGAGCACCCGGACAAAGCCTGTCACGGCGAGTCCTGCCCGCTGGCACGCGGCTTTTACGACCGCTTGCCGGCAGCGCGCAGTGCAGCTGTCGCCAGCGGGCGCATGGACAAAGACAGCCTGCGCCGTCAGGCCTTGGCGCACCAAGTCTGCCCGTATTACCTGAGCCAGGACTTGGTGCGCTGGGCCGACGTGGTGGTGGGCGACTACAACTATTACTTTGACCACAGCGCCCTGCTTTATGCGCTGGCGCAAGCCAACGACTGGCGCGTGAGCGTGCTGGTGGACGAGGCCCACAACCTGGTGGAGCGAGGCCGGCAAATGTATTCGGCCGAGCTGGGCTTGAGCGACTTGACCCTGGCCCGCCACAGCGCCAAAGCGCACGCAGAAGTAAGGCGCGACCTGGACCGGCTGCGCCGCCAATGGCAGTTGTTGACGCAAGAACAAGAGGCGGACTACCAAGTGCACGAGCGCGTGCCGCCCAAGCTGCTGGGCACCATGCAGCAAGCCAGCGCCAGCATCACCGCCCACCTGGCCGAGAACCCGACGGACGTCGACCCGATCTTGCAGCGCTTTTACTTTGACCTGCTGCACTTCATCAACATGGCCGAGGTGTTTGGCGAGCATTCGCTGTTTGACGTGACGCTGTTGCCCGAGAGCCGTGCCGGGCAAGCCTCGCCCTCACGCCTGTGCCTGCGCAACGTGGTGCCGGCTCCGTTTTTAGGCCCGCGCTTGGCAGCCGCGCATGCGGCGGCGCTGTTCTCAGCCACGCTCAACCCCTGGGACTATTACCTCGACCTGCTGGGCCTGCCGGAAGACGCAATCTGCCTGGATGTCGAGTCGCCTTTCAAGGCCGAGCAGTTGCAGGTGCGGGTGGCACGCGCGGTGTCCACGCGCTGGCAACACCGGGAGCGCTCACTCAGCGCCTTGGTCGACATCATGGCCGGCCACTACCAAGAGCGGCCGGGCAACTACCTGGCGTTTTTCAGCAGCTATGCGTACTTGCAGCAGGCGGCTGACGCGCTGGCTGAGCGCCATCCCAACATTCCCTTCAACCTGCAGACCTCGCACATGCGAGAAGCAGATCGGGACGCTTTTTTAGCTCGATTCAAAGACGGCTCGGCCAGCATTGGCTTTGCGGTGTTGGGCGGCTCGTTTGGGGAAGGTATTGATTTGCCGGGGACCCAGCTGATTGGCGCCTTCATTGCGACCTTGGGCATGCCGCAGGTCAACCCGGTGAACGAGCAGATCAGCCAGCGCATGGGCAAGCTGTTCGGCAAAGGCTACAACTACACCTACCTGTACCCGGGGTTGCGCAAGGTGGTGCAAGCCGCAGGGCGGGTCATCCGCACCACCACCGATCAAGGCCTGGTGGTGTTGCTGGACGACCGCTTTGCGCGGCGTGAGGTGCTGGCGCTGATGCCCGCCTGGTGGGACGTGGGCTTGGACTGAGCTTGGCGTTCACTCCCTCTCCCCCTGGGAGAGGGCGGGGGTGAGGGCGGCCCCGGCGCTGAGCTGACTATTCGTCGCCTTCATCCTCATCATTCATCCTGGCACCCGGCTCCGGCTCCTCAACGGCCAACGCCCGCACATCGGCGGGCGTGTCAATCAACTCAGGCCGGTCATCGACCAGCGAAGGATCAGGCGAGTCACCGGCCGCCGCCGGTGTGTCGTTCCACACACCGTCAAGGCTTGCATCGGAAGTTGTCTCCTCCACGCCCTCAACGCTTTCAACGCTTTCTGGCTCGCCCGCCAACTTTTCCAAGTGGTCGGGCAAGATGTCGGCCCCTGAGGCGGCCCAGTCTTCTTCGACCGAGGCGCGCTCGCCGGTGCCCGCTGAATCGCTGTCGCCTTCCAGCTCGTCCAGGCTTCTGGCGCCCAGCGAGTCACTGCCGCTGTCGCTCAAGTCGCTCGGGCCGAGGCTGGCCATGTCGGTGCCGGACGGTGCGGCCGGCACCCGGTCCCCGCCCAAAATGCTGCTGGTTGCCATGCTTGTCTCCTGGGGTCTTTGGCGGGCAGATGCCCTGACGATTCAGGGCACCTTGCCGCCTGACCACTCTGGTGCTGGCACGCCTTGCGCGTTGTGGGACGGAGCCGATGGGCCTGTCAGCCCATGGCGCCGCCAGGCTTCAGGACTCGGAAGACGTGTTGCTGGGGCTTTGCGAGTTGCGGCGACCAGCACGGCCACCTTTGCGTCCCGCTTCACGAGCTTCGGCGGTGTTGAACTCATGGGCGCGGCCGCTGGCGTGGGCTGCCTTGCCGCCCAGGCTGGCGATCTCGCGCTGGCGCTGAGGGTCCATGGAGGCAAAGCCGCGCTTGGACGTAGGTTTGACGGTGGGGGTGGTGTTGTCAGAAATCATGTGGGGCTCCCTGTAGTGATGGTGTGGTGAACAGTGTCAAAGCTGGTGCTTGAACACGGCTTTTAGTTTAGAAAACGGCCGAGAAAAACACGTCAGTAAGGGCCTACTCATCCTGTAGGACTAAGGGGCATGCTTGAGATCCACTAAAACCGGTCCTAAGCAGTCAAAGAGTCGTTCGCATGCGGTCAATCGCATTCAGTAATCGCCACACCAAGGCAGGCGCAGACTTCACACCGTGCTGGCGGCCAGGCCAGCCGGAGCCCCCGTCGGCTGGCCCGCCTGGGCCCCGCTCGGCTGATTTTTAGGCTGCTGGGCCAGCCAGGCCTTGAGCTCTTCGCTGCCGCCTATGTGCTCGCCACCGATGAAGACCTGGGGCGTCGTGCCTGCGCCAGCCACGGCATACAAGCTGCGCGTGGTGATGCCGTGGCCCAGGCTGATCTCTTCATACGGCATGCCCGCTTCGCGCAGCATGGCTTTGGCTTGGGCGCAATACGAACAACCCGGCTTGGTGAACAGCACCACCGACTGCGGTGGCTGGGCGTCGGGCGCGATATAGCGCAGCATGGTGTCGGCGTCCGACACCTCAAACGGGTCGCCGGGCTTGTCGGGCTCGATGAACATTTTTTCCACCACGCCATCAGCCACCAGCATCGAGTAGCGCCAGGAGCGCTGGCCAAAGCCGAGGTCGCGCTTGTCCACCAACATGCCCATGCCCCGGCTGAAGTCGCCATTGCCGTCAGGGATCATGGTGATGTGACCAGCTTCTTGCGACTGCGCCCATTCATTCATGACAAAGGCATCGTTCACGGCGATGCACAGCACATCGTCAACGCCGAGCGCCTTGAACGTGGGCGCCAATTCGTTGTAGCGCGGCAGGTGGCTGGCCGAGCAGGTGGGGGTGTAAGCCCCGGGCAGCGAAAAAACCACCACGCGCTTGCCGTCAAACAGCTGGTGCGTGGTGAGGTCTTGCCAGCGCCCCTCGTGCAAGGTCTTGAAAGTCACCTCGGGTACGCGTTGACCCTCTTTGTTGGGCAGCATGGCGGCCCCTTCAGCGCGGCTGGCCGGAGGCCGAGCCCCCGCCCGCACTGCCACTGGCTTGTGAGTTGCCCGAGCGGTCGGGCTCGGCCGGATCGGAAATATTGCTCAGCGACTCGGCCACGTCCGGCTCGCCGGTCTTGGCCGCAATGTCGCCCAGCGTGACCATGCCGACCAGGTGCTTTTGCCGGTCCACCACCGGCAGGCGGCGAATCTGGCTGGTGGACATGTCGCGCAGCACGTCTTCCACGCTCTGGTCTTCAAAGCACCAGCGCACCTCACCGCTCATGATGTCCGAGAGCCGGGTGCTTTCGTCGGCCCGGCCCTGGGCCACGCCGCGCACCGTGATGTCGCGGTCCGTCACCAGCCCGACCAGGCGCTGGCCATCACACACCGGCACCACCCCCACGTTGAGTTCGTCCATGGCCTGAGCAGCCAGCACCACCGAGTCAGACGGCGACATGGCGCGCACGCCCCGGGTCATGACTTGCGAAACTGTGGTCATCTTCATCTCCTGAAAAGTTGGGAACAAGAAGACAGCCACGCTAGCCAGCGCTCGAAGCTTGGCCTGTAGGCTCCTGCGGCAAAGGGTGTAGGACGCGCTCAAGCCGCAAAGTTTGGACTCGCTCGGCTGAGGTTCAGCCCATCAGCGCAGCGCCAAAAAAGGGCTGCAGAAGCGAAGGCTCAGAGCCGGTCGCGCTGGGCCAAGGTGGGGAACAGGCGCAGCCAGGCCAGCGCCACCACCAAGGTGCCCACCCCGCCCAGCACCACCGAGCCGACCGGGCCGAGCCAGGCGGCGGTGGCGCCGGACTCGAATTCGCCCAACTGATTGGAGGCGCCAATGAACACCGAGTTCACGGCGCTGACGCGGCCGCGCATCTCGTTCGGCGTTTCCAGTTGCACCAAGGTTTGGCGGATCACCACGCTGACCATGTCGGCCGCGCCCGAAATCGCCAGCACGCCCATCGACAGCCACAAGCTGGTGGACAAGCCAAAGCTCACCATGCACAGGCCATACACCGCGACCGAGCCCATCATCAGCCGCCCCACCCGCCGTTGCAGCGGCCAGCGCGTAAGGCAGGCCGACATGAGCAAAGCGCCCACGGCCGGCGAGGCACGCAAGAGACCCAGGCCCCAGGGGCCAACTTGCAGAATGTCCTTGGCAAAAATCGGCAGCAAGGCGGTGGCGCCGCCCAGCAGCACGGCAAACAAATCGAGCGACACCGCGCCCAGCAAAGGCTTACGCTCGAACACAAAAGCCACGCCAGCCAGCAGGCTGCGCAGCGACACGGCATGAGGCTCTGGCGCCACGTGGCGGTAGCGCATGCGGGCGATCCAGGCACAGCCCATCGCAAACAGCGCCACGCAGGTCAGGTAAACGGTCGTAGTGCCGGCCACAAAAATCACGCCGCCCAGCGCCGGCCCACCAATCACCGCCGTCTGCAAACCAGCTGAGCTGAACGCCATGGCGCGCGGCAGCATGGCCGGTGGCACCAACATGGAGGTCAGGGCCTGCTGCGCTGGCATTTGAAAGGCGCGGGCCATGCCCAGCAAGATGGACAAGGCCAGCAGCAAGTCACGTGAAGCCCAAGCCCCCGAATGACCCCAGCCCTGCGTGGCTGCCGCCAACACCAAGGCCACGCTGGCCTGGCTGAGCAGGCAGACCGCGACGATGCGGCCGCGGTGCCAACGGTCGGCCACATGGCCAGCTACGAGGGTCAGCAAAAGCGCAGGCAAAAACTGACACAGGCCCACCAGCCCCAAGTCCCAGGCGCTGCCGGTCAAGTCGTACATTTGCCAGCCCACCGCCACCATCAGCATCTGGTTGCCGGTGGTTCCGGCCAAGCGGGCAAACCACAGCCGCATGAAGTCGTGCTGGCGCGTGAGGTCTTTGAAGCTGGGGGCGGACATGGGCGCGAAGCTTAACAGCGCGACTGCGCCCGCCAGAGCGCAGACGATGCGCCGATAATCGCGGGCAGGTCTGCCACTCGGCTGGCTTCAAAACGGAGAAATCTCATGGCAAAAGGTCAGCAAAACCAAAAGATGGTCAAGAAACCCAAGAAGGACACCTCGCCGCCCAAGACGGTGTCGCCTGACGCGGTGCGCCCCACGGTCGTCACCGTGGTGCCGGTGCGCGGCAAGCTCAAAAACAAATAAGCCCTGCGCGTGAACCTGCCGCCCGATCCGCCTACCCCGCCCAATCCGCCTACCCCAGCCGGGCAGCCGCGCAACCCGCTGCACGGTGTGACGCTGGAAGCCATCGTCACGGCGCTGGCGGCGCATTACGGTTGGGAAGAGTTGGGCCGGCAGATCCACATCCGCTGCTTTGTGCTGGACCCCAGCGTGGCGTCGAGCCTGAAGTTCCTGCGCAAAACGCCCTGGGCGCGTGAGAAGGTGGAAAGCCTGTACCTCTTCATGCTGCGCGAGCAACGCCGCGCAGCGCCGCCCCAGAGTTCGTGATCGGCGTGAATGAAACCGAGCTGCCGCTGGTGGCCGAAGACGCGGCCTTCTTCGTACTCGACAAACCCGCTGGCCTGCTGGCCGTGCCGGGACGCGGCGAAGACAAACAAGATTGCCTGAGCAGCCGGGTGCAACAACTGGACCCCCACGCCTTGGTCGTGCACAGGCTGGACATGGCCACCTCGGGTCTGCTGCTCATGGCGCGCCACCCAGAAGCGCAGCGCCGCCTGAGCCTGGCCTTTGCTGAGCGACAAGTATATAAGCGCTATGTGGCCGTGGTGCAGGGCCACATAGCCAAGCCAACTACAGAAGACGGCTGGGGCCTGATTGATCTACCGATTGCCGCCGATTGGCCGAACCGACCACTGCGGGTGATTGACCCGCTGCAGGGCAAGCCGAGCCAGACGCGCTGGCGAGTGCAGTCGCACGGCCCGGACACCACGAGGGTGCTGCTGGAACCCATCACCGGCCGGTCACACCAACTGCGCGTGCATTTGAAAGCGCTGGGCCACCCCATCGTGGGTGACGCGCTGTACGGCCAGGCCGCCGAACGCCTGTACCTTCACGCAGCTGAACTGGCTTTTGCCCACCCCGTCAGCGGCGAGTGGCTGAGTTTTAGCAGCCCGGCACCCTTTTGAACGCCAGGGCTCAGGGCAGCCAGACCGGGGACAGCAAGCGCAGGCCGATGCTCACCCAGCGCGAATCGCTCTGGCCGGCGCGCTGACCCACCGTGGTGTCGATTTGCACCCGGTCTTGCACCACCCAATAACGCCAACCCAGCTGCACATACGGCTTGCCCTGGTCTTGGCCAAAGGTCTCCGCCACCAGGTAGCCGCGCGGCAGCAGCTGCGTTTCACTGCCCAGGCCCCAGGTCAGCCGGTTCTTGCCGGTGGCGCCGTCCCGCAGCCAACCCAGGTTGGTGTGGGCGACAAAACGATCGTCTTGAAATGAAAAGCTAGCGGGCACATAGGCATAAGGGTCTTGCGTGCCCGTCAGGTGATGCCGCAGCACCCCGCCCGCCAGCCCGACGGCCCAACCATTCGGGCTGAGCGTCTTGAACAAGGTCTTGGCCTGAACCAGCGAGTCCTGCCACTGCCCCTCGCCGCCGGCTCTGAGCTGCGCACCACCGAGCGCCAACTCCAGATTGCCGGTGATGTTGCAAGAGGGAATGGCCCACAACTCACCGCTGCCCGTGTTCTTCTTGGCCCAGCTTTCCACTTGGCAGGTCTTGGCATCGACCACCCGCGCGTCGTCGGTGATCATGGGTCGGGCGGCTTGCGCGGGCAGGCTGAAAGCGACTGCCAGCAGCAGCGCCAAAGCGCCAGGCAGACGCAAGGGGGGAAAAGCGGTCATTGAGGAAAGCGACAACGAGGTGGGTGGGTGGCCACAGAGCGGAACAGCTCAACTTTGGCGAAGCCGAGGGTACCACCGCTTCATGGCAGGCTCATGCCCACAGCCCGTCCGACTTTTCCCAGGTATAAAACCAACACCCGAGCTTCGGACCTGCAAGCCGATGACTCCCGATCTCCCTACCTTTCAAGCACAAAGAGCAGCAAGCCCATGACACAAGACCTCATCATCCTCACCGGCGCCTCCCGCGGCATGGGCCTGGCCATGGCGCAGCAACTGCTCGCGCCCGGGCGCACGCTGCTGTGCATCTCTCGCGGCAGCAACGCCGAGCTCTCGGCCCGTGCGACGGCGGTGGGTTGCACCTTGATCCAATGGACGGCGGATCTGGCGCAAGGGGCTGAGGTGGCGCGGCGGCTACAGACTTGGTTGAACGAACAGGCTGCGACAGGTTTCCCCCGTGCAAGCTTGATCAACAACGCGGGCGTCATTCCGCGCATCAGCCCCTTGAGCCAGGCCGATCCGGACGACCTGGCCTGGGCCTTGCGCGTGGACTTGGAAGCGCCCTTGCAGCTGTCTGCGGCGTTCTTGGGCGCCACAGACAGCTGGCAGGCTGAACGCAAGGTCTTGAATATTTCCTCGGGCCTGGGGCGCCGGGCCATGGCCTCGCAAGCCGCTTATTGCGCGGCCAAGGCGGGCATGGACCACTTCACCCGCTGCCTGGCGCTGGACGAAGCGGCCAAGCCGAATGGCGCGCGGGTCTGTTCATTGGCGCCGGGCGTGATTGACACCGACATGCAGGTGCAACTGCGCGGGGCGCCGGATGCGGATTTTCCGGACCGGGCCGGCTTTGAGGGCTTGCATGCGCAGGGGCAACTCACCTCGCCTGAGCAGGCAGCGCAGCGGGTGCTGGCGTTTTTAGCGAGCGCGGATTTTGGCAAGCAGACGGTGGCGGATGTGCGGGGTTGACTTAGGTTGAACGGCATTCGTTGCGAAGGCTGCTGCCCCCATCCCGGCCTTCCTCCGGCGGGGGAAGGGGGGGAGCCAAAGAGCGGTCATCAAGGCAGCGGAGCAGCCGTGCAGATGCGGTTCACTCCCGCACGACCAGCACCGACAGGTGCGCATGCGACAACACCTGTGAGGTGACACTGCCGAGCATGAGCTTTTCCAGCCCCCGTCGACCGTGGGAGCCCATGACGATCAGGTCAGCACCCACTTGCTGGGCGGTGCTGAGGATGCCTTTGTAGACGGCGTGGGCTTCCACCAGTTTTTCTTGCACGCTGATGCCGGCGACTTCAAAGGATTGTCGGCAGTGGGCCAAGGCTTGTTCGCCTTCGGCAGTGGCAGCGCTCAGGTATTCGGCCTGACCATAGGCAAAGTCGGTGCCCACACCCGTGAAGGCGTAGGGGTCGATGACGTAGATGACCGTGACCTCGCTGCCAAAAGCGCGGGCGATGGCAACGGCTTTGTCCGTGGCGCGACAGGCGTTGTCGGACCCGTCGGCGGGAACCAGGATGTGCTTGAACATGAGCGGCCTCCTGGGAAAGTTATACGCCAGGAAGGCCGGCGCCGCCAGTGGCGAAGAACCCCAAGACAGCCGCGAGCCACCTGAGCCTCAAGGCTCGATCTTCACGCCCTTCCAGAACGCGACGTGGCCTTTGATGTTGTCGGCCTCAGGCTTGGGGTCGGGGTAGTACCAAGCGGCGTCGGTGTTCATTTCACCGTTGACCAAGAGCGAGTAATAGCTGGCCTGGCCCTTCCACGCGCACATGGTGTGGTGGTTGCTGAAGGTGATGAAGTCGCGATTCAGGCTGGCTTCGGGGAAGTAGTGGTTGCCTTCCAGCACCACGGTCTCGGGACTGTCGGCGATGACCACGCCGTTCCAGATGGCTTTCATGACAACTCCTGATGAAGAGAAGGCGGCTGCTACTGCCCGCCCTGGGGATGAGTGGGATCTATCCACAAAACAGTTTGCGGTTTTTCAACCGGCTCAATGTCCAGATTCACGGCGACCGCTTCGCCGTCGCTGCGGCACAGCACGCATTCCAGCAACTCGGTGGCGCTGGCGTTGATCTCTTGGTGCGGCACATACGGCGGCACGTAAATAAAGTCGCCTGGGCCGGCCTCGGCGGTGAACTCTAACTTCTCACCCCAGCGCATGCGCGCGCGGCCACGGATGACGTAAATCACGCTTTCTAGCGGGCCGTGGTGGTGGGCGCCAGTCTTGGCATCCGCATGAATGGTGACAGTGCCGGCCCAGAGTTTTTGCGCGCCCACACGGGCAAAGTTGATGGCCGCCTTGCGGTCCATGCCGGGCGTCTGGGCGGTGTTGCCGTCGAGCTGCCCGCCCGAGATCACGCGCACGCCGTCGTGCTTCCAGGCGGGCTCGTGGCTGTGCGGGTGTGCGTGGTCGTGACCGTGGTCTGAAGCGCCGGAATGGTCGTTGTGCATAGCAACTCCGCAGGTGGTGAATGACTTACTTGTAGCGTTCGCGCGCCAGGGCAGCACCCTTGGCCAGCGCTTCGAGCTTTTGCAAGGCGATCTCACGGCTCATGGGCGCCAGGCCGCAGTTGGTGCAAGGCAGCAGGCGGTGCTTGGGCACGTACTGCAAGGCCTGGCCGATGGTGTCGGCGATTTGCTCGGGCGTTTCCACCACGTCGCTGGCCACGTCGATCACGCCGACCATCACGTCCTTGCCTTCGAGCAAGGCCATCAGGTGCGGTGGCACGTGCGAGTGAAAGCATTCCAGGCTGACTTGCTGGATGCTGCTTTTTGCCAATGCGGGGAACACCGTCTCGTACTGGCGCCACTCTTGCCCCAAGGTGGACTTCCAGTCGGTGTTGGCCTTGATGCCGTAGCCGTAGCAAATGTGCACGGCGGTGGTGCAGGTCAGGCCTTTGGCGGCCACTTCTAGGGCCTGCACGCCCCAGTCGGCGGCGTCTTTCATGTAGACGTTGAAAGCAGGTTCGTCGAACTGAATGATGTCCACGCCATCGGCCTGCAAGGCCAGGGCTTCCTGGTTGAGCAGTTCGGCAAGGGCCATGGCCATCTTGACCTTGTCACCGTAAAAGCGGTCGGCCACGGTGTCCAAGATGGTCATGGGGCCGGGCAGCGTGAACTTGATTTTTTTCTGGGTGTGGGCGCGCAGCAGCTGCGCTTCAGCGGCGTGCACGCGGCCCTTGAGGCGCAAAGCGGAAACCACTTGCGGCACCATGGCGTCGTAGCGGTTGTCGCGGATGCCCATCTTGACTTTGTTCTGGAAGTCGATGCCTTCGACCTGCTCCAAAAAGCCGTGCACAAAGTGCTGGCGCGACTGCTCGCCGTCGCCAATCACGTCCAGGCCGGCGTCTTCCTGGGCCTTGATCCAGAGCAGCGTGGCGTCGGCCTTGGCCTGCGCCAGTTCGGCGCCCTCGGCCTTCCACTGAGGCCAGAGTTTTTGGGTTTCGGACAGCCAGGCGGGTTTGGGCAGGCTGCCGGCAATCGTGGCGCTGAACAAGGGGGTGCTCATGAAAAGTCTCCGGAGTTTTTGTAAGAGGTGAGGGGCGCGGGCCAGTGGGCGCAGCGCTCAAGCTGCCGTCACTATAGCGACCCCGGCGCAGACCCCGCCGCTTGCCCAGCAAAGCCTGTTCCAATAGCTGTTTCCGACACCTCGCGCAAAGACCCGACATGGCACTCAAAGCCACCATCTACAAAGCCCAGCTCCAAATCGCCGACATGGACCGCAACGTCTACGCCGACCACGCCATGACGATTGCCCGCCACCCTTCCGAGGCGGACGAACGCATGATGATCCGCCTGCTGGCTTTCGCCTTGAACGTGGCCGCTGATGACCAAAAAGGTCAGCTTGAATTTGCCAAGGACTTGTGGGATGTGGACGAGGCCGCGCTGTGGCACAAGGACTACACCGACGCCATCCTGCACTGGATCGATGTGGGCCAGCCCGACGACAAACGCCTGATGAAGGCCGCCGGCCGCGCCGAACGCGTGACGGTGCTGAGCTTTGCCAGCAGCACGCCGGTATGGTGGAAAGCCATTGAAACCAAGCTGACCCGCGCCGCCAATTTGACGGTCTGGCAAATCGACGCGGCGCAAAGCCAAGCGCTTGCCAAGCTGGCCGAGCGCACCATGCAGCTGCAAGTCACGATTCAGGACGGCACGGTGTGGATGAGCACCACGACCAACTCGGTGGAGATCACGCCGGTGCGGCTCACGCCCAGCCCGGCCTGAGGCCGCCCAAGCTCTCCCCATCCGTTAGGGCTGAGCTTGTCGAAGCCCCTACGAGAAGCCAGAGCGAGCAGTTGTTTGTCGCTGTCTTCAGGCGGCAAGGCCGCGCCGCACTGGTAGCAAAACAAGGCCGATGGTCTGTGCCCCCGAGTCGCGCAATCCGGGCAGACGCGCAGACCCGGGGCCAAACCTCTGAGCTCGCCCAGCCCCCTGCCCCGCTGCGTAGCCACCTCAGCCGTCACGATGCCCGTCGGCACCGCCAAGGTGCCCCAACCCATGAGCATCATGAACGAGGCGATCAAGCGGCCCAAATCCGTCTTGGGCGTGATGTCGCCAAAGCCCACCGTGGTCACCGTGGTGATGGCCCAGTACACCGAGGTCGGAATGCTGGTAAAGCCATTGCCCGGGCCTTCGACCACGTACATCACCGTGCCCAAGATCAGCACCAGCATCACCACAGCCGACAAGAACACCAAAATCTTGCGGCGGCTGGCGGCCAGCGCCATGGCCAGGGACTGGTACTCCGCCACGTACGCGGCCAGCTTGAAAATTCGGAACACCCGCAAGAGCCGCAGCACCCGCACATCCACCAGCGCGTAAACCTCGGGGAAAAACAAGGCGAGGTAAGTCGGCAAGACCGAGAGCAAATCGATCACGCCAAAAAAGCTGGTGGCGTATTTCCAAGGGCGCCGCACACAAACCAGACGCGCGAGGTACTCCAGGGAGAACAAGACCGTGAAAACCCATTCGCAAGCCGTGAACAGCGCGTCATACCGCTGGCCCATGTGTTGCACGCTGTCGGCCATCACCACGGCAATGCTCAGCAAGATCGTGAAGATCAACACCTGGTCAAAGCGCCGACCGGCCACCGTGTCCGACTCAAAAATAACACTGTAGGCCTGCCGCCGCCAGCCCGACTTCGGCTTGCCAAATTCTTGCGTTGAATCGGCGACAGATGCGCTGGCCGGCGCGCCAGAGGCTCGGGTCACAGCCGGGCCTCCAGGCAGCGAGCCAGCCATGCCTCAAGCGCCGTGCTGACTTCTTGCGGTTTCTCCATCGTGCTCATGTGGCCACAGTCTTCAACGACTACCAACTCCACAGGCGCCGGCTTGGGACGGGCCAGCAACATGTCACGCATTTGTTCGTGCCGGGCCAGCGGGCTCCAGCTGTCCTGCCGCCCGCACAGCAGCAGCGTCGGCACGCTGATGGTGGGCAGCAGTTCAGTGGCGTCAGGCCTGGCCAGCAAGGCCTGCAGTTGCGCGGCGTAACGGTCTGGCGTGCTGCGTTCGATCATTTGCAAGATGGCTTCAAAGAGCGGTGTTTCCAGCTGCGCCGAATGCACCATGCCGCGCGCCCAGCGCTGGCCCATGGCGCGCAGGCCTTGGGCGCGTGCCAGAGCCAGCAGTTCCATGCGGCCCGCCCGCTCGGCCACGCCCGCAGCGCCTTCGGGCAGGGCTTGAAAACCGGTGTCCAGCAAAGCCAGGCCGCGCACCCGTTCAGGCGCTTGCCGCCAGATCTCCAAGGCCACACGCCCGCCCATGGAATGCCCCACGACGGCCAGCGGGCCGGGCGGTGCGCCCGCCAGCGCCTGGCTGGCCATGACGCTCAAGCTGTCGGCATCACCGTACTCGACCACCTGCACCGGCGCCAACGCTTGCAAAGCCGCTTGCTGGTGGGGCCAGACCGCGCCATCGCACAGCAGGCCGGGCAGCAGCAAGACGCTGAGCGGTTCAGCGGGCATCGGGGACCTGGCGTGTGGCCAAGAAGGCTTCAAAGCTTTCGCCGCGCATCTCGGCGTAAACCTGCAGGTTGCTCATCTTGACGACACGGGCGAATTTTTCCATGACGAAAAAATTCGCGCCGTACTGCACCAGGCCCAGCCAGTCGCGTTGCCGGATCAAGGCTTGCTCGGTCTCCTTCAAGCCAGCGGCTTGCATGGCGGCGGCCTCGTCAGCCACAAAGGCGGCGCGGGCTTCGGGGCGGATCATGTGCCAGAAAAAGCGGTTCAGGCGCAGCGCCTTGTTGCTGGTTTCCAGGTCGAACACATAGGTGCCGGCAATCGCTTGCATGCCTTGGAGCTGCGGGTTCATGCGGCCACCTGCTGGGCTGCAAACTCTTCTTCATACAGCACCACCGTCATGGCCGTGGTGGTGGCCAGGTAGTAATTGCGGTGCAGTTCCCGGATGCGCTTGCCGGTGTCGCCGGCCAGCGCGCCACGCATGGCCAGCCACATGATCTGCTCCACGCTCTCGGCGCCGCCCAGGCGCACAAAGTCGGCATGCGTCATCTTCATGAGTTGCTCGGGGTCGTCCTTGAGCAATTCCAAAAATTCCAAGTCCCAGGGCGTGTTGTTAAAGCCCGTGCGCTCGCCATGAATCTGGTGCGACAGCCCGCCCGTGCCGACGATCACCACACGCAGGTCTTCGGGGTACGACTCAATAGCCCGGCGCACCGCTTGGCCCAGCTTGTAGCAGCGACGTGCGGTCGGCAGCGGGTACTGCAGCACGTTGATGGCAATCGGCACGATGGTGCCTGGCCAGTCGGGCTGGTGCGGCCACAAGAGCGGCAGCGGCGAGGCGCAGCCGTGGTCAATCGGTTTTTCCTGAAACACCGTCAGGTCAAACTCGTCGTTGACCAGGCTTTGCGCGATGTGCGCTTGCAGCTTCACATCGCCGCGCAGCGGCGGCAGGTTGCGCAGGCCCGCGCCTTCGTCGGCAATCGGGAAGCTGGAACCGACGCCTAAAGCGAAGGTGGGATAGAGGTCAAAAAAGAAAGTGGTGGCGTGGTCGTTGTAGAAAAACACCAACACGTCGGCACGCTGGTCTTTAAGCCATTGGGCCACGGGTTTGTAGCCGTCAAACAGTGGCGCCCAGGCAGGTTCGTTCTGCCGACCTTTGTCATAAGCGACCGCAATGGTCGGAACGTGCGAGGTGCCAATGCCCCCGATGATGGTTGCCATGCGTGCGTGTCCTGTGCCGCGGCCAACAGCCCGATGCCGCTGGGCCTTTGCTGGAATTGTAAGGAGCGCCTGGTGGCTTGGTATCAGCCTGAGAAACTAGTAACCACCACCAAGTAATTAGGTTCCAACCCCGAAGCGCCTGCGGGTTGGCCCTGACGCGGGATTACACGGGATTGACCGCCAAGCTCAGCCCCACTAACTTCAAGCCTTTTTTGACCGTCAAGGATAAGACCATGCTGAAACTGAGCGTCAATGGCAAAAGCCACCAGGTGGATGTCGAGCCCGAAATGCCCCTCTTGTGGGTGCTGCGCGACCAGCTGGGCATGACCGGCACCAAATTTGGCTGCGGCATTGCCCAATGCGGCGCCTGCACCGTGCACCTCAACGGCGAGCCCGTGCGCTCCTGCTCCTACCCCGTGTCCGCCGTGGGCGCACAGAAGGTCACCACCATCGAAGGCCTGTCGCAGGGCGGCACGCACCCCGTGCAAATGGCCTGGAAGGCCCTGGATGTGCCGCAGTGCGGCTACTGCCAGTCCGGGCAGATCCTGGCGGCTACCGCCTTGCTGCGTAAAAAACCCAAGCCCACAGACGCCGACATCGACGAGGCCATGACCAACATCTGCCGCTGCGGCACCTACCAGCGCATACGCGCGGCCATTCACCTGGCGGCCAAGACCGGCAAAGGCGTGGGTTCGGTGATCCACATGGTCAGCGACGCCGGTGAATTGATCGAGTCCACAACCGCCCAGGCCTGAAGGAAAGCACCATGATGAAAACAACAACGACAGGTTTGTCTCGCCGCGCTTTCGTGCTCTCCACGGCCGCTGCTGGTGGCGGTATGGCCTTGGGCTTTTACTGCCCGGTGGCCGCGCAATCCACGCCGAGCCAGAGCCCTGAAGTCAACGCCTGGGTGGTGGTGCAGCCCGACGAGACCTGCATCATCCGCGTGGCTCGCGCCGAAATGGGCCAAGGCACCCATACCGGGCTGGCCCAACTGGTGGTCGAAGAGCTCGAATGCGACTGGGCCCGGGTCAAAGTGCAAATGGTCTCGCCGGGTCAGAACCTGGCGCGCCAGCGCGTCTGGCGCGACATGTCCACCGGCGGCAGCCGGGGCATTCGCGGCTCGCATGACTATGTTCGCCAAGGTGGCGCTGCCGCCCGCACGGTGCTGCTGCAAGCCGCCGCCGCGCAGTGGGGCGTGCCGGTTGCGGACGTCAGCGTCAGCAAGGGCGTGATCACTCACACCGCCACCGGGCGCAAGCTCAGCTACGGCCAGGTCGCCTCAGCCGCGGCCAAGCTCACCCCGCCGGACCCGAAGACCCTGGTGCTGCGCGACCCGCGCCAATGGAAGGTGGCGGGCAAGCCGCTCAAGCGTCTGGACACGGACGACAAGGTCACCGGCAAGCAAAACTACGCCATCGACGCCCGCCTGCCGGGCATGGTTTACGCCGCCATCCAGGCAAGCCCGGTGTTCCTGGGCAAACTGGTCAGCTACGACGAGTCCAAGATCAAGGGCCGCCGGGGCATCCTGGGTGTCTACAAGGTGGACGACAACGCCGTGGCCGTGGTGGCCGACAACTGGTGGCGTGCCAAGATGGCCTTGCAGGACCTGCCCATCGTCTGGAACGAGGGTGAGCATGCCAAGGAAAACAGCGCGGCCATTGCCGAGCGGCTCAAGGAAGGCCTGACCTCCACCAGCAACGTTTTTGCCGACACCGACATTGGCAACGCCCCGCAAGCCATTGCAGGCGCAGTCAAGCGCGTCGAGGCGGTCTACAGCACGCCTTTCGTCACCCATGCGTGCATGGAGCCCATGAACTGCACGGCTCGGGTGAGCGACGGCCGTGCCGAGGCCTGGGTTGCCAGCCAGAACGCCGAAGCCTCCATGGCGGCCTTGTCGGCAGCCAGCGGTTTGCCGCTGGACAAATGCGAGGTCTACAACCACACGCTGGGCGGCGGCTTTGGTCGCCGTGGTGGCCAACAGGACTTTGTGCGCCAGGCCACTTTGCTGGCGCGCCAGATGCCCGGCGTGCCGGTCAAGCTGGTCTGGAGCCGCGAAGAGGACATGGCGCAAGATTTCTTTCGCCCCATCGGCCAGTGCCGCCTGGAAGCCGGCCTGGACGCGCAAGGCAACTTGGTCGGTCTGCACCTGCGCGTATCGGGCCAGTCCATCAATGCCCACGTCAACCCGCAAGCCATCCAGAACGGCAAAGACCGGCGCCAGCTGCAAGGCTTTTTTCCCGAGCCGCATGACGCGCAAATTGGCTACACCGTGCCGCATCTGCGCGCCGAGTACGCCATGCGCAACACGCACGTGCCGGTCGGTCCTTGGCGCGGCGTCAACACCAACCAGAACGGTCTGTACCTCGAATGCTTCATGGAAGAAGTGGCCCGCGCCGCCGGACGCGATCCGCTGGAGTTCCGCCGGGCCCTGATGCAAAAGCATCCCAAGCACTTGGCCGTGCTCGACGCAGCAGCCGAAAAAGCCGGCTGGAACAAGCCTTTGCCCAAGGGCGTGCACCGGGGCATTGCCCAGTTCATGGGTTACGCCAGCTACACCGCCGCCGTGGCCGAAGTCTCGGTCAAGGGCGATGAAGTCCGGGTGCTTCGCCTAGTGCTCTCCACCAATTGCGGCCATGCGGTCAACCCCGATCAGATCGCCGCTCAGGTCGAAGGCTCGGTGGCTTACGCCTTTGACACGCTGCAAAGCGAGTCCAGCGTGGCCCAGGGACGCATCGTCGAAACCAATTTCGACCGCTACCCGATTGCCCGGCTGCGCCAGATGCCACGCATTGAAACCGTGATCGCGCCAACCTTCGACTTCTGGGGTGGCGTGGGCGAGCCCACCATTTGCGTGGTGGCACCGGCGATCCTGAACGCCATCTTTGCGGCAACCGGCAAGCCGGTGCGCAACATGCCGCTGAAAAACCACGGCCTGCGCCTTGTCTGAAGCAGCTCCCCCAGTCCTCGCTTCGCGCGTTTCGCGTGTTTCGCGCCGGCAGGGCCTGGGCGGCTTGGTGGCCAGCCTGCTCTGGGCCGCCGGCCCGGCGCGCGCGCAGGTGGCGCCCGCCACGCTGGACTGGGGCTTGCTGTACCGGCCCTTCACGGGGCAGGCCGTGCCCAGCGCAGGCCGGGTCGCAGTGGTCACGCCACGCCTGGCCGACAACGGGTTTTCAGTGCCTTTGACGGTGCGCGTAGACAGCCCCATGACGGCGGCCGACCACGTGCAGCGCGTGGTGCTGCTGTCCAACCGCAACCCACGGCCTTTGATCGCCGAGTTCGATCTGGGCCCCTTGTCGGGCAAAGCCGAGATCGCCCTGCGCGTTCGGCTCAATGGCTCGCAAGAAGTGATGGCGCTGGCGCAGACCTCGGACGGCCGTTGGTGGCGAGGCACAGCCGAAGTCGAAGTGACTGAATCGGCCTGCCTGGACGCGGGCTGACACCATGCGAGCCCGACTGCAGTTTCCCTCCCCCACGCCGCGTGGCCAGCCGGTGCAGGTGCGCTTGCTGATCCAGCACCCCATGGAAACCGGCTTTCGCCTGGACATGCAGGGCACGCTGATTGCCAAAAACGTGATCCACAGCCTGCAGGTCACCTACGGTGGTCGTACCGTGTTTCGCGCCACCTTGGGCTCGGGTGTGTCAGCCAATCCGTATTTGCAGTTCTGGCTGGTGCCTGAGCAAAGCGGCGAGGTGCAGGTGCAGTGGCAGGACGACGCGGGCGCGGTTGGGCAGGTCAGCAGCCGGCTGGATGTCACGCCGGCCTAGAGGCCCTTCCCCTGGCGGCTATTTGCGCACGGCCGGCACTTCCACCGGCAGGCCCTGGCCGCGCCACATCAGATACAGACTGAGCTGCCGCGCCTCTTGAGCGCCCCAGGGCAGCGGCTCGGCGCGCACGCCGACCATGCAGCTGCGCAAGCGCCGCTCCAGCGAGCCCATGGTCTGCCATTCCATCCGGTACACCGGGTAGCCATTGGGCTGGCCCTGGCTCAGGCGGTCGGTGAACAGCCGGCGGCCTGGGTTTTGGTCATGGCAATTGGCGCATGACTGGTTGAGCTGCCCCTGGCGCTGCATGAACAAAGCCTGGCCTTGCTCCCAGTGCGCACGCGCTGGCCCCTGAATGTCTACGCGCAGCGGCAGGCCGCGCGACGCGTCGCTGACATGCAGCGTCAGCGACAGCAAATCGTCTGATTCAAATTTAAGTTCCGGGCCTTGCTGGTGTTGGCTGCGGCATTGGCGAATGCGGTCTTCCAGGTTCAGTAGACGCTGGGTCTTGCTGTCCACGGCCGGGTACCGCGCAGCCACGCCGCGCATGCTTTGCTGCGCCTGCCCGTGGCAGCTCTGGCAACTCTTGCCCGCAGCACCCACCGGCTCGCGCCAGCGCTCCTGCCCGCGCGACAGCCACAGCTGGCCGGGGTTGCCAAATTCATCGGCCTGTAGGGCTTTGACATCGCTACCTGCAAAGGCCAGACCCGACTGCAGCTGATCCAGCGGCAAATAGCGCGTTTGCGCGGCAGCCGGCAGCGCGCTCCCAACACATAAGGCCATGGCGACCAGCGCAGGACGCAAGCCCGCAGCGGCAAGGCGTTTGAACATCAACAACAGGTGGCGGTACACGGTGGACATTGAATGAATGTCCTGGTCACGGGCCGGGTGCGCCAGGTGCGGCCCGCGTGTTGTGCAGGAGATAGGCCACGATATCGCTCAGCCCTTGCTCGGTCAGCACGGTGCGGCCTTCGTAGGCACTGGCCACGCGGCTCAAGCCTTGGGTGCTGAAGTAGGCCGGCATGATGGTCTGCGGGTTCAGCAAGCGCGGGTCGGCAATGCGCTGGCGTATTTGCTCGGCGCTGGCCCGCTGCGCCAAACCCGCCAGCGACGGCCCTAGGTCACCCCCCGCTGGCAAGCCTGGGACGGTGTGGCACAACACGCAGCCGCTGTCTTGCCGGTTGGCCAGCAGAGCACGTCCGCGGGCCAGGCTGGCGGCCAAGTCGGGGGCAGGTGCGGCGGGGCTTTGCGCCCCGCTGGGCAAGGCCGCGCAGGCCAGCAGCAACGCCAGAACAGCCAACCAAGCGGCCCTGACTGAAAGTTGCGAGATGCCCATGCCCCAGGTGATGCTTGCCATGTCTGAGAGTCCTCGAGATGTGCCAGCTAGAGAGCGCTAGCGAATAGGAATTGTAGGTTTGCGGCCGCCCCCGCAAGCCAAGGATGGCGCAAGCCTAACAAGCCAGTGCTTCTGCTGGATTGCCCGGTTGACGCTGACCTGTCCCTCCCGTAAATTTAAACAAGCTTTAACCAGCCATTGGCGCAGGTCGACTCGTGACCCAGCGCCCACAAAAAATACATTCTTGAAGGAGACAGCGTTTTGTCCATTCGTCGAAAAATGACCTTGGGTTTAGGTTTAGGTTTGAGCCTGGCCTTGAGCCTGATGGGCGGCACAGCCCTGGCGCAAAGCTACCCGAGCAAGCCGATCCGCATCATCGTGCCGTTTGGAACGGGTGGTCCTGACTCCGTGGCGCGGCTGATGGGGGTGCAGTTGGGCGCCCAACTCGGGCAGCCCGTGGTCATTGAAAACAAGCCCGGGGCCAACGGCATCCTGGGTGCTGACGCGCTGGCCAAGTCAGCGCCCGATGGCCACACGCTGATGATCACCTCGGCCGGGTTCACGGCCAACGTGAACATGTACAAGAAGCTGCCTTACGACACCGAAAAAGACATCGTGCCGGTGACCAACCTGGTCGAAAACCCAGGCGTTTTCGTGGTGGTCAATCCGAGCTTGGGCGTCAAGACCTTGCAGGAGTTTTTAGAGCTGGCACGCAAGCCGGGCAGCAAGCTGTCCTTCGGCTCGGCTGGCATTGGCAACAACCTGCATTTGTCGGGCGAGTTTTTCAACGCCAAGGCCGGCACGTCGATCCTGCACATTCCCTACAAAGGCGCGGGCCCGGCGGTGGCAGCTGTCTTGTCGGGGGAGACACAAGCGATGTTCTCCACGCCACCTGCGGTGATGTCGCACATCAAGGCCGGCAAGCTGATCGCCCTGGCCTACAGCGATGTCAAACGCCATCCGCAAATGCCAAACGTGCCCACGGCCAACGAGGCCGGCCTGCCCGCCTTCACGCACCATGGCGGTTGGTTCGGGATGTTCGCGCCCGCGAATACGCCGGCCAGCATCGTCAACCGCCTGCACGCTGAGGTGAACACGGCCTTTGCGAATCCGCAATTTCGGGAACGCCTCGCCGCTTTGGGCGCTGACCCGGTGGGCAACACGCCAGCAGAGTTCAAGAGCTTTGTCGGTGCGGAAATCAAGCGCTACGGCGAGATGATCCGCATCGCCAAAATCGAGGCCGAGTGATCGCCTGACCCGCTGCAAAGGCCTGAAGACCCGAAGACCTCAGGTCTTTTCAGCCTCTTGCAGCGTGCGCCACATCACCTTGCCCGAGCCGCTCTTGGGCAGGGCATCGACGATCTGCACCACGCGCGGGTATTTGTAGGCCGCCATGTGGTCTTTGCACCAGTCGATGATGTCTTGCTCGGTGGTTTTGCCGCGCGCCTCGGTGCGCAGCACCACCACAGCCTTGACGGACTCACCCCGGTAAGCGTCGCGGGTCGAGATGATGCAAGCTTCCTGAATGCCGGGGTGCTTGAACATCAGAGCTTCCACCTCGGCCGGCCAGACCTTGAAGCCTGAAGCGTTGATCATGCGTTTGAGCCGATCGGTGATGAAGAAGTAGCCTTCTTCGTCCACATGCCCTAAGTCACCGGAGCGGAAAAAACGTTTGCCGTCCAGCTCGACGAAAGCCTCAGCCGTCGCGTCGGGCCGCTTCCAGTAACCCTGGAAGTTTTGCGGCCCGCACATCACGATTTCGCCCTGCTCGCCGACCGGCACTTCGGTCAACGTGGCCGGGTCGATCACGCGTGAGTCGGTGCTCATGAAAGGAATGCCCAGGCATTGCTGCTTGGGTGAATCGGGCGGGTTGCTGTGCGACGGTGCGGCGGTTTCGGTTAGGCCATAGCCTTCCACAAAGCGCAGGCGGTAAGACTCCCACAGCCGCTGGGCCACGGCTTGCGGCATGGCCGCGCCACCGCCGCCAATATTGACCAGGCTGCTCATGTCAAAGCGCGCCACGTTCGGGCTGCCCAGCAGGTCAATCACCATGGTCGGAATGCAGGTCCAGTGCGTGATACGCCAGCGCGAAATCAGCCGCCCTGCTACCTCGCGGTCCCAGCGCGGCATCACCACCAAGGTGGCGCCCGCGTAGATGGTGGCGTTCATCACCGACACCATGCCCGTGATGTGGAACATGGGCACCACCGACAGCACCACGTTTTCGGGCGTGCTGTTGCCCCACAGGCCGCTGGCCACCGCGTTGTGCATGAGGCTGGCGTGGATGTGCATGCAGCCCTTGGGAAGGCCCGTGGTACCGCTGGTGTAGGGCAGCACGGCCATATCGCTGGGCTGGCGGTCGTGGGCAGGCAGGTCGGCCAGGCACGCAGCGCCTGTGCTCAGCGCATCGGTCCAAGCCATGGCTTGGCCGCTGGCCAGGGCGGGCAAGGGGTGCTGCGTGCCCAGCCAAGCGCGCCAGACCTCGGGCAAGACCGGCTCGCCCTGGTCGGTGGCATGCACATCAAAAGCGTCGCTGTAGTGGCTGACGATCATGTGGGACAGTCGCAGCGGCTCGCGCAGCGTGGCGTCGGCCTTGGCCAGCTCGCCAGCCAGGTCGGCCGCGCAAATGGCGACCTTCACATCGGGGTCGGTGATGTAGTGGGACAACTCCTCTGCGCGGTTCATGGGGTTGACCGGTACCACCACGGCATTGGCCCGGAGTATGGCGAAATACGTGATGACCCACTGCGGGCAGTTCTGCATGTTCAGCAGCACCCGGTCGCCCGAGCGAACGCCCAATCGGTGCAACGTAGCGGCCAGTTGCTCGGCCTGGCGCAGCACCTCGGTGTAGCTTAGCGTTTGGTTGAAAAAAACCAGCGCCGGCTTGTCCGGGTAGCGCAGCGCGCTCACCGCCAAGTTGTGCCAGAGCGACGTGACCGGGGCGTGCAGCACCGCAGGCAAGCGCTTGGGCCACACCGGCCAATGCCGCGCATCAGGGCGCGCACCGGTGAACTGTTGCGGCGGTTGGGGCTGAAAGGACAAGGGGTGACTCCTGAAGATCCGAACGGGCTGCTCGTCTGAGAGCAGACCCTGGCAAGGTAATGAGTGAATGCCTTGAGCCTACAGCCCGCCAGCCCGCTTGGGCATCGGGGAAGCCCCCGATAAGCCTTGTCGCCTGAGGGACCAGCAGCGCCCTATGATGCCGTCCAGCTTCCCGGCTTGCCTTTTGCGCAGATCGGAAAAACGCCCCCTGACGGAGATTTTTGAATGCGCCTACTTTCTAAGACATGCTTGCTGCTCACCGGCCTGCTGGCCAGCCTCAGCAGTGCACCGGCCCTCGCGGCTTTCCCCGACAAACCCATCCGTGTCGTGATCGGTTTTCCCGCCGGTGGCCCGCTGGACCAACACGCCAGGCTGCTCAGTGACCGGCTGCAGGCGGTGCTGGGCCAGCCCATCGTGATCGACTACAAATCTGGCGCAGGCGGCACCGTGGGCGCACAAGACGTCATGAAAGCCGCACCCGACGGCTACACCTTGATGCTGGCCAACACCGGCGTGATGGTCATCAACCCCGCGCTGTACGGCAAGCTGCCGTACGCCACGCTGCGCGACTTCACGCCGATTGCCCGCACCGCCATGCAGCCGCTGGCCTTGCTGGTCAACCCCAAGCTGCCGGTCACCACGCTCAAAGAGTTCATCGACTACAGCCGCAGCCGGCCGGGGCAGATCAATTACGGCTCGGCCGGCAATGGCGGCATCAGCCACTTGGTGCCTGAGATGTTCAAGACCGCCACCGGCCTCTTCATGGTGCATATTCCCTACCGCGGCAGCGCGCCGGCTTTCACCGACCTGATGGCGGGCCAAGTGCAGTTCATGGCCGAGTCGATTCCCCAAGCCGCCAACTATCACAAGCAAGGCAAGGTACGCGCCTTGGCCGTGACCAGCCGGGAGCGCAACCCGGCCTTGCCGGACATTCCAACGGTCATTGAGTCGGGCCTCAAGGGTTTTGAAGTGGTGGGCTTCTACGGCTTTTTGGCACCCGCTGGCCTGCCCAAAGACGTGACGGCCAAACTCAGTGACGCCTTCAAGCAAGTGCTGACGAGTGCCGACATCAAGAGCCGCATGGTGGCGCAAGGTGCTGACCCGGCGTTTTTAGGCAGCGACGACTTCGCCAAGTTCCTGGCCGCTGAGGCACCGCGCTGGAACCAGGCGGTCAGTGCGTCGGGCGCGCGCCTGGACTAAGCGTCTCCGCCAGCCATCAAGGAAAACAGAAAAGGCCGGGCATCTCACGATGCCCGGCCTTTTTTTCAGCTGCTCAGCAAGAGCGCCGCGTCAAACGGCAGCTCTTTTGCCCACTGCCGCCTTCACGCCGCCTTGACCGCCTTGCTGGCCTTGGCTGCCAGCACCTTGGCCGGCAAGAAAGGCACCGAGCGCAGGCGCTGGCCGGTGGCGTCGAACACGGCGTTCGAGATGGCAGAAGGCACCACCGTCGGGGCCATTTCACCCGCGCCCCAGACCGGCATGTCGGGCCGGTTGATCAGGCTGATGTGCATGCGTGGCACGTCCGGAAAACGCAAGATCGGGTAGCTCTGCCAGTCGGTGCTGGTCACGTTCTGGCGGTCGAACTGCAGCTCTTCCATCAGCGTGCGGCTCACGGTTTGCACAATGCCGCCTTCGATCTGATTGATCGCGCCGTCTGGGTTGATCAGCTGACCGCAGTCGTGGCTGCACCAGATGTCCGTCACGCGGATCACGCCGGTGCGGCGGTTGACTTCCACTTCAGCCACCAGCGCCACGAAGGTGCGGTCGTTGTCGTACTTGACGAAAGACACGCCCCGGCCCCGGGCCAGATCGCCCTTGGCGGCGGCTGGGTTGGGCGAGGCGCGGGTTTGCCATTTTGAGAGGCGCGCCACGTCTTCCAGCACCGCCTTGGCGCGCGGCTCTTTGAGGTACGTCACGCGCCACTGCAGCGGATCGGCCCCGGCGGCCGCGGCCATTTCGTCAAAGAACGCTTCGTTGGCGAAGGTGTTTTGCATGCGGCCCGGCGTGCGCAGGTGCGAGGTACGGAACGCCGTATCAGCCAGGCGGTGCACCTCGGTCTTGATGTTCGGGAACTGGTAGAGCACGTCGGCGTTTTTCTGCAAGTTGCCGGTGTAGTAGCCGGTGCGCTTGACGCCCGACAACACGGCCGCCAGCAGCGGGAACTCTTCCAGCGTGCCCTTGGCTTGTGCCAGGAAGAACTCCGAGCGCCAAGCCACGGGCAGGCCTTGCGCGTCCAGGCCGCCTTCCATGTCGACCAGCGTGGGCGGGCTCTTGGGGTCCCAGCGGTGTTCGTCGGCGCGCATCCATTGCACACGCACGGGGGCGCCGGCCAGTTGCGACACCAGGGCAGCGTCGCCTGAGCAGTCTTCGTGGCCGTTGCGGCCGTAGCAGCCCGCGCCGTCCAGGTAAATCATGCGGACCTTGGCTTTGTCAACGCCCAGCACACTGGCCAATTCGCTTTGCAGCGAGTGCGTCCCTTGCGAGGCGGACCACACGGTGCACTGGCCGTCTTTGAAGTCGGCCACGGCGCATGAGGGGCCAATCGAGCCGTGGGTGTGAGGCGCAAAGTCGTACGTGGCTTGAATGCGTTTGGCAGCGCCGGCCAAGGCCACGGCGGTGTCACCCGTCTTGATGACCGGCTCTTCCTTGCCCACGGGCAGCTTGCGCCAAAAGTCATACAGCTTGGCTTGCTCGGGCATGGAGTCTGGCGTGGACCACTGCACCTTGATGGCACGAGCGGCCTTGACGGCGGCCCACTCGGTTTGCGCCACGACGGCCACAAAGTCTTGCTTGCGCACGACCTTTAAAAAGCCGCTGATGTTCTTCAGAGGCGTTTCGTCCAGGCTGACCAGCGTGGCGCCCAGTCCGGGCGGACGGATCATGCGGGCATGCAGCATGCCGGGCAGCTTGAAGTCGTGCATGTACATGAACTGGCCGGTGAGCTTGGCCGGAATGTCCACACGCGGAATCGACTTGCCGACGATCTTGTGATCAGCCGGGGCTTTCAGCGCCACTTTGGGATCGAGCTTCACGTTCAAAGGTTTGCCGTCCACCAGCGCGGCGTAGCTGATCTTTTGATCGCCCTGCTTGTTGCTGATCACGCCTTCGCTGACTGCCAATTGAGCAGCCGGCACTTGCCAGCGTGCAGCGGCCGAGGCCAGCAAGGCTTGGCGGGCGCTGGCGGCGGCTTGGCGCAAGGTGACGCCGCCAATCGACAGCGTCAGGCTGCCAGCGGTCTGGCCTTGGTCCAAGGTGCTGAGCGTGTCGCCCATGACCATGTCGATCTGGCCCATGCCCACGTCCAACTCTTCGGCCACCATCTGCATCAGCGCGGTGCGCGCGCCCGTGCCCAGATCCACCTTGCCGGAATAAACCGTCACGCGGCCGTCAGTGCCCAGCGCCAGCCAAGCGTCGACCTGGTCACGCACCATGCTCTTGCCTGCGGCAGGGGCCACGGTTTGGGCGAGCGCTGCGCCAGAAAAAGAAAAAGACACCAGCAGGCCACTGCCGGCTTTGAGAAAGTTACGGCGTTGCATGCTCATGCTCCTTTCACGGTGGCAGGGGCGGCGGCCATCACGACGGCCGCGCGTTGCACAGCCTTGACGATGCGGGTGTGCGTGCCGCAGCGGCACAGGTTGGCCGCCAGCGCCTGCTGAATTTGCCCTTCGCTGGGCTTCGGGTTCTTCTTCAAAAAGCTCACCGATTGCATGACCATGCCGTTGATGCAATACCCGCACTGCGCGGCCTGCTCGTCAATAAAGGCTTGCTGCACCGGGTGCGGGGCCTGCGGCGTGCCCAGGCCTTCAAGCGTGACGACCTTGGCGTTTTTCTGCACGCTGGCCACGGGCGTGATGCAGCTGCGCGTGGCCTGGCCGTTGATCAGGACCGTGCAGGCGCCGCATTGGCCCAGGCCGCAGCCGTACTTGGGGCCTTGCAGGCCGAGGTTGTCGCGCAGGACATACAGCAAAGGCGTGTCGGTGTCGGCTTGCGCCGTGACCGTCTTACCGTTGACATTGAGTTCGTACTTCATCGTGTCTCCGTGAGTTGTTGGGGGGTGATGCCCGTCCGGGAATTTTTGCAGCAGTCCAGCGCAGTCGCTACGTGGTTTTCCACTGGCTTTTCCATCAGGTGGTATTGGGCAGGGCCTTGCGAACCGTCGCCAAAGTGCAGGCTTTCGCTTGAGCCAACTGGCGTTACAAGGCGCAGCGCTAGACTGCAGGCTCCGCTCACCCTTGTTAGGTGTAGCCGGGGACGTTTGACGATCCGCCCGACTTCACCTCATCTGCCATGCCCCCTTCATCCCACGCGCTTTTTCATCGTTCCACCGGTTGGCGGCTGACCGCCTTGGCGCTGATGGCCAGCGCGGCACACGGCACTGCTGGCGCCCAAAGCTTGGGTGACGAGCCCACCAGCATGACGCCGCAGTTGCGCGAGGTGGTGGTGACAGGCCGCCGCTCGCTCGAAGACCGGTTTTTCTCCACCGGCTCTTTGGTGGTGGTGGACCGCCAGGACATTGAAGACATGGGCGTTGAAACCGTGACCGACGTGCTGCGCCAGTTGCCCGGTGTGCAGGTCACACCCAACGCCAGCGGCTCGGTGGACATTCGCATGCGCGGCATGGATGCCAGCGCCACCCGCGTGCTGGTGGACGGCCAGCGCTCCAGCGGCCGCAGCCAGTTGCCTTTTGACCAGTTGCCGGCCGAGCTGATCGAGCGCATTGAAGTGATACGCGCGCCCAGTGCCGAGTTCTCGGGCGCCAGCGGTGGCACCATCAACTTCGTGCTGCGCCAGGGCTCGGCCAAGCGCGAAGGCAATTTGCGCCTGAGCGCCAGCCACGTGGACAGCCGCAACGCAGGCGGGCTGTTTTTGTCGCACACCGGGCCACTGCCATCAAGCACGCCACCGGCCGCCGCCAACACGCCGGAGGCCGCCAAGCCGCCCACCTGGACTTACTTCATGGGCCTGGCCGGTGGTGGTTTTCTCTCCAGCGCGGACAGCCAGCGCATCACCCAAGGCGGCACCAACCCGCAAAGCAGCGAGTCCCAGACCCGCAACCGCCGCGAGGAATGGACGCTGCTGCCACGCCTGAACGGCCGCCTCAGCGCCAAAGACCAGGTTGCCCTGCGCGGCACCCTGACCACGTCGGCCCTGGACGGGCGCTACACCAACCAAGCCTTGGTCGGCACCGGCGTGACCAGCCCCAACTACACGAACGACGAACGCACCGACCAAGGCAAGCAATACCGCCAAGGCGCGATGGACTGGACCCGCCGCTTGGAGGGCAGCAAGCTCGAAAGCTCTTTTTCTGCCAACCGCTTGGCAGAAGACGTCACGCGCACCGGCCAGACCATCAGCAGCTCGGGCGTGAGCAACACGGTGTTCCAGGACCAGCGCACGGAATCGGCCTGGTCGCTCAAAAGCAAATTGACCGGCACGCAAACCTCCTTGCTGTGGATGGTGGGGGCCGAAGTCGAGTCCCGCCACGCCACCGCCAACACGCAGCGCAGCAATGACTCGCCGGCCAGCCAAAGCAGCGAGCAACTCAGCGCCGACATTCAGCGCCAGGTGCTGTGGGGCCAGAACGAATGGAGCCTGCCGCTGCAGACCACGCTGACCGCCGGCCTGCGCGGCGAGAGCATCTTGCTGCGCACCACCAACGCCAGCTTGCCGGCCAGCCAGCGCCTGAGCTTTTTGCAGCCTTCGCTGCACACGCGCACGCCTATCAGTGACAACCTGCAGTGGCGCAGCAACCTGGCCCGCATCACGCGCAATCCCAATATCTGGGACTTGGTGGACCGCAGCGTGCCCAGCCAGGGCGCCAACGCCATCAGCAACCCGGACCAACTGGGCAACCCCAACTTGCGGCCCGAAGTCGCGCTGACCTTGGACACCGGCCTGGAAAGACGTTTGCCGCGCCAGGGGCAGATGGGTTTCAACCTCTTTGTGCGCCAGCTCGACGACGTGATGGCCAGGCGCACCAGCTTGGTCAATGGCCGTTGGGTGGACCAACGGCAAAACATTGGATCGGCCACGGCCTGGGGCTTGGAAGCCGACATCAAGCAACCGCTGGCCGGGGACATGATGCGGGGCTGGAACTTGTCGGCCAGCGGCTCGCTCTTGCAGTCGCGCATGAGCGACGGGCCGGACGCCGGCCTGCGTATTCCCGGCCAGGCACGCTATGTGGCCAACGTCAGCGTGAACAAACCGCTGCGCAGAGCCGGTGGGCCGTTTGGCGGCATGACGGTGTCGCTCAACGGCCCCTCGTCGCTGAGCACCGGCACGCAGCAAGGCCGCGAACAGGCGCGGCTGACGCTGGACGTGTTTGGCGGCAGCGTGATTCCCAAGGTCGGCTTTTGGCGGCTGGGCGTCTACAACCTGAGCAATGCGCGCATGCGCCGTGAGTTGCAATACACGCAAGGCTTGGCAGCTGTGACGGAGTCGACATCGACCACGCTGGCGCCGCGCATTTATCTTTCTTTCGGTACCCAGTTTTAGGTCTTCATGCCCGCTGTTCTTTATTTTTTCTCGTTGTGCAATTTGGTGATTGGCAGCGGCGCTTTTGTGTTGGGCGGCATCTTGGAGCCCATGAGCCAGTCGTTGGGTGTGAGCGTGGGTGCGGCCGGCCAGGCCATGACGGCGTATGCCGTGTCGACTGCCGTGCTGGCACCGGTGCTGATCATTGGGACCGCCCAGTGGTCGCGCCGGCGGGCCGTGCAACTCGCGCTGGCTTTGTTCATGCTGGGCTGCGCGGTCTGCGCGATGGCGCCCACGCTGGCGGTGCTGATGGTCGGCCGGGTGCTGATGGGCGCAGGTGCGATGTTCACTGCCACGGCGGCGGCACTGGCGGTGGGCCTGGTGGCACCGGCCCAGCGCGGTCGGGCCTTGTCGCTCAGTTTCTTGGGCATCAGCATCAGTTACGCGGTGGGTGTGCCGATCGGCGCCTGGCTGGGTTTTGAATACGGCTGGCGCGTGCCCGTGTGGGGAGCGGCAGGGGCCAGCGCGCTGGCGCTGCTGGCGTCGTGCTGGTTGGTGCCCGCGCAAATGATGGGCGGCGGGGGGGGCTTCAGCGGCTTTCGCAGCGCAGCCGGCCAAGGCGCGGTGCTGCGGGTGTGGCTGCGCACCTTGCTGTACTTCATTGCCATCTTCAGCGTGTTCACGTATGTCGGGCCGGTGCTGCGCGCCCTGAACCCGCTGACGCCCACGGCGCTATCGCTGACCTTGGCCATGTTCGGCTTGTCGGGCGTGGCCGGCACGGTGATTGGCGGCTGGGCCACCGATCGGTTTGGACCGCTCAGAACCCTGCGCTGGCAGCTCGGCATTTTGCTGGTGATGATGGTCTTGCTGCCGCTCACGCAAGGCCATGTGGCGGCCACGTCGGTCACCCTGGTGGTGTGGGGTACGGCTGGGTTTGGCATGATGGCGCCGCAGCAAAGCCGTCTGGCCAGCCTGTCGGGCGCGCAAGCGCCGCTCCTGCTGAGCCTGAACAGTTCTATGCTTTATGTCGGCACGGCGCTGGGAGCGCTCATCAGCGGCTCCCTGATCGGCCACCTCAGCCTGCACGAGCTGTCCTGGGTCGGCCTGCCCTTTGCCGCGCTGGCCATGGGCACGCTCTGGTTTGACCGCGCATCGGCAACTCCAACACCCAGCGCACACCGGGCGAGCTAAAACCCTGGAGCGCAAGCGCCATCGGTGCAATGAACTGCCGATCAGCTCGGGCCGGACTTATCATTCAAGTCATGCGTCGCTACCTGTTTTTGCTGTTGATCGCCCTGCTGCCCCTGCGCGGCTGGGCAGCCAGCGCGCAGGCTATGGACATGGCGATCAATCTGGCCGTAAGCAGCTCAGGTCACGCAGCAGTAGCAAGCGCCCTCGCCGCGACGACTGCAGCCTTGCAAGGCGCACAAGCGATCAGCAGCTCGCACGCACGCGGTCATGAGCGGGGTCCGACGCACGACCGTTCGCACGCCACAGGCGCTGACCACCATCACGCCGCAAACACGGCAGATGAAGCGCTGTCTGTCGCTTTAGCCCACCCGCCGCAGAGCGACACGCGCCATTGCCACGATGCCCCAGCTGGCGACATGCCTGCCTCGACCGGGCATGACGGCGGCTGTGGCAACTGCCAGGCCTGCCAGGCTTGCCACACGGTAGGCCTGACACCCGAGTCGGCCTTGCTGCCGGCTTTGCCTTTAGCCAGCGCCACCCTGCCCCGGGCCGGCGCAGTCTTTGCCAGCGCCACCGCCGCGCTGGCGCAAAAACCGCCCATCGCCTGAGCGCCACGCCCGAAATGGGTGTTGAGCGCGTAGCCAAGGGTCGGCTTGCGGGTGGTGCTTTTTTTCTGCATCAGGTCTGCACGGTCTGGCACCCCCCCGCACGCCAAGGCTGAAACCCGTCCCTGGCCACCACGACCTTTTGCCGACGCTTTGTGCGTCCACGATCTTTGCAGGAGTTGTTGAATGTTTAAATTTTTCCCCCTGGCGGCCAAACCCTTCAGTGCCGCGCTGGTGCTGGGCGCCGCCTGCACCGCTGGCTGGAGCCAGCCTGCCTGGCCGCGTCTGGACCCCGGCCCGACCCTACGCGCCGCCGATGCAACCACGCCCGTGCCACCGGCGGTTTATTCGTCCAGCCTGAGCGCACTTTCAACGCCCGCTGGCGGTGTGGAGACGGGCCGCACGGATTGGAAAAGCGCGAACGACCACGTGGGCTGCTTCCCCCGCGGTCATGCAGATTGGCTCAAGCAAGAAGCCGCCAGCCCCGCGCCAGCAGCCGCGCCAGCACAGCCGAAAGCCAAGCCATGAAAACCAACTTTCGCCATAAAGCGCGGGGCCTGCGTCAAGGCTCCATCGCCGCATTGAGCCTGGGCGCGGCCCTGCTGACGGCCAGCCTGAACGCTGGCGCCAGCACGCCCATCGACGGTGGCCTGAGCCAGCTGGAAGCTGCTGCGCTCGGAGCGGATGCATCGGGTACGACTGCTCTGCGCCTGCCCCGGCCGGGCCAGGACAAGCAAGCCGAGATTGAGCAACTGTTGGCGCAGCCGCTCAGCCTGAACGCCGCGCTGCGCATAGCGCTCATGAACAACCCCGGCCTGCAAAGTACGCTGGCCAGTGCCGGTCTGGGCATCACCGACCGGGTGCCGGCCGGCGTGCCAGCCAAGGTGCAAGCGGGCCAAGCCATCGTGCGGCTGCGCGCACAAACCCAGCAAGCCTGGGCCAAGGCGGTGTCGGCCGAGCGCAGCGTGGCCTTGCTCACCCAAGCGCGCGACACACTCGACACTGGCGGCGAGCTGGCCCGGCGGCTGACGCGCGCCGGGAACTGGAGCCAGCTCAAGCAAGCGCGCGAACAACTGCTGCTGCTTGAAGCTGCCACGGCCTTGGAGAAGGCCCAGCTACAGGCGGCCGAAGCGCGCGAAGCGCTCACCGTGCTGCTGGGCTTGTGGGGCGAGCAAGCGCGCTACACCCTGCCCCCGCAGCTGCCCGCCCTGCCTGAATCGCCGCGTGAACTGCCCGATGTCGAAGCCCGCGCCGTCAAAGCCAACAGCGAGTTGAACCTGGCCGTTCAGCGCTGGAATCTGCAACGCTCACAAGGCATCAAGCCCGGCGCTGACGGCCTGTGGAGCGCCATGCACGACGACGCGGTGGTGCGCGAGGTCTCCGTCAACTTGCGCAGCCAAGCGCGCCTGACCTACCAGCGCTACCGCACCCAGCACGCCCTGGCGCGCCACCAGCAAAGCCAGCTGCAAAGCGTGCGCCAGTTCATCCACGACGAAACCTTGCTGCGCTACAACGGCATGCTGGCCAGCGTGTTTGAACTGCTCACTGAAAGCCGCGCCCAGACCTTGGGCGCCGTTGAAGCCGACCACGCCCTGCGCGACTTCTGGGTCGCCGACGCCGAACTGCAAGCCGTCTTGGCTGGCGCGCCGCTGCCCTGAACCTGATTTGAAAGAACACTGACATGAACCGACGAGACTTTTTCCAGGGCGCCGCCATCAGCGCCGTGGCTGCGGCTTCGGTCAGCAAGGTGGCCATGGCCGCCCTGCCCCAACCGGCCATGATGAGCAACGCCACCACCGCAGCGCCCCTGCTGCCACCCAATGGCCTGCCCTACCAGCCGGTGGTCACCTTGAACGGCTGGAGCCTGCCCTGGCGCATGAACCAAGGCGTCAAAGAGTTCCACTTGGTGGCCGAGCCGGTGGTGCGCGAAATGACGCCCGGCTTCAAAGCCAATATGTGGGGCTACAACGGCCAAAGCCCCGGCCCGACGATTGAGGTGGTCGAGGGCGACCGGGTGCGTATTTACGTGACCAACAAGCTGCCGGAACACACCAGCGTGCACTGGCACGGCCAGCGCCTGCCCAACGGCATGGACGGTGTGTCGGGCCTGAACCAGCCGCCGATTGGCGTGGGCAAGACCTTTGTCTACGAGTTCGTGGCGCGCCGACCGGGCACTTTCATGTACCACCCGCATGCGGACGAGATGACGCAGATGGCCATGGGCATGATGGGCTTTTGGGTCACGCACCCCAAGCTCGACAAGCAAGGCAAGCACCCACTCATTGCCAACGTGGACCGCGACTTTGTGTTTTTGCTCAGCGCTTATGACATTGAGCCCGGCAGCGCGACGCCGCAGATCATGACCATGCTGGACCACAACCTCTGGACCTGGAACAGCCGCATCTTTCCGGGCATTGACTCGCTCAATGTGCGCCTGAACGACAAGGTGCGCATCCGCGTGGGCAACCTGACCATGACCAACCACCCGATTCATTTGCACGGCCACGAGTTCTTGATCACCGGCACCGACGGCGGGCCAACACCCCCTTCGACCCGCTGGTACGAAGTGACCACCGACGTGGCCGTGGGCCAGATGCGGCAGCTGGAATTTCTGGCCGACGAAGAAGGTGACTGGGCCTTTCATTGCCACAAGAGCCACCACACCATGAACGCCATGGGCCACCAAGTGCCGACCATGATTGGCGTGGACCACAAGGGCCTGGTAAAAAAACTGCAGCAAGCCTCGCCCGAGTACATGGTGATGGGCGAGCGCGGCATGGCCGACATGGGCGAGATGCAAATGCCCCTGCCCGACAACACCGCGCCCATGATGACCGGGCGCGGCCCCTACGGCAGCCTGGAAATGGGCGGCATGTTCAGCACGGTCAAAGTACGGCGTGACCAAAAGCCGGGCGACTACAAAGACCCGGGCTGGTTCCGCCAGCCACCGGGCACCCAGGCTTATGAATACAAGGGCGCGCTGCCCGAGCCGGCCCGCCCGGCCAAGGCCGCGCCTGAAGCTAGTAGTCCACCAGCCGACGTGCAAATTCGCAAGCCGGGGGCGGCCAGCCACCAGCATCAACATTGACCCTCAATGACCCACAGCTCACCACGCTTGACCAACATGAACCATTTAATTCGCACACTGGGCATCGCCCTCGGCTTGGCCTGGGTGTTCGCACTGCCCGCGCAGGCGCATGAAAAAGCCCATCCGCACACGGCAGCCGCCAGCACCGCCGCCGACAAGGAACAAAAAGACTGGGGCATGGCGGGCGACGCGGCTGCCGTCAAGCGCACCGTGACCATCGTGATGGACGACAAGATGCGTTTCAGTCCCAACCAGATCAGCGTGAGGCAAGGCGAAACCCTTAGGCTGCTGGTGCGCAACCGCGGCAAGCTGCTGCACGAACTGGTGATCGGCACCCGCCAGGAGCTGGACGCGCACGCTGCCATGATGGCCAAGCACCCCGGCATGGAACACGACGAGCCCTACATGGCCCATGTGGACGCAGGCAAGACCGGCGAGCTGATCTGGCACTTCAACCGCCCCGGGGACTTTGCTTTTGCCTGCCTGATCAACGGCCACTACCAGGCGGGGATGACGGGAACCATCCGCGTCAGCGCGGCAACAGCCAAGCCCTGACTTGAAGCCCGAACCATCAACTCCATCTGCCATGAACTTGAAAGAACACACCATGCAAAGAAGATCACTGATTCAACTCCTGGCCCTGCTCACCACAGGCGCAGGCGCCACCGTGCAAGCCCAGGCTGGCAGCGCCGTTGAGGTCTGGAAAGACCCGGACTGCGGCTGCTGCAAAGACTGGGTCAAGCACCTGCAAAGCAATGGCTTTGTGGTGCGCGTGCACGACACGGGCAACAACGCCGCACGCACCCGCCTGGGCGTGCCCGCCAAGCTGGGCTCTTGTCACACCGCCCTGGTGGGCGGCTACGCGATTGAAGGGCATGTGCCAGCGCGTGAAATTCAACGCCTCTTGAAAGAAAAACCTGCGGCCATTGGCCTGACGGTGCCCGGTATGCCAGTGGGCTCGCCCGGCATGGACGACGCGGTCTATGGCGGGCGGCGCGACCCGTATGACGTGCTGCTGATCGCCAAAGACGGCAGCACGCGGGTGTTTCAAAGTTATCGGCCTCAGGCCTGAGCAAGCAGGAGACAAGCGCCATGAACCTCAAGACTTTGAAATACACCGGGGCCCTGATGTTGGGCATGTTGCTGGCGCCGCTGGCAGCGACGGCGCAAGAACTGCCACAGACCGACGCGCAGGTGCGCCGGGTGGACCGCGAGAACCAGAAAATCACGCTCAAGCACGGCGAGATCAAAAACCTGGACATGCCGCCCATGACCATGGTCTTTCAAGTCAAAGACCCGGCCTGGCTGGACCTGGTCAAAGCAGGCGATCAGGTCAGCGTGAGCATCGACAAAATCGACGGCCAGTACACGGTGATGAGCTTGCAGCCCAAGTAGGCTGGGCTGGCTTGACTTGCTCTAGCGCGGCGCTGCGTCAGCCGGGCAGCTGTTGATGCCCAGCAAGGTGTACAGCGGGCAAAAAGAAAACAAGCCCGTGAGCAGCGGCACCAAGCCGACCAAGCCCCACCAACGCGCTGGTGCGTCCAGCACGAACACCAGCGACAGCACTGCCAGCCCGACGATCACGCGAAGTGCCCGGTCCATGGACCCTACGTTCTTGTTCATGTTGGCCTCCTGATGCGCTGGTCAATTCCAGCGTCTTCAGATTAGCCCTTGACTGGCGCGCGTCCTTGACCCAGGTCAAGCACGCGCGATGTGGGATGGCTCAGCTCAGCCCCAGCGCCTTCCAGCCCGCGTGGCCCAGCTTTTCCAGCGTCTTGATGTTCTCTTCAAAGATCGCTTCAGCCTGCGGAAAAGCCTGAACGGCTTTTTCAACGCTGTCCTCGCGCAGCAAATGCAGCATGGCAAAGGGGGCGCGGTTCGTGAAGTTGCTGATGTCGTCCGGCTCGGTGCCGTCGAACTGAAAGCGGGGGTGAAAGCTGGCCAGCTGGATCACGCCTTCGAGCTCATGCTCTTCCACCACCCCGTCGGCCACTTCCAGGAAATCGTTGAAGTCCAGGAAGTCCTCGAACAAGGTCGGGTGGATCAGCAGCGTGGTATCCACCTCGTCGGCGGGCGTGGCCACCAGCAAGTCCAGTTCACGGTCCAGTTCTTCGAGCAAGTCGTCGGCATGACGCGCCTTGCTGACCACCAGCCGCACCTGGTTCTTGACGTACACCGCCTTGGCGAACGGGCACAAGTTCAGGCCGATGACGGCTTTTTCGAGCCAGTGGCGGGTTTGGTCGATAACCTCCTGCTCCGATAGCGCCACGGTCACTGTCCCCGCACAGTCAAGTTCCCGCCGTGGAACCGGCTTTGCCGGGCCACAAGTGGGGCGGCCCCCTCGGGGGGTAGGGAGCGACACGCAGTGCGCGATCGTGGGGGCATCATTTCAAAGCTTTGAAACGCATGCGCTTAGGTTTGGCACCCTCTTCACCCAGACGCTTCTTCTTGTCGGCTTCGTACTCTTGGTAGTTGCCGTCAAAAAAGGTCCACTGGCTGTCGCCTTCAGCGGCCAAGATGTGCGTGGCGATGCGGTCCAGGAACCAGCGGTCGTGGCTGATGACCATCACCGAGCCGGCAAATTCCAGCAGCGCGTCTTCGAGCGAACGCAGGGTTTCCACGTCCAGGTCGTTGGACGGCTCGTCAAGCATCAGCACGTTGCCGCCAGCGATCAAGGTCTTGGCCAGGTGCAAGCGGCCACGCTCACCGCCTGAGAGCATGCCCACGCGTTTTTGCTGGTCGGCACCGTTGAAGTTGAAGCGGCCGGCATACGCGCGGCTGGGCATGGTGAACTTGCCCACCGTGAGCATGTCCAGGCCGCCTGAGATGTCTTCCCACACGGTTTTCTCATTGGCCAGGTCGTCGCGGTGCTGGTCCACAAAGGCCATGCGCGCCGTTTTGCCGATGGCGACTTCGCCCGAGTCCGGTTGCTCTTTGCCAGCGATCAGCTTGAACAGCGTCGATTTACCGGCGCCGTTGGGGCCGATGATGCCGACAATGGCGCCCGCCGGAATCTTGAAGCTCAGGTTGTCGATCAAGAGGCGGTCGCCAAAGGACTTGCTGACGTTCTTGAACTCAATGACCTCATTGCCCAGGCGCTCGGCCACGGGAATGAAAATCTCTTGCGTCTCGTTGCGCTGCTGGTATTCGTAGTCCGACAGTTCCTCAAAACGGGCCAGGCGCGACTTGCTCTTGGCCTGGCGGGCCTTGGGGTTTTGGCGGGACCATTCCAATTCCTTTTTCAGGGCCTTGGCGCGGGCCTCTTCGCCCTTTTGCTCTTGCGCCAGGCGCTCGCCCTTTTGGTCCAGCCAGGTGCTGTAGTTGCCCTTCCAGGGAATGCCGTGGCCCCGGTCCAGCTCCAAAATCCACTCGGCGGCGTTGTCCAAAAAGTAGCGGTCGTGGGTGATGGCAACGACCGTACCGGGAAAGCGCTGCAGGAACTGCTCGAGCCAGTCCACCGACTCGGCGTCCAGGTGGTTGGTTGGCTCGTCAAGCAAGAGCATGTCGGGCTTGGACAGCAGCAGGCTGCACAAGGCCACGCGGCGTTTTTCACCGCCGGAGAGCACGCCGATCTTGGCGTCCCACGGCGGCAGGCGCAGCGCGTCGGCGGCAATTTCGAGCTGGTGTTCGGAGTCGCTGCCACCGGTGGCAATCACGGCTTCCAACTCGGCCTGCTCGGCGGCCAGCGCGTCAAAGTCGGCGTCGGGCTCGGCATAAGCCGCATAAACCTCTTCCAGCCGGGCCTTGGCGGCAAACACGGCGCCCATGCCGGCTTCCACGCTTTCGCGCACGGTGTGCTCATCCTTGAGCTTGGGTTCCTGCGGCAAGTAACCGATGTTGAGGTTAGGCATCGGATAAGCCTCGCCCTCGATCTCGGTGTCCAGGCCGGCCATGATTTTCAGCAAGGTGGACTTGCCCGAACCGTTGGTGCCCAGCACGCCAATCTTGGCGCCCGGGAAAAAGCTCAGCGACACGTCCTTGAGGATCTGTCGCTTGGGTGGAACGGTCTTGGAGACCTTGTTCATCGTGAAAACGTACTGGGCCATGGTGTCTTTGCTTTAGTGGGTTGACTGCCGCCATGAAGATGGAGGCAAGGGGTAACCGGGCATTATCCCAGTTCAGCCCTGCGTGGGCTGCCATGTGGCTTCGCTGTCGCCAGGGATCAGCTTGAAGGGTGCACCCGCTAGCCGCGAAAAGCCAATGCATTCACCTTGCAAAACGCATCCAACGAAAGGATGGGGCAACCACTGACCCGTTCGAACTCGGCGGCGATGACCAACAGGTCACGGTCGCCGGAGACCAGGACCGTCGCTTTGCCGGCTATGGCCAGGTGCATAAAGGGCAAATCTTGCCCATCGCGGCATTCGGGCACAACAGGCAGTGGCTGCGGTATGCGCACGGTTTGGGCATAAGGCAGGTAGTCGGCCAACAATTCCGTCTGCTCGCCCTGCGAAAAGCGGAACTTCGGATAGGCCAGCACGCGCATGAGCTCTTGCACGGTGGCGGTGCTCGCCAAGGGCAGCACTAGGCCGCGCTGCCAAGCTTGCCTTAATTGCCCTGCAACGCCACCGCGAAACACCAGGGCCGACAACACCACGTTGGTGTCCAGCACCACGCGAGCAGGGGGGCTCATGCTTTGGGCTTTTTATCGGCTTTCTTGGGCTTTGGCGAGCTGGCAGCGTAGACCGCCGACGGTTCATTGGCCATGGCGGGGGGGCGCTCGGGCGCTCTAGCCCACGCCACCGCAGCCGCCATGTCTTCGTCGGTCAGGTCCAGCTCGGCCAGCTTGGCGCGCACGGCGTCCCCGCGCTGAATGCGCACGGGGGTCAAGATGAGCTGCCCGTCCCGCGCCTCCACGTCAAAGTAATCGGTCGCGCCCACCGCCTGCGTGAGGCTCTTGGGCAGGGTGAGCTGGTTTTTGGCGGTGATTTTGGCAAGCATAGTTTTATCCGAAAGCAAGGAATCCTTACTTTAGCGAAAGCCGAGACTTCAGTCCAGCCGCCTGCTGCAGACTGATCCATAGAGCGCAAAACGCCGTTAGAGGCCCATCGTTATATCCATGCGACAATCTCGGCACCGTTGGCCTTCAGTTGCCGCGGCATCAGCACTTCTGCTGAGAGGATTCGGGCCACGCCCGAGCAAGCCCTCTCTCCTTTGTTCCCCTTCGGCCAACAACTGGCGACTGCCACGCAGTCGAATGAGCCGAACCCTGCGCCCGGTGGGCGCTTTTCCCTAATGACCTTTGAAGATCTGAAGTTGGCTCCGGCCATCCTGAAAGCCGTGCTTGAGCAAGGCTATGACACCCCTACGCCCATTCAAGCCCAGGCCATCCCGGCCGTGCTGGCCGGTGGCGACTTGCTCGGAGGCGCCCAGACTGGCACAGGCAAAACGGCAGCTTTCACGCTGCCGCTGTTGCAGCGCTTGTCAACCGAGCCCCGCCTGACCAACCGCCGCGGCGTCAACGCCGTGCGCGCGCTCATCATGACGCCGACCCGCGAGCTCGCGGCGCAGGTGGAAGAAAGCGTGCGCCTGTATGGCAAGTACCTGGACCTGACCTCGATGGTCATGTTTGGTGGCGTCGGCATGGGCGCGCAAATCGACAAGCTGCGCCGCGGTGTCGACATCTTGGTGGCCACCCCTGGCCGCTTGCTGGACCACGCACAGCAAGGCACGCTGGATTTGTCGCAAGTGCAAATTCTGGTGCTCGACGAAGCCGACCGCATGTTGGACATGGGCTTTATCCATGACATCAAGAAGGTGCTGGCCCTGGTGCCCAAGCAAAAGCAGTCCTTGCTGTTTTCGGCCACCTTCAGCGATGAGATTCGTGAACTCGCCAATGGTCTGTTGAAGAACCCAGAGTCGATCCAGGTCACGCCCCGCAACACCACGGTGCAGCGCATCACGCAGACCATTCACCCGGTCGGCCGTGGCAAGAAAAAAGCCCTGCTCACGCACATCATCACCGAGCACAACTGGAGCCAGGTGCTGGTCTTCACGCGGACCAAGTTTGGCGCCAACAACGTGGCCGAGCACCTGACCAAAAACGGCATTCCCGCCATGGCCCTGCACGGCAACAAGAGCCAGACCGCCCGCACGCAAGCGCTGGCCGGCTTCAAGAGCGGCGACATTCGCGCGCTGGTGGCCACTGACATTGCCGCTCGCGGCATTGACATTGACGAGTTGCCACACGTGGTGAACTACGAGATTCCCAACGTCAGCGAAGACTACGTTCACCGCATTGGCCGTACCGGCCGCGCCGGCAACAGCGGCGAAGCCGTCAGCCTGGTGTGCCTGGACGAAGAAGGCTTCATGCAAGACATTGAGCGCTTCACCAAGCAGCAGATCCAAAAAGTCGTGGTGCCTAGCTTTGAAGCCGACCCCGGCGAGCGCGCCGAGCCACTGGCCATGGGCCGCCAGACCATCTGGGGCGGCCTGGGCAAACCGCCTAGCCGAGAAGTCATGGCCGCAGCGGCCAAGGCCGCCCGCAGCGAAATGATGACCCGCATCCGCGAAAACAAACCGCAAGGCGGCGCAGGCCGTGGTGCAGGTGGCGGTAACGGTGGTGGTGGCGGCCAAGGTGGCCGTGGCCGCAGTGCTGGCGCAGGCAACGGCGGTGGCAATGGTGGTGGCGGCGGCGCTGGCCGTGGCCCGCGTCAAAACACGGGCTACGGCAACGGTGGCGGCCAACCGGCCCAGCCACGCCAGGCCCAAGCACAAGCACCGCGCCCACGCACCCAGCACCGTGACGAAGATGCACAACCGGCCAGCCATATGTCCTCAGGCTTCCCATCCTCTGGCCAACCCACAGGCGGCAACCGCGGCGGTTTCCGCGGCGGGCGTCCTGCGGGCGGTGGTGGTGGTGGTGGCGGTGGCGGTGGTGGTTATGGCGGTCGCTCCGGCGGCGGCTCCTACGGCGGCCGATAAATCGCTTGGCCGCTTATGGTGCGGCCTACAAAACTAAAGCCCGCGCATCACCCGATGCGCGGGCTTTTTTCATGAGGCTTTTTTGGCAGCGGTGCGGACCCCGGCCCGAATCTGGCTTCCGGCTTCAGCCCCGCAAGAACAAAGTCACCAGCGGCTCGTCGCCCACTTGGCGGCTCCAATGGCCGTGCACCGCAGGGTCAAACGTGGCGCCTTCGGGTAGCACATCGTTGGAGTAGAAAAACTCACCGGCTTTGAAAGTGCGCGAGACACCGCCTTGCAAGCCAATCTCCATCTGGCCTTGCAGCACAAACAGCCACTGCGGCGTGCCGGTGCAATGAAATTCGCTGCGAAAACCGACGGGGCTTTGGCGCAACTGGTAGCCCGACGCGGGCAACAAGGGCGACAAGCGCGCAGCGGGTTTGCCTTCGGTCAGCGCGATGCTTTCTTCTTTGAAGCGGGCACGGCCGTCGCTGTCGGTGAACAAGATGACTTGGGTGAGGTGTGGGGTGTCGGTAGGGCTCATGAAGGACTCGGTAGTTGCTGGTATCGGCGTGACGAAAATGGTCATTGTCGCGCCCCTGCTTGCTCCCTCCCCGTTGGGGGAGGGCTGGGGCGGGGGCTCTTCGAGAGCGGCGGCGACGCTATGCAAAGGACGGGGAGCCCCCATCCCTGCCTTCCCCCAGTGGGGGAAGGAGAAATTCAAGAACTCACGCGGTATGCCGCACCACCGCGTCCGCCCGCAAATGCAAATCAGGCAGTAGCTCAATCCCAAGCCCTGGCTTGTCGCTAAGGCTGAGCATGCCGTGCTTGACGGTGGGCAGCTCGGTCACCAGCTCCTTGTACCAACCCGTGTAGAAAGCGCGCACGCTTTCTTGCAGCAAGGCATTGGGTGCATGGAGCGATAGGTGGCTCGAAGCCGTCCACACCACCGGACCGGTGCAGTCGTGCGGGGCGACCGGCAGTTGCCAGGCGTCGGCCATGGCGGCGATTTTTCGGCCTTCTGAGAGGCCGCCGCACCAGCTCAAGTCCGGCATGACTACGCCGGCGACTCCCGTTTGCAGATAGTCCTTAAAACCCCATTTGTAGCTCAGCGTTTCGCTGGCGCAGACCATGGTTTTGCAGTCGCGGGCGTATTGCTGGAGCAGCTCCAAGCTGTCCATGCGGATCGCGTCTTCGTGCCAGAAGGTGTTGAAGGGCTCCAGGGCGCGGGCGATTTTTTGGGCCATGGGCAGGCGCCACAGGCTGTGGAACTCGACCATGATGTCCATCTGGTTGCCCACGGCTTTGCGGATTTTCCGGAACGGTTCTAGCGCGGCGTCCAGGTCGGCGTTGCTGATGTACTGGCCGTGGCTTTTCTCGGCGGCGGTGTCAAAGGGCCAGATCTTCATGGCCGTGACGCCTTCGCTCAAAAGCGATTCAGCCACTTCGTCAGCCCGGTGCAAAAAGCCTTCCAGGTCTTCATAAGGCCCGGCTGCCTTGGCAGCACCCAAGCCCCAGTTGGCGCTGCTCTGGTTGGCCGTGCTGCGCACGTACTGGTAGCCGGCGCAGGTGTTGTAGATGCGTATTTCGTCGCGGCTCTTGCCGCCCAGTGCGGTGTGCACCGGCATGTTGGCGGCCTTGCCAAAGATGTCCCACAGCGCAATGTCGATGGCCGAGTTGCCGCGCGTTTCCACACCCGATCCGCGCCAGCCCAAATACCCCATCAGGTCGCGGTTGCGTGACTCGATCGCCAGCGGGTCCTGGCCGATCAATTTGGGTCCGGCCCATTCGTGGATATAGGCCTCTACCGCCGCCGCACCCATGAAGGTTTCACCCAAGCCGGTCAAACCTTCGTCGGTGTGCAGCCGCACCCACAAGATGTTGGGGAATTCGCCCAAGCGTATGGTTTCTACGTCGATGATCTTCACGCTGGCACCTTTGCAAAAAACTCGTAAAAAAGGCCGCCAGGAAAAACCGGCGGCCTGTCAAGCTGGCTCGCCCCAAGGGACGTGCCGGCATAAAAGAAGATCAGCCGCCGCGCACTTTTTTCAACGCGTCGGTCACGACGTTGATGGCGTCAGCGCCGATGGCGGGCACGTTCTTGTCGTACACGGGCTTGATCTTGGCGGTGATGCGAGCCTGCTCGGCTGGCGAAATTTCATTGACCTGCATGCCCTTGGCTTTGAGGCTGGCCAAAGACTTCTCGTTCAGGCTGCGGTTAGCGGCGCGCTCGACTTTTTGGCCTTCGATCGCGGCTTCGCGGAGCACGGCTTGCTCTTGCGGCGTGAGCTGGTCCCACAGCTTTTTGCTGTAAAGAATCAGGAACGGCGTGTAGGCGTGGCGCGTGACGGACAGGTACTTTTGCACCTCGTTGAACTTGGAAGTCTCAATCGTCACGAAGGGGTTTTCCTGGCCGTCGATGGTCTTGGTTTCCAGTGCGGTGAAGACTTCGCCAAAAGCCATGGGCACGGCGTTGGTGCCCAAGGTTTTGAAGGTGTCCAGGAAGATGTTGTTTTGCATGACGCGCACTTTCACGCCGTCAAAGTCTTCTAGTTTGGTGACCGGCCGCTTGGAGTTGGTCAAGTTGCGAAAACCGTTTTCCCAATAGGCCAGGTTGACCAGGCCGGCTTCTTCGAGCTTTTTGTTGAAGTACTGACCAGCGGCGCCGTCAAGCACGGCGTCAGCTTCTTTTTCGTTGGCAAAGAGGAAGGGCAGGTCAAACACACCCAGCTCTTTGACGATGCCGACCAAGGGTGAGCTGGAGGTGCAGACCATCTCTTGCGTGCCGGCGCGCAGGGCCTGTGTGGCTTGCAAATCGCCGCCAGCAGCGCCGCCCCAAAAAGCGTTGATCTTGATCTTGCCGCCGGTCTTGGCGTTCAGCACTTCCTGCATTTTCTTGACGCCCAGGCCGACCGGGTGGTCTTCGTTCACGCCGTTGGTGAACTTGATGGTGCGGGCGTTGATCTGGGCAAAGCTGGACGTGGCGACCAACAAGGCGGCGGTGGCCACCGCAGTGGCAAGGGTTCTGCGTTTGAACATGGGAAAGTCTCCTTTTAAGAATGAAAAACGAACACGAAAAAATCAGCGCAGCATCCACTGCAAAGGCACGGTCACGATGCTGGGGAACGCCACCAGCAGGAACAACACGGCGAGTTGGGCCATCAAGAAAGGCAGCACACCTTTGAAGGCGTCGTCCATGCTGATCTTGGCGACACCGCACACCACGTTGAGTACGGTGCCTACCGGCGGGGTGATCAAACCGATGGCGTTGTTCATGATGAACAGCACGCCAAAGTAGACCGGGTCAATGCCAGCTTTCAAGACCACAGGCATGAGCACGGGCGTGAGGATCAACACCGTGGGTGTGAAGTCCAGCGCCGTGCCCACCACCACGATCAGCACCATCATGACCAGCATCAAGAGCATCTTGTTGTCCATGAAGGGCGACAGCAGCTCGGCGACTTCGGTGGGAATGTTGGCCACCGTGATCAGCCAGGCGCTGACCATGGCCGCGGCCACCAGGAACATGACCACGGCGGTGGTTTTGCCAGCCGCCAAGATCAGGCCGTAGAGCTTGGACCACTGCAATTCGCGGTAAACAAAGAGACCCACCACAAAGCTGTAAACGGCGGCCACCACGGCCGCCTCGGTCGGGGTGAAGACGCCAAACTTCATGCCGCCAATGATGAGCACCGGCAGAGCCAAAGCCAAGCTGCCTTCAGCGGTGATCTTCAAGCGTTCGGGCATGCCGATGCGGGGCGCGGGTTGCACATTTTCTTTCTTCGCCACCCACCACCAGGTCAGGCCAATGGCCGCGCCCATCAAGATGCCCGGCACGATGCCGGCCAAAAACAGCTTGGTGATGGACACGTTGCCCGCCACGCCAAAAATGATCATGCCAATCGACGGCGGGATCACCGGCGCGATGATGCCGCCCGAGGCAATCAGCCCCGAAGCGCGGCCAATGTCGTAGCCGGCAGCGCGCATCATCGGAATCAGCAAAGCAGCCAGAGCGGCCGTGTCGGCCACCGCCGAGCCTGAGAGCGACGCCATGATCACCGCCGCAATCACCGTGACATAACCCAGCCCGCCCCGGAAATGCCCGACCCAGGCCATGGCGAGGTTGACGATGCGGCGGCTCAGGCCGCCTGCATTCATGAACTCGCCCGCCAGCAAAAAGAAGGGCACGGCCAAGAGCGGGAAGTTGTCGGCGCCGTCGACAAAACGCTGCGCCAAGATTTGGCTGTCAAACGTGACCAGCCCACTGGTGGCCGACAAAAACGCCATGAGCGCTACGCCACAGACCAGCAGCGCGTAGGCGATCGGCATGCCAATGGCCATGGCGGCCAAGAGGCTCAAGATGAAAACCGATACCGTCATGCCTTGGCCTCTTGCAATTGTTTTTCAGCGTCGGCCAGGCCTTCGGTTTCCACCACCTGGACCAGCTCTTCTTCAGTGATTCGGCCCGTCAGCAAGCGAAACAGCACCTTGAGGTTGATCAGGCCCATGACCACCGCGACCACATAGCCAATGCCGTAGACCCAGATCATGGAAATGCCAACGACCACCGAGACGTTGGTGACCTGCAAGTCATGCATTTTGTAAGTGCCCAACAGAAATAGCCCATTGACAAAGAGCATGAGCGACTCGCTCAAGAAGAGGCACACCTTTTTGCCCAGCACCGGCAGGTGCTTGATGAGCGTGTCCACGCCCAGGTGTCCGCCCTCACGCATGGCGACCATGGCGCCCACATAGGTCAGCCAGATGAAGCAGTAACGCGACATTTCGTCTGACACCGAAATTCCTGAGTTGAAAAAGTAGCGCAGCACCACATTGCCGAAGACCATGACGACCATGGCCACCATGAAGACCACGACCAGCAGCTCCAGCAGCTTGAAGAAATAGCGGACGACTTGTTGCAATTGGGGCTCTTTGGAAATAAGTATGCGGGACTTGATGTGTTGAGATGCGTGCTGTGACTGTGATGAGGACATCAAGCGGCGGCGGCCCGCGTGCGACGCGGCCGACTCGATACATTGGCCGGTGCGTTAAAACGCGACAGGCTTCGGCGCGAAGACAGCACGCCCTCGATGTCCTGGCGCGCCCCGGCGATCAGCACATGGATGGCTTTTTCAGCAGCGTCCGGCTGGCGCGCAATCACGGCGTCGAGTACGGCGCGGTGCAGGGGCAACGAACTGGCTGGACCGTCTTTGAGCCGGGTCGAAATCTCGAAGCTGGTGCGCAGCAATGCGCCCAGCGCCTTGCTCATCTGCACCAGCATGCGGTTGCGGCTGGCTTTGAGCAGGCCTTGGTGAAAGCGCAGGTCGTGGGTGACGTAGTCGCCACCCGTTTCAATGGCGTGCTTCATGCCGGCGTACGCGGCTTCGACCTCGGCAATGTCTTGGGGCGTGGCGCGCTCGGCGGCCAGACGCATGGCGGCGGGCTCGACCACGCGGCGCATGTCTTGCAAGTCGCGCAAAAACTCGGCGGTCAGGCCAGCCTTGTTTTGCCAGGCAATCACATCGGGGTCGAACCAGTTCCAGTGGTCGTCGGTGAGCACCTTGGTGCCGACCTTGGGGCCGGTGCTGATCAGGCCCTTGGCAATCAGGGACTTGACGGCTTCGCGCACCACGGTGCGGCTCACGCCCAGTTCCAGGCACAGCTGAGGCTCGGCCGGCATGGGTTTGCCTTGTGCATAACGCCCAGCCACGATCGCCTGACCGAGGTGGTCGACTGTGTGGCCGTGGACGTTTTTGATCATGGTTTTTACCAGCTACTTCAACCAATCGTATGACCATAATATGTTTACCACTTAAGGACTTTCCCGCATGACCGATCGCACTCCCCCGAAGAAAAAACCCGAAGACCTGCGCAGCCAGCAATGGTTTGGCCGGCAAGACCGCGACGGCTTTGCCTACCGCAGCTGGGTCAAGGGCAAAGGCGTGCCGCATGACCAGTTCGACGGCCGCCCCGTCATCGGCATTTGCAACACCTTCAGCGAACTCACGCCCTGCAATTCGCACTTTCGCACGCTGGCCGAGCAGGTCAAGATCGGTGTGTACGAGGCAGGGGGCTTCCCCCTCGAATTCCCCGTCATGTCGCTGGGTGAAACCTTGCTGCGCCCCACCGCCATGCTGTACCGCAATCTCGCCAGCATGGACGTGGAAGAAAGCATTCGCGGCAACCCGATTGACGGCGTCGTGCTGCTGATGGGCTGCGACAAGACCACGCCCAGCTTGCTGATGGGCGCCTCCAGCGTCGGCCTGCCGACCATTGGCGTGTCGGGCGGGCCCATGCTCAACGGCAAGTGGCGCGGGCAAGAGCTCGGCTCGGGCACCGGCGTGTGGAGCATGAGCGAGCAAGTGCGCGCCGGCACCCTCAAGCTGCAAGACTTTTTTGAAGCCGAAAGCTGCATGCACCGCAGCCACGGCCACTGCATGACCATGGGGACGGCCAGCACCATGGCCAGCATGGTCGAGGCGCTGGGCATCGGCCTGCCCGGCAACGCGGCTTACCCGGCCGTGGATGGCCGGCGCAACGTGCTGGCCCGCAACGCGGGCCGACGCATCGTGGACATGGTGCACAGCGACCAGACCATCACCCAGGTGCTCAGCCGCGAGGCTTTTGAAAATGCGATCCGCACCCTGGCTGCCATTGGCGGCTCGACCAATGCGGTGATTCACTTGATTGCCATTGCCGGTCGGCTGGGTATCAAACTCACGGTGGACGACTTTGAGCGCCTGGGCAGCGAGCTGCCTTGCCTGCTCAATTTGCAGCCGTCTGGCGAGCACCTGATGGAAGACTTTTGCTACGCCGGCGGCTTGCCAGTGGTGATGAAAGAGATCGAGCACCTGCTGCACAAAGACATCATCACCGTCAGCGGCAAGTCGGTGAGCGAGAACATTGCCGACGCGGTCAACTACGACCCGCGCGTGATCAAGACCTTTGCCGAGCCCTTCAAGGAGAAGGCGGGTATTGCCATCTTGCGCGGCAACCTGGCACCGCGTGGCGCGGTCATCAAGCCCAGCGCCGCCACGCCAGCGCTGATGGTGCACACCGGCCGCGCGGTGGTGTTTGAAGACAGCAACGACTTTCACCAGCGCATCGACGACGACAGCCTGGATGTGGACGAAAACTGCATCCTGGTGCTCAAAAACTGCGGCCCCAAGGGCTACCCTGGCATGGCCGAAGTGGGCAACATGCCACTGCCGCCCAAGGTGCTGAAAAAAGGCATCACGGACATGGTGCGCATCAGCGACGCGCGCATGAGCGGTACCGCGTACGGAACGGTCGTTCTGCACACCTCGCCCGAAGCCGCAGCCGGTGGCCCGCTGGCCGTGGTGCAAAACGGCGACATGATCGAGCTCAATGTGCCCGAACGAAAACTGCAGCTGCTGATCAGCGACGAAGAGCTGGCCCGCCGCATGGCTCTCTGGGAAAAGCCCGCACCCGCCATGAACTCGGGCTACTGGAAGCTCTACATCGACCATGTGCTGCAGGCTGACGAAGGGGCCGACCTGGACTTTTTGGTGGGCCAGCGCGGCTCGGCCGTGCCCAAAGACAACCATTGAGAGCTTGAACCTTGCGCCAGCTCGTCGCCATTGACTGGGGCACCTCCTCGCTGCGCGGCGCGCTCATGACGCCAGACGGCGCGGTGCTGGATGTGCGCTCTTTTGCGCTGGGTATTTTGAGCGTGCCCCAGGGCGGTTTTGAGGAGACCTTTCAAAGCTGCTTTGGTGACTGGATGCAGCAGCCGGGCACGCGCTGCCTGATGTCCGGGATGATCGGCAGCCAGCAAGGCTGGCGCGAAGCACCCTACTGCCCCTGCCCCGCCAGCTTTCGCGACCTCGCCACGCAATTGCTGTGGCTAGAGCCCGGCCGCCTGGCCATCGTGCCCGGCCTGACGGTGGAGCAAGCAGGCGTGCCCGACGTGATGCGCGGCGAAGAAACGCAGATCTTTGGCGCCTTGCAACTGCTGGGCCTGCACGACGCACGACTGGTGCTACCCGGCACGCACAGCAAATGGGTGCGGGTGCAAGGCCAGCAAGTACTGGACTTTTCAACCTGGATGACAGGCGAGGTCTACGCTCTGCTGCGCCAACACTCCATCTTGGCGCGTACGCTGCCCGTTGAAGAACCGCCACTGGATGCGTATGCTTTTGCCGACGGCGTGCAAGCGGCGCGCCAAGGTGCAGGCTTGTTGCACACAGCGTTCAGCGTGCGGACCCTTTCGCTGTTCAAGCGCCGGAGCGCTGACGCGCTGGCCAGCTATCTGTCGGGCTTGGTGATTGGCGAAGAGCTCAAAGCGCAACGCCTGCAAGCGGGTGAATCAGTGGTGGTCATGGGCTCGGCCACTTTGCAGGCACGCTACAGCCAGGCCTTGAGCACCTGGGGCGTGCGCACGCAAACCGTGGGCGACACCGCCACCTGGCACGGCCTGCACGCCATGGCCCTGAGCTTGCCGGCGCTGTGAGCGCTTCTTGACGACACATCAACGCCTGTCCTGATTCCATTGCCGAGAAACCCCCATGACCCCGATCGCCAAATTCAACGCCGCCCTCGCCCGCTTGCCGCTAGTCGCCATCCTGCGCGGCCTGCGCCCTGAAGAAGCGCTGCCCGTGGGGCAAGCCTTGTTCGACAACGGCTGGCGCCTGATGGAAGTACCGCTCAATTCCCCCGAGCCCTTGATCAGCATCAGCGCCATGGTCAAGGCTTTTCCCGACGCCTTGGTGGGCGCTGGCACCGTACTCAACACCGACCAAGTGCAAGCCGTCCACGCAGCCGGCGGTCAGCTGATCGTCTCGCCCAATTTCAATCCGCTGGTGGTGGCCGAGGCCGCGCGGCTGGGCCTGGTCTGCCTGCCCGGCGTGATGACCGCCAGCGAAGCCTTTGCCGCGCTCGATGCCGGCGCCACCGGGCTGAAAATTTTCCCGGCGGAAATGATCACACCCGCCGTGCTCAAGGCTCTGCGCGCCGTGCTGCCACCGGAGACCGTGGTCATGCCCGTGGGCGGCGTGAACGCCGACAACATGGCGGCCTACCAAGCGGCTGGCGCCAACGGCTTTGGCATGGGCTCGGCGCTCTTCAAGCCCGGCCTGAGTGCTGCGGCAGTGGCCGAGAACGCGCAGAAATTCAAGGCGACCTGGGCGGGTACGCAGCGGTCTTGAGTGCTCACCAGAAGCTCACAAACGTGCATTCGCCAGACGCTCCCCGCCTTGGCTCCCTCTCCCTCTGGGAGAGGGCGGGGGTGAGGGCTCTTCGGGTGCTGCTTTCACACCGCACGCCGCCCTCAGCGCGCTTGGCACCCAGCCGTGCTGGTGCCCGCGCCCTCATGCCGGAGTACCGGAAATCGGTCGCGCGCCCCAGCCCACCTGGGCGCTTTCGATACGGCTTTGTCTTTGACGAGTTCTGTCAGCGAGTGAATCTTATTTGCAGCTTGCTGCTCACGCTACTCGTCTTCTTCACTCCATGGGCTCAGGCCGAGGCCATGCAAACCATCAGCAGCTTCCAGATCGACCGCACCGAAGTCACCATCGGCGAGTTCCGGCGCTTCGTTGACGCCACGGGCCTGAAGACCCAGGCCGAGCGTGCGGGCGGTGGCAGCACCTATGAAGCGGGTTGGGAGCAGCGCCCTGGCTGGGTCTGGCATTCGCCGTATGGTCAAAAAGGCCGTGATGCCGAACCCGTGGCCCACGTGACCTATGGCGAAGCCGAAGCTTTTTGCCGCTGGACTGGCAAGCGCTTGCCCACCGATGTGGAGTGGGTGGAAGCGGCTTACACCGAGCGCCGTGCCAACCCACCTGTGCCCTGGCGAACCGGCAAGACCTACCCCTACCCCAGCGGCGACAGCCCGGCGGGCGCGAACTGCCTGGACTGCGGCCAAGTGCCCACCGTGCCGCAAGCCGTGACCTCGCGCGGTCGCGGCCACGCATTGGCTGGTAGCACAGCGCCCGGCGTGAACGGCCTTTTTGACATGGGCGCCAACCTGTGGGAGTGGGTGGACAGCGGGCCGGGGGCGCAGAAGCGCACACGCGGCGGCTCTTGGTGGTACGGCGCCAGCGTGATGCGGGCCGAGCACCTGCAGAGCAAGCCGGCAGACACCGCCGTGATTTACATCGGCTTTCGCTGCGCGAAAAGCCTGCCGCCTGCCGCTCGTTGATCGCCAGCAGGCTGGCTCCTAAGGGGGCAGAAAAATATCGGCTTGGTAGGAGCTTGCCCTGCAAGCGATTCTTCGGGACGAATCGCCAGCAGGCTGGCTCCTACAGGAGACACGGGGAACTCAGGGCTTGGCGGCCTGCTGCAACCAGCGCGTAGCCAGCTGCACCCAATACGTGGCGCCCAGCGGAATCAAGTCGTCGTTGAAGTCGTAGCTGGGGTTGTGCAGCATGCACGGCCCGCCGCCGTGGCCCATCTCGCGGTGGGCGCCGTCGCCGTTGGCGATAAAACAATACGCGCCCGGCTTGGCTTGCAGCATGAACGAAAAATCTTCTGCGCCCATGGTGGGCTCTTGCGCTGTGACCTGCTCGGCGCCCACGATGTCGGTCATCACCTGGCGGGCGAACTCAGCTTCGGCCGTGCTGTTGATGGTGGGCGGATAGTTTCGCTTGAAGGCAAAGTCGCAAGTCGCCCCAAAGGCCGCGCAGGTGTGCTGCGCCATGTCGTGCATGCGCTGCTCGATCAGGTCCAGCAGCTCGATGCTGAAGGTGCGCACCGTGCCGCGCAGCTCGCAGGAGTCGGGAATCACGTTGGTGGCTTCACCGGCGTGGATCATGGTGACTGAGATCACGCCGGCTTCCACCGGCTTTTTGTTGCGCGTGATGATGGTCTGAAAGCCTTGCACCAGCTGGCAGGCCACCAGCACGGGATCGATGCCGTTGTGCGGCAGCGCGGCGTGCGCGCCCTTGCCGCGGACGGTGATCTTGAACTCGTTGCTCGAGGCCATCACCGGCCCCGGGCTCACCGCAAACGTGCCGACCGCACCGCCCGGCCAGTTGTGCATGCCAAAGACCGCCTGCATGGGGTATTTGTCGAACAGGCCGTCCTTGATCATTTCGCGGGCGCCGCCACCGCCCTCTTCAGCGGGCTGGAAGATCACGTAAACCGTGCCGTCAAAGTCGCGGTGCTGTGCCAAATGCTGCGCCGCCGCCAAGAGCATGGCGGTGTGGCCGTCGTGACCGCAAGCGTGCATCTTGCCGGGCGCTTGGCTGGCGTGGGGGAATTGGTTGAACTCCTGCATGGGCAGCGCGTCCATGTCGGCGCGCAGGCCAAGGGCGCGGCCGCAGGCGCCCCCGTCGCGGCCTTGGATGATGCCCACCACGCCGGTGGTGCCCATGCCCCGATCCATCTCAATGCCCCAGGACGCGAGCTTGTCGGCCACCACGTCGGCGGTGCGAACTTCCTGAAAACAAAGTTCGGGGTGGGCGTGAATGTCGCGGCGCACCTGCGCAATGGCTGAAGCTTGCTGGAGGATGGAATCGATGAGTTTCATGGTGGCCTCAGGAGCAGTCTGAAGGGACGATCTGAACAAAAAAACTCATGCTAGCAGAGCCAACTCAAAATCAAGCCTCGGCTGCTGGCAACCTTCAGGCCAAGACGTCAAACATGGTGCGCAGCGTGTTCTGGAAATGCGGCCGCGTGATATCGCTCCAGGCCGAGCCGCGCACGGCCAGCCATGCCGGCGACACCAGCGCCTGGTCCGTCACCAGGTCGTAGCAAGCCAGCGAATACGGGCCGTGGTCGTGGTTCAACAGACGCATGGCCCATATGCTGCCCTCCACGGCTGCCAGACCGGGCATGTGTTCTTCGTCGTACCAGCGCGAGATCTCGGGCATCCAGCCCGCTTCGGGATCCATCTCGACGGTGTAGTGAAACACCGGCGCGGCACCTTGCGAAGCGCCGGGGGCGATAAAGACCGTTTCAAGCCGCGACACACGCACGCGGGCCCACACCGATGTGTCGAGCCACGGCTGGGCCAAAGCGGGCAGCGCGTCTGCCGCAAGCAGCCCGGGCTGGCTGAGCCGCGCGTAGGCATAAGCCGTGTGGGTGCCAGCCGACCAGGCCACACGGTGGACTTGCAAAGGCAGCGGGCTCTGCTGGCAAAAGCGCGCAAAGCCGGCGGCCAGCCCCGCCGGCGCTGAGGGACCGGCACCTACCGGCAAGCTCAGCTGGAACAGCAAAAAATCGGTGTGCACGGCAGCGTTGGCCATGGCTCAGTCCGGCTTGATGTTCTTGGCCTTGACCACGCGCGACCACTTGGCCATGTCGCTTTTGAGCAAAGCAGCGAGTTCGGCTGAGCTGGATGCGGCGGGCTCGGCGCCAGAAGCCATCAGCTTGCTGCGCACCGACTCATTGGCCAAGGCGCGGCGCACGGCCTGGTTGACGCGCTCGAGGTCAGCAGGGGCAATGCCCTTACCGGCAAACAACGCGTACCAGTTGTCCGAGTCCACGCCGGTAATGCCCATTTCGTTGAAGGTCTTGACGTCGGGCAGCAGCGGATGGCGCTTGGGCGCAGCCAGGCCCAGGGCCTTGAGCTTGCCGGACTTGATGTGGCCAATCAGGCCGGGAATGTCGCCAAAAAATCCAGTCACGTGACCGGCCATCACGTCGGTGATGGCAGGGGCGGCGCCCTTGTACGGCACGTGCAAGATGTTGACCTTGGCCGCGTCGTTCAGCAACTCCATGGCCAAGTGCGGCACGCTGCCGGTGCCTGATGAAGCCATGGTCAGCTTGCTGCCGCTCTGGCGCGCAGCGGCCAACAGGTCGGCGCCGTTGGCATACGGCACGTTGGCGCCCACCACCAACACCTCGACATTGTTGACCACCAGCGACACCGGGGCCAAGTCGCGCACCGGGTCGTAAGCCAGCTTTTCATACAGCGCCGGGTTGATGGCAACAGCGCCCACGCTGGTCAGCCACAGCGTGCTGCCGTCCGCAGGCGAGCGCATGACTTGCTCGGCCGCAATGGCGCCGTTGCCACCGGCCTTGTTCTCGACCACGACTTGGTGGCCCAGCTCCTTGCCCAAGGCTTCGGCCAGGGTGCGGGCCACAAAGTCCACCGGGCCGCCCGGCGGAAAGGCAACCAGCAAGCGCGTGACCTTGGCAGGGGCCTGGGCCAGCACGGGAGCAGCAAAGGTGCAGGCAGCGAGCAGCGCGGCGGCAGCGGTCAATGACCGGCGAGTAGCGTTGAAAGAAGTCATGAGGTCTCCGGGGTTTTCTGGTCGAAATAAAAAATCAGTCGCAGCGCACCGACATGCCGCCGTCCACCAAGATCTCGGTGCCGGTGATGAAGCGGGCTTCATCACTGGCCAGGAACAACGCAGCGTTGGCTGTATCACGGCCGTCGCCCATGAAGGGCAAGGGAATGCGCGCTTGGCGCTGCTCCAGCAAGGCCTTGGCGTCGCCACCAGCGCGCTGGCCAGCCAGCCGCACTTCAACCATGGGCGTGTGCAACTGGCCGGGCACCACGGTGTTGACGCGAATGCCTTGCTTGGCGTACTGCACCGCCAGCACGCGGGAGAACTGAATGACGGCGGCCTTGGTGGCGGCATAGGCAATTTGCGCCGAGCCGGTCCAACGCAGCCCCGAGGTGGACGACATGTTGACGATGGCGCCGCCGCCCTGGGCCAGCATGTGCGGCAGCACGTGCTTGCAGGTGAGGAACACGCTTTTGAGGTTGTGGTCGATCTGGGCGTCAAAGATCTCTTCGCTCATTTCCACCGGGCCACCCTTGGCCGAGCCGCCGACGTTGTTGACCAAGATATCAATGCGGCCGTATTCGGCGATGCAAGCCTGCACCATGGCTTCGATGGAAGCAGCACTGGTCACGTCGCAAAAGCCAGTGGCCAGCACGCCGCCCAGGTCCTTCACGCGCTGCACCGTCTCGACCAGGGCCGAAGCGTCGCGGTCCACCGCGAAAATGCGCGCGCCCTCTTCGGCAAAGCGCACGGCCATGGCGCGGCCATTGCCCCAACCGGGGCCGACCGAGCCAGCGCCAGTGATCAGCGCGACCTTGCCGGCCAGCCGACCCGAACCGGGGGCAGAGGTAGAAGTAGAGGTAGAGGAAGAAGTCATGCAATAAATCCTCAAACACAAAATTGGTAGAGCGCTTGCGGATTGCGCACCAGCAGCTTGTCCATCAGCTCGGGTTGCGGCGCGATCGCGGCGAGACGGTCCACCAGCATGCCGTCGTCGGGCACATGGGTGTGGTTGGGATGCGGCCAGTCCGTGCCCCACACGCATTGGTCTGGGTAGGTGGCCACCAGTGTGCGCGCCAACAACACGCCATGCTCATAAGGTGGCTGGGGGTCCACGCGGTCGATGCCGCTGACCTTGACATGGAACAGCGGGTTGCGCAGCAGTTGCACCAGGGCTGCAAAGTCCGCACCTTCCACACCTTCTGCCGCATCGACCCGGCCCATGTGGTCGATCACCACCGGCACGGCGCTGCGCGACAGCGTGGCGGCCAGGCTGTGGATCAAGCTGCTTTCAAAGTGAACTTGCAAATGCAGGCCCAGGGGCTTGAGCCGCTGGGTGAGCGCCACCAGTTCGTCGGGCGTGGCCGATGCGGCGAGGTGCTTCATGAAGTTGAAGCGCACGCCTCTGAAACCCGCAGCCGCCAAGCGCGCCAACTCAGCGTCGGCCACATTCACGGGCACCAGCGCCACACCCAAATAGCGCCCACCGCCGGCGGCAATGGCGTCTTCCACGGCGCGGTTGTCAAAGCCGTGCATGGCCGACTGAACGATCACGCAGCGCTCGATCCCCAACTGACGGTGCAAGGCAAACAAGGTTTCCTTGGGCGCGTCCACGGGCGTGAAGTTGCGGCTGGCGGCAAAGGGAAAGCGGCTGGCCGGCCCGAACACGTGCACATGGCTGTCGCAAGCGCCAGCAGGCATGGCCAGGGTGGTCCGGGTAGGCCGGGGGTTGAAAGTCAGAAGGGGGGTGTCAGCGTGGGTCATGGTCAGCAATCAGTCGAGCTGCCGCATCGTAGCCGTGCGGCACAGCCGCTCTCGTGTGGGTTGCCACACGCTCCCGGACTATTTCACGTGGACCGGCATGATCAGCTGGTAGCCCTTGCCGCGCAGGGACAGGATGGACTTGCCCCCAGCGCCCGCCTGTTCCAGCCGCAGCCGGAGTCGGCCCACGGGCACCGATATATTGGCATGGCGATTAGCGCCAAAGCCGAGGATGGTGTGAATGTTTCGCCGTGTGAGCGTCAGGTCCCGGGCCTGCGCAAAGGCCAGCAACAGCTTGCATTGCGAGTCGGCCAAACTGACCGTGCTTGCCGGTCCGTGCACTTCGCGCCGCACGGCATCGAGAACCAGGCGGTGGCTGAGAACTTTGACCGTCGGCTGTCCCAGCTGGGGCAAGCGCTTGCGCAGCGCCCGGGCCAGCGGCATGAGCTCTTCGGGTCTGAGCGCGTCACTTCGGAAGACATCAGCGCCGAGCTCATAAGCCTCGGCCCCGTCTTGCATGCTGCGCTCGGCGTCCGTGACGATGATGCCTACCTTCGGGTGCAGCTGGCCCAGCCGCTCGATCACCGACAAGCCCTTTTGCCAGGGCACGCTGATGTCCACCAAAGCCCACTGATCGGCCGTGCGGGCCGGCTCCGCCTCGCTGCCCGACTGGTTGTGCAAATGCATGATCCGGCAATCCAAGCCCTGCAAAAAAGGACTGGCCAAGGGCTGGAAACTGGACAGGTCAACGACCAAGTGGAGATTCATTTCAGAAAAATAACAGTTGCGATCATTGAAAAAGTGGCCGACTGTTAAATTCTTTTACAAATACGGGCGAAAAACATCATCCAAATGGATGATGTCCAAACCTCAAAAGCCGAGCGCGGGTTGGTGTTACAACCCTGGCTTGGCCTGGCTTGCCCTGTTTATTAATCCACCTCCTGATTGCAAAAAAATGCGTTTTCTTCACACCATGCTGCGCGTTGGCAACCTCCAGCGCTCGATTGATTTCTATACCCAGGTGCTGGGCATGATGCTGCTGCGCCAGCGCGACAACCCTGAGTACAAATACACGCTGGCTTTTGTGGGCTACGGCAGCAACCCCGACCACGCCGAGCTGGAGCTGACCTACAACTGGGGCACGGACCACTACGAAATGGGCACGGCTTACGGCCACATTGCGCTGGGCGTGCCCGATGTTTACGCCGCTTGCGACAAGATCAAGGCAGCCGGCGGCAACGTCACGCGCGAACCCGGCCCGGTCAAAGGCGGCAGCACGGTGATTGCGTTTGTGGCGGATCCGGACGGCTACAAGATTGAGCTGATCGAGCGCAAGGAGTACGCTTAAAGCCAAGGCGCCACGGCGGCGCGGGACGGCTCAAACGGCCGTCAAGTCGTCGTGGAACTGAATCAGTTCAGCCAGCGAGGCGAACTGCAGCTTTCGCATGACGGCAGCGCGATACTGTTTGGCAGTCGGCTGCGAAATGTTCAGCGCATTCATCAGCTCGCTGTACGAGTAGCCTTTGGCCAAACCATAAAAAGTCTCCAGCTCACGAGGCGTGAGTTGCTTCAGGCGTTTTTGGCACAGCGCTTGTCGGGACAGCGCTTGCAACCGCGCTCGGTCTTGCTCAATGCCCGCGGCGATCAAGGCCGTGAGGCGGTCCAGGTCAAAAGGCTTGACCAGAAAGTCTAAAGCGCCCTGCTTCATGGCCGTGATGGTCTGCAGCACGGAGCTCTCGCCACTGATGAAAATCACCGGGCAGTTCCAGCCTTTGTCGTGCAGGCGAGCCTGCAGTTGCACGCCGCTCATGCCCGGCATCTGCATGTCCACCACCAAGACGGCAGGGCGAAAGACGACGGCATCTTTCAAGAAAGGTTCGGCCGCCGCGAACTGGTGCACGTCGTAGCCCAGCCGCTCCAGGCCCCGGCCCAGCGCCGTCCTGACGCCTTGGTCGTCATCCACGACATAAACGTGCTTGGCTGTATTGACTGCTGGGCTATGGGGCATGGTGCTCCTGAGTGCCGGCTCAGGCCAGCACGGCCAGCGCAGCGGTGTCTGGCGGGCAATGCGGCAGGCGAACGATGAAGGTCGCGCCGCCCAGGGGCGAAACTGCATGCGAGATGCTGCCCTCGTGCCGCTCGACGATGTACTTGCACAGCCACAGCCCCACCCCCATGCCGGAGTCTTTGGAGGTGGACAGAATTTCAAAGAGCACGCCCGTCATCTCGGGCTTGACCCCTGGCCCGTTGTCAGAAACCGAAATCTCCAACAGGCCAGCCTGGCGCCTGGCGCGGATAGAAATGATTTTTTCGCCGCTGCGGGTTGGCTCTTGCAAAGCTTGTAGGCTGTTGAACAGCAGGTTCAACAGCACCTGCACGAACTCGTCCTGTGGAACGGCAATCAGCAGGTCATCGGTCAAGTCGAGTTGGAGCTTGACCTGTTGCCGCTCGAGCTCCCTTTTGACCATGCCCAGGGATTGCTGCACCAACTGCGAAGCGTCCTGGGCCGTGCGCGTGGAAGGACTGAGCGTGAAGATGGCACGCAGCGAGGCGATGATCTTGGCGGCGCGGTCGTTCTCACTGAGGATGTCGTCGATCATGGCGCGCATATCGTCCGTGACCGCTCCACCAGGGCCGCCCTGCTCTTCCAGGGCTTTGCGCAGTGTCTGGCCATTGATGCGAATGGCTGCCAAGGGTTGGTTCAATTCGTGCGCGATCGAGGCAGACAAGGCGCCGGAGGTCACCGTCTTATTCGCCTTGACCAGGGTAGTGCGGAACTGCACCTGGCTGTCGTGGGCCACCTTTTGCAGCAGCACCATGGGGAAGACAAAGTACTTGACGACGCCTGTGACGAAAAGACTGACAAATATCACGGTGTTGAGCGCCGAGGGGGCAAAGGCGTGCGTGGCCTGCCAGCCCACGGCCGAAGCGGCACGCGCTCCCCAGATGGCCGCCACCACCAAGAACAGGTAGCCCAGGTTGTGGGCCAATGCAATGGCATGAACGCGACCGATCGCAAAACAATAACGCGCGCCTTGGGCACCCACCAACACCATGACCAGTGAGACGAAACTGGTCTTGGCCGTCTCCTTGACCTCCAGAGGCATCCAGCGATCCAGGGCATAAAGGATGGCCACATAACCCAGAATAAGCAGCAGATCGAAAGACCTGCGCACCGGCTTTCGGCGCTCTTTGCTGACCAGCAACTTGAGGCCGCGGTTGATCTCCACGTAAGCCATGAAGGCCACGGCATTGGCTAGGAAATAAGACACCAGCAAGGGCAGTTCGACCCTGAAAATAGTGGCGAGAACCGCTAACCCCCAGATCAGGCAGCCCAGGCTCCAGTGGTCAACCACCAAGGGATCCCTGCCCCTGAGGTAGTAGTGAAGCACTGCCGCATAAAAAACGGACACCAAACCAAAAAACAGGAACAGCGTGGGGATGAGCCCGAGTTGCATGTCAGATCAGCGTGGCAACCGGCTCGCCTGACGCGCCAGCTCCGTGATACGCGCCCAATCCCCGCCGGCCAGCGCGTCGGCTGGGGTCAGCCAGGAACCGCCCACGCAGGTCACATTCGGCAGCGCTAGAAATTCAGCCGCATTCGCCGCCGTGATGCCACCCGTGGGGCAAAACTTCACCTCACCAAACGGTCCATGCCAAGCTTTGAGCATGGCGCTGCCGCCCGCTTGCATGGCCGGGAAAAACTTCAGCTCCGTGAGGCCGTCTTCTTGTGCGGCCATGATTTCGCTGCCAGTGGCCACGCCAGGCAAGAGCGGCAAGCCTGCGTCGCGGCAGGCTTGGCCGACCGCGTGCGTGTAGCCCGGGCTGACCGCAAAGCGCGCGCCCGCTTGCACGCAAGCGCGGGCGTCGGCCGCGCTGCGCACGGTGCCAGCGCCGGCCACGGCCTCGGGCACGTCGCGGGCAATCGCTTCCAGGCAGGCCAGGGCTTGCGGGGTGCGCAGTGTGACTTCGAGCATGCGAATGCCGCCAGCCACCAAGGCTCTAGCCAGCGCCACGGCGTGCTTGACGTCGTGCAGCACGATGACGGGAATGACGGGCGCGTCCTGCATGACTTGCAGCGCGGTGAGCGGGGATGTGAGATTTACAGCCATGAAACAGCTCCTTCTTCGGCAGTGAGGGCGCTGCGGCGCATGCCCGTGAACAGTTCGCGGCCCACGCCCAGCGCGTTGTGCCGGCGCAGGTCATCAGGCATGGGGGCCAAGGGACGGGCGTTCCATTCGGCGGCATCGACCAAGACTTGCAACTCGCCGGTCTGGCTGTTGAGCAGGATGCGGTCACCGTCGCGCACCTTGGCCAAGGGGCCACCGGCAGCGGCTTCGGGCGAGACATGAATCGCGGCAGGCACTTTGCCCGAGGCGCCGCTCATGCGGCCGTCGGTCACCAGCGCCACCTTCAAACCTTTGCCCTGCAACACCGACAGCGGCGGCGTGAGCTTGTGCAACTCGGGCATGCCGTTGGCCTGCGGGCCTTGCCAGCGCACCACGCAAATCACGTCTTGGTCCAGCTCGCCGGCTTGGAAGGCGACGTGCAAGGCCTCTTGCGAATCGAACACGCGGGCGGGCGCTTCAATCACTTGCCGGTCAGCGGGTACGGACGAGACCTTGATCACGCAGCGGCCCAGGTTGCCTTGCAAGAGCTTCAAGCCGCCGGTGGCGCTGAAGGGTTCGGCCACCGGGCGCAGTACGGTCAAGTCGCCCGAGGCGCCGCTGTCTTTCCACAGCAAGCGGCCTTCGACTTGCGTTGGTTCGCGGGTGTAGTCGCGCAGGCCACCGGGGCTGACGGTCAGCACGTCGGCATGCATGAGGCCCGCGTCCAGCAATTCGCGGATCACGTAGCCGGTGCCGCCCACTTCCTGAAAGCGGTTCACGTCAGCGCTGCCGTTGGGGTAGACGTGGCAAAGCAAGGGCACGACCTCGGACAACGCAGAAAAATCATCCCAGTCGATCACGATGCCGGCCGAGCGCGCCACGGCCACCCAGTGGATCAGGTGGTTGGTCGAGCCGCCCGTGGCCAGCAAAGCGACCATGGCGTTGACGATGGCGCGCTCATCGACCAAGCGGCCAATCGGCGGGCAGTCCTTGGCCAGCACCAGGCGTGCGGCGTGGCGCGTGAGCTCGTCGCGCAGTTCGTTGCCGGGGTTCACAAAAGCCGTGCCGGGCACATGCAGGCCCATGGCTTCGAGCAGCATCTGGTTGCTGTTAGCCGTGCCGTAAAACGTGCAGGTGCCGGGGCTGTGGTACGACTTCAATTCAGCGCTGAGCAGCTCCTCACGGCCGACCAGGCCTTGCGCGGCTTGTTCGCGCACGCTGGCTTTTTCTTTGTTCGACAGGCCCGAGGTCATGGGGCCAGCCGGCACAAACACCGTGGGCAAGTGGCCAAAGTGCAAAGCGCCAATCAAGAGGCCGGGCACGATCTTGTCGCACACGCCCAGCATCAGTGCGGCGTTAAACATGTCGTGCGACAAAGACACGGCTGTCGCCATAGCGATCACGTCGCGGCTGAACAGGCTCAGCTCCATGCCGGGCGTGCCTTGCGTGACGCCGTCGCACATGGCGGGCACACCGCCCGCCATTTGGGCCGACGCGCCTTGCTTGCGAGCTTCTTGCTTTATCAACTCTGGGTAGCGCTGCAAAGGCACGTGGGCCGACAACATGTCGTTATAGGCATTGACGATGCCGATGTTCGGCGCTTTTTCCGTGACGACCTTGAAACGGTCGTCCAGCGGAATACCGGCCACGCCATGCGCCAAGTTGGCGCAACCCATGCGGTCCGGGTTGAAGGCGCGGGCACGGGCTTGGTCGACCTGGGCCAGATAGGCACGGCGGCTGGGGCCACTTCGCTCGACGATGCGGGCGGTGATGGCTTGGACGGTGGGGTGCAGTGACGGCATAGACGGGGTGTTCGGTAGGCGGCGCAGAGATGGGGCACCGTGAGGGCAGCAAGGAGCAGCGCTGGTGCTGGACTTGTTATTTTGTTACTGGCTGGCATGGTAACCCTGGCTAGGCGCTGGAAGACTGGCTGGCGTTACACAGTGGTTACCAAACTCCGCCTGGGTCTGAAAATTTGTGTATCGGTGTTGATGGGGCCTCAACCTTTTGGGCACTGCCGCGTTGTAGAGTCATGCTTGTGAGCCCCGCCCCCACCCTGACCCTGCCGCCGCCCCTGCGCGATGTGCAAGCCTTGCTGGACCGGACGCTGGCGCAATGGGGCGGCCAGCGCGACTTGTGGGTGTTTGGCTATGCCTCGCTGATCTGGCGGCCGGAGTTTGATTTTGCCGAGCAACGCCGGGCGCGCGTGCATGGCTACCACCGCGCCTTGAAGATGTGGAGCCGCGTCAACCGCGGCACACCCGACTGTCCTGGCCTGGTGTTTGCCCTGCTGTCGGGTGGCAGTTGCCAGGGCATGGCTTACCGCGTGCCGCGCCAGCAGGCCGAGGACGCACTGGTGCAACTGTGGAAACGCGAAATGCCCACCGGCGTGTACGACCCCAAGTGGCTGAGTTGCCAAACGCCTGACGGGCCGGTGAGCGCGCTGGCTTTCACCTTGTCACGCAGCAGCCCGAACTTCACCGGCGACTTGCAGCCCGAGCGCTACCAGCACATTTTGAGCCGCTCTTGCGGGCACTACGGCAGCACGCTGGACTATGCGAGGCAGACCTATGAATGCCTGAAAGGTGCGGGCATTCATGACCGGGAACTGGGGCGGCTGCTGAGCCTGAGCGAGTTGGCCGTTTGAGTTGGCACTTCACTGAAAAGCCGCCGGCTGACCAAAGACGCTAGCTGTGCTGCCCACCTAAAGCAGCCTGCGCGGCCTGCAAGTCAGCCACGGTGTCGATGTCAGTCACCACGCCGGCGTCATCCACGTCCAGCCACTGCAACCCACCAAGTGCTTGCTGGGCCTTGAGCACACTGGCCGCGCCCTGCTCACCTTGCAGCGCCCTCAAGGCCGACCCACAAGCGGCCGAAAAACGCACCGGGTGGCCGCGCTCGCCCAGGTAGCGGGGAGCGAGCACCGGGCAAGTGGGCGCCAAGGCCAACTGCCGCAAAGTAGCGGGCTCAATCAACGGCAAGTCACCCGGCAAGATCAACCAACCCGGCGCGTTGGCCGTTGCGCGCACGCCCGCAGCAATCGAGTCGCCCATGCCGGCCGTGGCTCCGTCGGGGCCGGGCCGAACAACATGGCAAGGCAAGCCGCTGACCCGCACCGCGTCCAGCACGTGCGCCAGCACGGTCTTGCCCGCCAGGGGGGCGGCCAGCTTGTGGGTAGTACCGCCAGACGCTGCAAAGCGCTCGCCCCGGCCGGCGGCCAGCACGATCACCACGGGCAATGAAGCATTAATTGAGGACATGAGGCGTTGAAAAGGCGGACATTGGAATGGCGAGAGCTGCAGAAAAAAGCGACTCTTTATACTGCCAGTATGTCAGAGCCCACCTCCCAAATTGCCGCCATCGCCGACCTGCGCAAGAGCTACGAACGCGCCGAACTCGACGAAAAAGCCTCACAAGCCGATCCGCTGAAACAGTTTGAACAGTGGCTACAAGAAGCCATTGCCGCCAAGCTGCCCGAGCCCAATGCCATGACGCTGGCCACCGTGGGCAGCGATATGCGGCCGTCCACCCGCGTGGTGCTGATCAAGGGTTTGGATACGCGCGGCATCGTCTGGTTCACCAACTACCAAAGCCGCAAGGGGCAAGCCCTTGCTGGTAACCCGTATGCGGCGCTTCAGTTTCATTGGGTCGAGTTGGAACGCGTGGTGCGCATTGAAGGCGTGGTCGAGAAAATCTCCGACGAAGAAAGCGACACCTACTTCAACAGCCGCCCGCTCGACTCCCGCATAGGCGCATGGGCCAGCCCGCAAAGCCAGGTCATCTCAGGCCGGGGCGTGCTGGTGGCCAATGCCGCCAAGTACGGCGCGCAGTTCTTGCTGCAGCCCCCGCGCCCACCGCATTGGGGTGGCTACCGGCTCAAGCCGGATCAGTGGGAGTTTTGGCAGGGGCGTAAGAGCCGGCTGCATGATCGGCTGCGGTATACGCAAGAGGGCGATGGCTGGCTGCGCGAGCGGCTGGCGCCTTGATACAGACCAGTGGCCGCCCGCGTTGCCGGCCCACCCAAGCTCACCAGCGCAATTGCTCGACCTCCAGGCCAAGTGCTGACGCCACCTTGGCAAGCGTTGCCTTACGCGGCTGCTTAACCCGCTCCATCTGAGCATAGGCAGCTTGGGTGATGCCGATCCGGGCGGCGACTTCAGCTTGCGTCAACCCAAAATGCTCGCGCCAGGCGGCCATGGCAGAGACGCCGCGTTCAAATGAAAGGTTGACCACTTCGTTCGGGACAGTGCCCTGGTTGAACCCGCCTTGCATGCGTCGGAACTGTTCATAGGGCACCACCACGAAGGCAGGTTTGCCGTCTTGGTCAACAATGACTTGGAATTCAGTACGTGCGTTCATCGCGTTTCTTGACCTCTTCAATACTCACGATGCAAACGGCACCGTCAAAGTCGAAGAAAACCCGGTAGCTGCCCACGCGAAGGCGATAGCCGTGCTCATGATTTGTGAGTGCCTTGACGTTTCTGGCCTCTGACAAATCGATGAGCTCGGTGCTCACTGCCATCCGGATCTGCTTCTCGCTGCGAACATCAATCTTGCGCAGCTGCCGCAGGGCTTTGGGCTGCCAATTGATAGCGTTCACGTCGAAATGATAAGCGTGCAATACGTATTGTCAATCACCCAACTTGGGGCCGCGAAAGGCCCCTCGCTGGTGAAACCGTGATCAGACGACATGGCGCACCCCGGAAATAAACACTTTTTCAGTATATTTCTTTGGGGGTAGAGCTGCCTTGCCTGTCGTTAAATTCGGGCTTGAAACGTTCAATGCGCTGACTGGCCACGGCCCTCAGTGCCTCAACAGGTACTGAGGCCGGCGCGATTTCGGCCAAAGGCACCACTACAAATGCCCGCTCCCACGTGCGCGGATGCGGCACCGTCAGGGCAGAAGACTCGATGTGCGCGCTGCCATAGAGCAGCAAATCCAAGTCCAAGGTGCGCGGCGCATTACGGTAGGGACGTTCCCGGCCGGCAGCGTTTTCGATGGCTTGCAGCGCAAGCAGCAAGGCGGGCGCAGTGAGCGCGGTGCGCACTTCGGCAACGGCGTTCAGGTAGTCAGGGCCAGCGGAGTCGATGGGCTCGGTGCGGTAGAGGCTAGAGCTGGCCAGTACTTGTGTACCTGGCACTTGAGCCAGGGCGGCCAAGGCCGACTTGAGGGCGCCCACCGCATCGCCAAGGTTGGCGCCCAGGCCGATGTAGGCCCGGACCGGTTCACGAGCGCTTGAATGGTCCATCTACTCGGGCCGTTCTGACAAGGTCGTGGCGGTGCCCAACGAAGACTCAGCCGTTAGAACCGTTAGAGCTATCACCGCCCTCAGCGCTGCGGCCAGCCGGCTTGCGGCGACGGCGGCGTTTGCGCACGGGATCGGCGCCGGCTTCTTCCGGCGTCTGCGGGCTGGACGACTCGCCGTCTTGCGGCGATGAAGCAGTCTGCACTGCAGCCGGCTCGCTGATGCGGCGCACGCGGGTGCGCGGCACGGCGGGTTTGGCGGCTTGTTCTTTGCGGGCTTCTTCGATCATCTCTTGGCGTTCGTCGTCGTAAGCCGTGCTGAACTTTTCCCACCATTGGGCCAGCTCGATGTCGATCTCGCCGGTCTGGCCGCGCAAGCGCAAGAAGTCAAAGCCGGCGCGGAAACGCGGTTGCTCCAAGAGCGAATACGGCGCACTGCCCACGCGCTTTTCAAAGCGGGGCTGCATGGTCCAGATTTCGCGCATGTCGGTGCCGAGCTTGCCGCACCCCGACACATCACCGATCTTGGCGTTAAAAGCATCGTCAATCGCGTCAAGCAGCGCGGGCATGACGTGTTCGCCGCGCTGGCGGCGCTTGGCCCAGCCAGTGCGCACGTCTTCCCACAACACGCAGGCCAGCAAGAAGCTGGGCGCCACGGGTTTGCCTTCGCCCACGCGGCGGTCGGTGTCTTGCAGGGCGAGATTCAAGAAGGGCTCGTCAGCGGATTCGACCACCACGTCGAGCAGCGGGTAAATGCCGGTGCCCAGGCCCAGGGCCTTGAGCTGCGCAATGCTGGCCAGCGAATGCCCGGTCTGCAGCAGCTTGAGCATTTCGTCGAACAGGCGGGACTGCGGCACATCGGCCAGCAGGCCGCGCATTTCGCGCAGCGGGGCGGCGGTCTTGTCTTCAAACTTGAAACCCAGCGCGGCCAGCTTGGCTGAAAAACGCACGGCGCGGATGATGCGCACCGGGTCCTCGCGGTAACGCGTGGCCGGGTCGCCAATCATGCGCAGCACTCGCTTTTTGGAGTCGCGCAGGCCCTGATGGTAGTCGACCACGATCTGCGTTTGCGGGTCGTAGTACATGGCGTTGATGGTGAAGTCGCGTCGGGCGGCGTCATGCTCCATCGAGCCCCAGACGTTGTCGCGCAGCACGCGGCCAGAGGCGTCGACCGCGTGTTTCATGCCGGCAAGTTCGCTCTTGCTGGTGCGCTCGTTGCCGCCGACCTGCTCGGCCAGGCTGCTGTCGAGGTGGGCGCGGAAAGTGGAGACTTCAATGACTTCGTGCTCACGGCCGCGGCCGTAGATCACATGAACAATGCGAAAGCGCCGGCCGATGATGAAGGCCCGGCGGAACAGGTTCTTGACCTGCTCGGGCGTGGCGTCGGTGGCCACGTCAAAGTCTTTGGGGCGCAGGCCGACCAGCAGGTCGCGCACAGCGCCGCCGACGATGTAGGCCTCAAAGCCGCCTTGCTTGAGCGTTCGCACCACGTCCATGGCCCGCTCGTCCACCAGCGACGGGTCAATGCCGTGCTCTTTCGGGCCGACTTCGACGCGCTTGCCGTAAGGGGATTTTTTGGTGCGGGCCGTGCCGCTGGCGGGTTCAGCAGCTTTGCCAAACAGCTTGTCGATGAAATTTTTGATCATGAGGCTTCAGTAAACAGCTCAAGTATGCGCCATCCGCGCTCCAGGGCGATGGCCCGCAAGGCCCCGTCAGGGTTGGTGGCCACGGGCTCGGTGACCTTTTCAAGCAAGGCCAGGTCGTTTATGGAGTCGGTGTAGAAAACCGACTCCAAGCCGCCCCAGCCCAGTTGCTGGTCGGCCAGCCAGGCCTCAACCCGCGCCACCTTGCCTTCGCGAAAAGACGGCGTGCCTTCAATCTCACCTGTCAACTCGCCAGCGGCGTTGCGTGCCAGTTGCACCGCAATCAGGTCGGGCACGCCAAAGGCGGTGGCAATAGGGCGGGTGACAAATTCATTGGTGGCGGTGACGATGGCCACTGCGTCGCCCGCCGCCTGGTGGCTGCGCACCAACTCCAGTGCTTGCGGGCGAATGGCTTGCTGCACCACGGTTTGCATGAAGCGGGCCTGCGCGGCTTGCGCCTGGGCACTGCCTTGCTGGCGCATGGCCTGGGTGGCAAAGCGCACATAGGCGTGAATGTCCAGCGTGCCGGCCTTGTAGTGGGCGTAGAACTCGTCGTTGCGGCGCTTGAACTCGGCGCCGTCGCACCAGCCGAGAGCCAGCGTGAATTCGCCCCAGGCGTAGTCCGAGTCCATGGGGATCAGCGTGTGGTCCAAGTCGAACAGCGCAATCTTGCGGGCACGGTTGGGGGTGTCGGCCCGGTTCATTGGCTCTCCAGCATGGACTTGATCAGGGGGATGGTGATGGGGCGCTGGGTTTGCAGGGAATAGCCGTCGAGCTGGTCGAGCAGTTGCATGAGGCTGCCCAGGTCACGCGAAAAGCGGTTGAGGATGAAGTCCATGGCCTCGTCGCTCAGGAACACGCCACGTGCATCCGCCTCTTGGCGCAGCACCGCGCGGCGCTCGGCATCGGTCAGCGCCTGCAGGGCAAACACGTGGCCCCAGCCCAGGCGGGTACGCAGGTCTTCACGCACCTGCAGGTCCGCAGGCGGCACGGCGCCAGCAGCCAGCACACAGCGCGGCTGGCCGTCAGACGTATTCAGGGCATTCACAAACCAGTTGAACGCCGCTTGCTGCTGCACGGCTGTGAAGAGGTGGCAGTCGTCCAGGCAAACCGCAGCCCAGGCTTCGCTGAACTCGGGTGGTTCCAGCGTCGAGGCGTCCAACCAGCCGACCGTGGCGCCCTGCTCGCGCAGGCTTTCGCGCACGGCTTTGAGCAAGTGGGTTTTGCCGCTGCCCGCATCGCCCCACAAATAGGTGGGCACAGGCGATCGCAACTGGTTGCCCGACCACAGCTCCAGGTGCTTGAGGGCGGCGTCGTTGGGGCCAGCAAAGTAATTGGCAAAAGAAGGCGCGGAGGCCAGGCCAATGTCCAGGGCAATCTGCTTCATGCGGGGCGCGCAGCGCTTGGGCGTTTTCGGGACAAAGTGGTCGGCATCCAGTAGGCAGGGGTGAACCCTTAGAATCTTGGCTTGAATTCTATCGGCTCGACCCGCGCTTATGCGCTAGAGCCCCTGCCAGCCGCCGGCCATCACCCTTTGGCCAGCCCCAACCCGAAATCAGCATGAGCACTTCCCCCCTTTCCTACAAAGACGCTGGCGTTGACATTGACGCGGGTGACGCGCTGGTTGAACGCATCAAACCCCTGGCCAAAAAGACCATGCGCGAAGGCGTGTTGGCAGGCATTGGCGGCTTTGGCGCCCTGTTTGAAGTGCCCAAGCGTTACAAAGAACCCGTCTTGGTGAGCGGCACCGACGGCGTGGGCACCAAGCTGCGCCTGGCGTTTGAATGGAACATGCACGACACCGTGGGCATTGACCTCGTGGCCATGAGCGTCAACGACGTGCTGGTGCAAGGCGCCGAGCCGCTGTTCTTTTTGGACTACTTTGCCTGCGGCAAGCTGGACGTGGACACGGCAGCGGCCGTGGTCGGCGGCATTGCCAAGGGTTGCGAGCTGTCGGGCTGCGCGCTGATTGGCGGCGAAACCGCTGAAATGCCCGGCATGTACCCGCCTGGCGAATACGACCTGGCGGGCTTTGCCGTCGGCGCGGTGGAGAAATCCAAAATCCTGACCGGCCAGAACGTGCAAGCGGGCGATGTGGTGCTGGGCCTCCAATCCAGCGGCGTGCATTCCAACGGTTTTAGCCTGGTGCGCAAGTGCATTGAGCGCGCTGGCGACCAACTGCCCGCCACGCTGGACGGTAAGCCCTTCAAAGAAGCCGTGATGGAGCCGACCCGCCTGTATGTGAAGAATGTGCTGGCGGCGCTGGCTGTTCACCCCATCAAGGCCCTGGCCCACATCACCGGTGGCGGCCTGTTGGAGAACATTCCGCGCGTGTTGCCAGACGGCCTGGCCGCTCACCTGAAAAAGGGCAGCTGGCCGCAAACCGAGCTGTTCGCCTGGCTGCAGCGCACGGCCGCGATTGACGACATTGAAATGAACCGCACCTTCAACAACGGCATTGGCATGGTCGTGGTTGTGGCAACGGCTGACGCGGCAGCAACAGCCGCCACCTTGCGTGCTGCAGGCGAGCAGGTGTTTGAGATCGGCTCCATTGCTGCGCGCGGTGATGGCGCGGCAGTGGTCGTCGCCTAAAAATCTTTTGCGCTCAGCGCTGATTCAAGTCTTTCAATCAAGCCAGCGCTAGAGCGGGGCGGCCGGGCTAGTTGCCTTGTCCGCACCATCCGGGCTGACCCGACTGCTGACTTTGGCCTGTAATTCTCTGTACTGCGCCAGCCGTACCCCGCCCAAAGCGACGGCCCGGTCCGCGGCCACTTGCGCCTCTGGCCAACGTGCCTGCTCCCACCGCACCTGCGCCAAGTTGTTCCAAGCGTCGGCAAAGTCAGGGTGGCGCTGGGTAGCGGCTTCAAAAGCTTGTGCCGCTTCTTCAAGCCGCCCCTGGGCGTAAAGCGAATTCCCCCAACCCAACCAAGCCGCGCGCTGTTCAGGCCAAGCCCGAGCCGCCGCTTGGTAGGCGGCTTGCGCGGCCGGCGCTTGCAAGCGCTCTAGCGCTGCGGCCGCAGCCACATAAACATCAGGCTGCACCGTCGCGGGCAAACGCCCCGGCGGCAACGCCAGCATGGCCCAGTAGTTGCCACGCGCCCAGGTCCGCTCAAAAGTGAAGAGCGACATTTCCAACTGCTCCGTCACGCCCGAATGCAGCGTGATGGTGTTGCGCTCTCGGTCATAAGCAATGACCACGGCGTAGTGCCACAGCGGGGCAAATGAAAACGTCAGGTTTTGCAACACCAGCACGGGGTGGCCAGCGGCGACTTCGCGCAGCAGTGCGTCCAAGCGCGGCGCCAGCGGATAAGCGAGCAAACCTTGGCGACGGGTGGCCACTTGCATTTCGATTTGCAGCGAGCCTTGCCGGCCCGGCAAAAACACCTGCGGCGTGAGCGTCTCGGGCGTCACTTGAACGCCCGCATGCTGCGCCACCATGGCCAGCGAAGCGGGGCCGCACTGGTAGTCTTCTTGCGGGAAAAAAGGCACGTCCGCAATGCGGGCGGTCTGCGGCAGATCGGTCTGGCTCTGCTGCAAACGGCTGACCTGCGGCGTGGCACACCCTACCAGCAGCAGCGCACTAAGCAAAACCCCCGCCAAAGCGGGGGTTCGCAGCACGCCGAACACGGCAGCGCCAAAGCTCATCGGACCGATCGCGTGAACGGAAACACCTTGGTCAGGCCGACGATGTCCGTGACCAAGAGCACGATGAAGACCGTGAACATGATGCCCAGAATGTCGCCACCGGCCGGCGCCTGGTCGACTTGCGCAGCCACTTGCGCTACTTCCGCGTCGCTCATGGCTTGCACACGGTCGGCAGCGGCCTGGCGGTCCACGCCTCGCGCCTGCAAAACGCTTTGCACGTCATCACGGCTGAGGAATTCAGCGACCTTGCTGCGATCCGCGCTGCTGCTACTGGCGGGAACGGACTGTTCGGTGGAAACCAGCGCCGCTTTTGCCGTCAGGGGCAAGCCCATCAGGGTGGTGCTGGCGATCAAGACTGAAGCCATAAGGCGTTTGTAGGCGGTCATGAGGTTCCTCTTTCGTTGTTGTTGAAGCATCGCGCTCCACAACAAACCTCTGCGAAGCGACGACGAGTCGACAGTAGACCTCGCCCCACCTGACGTCAAAGCCTCTTACATGAAAGAGCCGCTGTTACTCAATTGCAACTTGACTGCTGAGCAAACACGAGGCCCTTTCAGCCCAGATCTTTGCGCAGCTCTGCCATGCGCTCGGCCACAGCGTCCAAGTCCAGCGCGTCTTGCGCGTTGGTACTGTAGGTTTCCAGATCGGCCAGGGCACGTTCAGCGTCGCCCTGCAAGGCCCAGGCCAAGCCCCGGTCGCGGTACTCCGTCCAGGCGTGCGGTTGCAGCACCAGCAAGCGGTCCAGCACCGCGATCAGGCGCTGCCAGTCTTCTTGCGTCTTGTGGATTTCCTTGAGGTTGCGCAGCATGCGGCTGATGATTTCGCGAGGCGGCGCCGCTTGCAGATACAGGCCAATCGGCACATCAAAGTCGTCCACCAGACCGCTGCGCTGCTTGAAGGGCTCCAGCCGTTCCGACAGCTCTTCACGGCTGAGCGACTGGCCCGTGAACGGGTCGATCACCACCTGCCCCTTCGGCAGGTTGACCTTGACCATGAAGTGGCCCGGAAAAGCCACACCTCTTGCGTTCAGGCCCAGGCCAGCGGCCAGCTCCAGCCACAGCACCGACAAAGTGATGGGGATGCCGCGCCGGGTCTTGAGCACGGCGTTCAGGTAACTGTTGTCGGGGTCGTAGTAGTCGTTGACGTTGCCGCCAAAGCTGAGGTCGCGAAAGAAAAACTGGTTCAGCCCTCGCAAGCGCTGCAAGGGCGACGCATCCGCCGGCAAGCGCCGCTTGATCCTGGCCAGCAACTGGTCTACATCGCCCAGCACCTGCTGCACGTCCAGCTCGGGGTATTCGTCTTGCGCTAGGCAGACGGCGGCTTCCAGCAAAGGGAAATGCTCATCGCTTTGCACCAGACTCGAAAAGTACTGCAGAGGCGACGGCACGTCAAAATTCAATTCCATGGCCTAACTTTCGCACAAGTCTGGGCGGCTCGCAGACACGGGCATCTCTCCCGCTTCAGCGCCCCAACAATCGCCGCACGCGCAGCCCCGCTAGGCGCAAGCTGCCAAAGTACAGCAAACCTGAGCCGACCAGCACCGACACCATCCAGCCGATGCGCTGCCAGCCCCCGCCGCTGCGGGTGGGCAGTGCCGTCCACTCCACGGCCGCCGCAGCCCACACCAGAAAAACGCCGAGCAAGGCGCTGGCTGCCACGACCTGCAAACCGTAGCGGCCCCAACCCGGCAGGGGCTGGTAGCTGCCCCGGCGAATCAAGCCGATGAGCAGCCAGCCAGCGTTGATCAGTGCGCCCAGGCCAATGGCCAAGGCCAAGCCCGCATGGGCGAAATAGGGCACCAGCACCAGGTTGAGCAACTGCGTGAGGACCAGCACCACCACGGCGATCTTGACCGGCGTCTTGATGTCCTGGTTGGCGTAAAAGCCCGGCGCCAGCACCTTGATGGCGACCAGGCCCAAGAGGCCCACGCCATAGCCCATCAAGGCCCTCGTGGTCTGCGTCACATCGCCCGTGCCAAAAGCGCCATAGTGGTAGAGCGTGGCCACCAAGGGCTGAGCAAAGGTCAGCAGGGCCACAGCGCAAGGCACGGCCAACAGCACCACCAAGCGCAAGCCCCAGTCGAGCATGGACGAGTACTTGGCCGGATCGTTCGCCGTACGCGCCGCCGCCAGCTGCGGCATGAGCACGACGCCCAGCGCCACCCCCAGCAAAGCGGTGGGGAACTCCATCAAACGGTCGGCATAGGTGAGCCAACTGACGCTGCCGGCCTGCAAGTGCGAGGCAATTTGCGTGTTGATGAGCAGCGAGATCTGCGCCACGCTGACGCCGAGCAAGGCCGGCAGCATGAGCCGGGCGATGTTGCGTGTGCCGGGGTCCGCCCAAGCAGCACGCCAAGCGCCCAAACCCAAGCCAATCCGAGGCAACAAGCCCAAGCGCCTGAGGGCCGGAATTTGCACGGCCAGCTGCAATATTCCGCCCAGCATGACGCCGCCGCCCAGCGCGTATACCGGCTCTACGCCTTGGCGCCCGAGCCAAGGCGCGCCCCACCAAGCCGCGCCGATCATGGACAAATTCAGCAGCACGGGCGTGGCTGCTGGCACGGCAAAACGTTTCCAGGTGTTGAGCACGCCAGCTGAAAGCGCCACCAGCGACATGAAGGCGATGTAGGGGAACATCCAGCGCGTCATGAAGACTGCCGCCTCAAATCCGCGCGGGGATTGCTGCAAGCCGCTGGCCATGGCCCACACCAGAATCGGCGCGCCCGCCACGCCCAAAATGCAAGTCAGCATCAATGCGCCAAAGAGCAAGGTCGCCACCCGGTCCACCAGCAGGTGCGTGGCGGCCTCGCCTTCTTTGGCTTTGGTGGCGGCCAGCACGGGCACAAAGGCTTGGCTGAAAGCGCCTTCTGCAAAGAGGCGGCGAAAGAGGTTGGGAATCCGAAAAGCGACGTTGAAGGCGTCCGTCATGGCGCTGGCGCCAAAGGTCGACGCAATCAACAACTCGCGCGCCAAGCCCGTGATCCGCGACAGCAGGGTGAACAGGGAGACGGTGGAGGCGGATTTGATGAGGGACACGTCTGGGAGTTTAAGGGGGTCCTCCGGTCGGGGATTCAGGCGCGCGGCGGCTTGAGCGTTAGCGCCCGAGCCGGGATGGGGCCAGCTGGCTCATGCTGGCGCACCAGAAATCGCCAGCCGACCCCACCCCGGCTCGAACGCGTTGGGAGGCAGCGGCAGCCCACGAGCCCCCATCCCGGCCTTCCCCCAGCGGGGGAAGGGGTGACGCACACCGCTGCATTCGCAACGATCTCCGCTTTCGCCTTGTCATGACCCCGCATTCAACAACCCCAGCCCGCCAGAACCACACCGGTGAGCCGGAGCGGGGGTTGGCGATTTCCGGTACCCCGGCATGAGCCAGCCACCGCTGCGGCTCGCCGGTGTGCCCGAGCGAACCAAACGCTTCGCCAAAAACAAGGGGCGACTGAATTCCCCGCCGGGCCGCCCCAAGGGGAATTCACCCCCTGCGGGGGCAGCGCAGCCACACGCAGTGGGCAAGCGCGGGGGCTGCTGCAATTCCCCGCCGGGCCGCCCCAAGGGGAATTCACCCCCTGAGGGGGCAGCGCCGCCACACGCAGTGGGCAAGCGTGGGGGCTCCTGATATACTCGCGGGCTTTGCTGCAACATCCTCAGATCTAAAGGAATTTATATATGGCAACCGCCAAACCCAAGAAAAAGAACCCCCGCCTCGCCTCGGGCCGTAAACGCGTCCGCCAGGACATCAAACTCAACGCTGCGAACACCTCGCTGCGCTCCAAATACCGTACCGCTGTCAAGAACGTCGAAAAAGCCGTTCTGGCTGGCGACAAGACCAAAGCAGCTGAACTCTTTGCCAAGGCACAGAGCATTGTGGACACCGTGGCCGACAAGGGCATCTTCCACAAGAACAAAGCTGCTCGCGACAAGAGCCGCCTATCGGCCAAAGTCAAAGCACTGGCCCTGGCCGCTGCCTGACCCCTGGAACTAAACCCGATTTAGTCCACCCGCCCGGATTGCACGACTAAAAAAGTGCCATCCGCCGTTTTGCAGGGTGCGCTGCAGCAAAGTGATGAAACCGCCTTCGGGCGGTTTTTTCATGGGCGATTCAAAAAAGGCCTGGCGATGGGGCTTGGGGACCAGCGAGCGAATTACTTCGGCGTGCGAGGCGCGTCGGGAATCAAGCAGGCTTCGGCCAGCTGCAGGTTGTTGTCACGCGCGAAATTCAGCGCGAAGTCCCAGGCCATGGGTTCGGCCTCGCGCAGGGCGCTGTTGACGACCACGCATTTCACGCCATTGATCACGGTGGGAACGCACCAAGGAGAGTAAGTCAGGTGGCTGCCAGGCTGCGGGCCGCCGGGGCGGAACTGGCTCATCACGCCGCACAAGCGATCGGCCCAGTCGCTGGGGCGAAAGGTCTTGCCATCGGCGGTCAGGCCCTGGATGAAGACTTCTTTGGCGCTGGGGGAAATCATCAGGGTAGAGGTGTTTGTGACGACCAGAGGCAGGGTGCGAAAGCCGGGATGATGACCCGTGTTGCACCGCACAAGAATTCTATCTTATATAAGACTTGGCTCAGCCGCAGGCCACTGAGCCATTGCCCCTTTCAGCCGCTCAAGCTAAGGACTTGGCATGACAGTGATGAGACATACGCAAAGATCACCGACAGGGCTGCGCCTAAAATCATCCGTCCTACGCGGGTGACCCTGCCCTGCCAGCGCCCCCGCGTTTTTTACTGAAAGCTCCGCCCCGCCATGAACGCTGCCCCCTCCAAGGCCCCTGCCGCCGCATCGCCCCACGTCATGAACACCTATGGCCGTCTGCCCATAGCGCTGTCGCATGGGCAAGGCTGCCGAGTCTGGGACGTCCATGGCAAGGCCTACCTGGACGCGCTGGGCGGCATTGCCGTGAACACCGTGGGCCACAACCACCCGCGCCTGGTGGCCGCCTTGCAGGACCAGGTCAGCAAGCTGATTCACACCTCCAACTATTACCACATCCCCTTGCAAGAAGCCTTGGCTGCCAAGCTTGTCGAACTCTCGGGTATGACCAATGTCTTCTTTTGCTCGACCGGGCTGGAAGCCAATGAAGCCGCGCTCAAGCTGGCCCGCAAATACGGCCACGACAAAGGCATCACCCAGCCCGAGATCGTGGTCTACGACAAAGCCTTTCACGGCCGCAGCATTGCAACACTGAGCGCCACCGGCAACCCCAAGGTGCAAGCTGGCTTTGGCCCGCTGGTGGAAGGCTTTATCCGCGTGCCGCTCAACGATATTTCCGCCATCAAAACGGCCACGGCGGGCAACCCCAATGTGGTGGCCGTGTTCTTGGAAGCCATTCAGGGCGAAGGCGGCGTGAACCCGGTGGACGCCGAGTATTTGCGCCAAGTGCGCCAGCTCTGCGACGAGCAGGACTGGCTCTTGATGATTGACGAAGTGCAATGCGGCATGGGCCGCACCGGCAAATGGTTTGCGCACCAGTGGGCAGGCATCTTGCCCGACGTGATGCCGCTGGCCAAGGGTCTGGGCTCCGGCGTGCCGATTGGTGCCGTGGTGGCCGGCCCCAAGGCGGCCAAGATTTTTGCGCCGGGCAACCACGGTTCCACCTTTGGCGGCAACCCCCTGGCCATGCGCGCCGGAGTGGAAACCATCCGCATCATGGAAGACGAAGGCTTGCTGGCCAATGCCGTCAAGGTGGGCGACCACCTGCGCGCGGCCTTGCAACGCGAGCTGGGCAGCTTGCCCGGCTTCAAGGAAATTCGCGGGCGCGGCCTGATGCTGGGCCTGGAGTTGCGTCTGCCCTGCGGCGACCTGGTGGGCCGCGCGGCCGAGCAAGGCCTGCTGATCAGCGTGACCGCCGACAGCGTGATCCGCATGGTGCCTTCGCTGAACATGACCGTGGCCGAAGCCGATGAAGTGGTCGCGATCTTGGCGCCGCTGGTCATGGCGTTTTTGAAAGAGCAGCCATGAGCAGCGCCACGCTCCAGCATTACCTGCAGTTCAGCGACCTGACGGCGGACGACTACGCCTATTTGTTTGAACGCGCTGCCGTCATCAAGAAGAAGTTCAAGACTTACGAAAAACACCAGCCGCTGGTGGACCGCACGCTGGCCATGATTTTCGAGAAAGCCTCCACACGCACGCGCGTGAGCTTTGAAGCCGGCATGTACCAGCTGGGCGGCTCGGTGGTGCACCTGACCACCGGCGACAGCCAGCTGGGCCGCGCCGAGCCGATTGAAGACAGCGCCAAGGTCATCAGCCGCATGGTGGACCTGGTGATGATTCGCACCTACGAGCAGACCAAGATCGAGCGCTTTGCCGAGCATTCGCGGGTGCCGGTCATCAACGGCCTGACCAACGAATTTCACCCCTGCCAAATCTTGGCGGACATCTTCACGTACATCGAGCACCGCGGCTCGATCAAGGGCAAGACCGTGGCCTGGGTCGGTGACGGCAACAACATGGCCAACACCTGGCTGCAGGCCAGCGAGATCCTGGGTTTCAAGGTGCACCTGAGCACGCCCAGCGGCTACGAGGTGGACCAGTCGATTGCCGGCATCCGTTCGGCCGACAGCTACCAGGTGTTTGCGCACCCGCTAGACGCCTGCGCGGGCGCCGACCTGGTGACCACCGACGTGTGGACCAGCATGGGCTACGAGGCCGAGAACGAAGCCCGCAAAAAAGCTTTTGCCGACTGGTGCGTAGACGAGCGCCTGATGGGCGCGGCCAAGCCGGACGCGCTCTTTATGCACTGCCTGCCAGCGCACCGCGGCGAAGAGGTCAGCGCCGAGGTGATCGACGGGCCGCAGTCCGTGGTCTGGGACGAGGCCGAGAACCGCATGCACGTGCAAAAGGCACTCATGGAGTACCTCTTGCTCGGCCGCTTGGCCTGAACCTTGTCGCAGCCCTAGGGCTTTAGCCCCTGCCGAGGAACGGCATGTTGGTCGCCATGACCGTCATGAAGGGCACATTGGCCGACAGCGGCAAGCCCGCCATGTGCAATACCGACTCCGCCACATGGCGCACGTCCATCATGGCTTCCACCGCAACCGTGCCGTTGGCTTGCGGCACACCGCGGGACATGCGCTCGGACATATTCGTCAAGGCATTGCCAATGTCGATCTGACCGCAGGCAATGTCATAGGGCCGACCGTCCAAGGAAATGGCTTTGGTCAAGCCCGTGATGGCGTGCTTGGTCGCGGTGTAGGGCGCTGAATTGGGCCGGGGGGCGTGGGCCGAAATAGAGCCGTTGTTGATGATGCGCCCGCCGCGTGGCGTCTGGGTCTTCATCATGGCAAAGGCGGCTTGGGCGCAGTAAAACGAGCCCGACAAATTGATGTTGACCGTGTTCTGCCAGTGCTCGGGCGTGAGTTCCTCAAAGCCGACCGGCGGCGCGTTGACGCCCGCGTTGTTGAACAGCACATCGACCCGGCCAAAGGCTTGGCGAATGGTCTCGAACAAAGCCTTGACCGACTCGGGCTGCGACACATCGGCCGACACGGCCAAGGCCGTGCTGCTGCCCGAGGCTTTGACCACGGCTTGCAACGGCTCCAGACGCCGGCCCACCAGCACCACGCGGTAACCCGCCTCGATCATGGCCAGCGCCACGGCCTGGCCAATGCCCGAGCCAGCGCCCGTGACGACCGCAACTTTGCCGTGGGATTTGTCGTTTGAACTCATGCTTGTCTTCTTTCTTTTTCAGGGGCGGGGTTGCAGGGTTGAAAAGCCGGATTGTTGCGCAAAGCCGAGCGCACGGGCACAGGCCAAACCCGACCGCTGCCCACCGCTGCCGAGAGACTATCGACCGTAGCCGTAAAGCCAGGGTTGATCCAAGAGGCGCCGGCCCAGCAGCCGCAAGGCCAGGTCACGGCCCACCCGCTGCAAGCCCGTGGCGTGAAAAATCTCGCCGTTGCGGCGCGAGCGCATTTGCAGGCGGGCGTTGCGCTCCCAGCGGTTTTGGGCATAGCGGCCCAGCGCGGGTGCCACGTCCAACAGCGGGGTCTTCACGCCCGCCAGGCATTGCGCCAATTCAGCCGCGTCTTCCAGCGCCATGCCAGCGCCCTGGGCCAGGTACGGCCGCATGGGATGGGCCGCGTCGCCCAGTAAAGCGACCCGGCCACGCGCCATTTGCCCGGCGCTGGTCAGCGGCGGGCGGTCATGCAGGGTCCACACACCCCAAGCAGGCACGGCGTCCACCAAGGATTGCAGGTCAGACCCGCCACCGGCTGCGGCCAAGGCCGCCTGCACATCGGACACCGCACCGGCGCCTTCCCAGTCCTGCACGTCCTCAGGCGGCGCGCCATGCACGATCACCACCACGTTGAGCCATTCACCGCCGCGCACGGGGTAGCTCACCACATGCAGGCGCGGCCCGAGCCAAACCGTCACTTGGGTACTGCGCAAGGCCTCAGGCAAATCCGTTTGCCGGAGCAAAGCCCGGTAAGCCAGATGGCCCGTGGCCTCCGGCGGCCCATCGGCCAGCAACTGCTCCCGCACCCGGCTCCACAAGCCGTCGGCACCGACCAGGGCTTCGCCCTCCACCTGGTGACCGTCGGGGAAATCAGCGCACACCGCTTCGGGGTTGTCCGTCACATTGACCAAAGGGGTGTTGAGGTGCAGCCGTGCACCGTGGCGCTTGGCCGCTTGCAGCAGCATGCCGTGCAGATCGGCGCGGTGCAGCGTGGCATACGGCGCGCCGTAGCGAGACACGCTGGACTCACCCAAGCGGATGCGGCCCAGCTGCGCGCCGTCCTGGGCGCGGCGCACCACCAAGCGTTCAGGGAAAGCCGCGACATCGGCCAGCGCCTGGCGCAAGCCCCAGGCATGGAGCAAGCGGGTCGAGTTCGGCCCGAGCTGAATGCCAGCGCCGACTTCTGAAAACGCGGTGGCTCGCTCAAAGAGCCGGACTTCCCAGCCGGCCCGCAGGCTGGCCAGCGCTGCCGCCAAACCGCCAATGCCGCCACCCACCACCAACAACTGACGGGTCATGCCAAAGCGTTTGGGTTCATGCCAGCAATTGCCTCAGCACATAGGGCAAGATGCCGCCGTGCCGGTAGTAGTCGACCTCAGTCGGGGTGTCAATGCGCAAGATCAGCTCCACTTCTTCCTGCGTGCCGTCGGCCCGCGTGAAGCGAAGTTTGGCACGACTTTGCGGCTGCAAAGCCGGGTCGGGAAAGATCTCCACCACTTCGTCGCCGCACAGGCGCAGGCTCTGCCAGGACTCGCCGTCCTGAAACTGCAAAGGCAGCACGCCCATGCCCACCAAGTTGCTCCTGTGGATGCGCTCAAAACTGCGCGCCACCACCGCCCGCACGCCCAGCAACTGCGTGCCTTTGGCAGCCCAGTCGCGGGACGAGCCGGTGCCGTATTCCTCCCCGGCAAACACGACCGTCGGCGTTCCCTGGGCCGCGTAGCGCATGGCCGCGTAGTAGATCGGCATTTTTTCGGCCTGGCCTGTCGCGTCATGAAAGAGGCTCACGCCGCCCTCTTCGCGCGAGCCATCAGCCGCTGCAGGGATCATCAAATTCTTGACACGCACATTGGCCCAGGTGCCGCGCATCATCACCTCGTGGTTGCCCCGGCGCGAGCCGTAGCTGTTGAAGTCGGACTTGGTCACGCCTTGGTCCAGCAACCACTGCCCCGCAGGCGAGCTGGCCTTGATGCTGCCCGCTGGCGAAATATGGTCGGTGGTGATGGAGTCGCCAAACAAGGCCAGGATGCGCGCGCCACGCACCTGCACAGCGTCCCGCACGGGTGGCTCCAGCGTGAAGTCCGCAAAGAAAGGCGGCTCGGCAATGTAGGTGCTGGCCGGCCAGTTGTAGGCCTGACCGGTCACGCCCTGGATCTCGCTCCAGAGGGCGCCGGGCTGTGATTTCACCAAGCCATAGTTGGCCCGATAAGCCGCACCGTCCATCGCTTGCTTCATCAGCCCATGCACCTCCTGGCTGCTCGGCCAGATGTCGCCCAAGAAGACGTCTTGGCCTTGCGCCCCCTGCCCCACGGGCTCGGTCATCAGGTCGCGCAGCACGGTACCGGCAATCGCATAAGCCACCACCAGCGGCGGGCTGGCCAAAAAGTTAGCCTTGATGTTGGGGTGAATGCGCGCTTCAAAGTTCCGGTTGCCCGACAGCACGGCCGCGCAGACCAGATCGCTCTCGCCAATGGCTTCGTTGATCTCCGGCGTGAGGTCGCCCGAATTGCCAATGCAAGTGGTGCAGCCATAACCCACCAAAGAAAAGCCAAGCTGCTCCAGGTAGGGCATGAGCCCGCTTTTCGTGAGGTAGTCCGTCACCATGCGCGAGCCCGGCGCCAGCGAGGTCTTGATGTGCGGCGCCACGCGCAGGCCCGCCTGAACAGCTTTTTTGGCCAGCAGGCCAGCGGCCAGCATCACGCCGGGGTTGGACGTGTTGGTGCAGCTGGTGATGGCGGCGATCAGCACGTCGCCATGGCCAATGGTGATGTCGTGCGTGTGCTTCACGGGGGCAGATGCCAATGATTGCGCCGCGCGCAAGGTGGGCCGGTTGGCGTCCATCTCGTGGACAAAGCGGGCCACGCCAGCAGGGGTCGGCGGGCTCATGGGGGCGGCTTCTGGGCGGCGCTCATCCGAGTGGCTGAGCAGGTGGCGCGTGGCCAGCACGGCAGCGCTTTGGTTAAAACCATTGTCACTGGCGGGCTTGCTGAACAAGGTTTTGAACTGGCTGGCCACCTGGCCGAGTTCGACCCGGTCTTGCGGCCGCTTGGGGCCGGCCAGGCTGGGCTTGACATCGCCCAGGTCCAGACGCACCACGCGCGAAAAATCAATTTGCCCCGGCAGCGGAATGCCAAACAGCTCTTGCGCCTTGAAGTAGGCCTCGACGGATTGCACCTCTTCTTCGCTGCGGCCCGTGCCGCGCAAATAGGCCAAGGTGTGTTCGTCCACCGGAAAAAAGCCCAGGGTCGCGCCGTATTCCGGCGCCATGTTGGCCAAGGTGGCGCGGTCCGGCACGGCCAGGCTACGTGTGCCCTCCCCAAAAAACTCCACGAAACTGCCCACCACTTTTTCCTTGCGCAGCATCTCGGTCACGCGCAGCACCAGGTCGGTGGCGGTCACGCCTTCGCGCAGGTGGCCGCACAGCTCCACGCCGACCACGTCGGGCGTGAGCACATAGACCGGCTGGCCCAGCATGGCGGCTTCGCCCTCAATACCGCCCACGCCCCAGCCCACCACGCCCAGCCCGTTGATCATGGTGGTGTGGCTGTCGGTACCCACCAAGGTGTCGGGGTAATAGATCGGCGCGCCGTCGCCGCTCGCTTGTTGGTGCAGGCCGCGTGCCAGGTATTCGAGGTTGACCTGGTGCACGATGCCCACGCCCGGCGGCACCACGGAAAACGTCTGGAAGGCCTGCATGCCCCACTTCAAGAATTCGTAACGCTCGCGGTTGCGCTGGAACTCCAGCTTCATGTTCAGGTCGAGCGCGTCGGGCGTGCCGTAGTTGTCCACCATCACCGAATGGTCGACCACCAAGTCGACCGGCACCAGCGGCTCGATGCGCGCCGGGTCGCGCCCCAGCCGCACGGCTGCGCTGCGCATGGCGGCCAAGTCAGCCAAGAGCGGCACGCCCGTGAAGTCTTGCAGCAGCACGCGGGCCACCACAAAGGGAATCTCCTCGGTGCGCTCGGCATGCGGTTGCCACTGCGCCAGACGTGTCACGTGGTCGGGTGTGATCTTGCGGTTGTCGCAGTGGCGCAGCACCGATTCGAGCACGATGCGAAGCGACACGGGCAGGCGAGAGACATTCGGGAAACGCCGCGCCAGCTCGGGCAAGGAGAAGAACCGTCCGCGCTGCCCACCCGCCCGAAAGGGCTTCAGCGTGGACGCAAAAGGATGCACCGCCTGCGGCAGCAAGTCCGGCGCGGGCATCAGCGAGGCGGGGGAAACGGTCATGGCAAATCCTTGGGGCATCAATGAAGGAACAACAATGTTCAATCATTCTGAACGCCTCAGGCGACTTGGGACAGCTGATCCACAGCGCAAAGAAGGGTCAGCCGTCGAGACTCGTCAGCGCTCTTGCCCCCTCCCCCGCTGGGGGATGGCTGGGGTGGGGGCTTTCACCCCAGCAGTGACGTCGCTTTGATGCTGCCTAGCCTTAAAGCGGCAGCAGCTCAGCCTCGGCCCCTTCAGGCAAGGGGTACTGGTCCACGTTCAGGCACATGCTGACCAGGGTGTAGTAACTCATGGTCGCCATCACATCGACCACGCCTTGCTCGCCCACGCAGCTCACCAGCGCCGCATGCCGCTCGTCGCTGACGCGGCGGGTCTTGAGCAACTCATCACAAAAGCCGTGCACCGCGGCGACCGATCCTTGCAGCTCGGCCGGCGGCTGGCCTTGGGCGATGGCTTGGATCACGCTTTCAGCCAGCCCCGCCTCGGCCGCAATCCGGCGGTGCGCCCACCAGACAAATTGCGCCGTCCAAAAGCGCGCCACCATCAAGATGGCCAGCTCGTTGAGCATCAAAGGCAGTGACGAGTCAAAACGCGTGTGCGCGCCAAACTGTTGCGCCAACTGGCCAATCGCCGGGCTGCGCAGCAAGACGTTGTAAGGCCCTTGCATGGAGCCGCGCTTACCGGCCAGCACGCTCTGCGTCATCTGCTGCTGCTCGGGCGTCATCTGCGCCCAGGTCAGCGGCGCAAAGCGGCCGCCGCGTGTTTCAAAGTCAGGCGCTTGGCTCATACCGGCTTGTCGCCGCGCAGGGTGATGCGGTGCATCACACGCCGAAAGCCGTGGTAGTCGTTCACCGGGTTGTGCTGCACCGAGCGGTTGTCCCAAAACGCCAGGGTGTTGGGCTCCCAGGCAAAGCGGCAAGTGAACTCTGGCTTGACCTGGTGCTGGAACAAGAACTGCAACAGCGGTGCGCTTTCTTCGTTGCTCAGGCCTTTGATGCCAGCCGTGTGCGCCACATTCACGTACAAGGCTTTTTCGCCGGTTTCCGGGTGTGTGCGCACCACCGGGTGTTCGGCCAGGTACGACTTGGGCGCAGCGTCGTTGCCGTCGGTCTTGATGCGGTCTTCGCGGGTCTTGGACACGTCGGCCTTGGCCGAGCTGCTGATGCCGACCAGGCCGTCCAGCATTTTTTTCATCGTGGGCGACAGCGCCTCATACGCCTGCACCTGGTTGGCAAACATTGTGTCGCCACCATAAGGCGGCACTTCACGCGACAGCAGCATGGAGCCCATGGGCGGCTCGTCCAGGTAGGTGGTGTCCGAATGCCAGATGCCGCCGAAGTTGACCTTTTCATGCTCGAGTTTTTTCACTTCGATGATGTGCGGAAAACCGTCCAAGCCTTTGACAAACGGGTACTCGATCGGCTCGCCCATCGCTTTAGCAAAGTTCAAAAACTGCTGGGGCGTGAGATGCTGGTCGCGCAAGAAAATAACCTTGTACTTCAAGAAGACTTGGCGCACGTCAGCCGCCAGACTGTCCGTCAGGCGCGACAAGTCAACGCCAGAAATCGCCGCGCCCAAGGCGCCAGCAATCGGGGTGATCTGCATGTCTTTATCCCTTAATCAGCCGAAGCACCGGAGCTCTTGACCACGGCTGCCCACTTGACGATGTCGGCGCGCAAGGCAGCGCCAAATTCGGCGGGCGTGCTTTCAAACGGCTCAGCGCCCAGGCCAGCGAATTTTTCTTGTGTGTCTTTCTCGGCCAGGATCTTGTTCACATCAGCGTTGATCTGGCGCACCACGGCAGGCGGCATGCCCTTGGGTCCGAAAAAACCAAACCAGGGGTTGATCACAAAGCTGGGATAGCCGGACTCGGCCACGGTCGGCATGTCTTTGAAGGCCTGCGGGCGCTTGGAACCCGTCGCGCCCAGGCCTTTGACGGCGCCCGAGCGGATGTGCTGCGCCACCGAAGGCAAGCTGGTGAAGACCAGCTGGATCTGACCGGACAGCAAATCGGTCAAGGCTGGCGCTGCGCCTTTGTAGGGCACGTGCTGCATCTTGGTGTTGGTGGCCACGCTGAACATTTCACCCAGCAAATGGTTCACCGAGCCATTGCCGGCCGAGCCAAAGGAGACCGGGTTCTTGGAGGCATAGTTAGCCAGGTCGCGGATGTTGTTGACCGGCAGGGAGCCGGTCACAGCAGCCACAAAAGGCACGTTGGCCAGCGTCGCCACGGGGGTGAAGTCGGCCTCAGGATCAAAAGGCAGCTTTTTATAAATGCTGACGTTGATGGCGTGCGAGCCCACGTAAGACATCAAGAGTGTGTGACCGTCGCCCGGGGCCTTGGCCACCACGTCCATGCCAATGTTGCCGCCTGCGCCAGCGCGGTTCTCAATCACGACCGGCTGGCCCCATTTCTCCGACAGCTTTTGGCCGACGATGCGGGCCAGCGCGTCAGACGCGCCACCGGGCGTTTGCGGCACCACGATGCGCACCGGCTTGGTGGGGAACGTTTGCGCATGAACAGGGGCCAAGGCCGCGCTGCCCAGCACGATCGCGGCACTTTGCAAAATAGTTTTCAAACTCATCAGTGTCTCCAAGCTCTACGTTTTAAAACGCTTGAGTTTTACACAATCCAGAAACAGAAAAGCCCTTGCCGACATGATCGGCAAGGGCTTTGTTCAAGCAGTGGAAAGCAGGCAGAACCTGCTTGGTCAAATCTGCTTTAGACCACCGTAGCGGCTGCGTCCGTGTAGTCGCTCACCTTGTCAAAGTTCAGGTACTTATAGACCTCGGCACTGGACTTGTCCAAGGCGCTGACGTCGGCCATGTACTCGGCTTTGGTGGGCAGGCGGCCCAGCTTGGACGTGATGGCGGCCAGCTCGGCTGAACCCAGGTACACGTTCGTGTTCTTGCCCAAGCGGTTCGGGAAGTTGCGGGTCGAGGTGGACAGCACGGTGGCGCCTTCCTTGACCTGCGCCTGGTTGCCCATGCACAGGCTGCAACCCGGCATTTCCATGCGAGCGCCTGCCGCGCCCAGCACGCCGTAGTGGCCTTCTTCGCTGAGTTGCTTGGCGTCCATCTTGGTGGGCGGTGCCATCCACAGCTTGACCGGAATATCGCGCTTGTTTTCGAGCAGCTTCGAAGCTGCGCGGAAGTGGCCGATGTTGGTCATGCAGCTGCCGATGAAGACTTCGTCAATCTTGGCGCCAGCGACGTCAGACAGGGTTTTCACATCGTCCGGGTCGTTCGGGCAAGCCACGATAGGCTCGTGGATGTCGGCCAGGTCGATCTCGATCACGGCGGCGTACTCGGCGTCCGGGTCGGCTTTGAGCAGCTGGGGGTTGGCCAGCCAGGCTTCCATGGCGGCAATGCGGCGCTTGATGGTGCGCACGTCCGAGTAACCCGTGGCAATCATCCACTTGAGCATGGTGATGTTGCTGTTGATGTACTCGATGATCGGCTCCTTGTTCAGGTGCACCGTGCAACCGCCCGCGCTGCGCTCGGCCGAAGCGTCGCTGAGCTCAAAGGCTTGCTCGACTTTCAGGTCAGGCAAGCCTTCGATTTCCAGGATGCGGCCGGAGAACACATTGACCTTGCCTTGCTTGGCCACGGTCAAGAGACCGGCCTTGATGGCGTACAAAGGAATGGCGCTGACGAGGTCACGCAAAGTGACGCCGGGCTGCATCTTGCCCTTGAAGCGGACCAGCACGCTTTCGGGCATGTCCAGCGGCATCACGCCGGTGGCCGCGCCAAAAGCCACGAGACCAGAGCCGGCGGGGAAGCTGATGCCGATGGGGAAACGCGTGTGGCTGTCGCCGCCGGTGCCCACGGTGTCAGGCAACAACATGCGGTTGAGCCAGCTGTGGATGATGCCGTCGCCCGGACGCAGCGAAATACCGCCGCGCGTGGTGATGAACTGGGGCAGTTCATGGTGCATCTTCACGTCCACGGGCTTGGGGTAAGCGGCGGTGTGGCAGAACGATTGCATGACCAGGTCAGAGCTGAAACCCAGGCAAGCCAGGTCTTTGAGCTCGTCGCGGGTCATCGGGCCTGTCGTGTCTTGCGTGCCGACCGAAGTCATTTTGGGCTCGCAATACGTGCCGGGGCGAACGCCCTTGCCTTCTGGCAGGCCAACTGCACGGCCGACCATTTTTTGCGCCAGCGTGAAGCCTTTGCCGCTGTCCACAGGGGCTTGCGGCAGGCGAAACACGGTCGAAGCGGGCAGGCCCAGCGCAGCGCGGGCTTTGCCGGTCAGGCCGCGGCCGACGATCAGGGGAATGCGGCCACCGGCGCGCACTTCGTCAAACAGCACGTCGCTCTTGAGCGAGAACTCGGCGATGACCTGGCCGTTTTTCAGGGCCTTGCCGTCGTAAGGACGCAGCTCGATCACGTCGCCCATGGCCATCTGGCTCACGTCGAGTTCGATCGGCAGCGCGCCCGAGTCTTCCATGGTGTTGTAGAAAATCGGGGCGATCTTGCCGCCCAGGCAGACGCCGCCAAAACGCTTGTTGGGGACGAAAGGAATGTCTTCCCCAGTCCACCACAGCACCGAGTTGGTTGCCGACTTGCGGGAAGAGCCCGTGCCGACCACGTCACCCACATAAGCGACGAGGTGGCCTTTGGCTTTGAGTTCTTCAATGAACTTGACCGGGCCGCGCTTGCCGTCTTCTTCAGGCGTGATGCCGGGGCGGGCATTTTTGTGCATGGCCAGGGCATGCAGCGGAATGTCGGGGCGGCTCCACGCGTCAGGCGCGGGGGACAGGTCGTCGGTGTTGATCTCGCCAGCACATTTGAAGACGGTCAGCTGGATGGACTTTGGCACTTCAGGGCGGCCGGTGAACCACTCGGCATCGGCCCAGCTTTGCAGCACGGCCTTGGCCTGAGCATTGCCCTTTTCGGCTTTTTCCTGCACGTCGTGGAACTGGTCGAACATCAACAAAGTGGACTTCAAACCAGTGGCCGCTTGCTGGGCCACGGCAGCGTCGCCGTCGTCGAGCAGGTCGATCATCGGGCTGATGTTGTAGCCGCCCAGCATCGTGCCCAGCAGTTCAGTCGCCTTGACGCGGGAGATCAGCGCGCACTTTTCCGTGCCGTGGGCCACGGCGGCCAGGTAGCTGGCCTTGACCTTGGCAGCATCGTCCACGCCAGCAGGCACGCGGTGCGTGATCAAGTCGACCAGCATGGCTTCTTCGCCTTTGGGCGGATTCTTCAGCAGCTCGATGACTTCGCCGGTTTGCTGCGCCGACAACGGCAGCGGCGGAATGCCCAGCGCAGCGCGCTCGGCCACGTGGGCACGGTAGGTACTTAGGAACTGGCTCATTTTTCTCTCCTGTCGTTCAAAAAAAGGGGGGCTATCTCAACAACTAAAAACACTGTCAGCGCACAGGCGCTTCCAGCAAACTGGGGGCTGGACTGTCCTTGAGCGCCTGGGCTTGCAGCTCTTGGGACGGGCTCATGCAGTCGTCGGCCATGCGGCGGCCGGCTTTCTGGTTCATCAGCATGGACTTGTTAGCCAGCTGCAACCACACAGCGCCAGCACGGCGGTCTTCGAGGCGAATGGCGCCGGTCTGGCTGAGCACTGGCAACATGCGGAACTTGAAATTTTTGCCGCGCACATCAAAGTAGCCCGGCGCTTGCGGGTCTTCACGCAGCGTCACTGACGCCCCCAATTCGCAAGGCAGCGTGCCGGTGTGAACCTGCTCGGCGATGGCCAGCTCTTCCGGGCCCAGGGCGGCCTCGGCCGCTTGCACACCAGCGGCCATTTGGCTGGCTTGGCTGCGAAGTTCGGTGCGGCTGTCAACCACCCGGGCCTTGGCCTTCTTGCTTGAGGACTGCGTCGGCTCTTGCGCTGCAGCGACGCCCGTCAGGCAGGCACAAGCCAATACCAATACCGCGGCGGCCAAACGCTGCCAGCAGGCCATCACGCGTCCACCTTGAAATAAGCCTGCGCTGCCTCGGGCAGGCGGCAGCCGGTCTGGTGCGCACGCTCAAGCAGCTGCCAAAAATAACGATAGCTGGCGCGGTCGTGCAATTTGCCTTTGAAGCTGATGGGCGCCCATTGCGCCGCCGCTGCGGCGGCCAGCATCTCGGTGGCTTCTTCAATTTCCTGCTGCTGCGGCGCAAAGGCGGCCAGCACGGCGCGGATCTGGTTCGGGTGGATGCTCCACATGCGGGTAAAGCCAAACTCGCGCGCGGCCCGTGTGGCGGCGGCCTGCATGGCGGCCATGTCGCTGAACTCGGTGACCACGCAATGCGACGGCGTCTTGCCATACGCATGGCAGGC
>JBBAPH010000005.1:0-169606 GCA_040400935.1 Polaromonas sp.
GTCGGGGTCGGGGTCGGGGTCGGGGTCGGGGTCGGGGTCGGGGTCGGGGTCGGGGTCGGGGAGACCTTGCGCCTGGCCTGCAGGCCTGGGCCTCATGTCGCTGCGCTCCGAAATCGGCCCAAACCTGCAGGCCAGGCGCAAGGTCTGGATCCGGGAGCCGGTGCGGGTCCGGGAGCCGGTGCGGGTCCGGGAGCCGGTGCGGGTTGGGAGTGGGCGAGGGGCCGGGTAGAGATTCCGACCTGATTTTGGCTGAACAGGCGAGTTGAGTTCAGCGTCTAGCGGTCCCCGTTTTTACTTCTGTCCGGTTCTCGGTTCGATGGTGTGTCTGGGCTGCAGGACTGGGCCGATTTCGGAGCGAAGCGACATGAGGACCGGGCCTGTGGCCCAGGCACACCATGGCGAATAAAGCGGCGTTGAAGCCCGTGGTCAGTGCGCGACCCGCCCAGCCGAGTCGTCGCACAACTCGTCGAGCACCAGTGCGTCGGGCTCTTCCCCAAAGCTCCAGTAAACCATCAGGACGATGATCTTCAGGTCGTCCAGGTCCAGGGGCTCGCCGGGAGCGGCCATGGCGCGGTCAACCACGATCTCGCGCATGTGGGGTGGCAAGACACCCGCCGATTCCAAGAAGCTCACAAAGCCTAGGGCGTCGGGGCCCAGGTGCTCGCGCTCGGCAATCGAATAAATCCGAAGGCTATCAGCCGACTGAGCCAGCGTGGGTGCAGCAACGGCTGCTGGGCTGGCTTCGTCGTCGGTGGCGGAAGGGATGGGGGTGCTGGGGGCACTGCCGGCTGGGCGAATGGTTTGGGCTTGCAGTTGCAGGCCATCCAGCCAGATCAGTGCAGCTTCAATTTCTTCGGGCTCGAAACCGGCAGCGCTGAGCTTGCGCCCCAGTTGCTGGGCTTCGGGACAGGCGGCGCCTTGCCAGTAATTCTCGTAAACGTAAACCAGCACTTCAAACATGCTTGCAATATAACGCAGTTGGCGCAGATTGCGGTGCCTTGAACGTCGCCCCGGCAAGTAGCTCAAGCCCGCGTCACACGCTGGAAAAATCCCCCAGGCAAACGTGCGACGCGGCCGTCGAGCTCGTAGGACAACAACTCGGCCTGCAGCCGATCTGTCTGCCAGCCGCAGCGGGCTTGCAAAGCGTCCAGACTGACCGCGTAAAAGCCCAGTGCGTCGAGCAGGGCGTCACCCCGGCCCTCGTCCTCTGCCTCGTCTTCGGCGGCTTCTATTCTGGGTATGGCCGACGTCAACTCCAGCCCCAGCTCATCCAAAACATCCTGTGCTGAGGTGACCAAGCGCGCCCCTTGGTTGATCAGCCAGTGGCAGCCACGCGATTGCGGCGAGTGGATCGAGCCGGGAATCGCCAGCACGTCTTTGCCTTGCTCTCCGGCCATGCGCGCCGTGATCAGCGAGCCCGATTGCAGCGCCGCCTCCACCACCAGCGTGCCCCGGCTCAGGCCCGAGATCAGGCGGTTGCGCTTGGGGAAGTGGTGCGTCAGCGGGGGCGAGCCCAAGGGGAATTCGCTGAGCATGGCGCCGTTTTGGGCAATGCGGTGGGCCAGCGCCAAGTGCCTGCGCGGATAGACCCGGTCCAGCCCGGTGCCCACCACCGCGATGGTTGGCCCACCGCCGAGCAGTGCGCCGTCGTGCGCCGCGCCGTCAATGCCCAGGGCCAGGCCCGACACCACGCACAGGCCCTGCTGGGCCAGGGCCTGGGCAAAGTCGCGGGCGTTGACCTCGCCCTGGGGCGTCGGGTTGCGGCTGCCGACGATGGCCAGGCAGGGCGGCGGCAAGGCGCCGTTTTGCCAGGCGGTGGCAAGCGAGCCCAGCGCGTACAGCACCAGTGGCGGGTCTTCAATGTCCAAGAGTGCTGCCGGGTAGCCGGGCTCACCCAGCGTGAAAAAGCAGTGGTCCGGGCCGCCGGCCATCCAGTCCAGGGTGCGGGGCAGCAGGGTCTGCAGCGCCTCGGGTTCGGTGTGCAAGGCCAGCACCAGCGCGGGCGAGCCGTGTTCGCGCAACTCAGCCTCGCTTTGCTCAAACACCGCTTGCGGCGAGCCATAAGCAGCCAGCAGTTGGCGCGCCATGTCATTGCTCACGCCCGGCGTCAGCGACAGGCGCAACCAGGCCTTGAGTTCATCCTTGTCCATGGGCACAGCTCCTGTGACTCGACCGGCGAGCCGCTTCACACAGGCGTGCGAGCGGTTGGGCGGGCCAGTTTAGGAGCGGCTGGCGGTGCTGTGGGCCGCCGCGTCACGAGCTGACCATCTTTGACAAAGCCCCTAAAAAGCGGCAGCTTGGCTGGCCCCCGCCGAAGGGGCGAAAATAGCGGGTTGCGGCGGAAACACCGCCCCCAGTTGACATTCTTCCAGCGCCCCGGCGCGCCACAGCTCCATGACCCAGACACTTCTGACCATTCTTCGCTACCCCGACCCGCGCCTGCACACCGTGGCCAAGCCCGTGGCCGAGGTTGACACCTGCATTCGCCAGCTGGCCAGCCAGATGTTCGAGACCATGTACCAAGCCTCGGGCATTGGCCTGGCCGCCACGCAGGTGGACGTGCACGAGCGGCTGGTCGTGATCGACATCAGTGAGGAGCGCAACGAACCCATGGTGCTGATTAACCCCGAGATCCTTTGGTACAGCCCGGAAAAGCGCCTGGGTGAAGAAGGTTGCCTGTCGGTGCCTGGCATTTACGACGGCGTGGAACGCTCTACCGCCATCAAGGTCCAGGCCTTGAACCTGGACGGCGAGATGCAGACGTATGAGGCCGAAGGCATGCTGGCGGTGTGCATTCAGCACGAGATGGACCACCTGCTGGGCAAAGTGTTTGTGGAATACCTGTCGCCGCTCAAGCGCAACCGCATCAAGACCAAGCTGGTCAAGCAGAAAAAAGACGAAGAGCGCGAAGCCGTCAGCCGCTGAGCCTTGCGGCTCGTCAAAACCCCGGTCTTTAGAATCAGGCCATGCGCCTGATCTTTGCCGGAACCCCTGAATTTGCCCGCGTGGCCTTGGCCCGCTTGCACGACGCGGGCTTCGAGATGGTCCTGGTGTTGACCCAGCCCGACCGCCCAGCCGGCCGCGGCATGAAGCTGCAAGCCTCTGCCGTCAAGCAGTGGGCCGAAGCTCATGGCGTGCCGGTGGCCCAACCCCGCAGCTTGCGGCTGGACGGCAAATACCCCGAAGACGCGGCGCAAGCCCAAGCGCTAATCCAAGCTGCGCAAGCCGACGCCATGGTGGTCGCCGCCTATGGCCTGATCTTGCCGCAATGGGTGCTGGACATGCCTCGGCTGTGTTGCCTGAACATTCACGGTTCGCTGCTGCCGCGCTGGCGCGGCGCCGCGCCGATTCACCGCGCCATTGAAGCCGGCGACCTGGAGACCGGCATCACCATCATGCAGATGGACGCGGGGCTGGACACCGGCGATGTGTTGCTCACTGAACGCTTGCCCATTGCTCTAGACGCCGACACCGGGACCTTGCACGACCAGCTGGCCGACTGCGGTGGCCGCTTGATCGTTGACGCGTTGAAGCTCGCAGAACTGGGCCGCTTGCAGCCCGTGCGCCAGCCAGATGATGGCGTGACCTACGCCGCAAAAATAGACAAAAGCGAAGCCGCACTTGACTGGTCGCAAGACGCCGCCGTGCTGGCCCGGCGCGTGCGGGCTTTCAACCCTTTTCCGGGCGCTACCGCCACGTTGAACGGCGCGGTGGTGAAGTGCTGGCGCGCCGAAGCTTTGCCGTCGTCGGCAAAGGCTCAGCCCGGCGAAGTGCTGGCGGCCGGCCCGCAAGGGGTGGACGTTGCCACGGGCAGCGGCGTGCTGCGCATCACGCGCCTGCAAAAGCCCGGCGGCAAACCGCTGGAAGCGGTGGAGTTCTTGCGCGGCTTTCCCATCACGCCGGGCGTGGTGTTCGCGCAGGCGGTTGCCGCCGCATGAGCGCCCTCTACAAACACCTTGAATTTCGCCAAGGCCTGCGTGACATGGGCCAGGTGGCGCCCGGCTTGGTGGCCTGGGGCTTGATGACCGGCGTGGCCATGGTCAAGTCCGGCATGAGCCTGTTTGAAGTGCTGCTCATGGGCATTTTTGTCTATGCCGGCAGTTCGCAGCTGGCGGCGATTCCCTTGATTGCTGCCGGTGCGCCCATGTCCGTGGTGCTGGCCACCTGCTTTTGCGTGAACCTGCGCTTCGTGGTCTTCAGCGCGCATTTGCGCAGCTACTTCATGCACCAGGGTTTTTGGCGGCGCATGGCCAGTGGCTATCTCACGGCAGACCTGAGCTATGTGCTGTTCACCAAGCGCTTTCCTCACCCGTCTGACCACCCAGCGGGTAAGCGAGCCGAAGAGGCGTATCTCGCGGGCACCTGCGCCATGGCCTGGAGCAGCTGGGTCGGCTCCAGCCTGATCGGGATCGTGTTGGCCAATTCGATCCCCGTGAGCTGGGGCCTGGGCTTTGCGGGCCTCTTGGCTTTGCTCGGCATCTTGTGCTCGCTGGTCACGTCGCGCCTGCGCGCGGTGGCCGCAGCGGTGGCTGGCGGCGCGGCCATGCTGACTTACACCCTGCCGCTCAAGCTCAACATTTTGGTGGCCATTGGTGCTGCCGTGGTGATTTGCTTGTTACTCGAAACTGCTTGGCGCGGTGCAGCGACCTCGGCCCGGAGTGCACCATGAATCAGACCGACTGGACCACGGTGCTGACCATCGTCGGCATGACGCTCATCAGCGTGGTCACGCGCTGCTTTTTCTTCATCTCCAGCAAACCCTGGACCTTGCCGAGCTGGGCCGAGCGCGGTTTGCACAACGCGCCGATTGCCGCGCTGGCGGCGGTGATCTTGCCGGAAATGGTCATGTCGCAGGGCGTGTTCATCAGCACTTGGCGCGATGCCCGGCTGTTTGCCGTGGCGGCAGGCGTGGTCTATTTTTATGCGCGGCGCGGCGTTTTCGGCACCATCTTGGCGGGCATGGCGGTGTATTTGCCGCTGCACATCGGCCTGGGCTGGTGAGCGCTGCTGGGTCAGGCCGCTGACAGCCGTCTGCCTACAATTTCGCCCAGTTACTTTTCTTCTCTCTACATTTCTTCCATGAACTTCATTCGCTTTTCCGACCTGTGCGCCCAAGGCCAAGTAGCCGGCCAACGTGTGTTTATCCGCGCCGACCTGAACGTGCCGCAAGACGCCGAGGGCCGCATCACGGAAGACACGCGCATCCGCGCCTCGATCCCCTGCATCCAAATGGCGCTGGACGCCGGCGCGGCCGTGATGGTCACCTCGCACCTGGGCCGCCCGACCGAAGGCCAGTTCAAGCCTGCCGATTCGCTGGCCCCCGTGGCTCAGCGCCTGGGCGAGTTGATGGGCCGCAACGTGCCCGTGGTCGCCAACTGGGTGGACGGCGTGACGGTCAAGCCTGGCGAGTTGGTGATGCTGGAAAACTGCCGCGTCAACCCCGGTGAAAAGAAGAACAACGAAACCCTGGCCCGCAAAATGGCCGCGCTCTGCGACATTTTTGTGCACGACGCTTTTGGCACGGCTCACCGCGCTGAAGCCTCGACCTACGGGATCGCCCAGTTCGCCAAGATCGCCAGCGCCGGCCCTTTGCTGGCCGCTGAGATGGACGCGATTTCCAAAGCCCTGTCCAGCCCACGTCGTCCCTTGGTCGCCATCGTGGCTGGCAGCAAGGTATCGACCAAGCTGACCATCTTGAAGTCGCTGGCCCACAACGTGGACCAGCTGATCGTGGGCGGCGGCATTGCCAACACCTTCATGCTGGCCGCCGGTTTGAAGATTGGCAAAAGCCTGGCCGAGCCCGACTTGCTGGTCGAAGCGACCGCCGTGATTGAGGCCATGAAAGCACGCGGCGCTGAGGTGCCGATTCCCACCGACGTGGTCACTGCCAAAACCTTTGCCGCTGATGCGACCGCCACCGTCAAGCGCGCCACCGACGTGGCCGACGACGACCTGATCCTGGACATCGGCCCAGAGACCACCGCCAAACTCGCCGCGCAGTTGATGAACGCCGGCACTATCGTCTGGAACGGCCCGGTCGGCGTGTTTGAGTTCGACGCCTTTGCCAAAGGCACGGAAGGCATTGCCCGCGCCATTGCGCAAAGCAGCGCGTTTTCGATTGCTGGCGGTGGCGATACGCTGGCCGCCATTGCCAAGTACGGCATTGAAAAAGACGTGGGCTACATCTCGACCGGCGGCGGCGCTTTCCTGGAAGTGCTGGAGGGCAAGACGCTGCCGGCGTTTGAGATTTTGCAAAAGCGCGCAGCAGGCTGATTTTTCCGCTCGCTCGCCGCCCGCCCCGCTTGGCTCCCTCTCCCCCTGGGAAAGGGTTGGGGTGAGGGCATGCAGCTACCGCAGCGCTCAGGCCGCTTCACCTGTACCCAAGTGGTAACTCACCCATGTGAGAATCGGGCTTCTTATCGCTATTACAAAGAGACGAAACATATGCCCAGCCGCGCCACCAAAATCGTAGCCACCCTCGGCCCCGCTTCCAACCAACCCGCCATGCTGGAAAAAATGATCCGCGCTGGCGTGAATGTGGTGCGGCTGAACTTCAGCCACGGCAAGGCTGAAGACCATATCAAGCTGGCCACGCTGGTGCGCGAGGCCGCTCAGCGCGCCGGCCGCGAAGTGGCCATCATGGCCGACCTGCAAGGCCCCAAGATCCGCGTCGGCAAATTCGCTGAAGGCAAGGTCGAGCTGGTGCCCGGCGAAAAGTTTGTGCTGGACGCTTCGCGCACCGAGCTGGGCGACATCAAGGGCGTGGGGCTGGACTACAAAGAGCTGCCGCGTGACGTCAAAGCCGGCGACGTGCTGCTGCTCAACGACGGGCTGATCGTGCTGACGGTGGACGCCGTGCGCGGCGAAGAAGTGCTCACCACCGTCAAGCTCGGCGGCGAGCTGTCCAACAACAAGGGCATCAACAAGCAAGGCGGCGGCCTGACGGCGCCGGCGCTGACGGCCAAGGACATGGAAGACATCAAGACGGCCATGAGCTTTCAGGCCGACTACGTGGCGGTGAGCTTTCCTAAAAACGCCACCGACATGGAAATGGCGCGCCAGCTGTGCAACGTGGCCGCGGCGCCCTTCAAGCACAAGCCGGGTTTGATCGCCAAGATCGAGCGCGCCGAGGCCATCCCCAAGCTCGACGAGATCTTGCGCGTGAGCGACGGCATCATGGTCGCCCGCGGTGACTTGGCCGTTGAAGTCGGTAACGCCGCCGTGCCCGCCCTGCAAAAGCGCATGATCAAGATGGCCCGCGCTGCGGACAAGGTGGTGATCACCGCCACCCAAATGATGGAAAGCATGATCACCAACCCGGTGCCCACCCGCGCCGAGGTGAGCGACGTGGCCAACGCCGTGCTCGACGGCACCGACGCCGTGATGCTTAGCGCCGAAACCGCCGCTGGCAAGTTCCCACTGGAGACGGTCGAGGAGATGGCCAAGATCTGCATGGAAGCCGAAAAAGCCGAGTACTCCGAGCTGGAAGCGGACTTCACTGGCAAGACCTTCAACCGCATTGACCAGTCGATCGCCATGGGCGCGCTGTTCACGGCGAACCACCTGGGCGCCAAGGCCATCGTGGCCCTCACCGACAGTGGCTCGACGCCCCTGTGGATGAGCCGCCACGACATTCGGGTGCCGATCTATGCCCTGACGCCCCGCCTGGCCACCCAGCGCAAGATGGCGCTGTACCGTAACGTGCGCCCCTTGCTGATGGACACCAGCGGCGACCGCGACACGGCGCTCGAACAAGCCGAAGGCCACCTGATGCGCCGCAACATCGTGCAAAGCGGCGACGTCTACGCCATCACCTGCGGCGAACCCATGGGCGCGCCCGGCGGCACCAACATGCTGAAAATTTGCCGCGTGGCTTGACGCTGTCCAGCCTTCGCGCTGAACGGGTCGCCGAGTAAGATCGTTTCATGCCTGCCCAACGCCTGATCCAGCAACTTCACCAAGCCATGGGCTGGCTGCTGGTGTTGGCCCTGGCCCTGATGCTTGGGATGGGCCCGTTTTTGCACGCGCACCTGGGCGGCTCCAGCGTCACGGGTTTCCACCTCGACGCTGCGTCCTTACCCAGCGCGACGCTCACCCTTGAAGGCCGTGGTGGCCAAGCCGTGCTCACGGCGGCTCACGAGAACGAGTCGCCCGCCGTGGGCGTGGCCAGCGGCTACCCGAGCCGCGATTCGCAAACGCCGGAAGTCCCGGACGCCAGCGCTTTTTGGCTGCTGGTGTTTTTCCTGGGCGGTCTGCTGCTCGCCTGCGCGGCAGACCTTTCTAAAGCCTGGTCGCTGCCTGCTCGGCAACGTGGCTTTGAGTGCCCCGGCTTGCCGCCGCCGGCGCAAGCACCTCCTCTTTAAGCTGATTTCTTGGCACGCCACCGCGTGCCCGAGCCACATCGGCCGCCTCTGCCATGACGACCAGCGGGTCGTTTTTGCGCCGTGGGCTGGTCATTCAATCGCTTGAGGTTTTTGGGAGTCACGCATGCGCGCACCGCTTTGGTTTTTCACGCTGGCCTACTGGGGCCTGTCATCGGCTGTTGTCTGGGCGCAAGCCCCGGCACCGGCCTTGCCCCGGTTCTTGCCGCTAGACGCCAAGCAGCAAGCCGCGCTGGGCATTCAAACTGCCGCGCTGCAAGCCGCGCCCACCGGCCAGTTGCTGGCCAGTGCCACCGTCACCGCGCCGCCCGGCAAAGAAATCAGCGTGACCGCGCCTTATGCGGGCCAGCTGACGGGCTTGCGCGTCGGGCTGGGCGACAGCGTGCAAGCTGGCGCAGTGCTGGGCCAGTTCACCAGCCCGCAAGCGGGCGAGGCCAGGCGCCTGTGGCGTGAAGCCACGCAAGAGCTGAACACCGCCAAGGCTGCCGTGCAGCGCGACCAGGCTTTGCTGGCCGAAGGCGTCATCCCCGCCCTGCGTTTGCAGCTCAGCCGCAACAAGCAAGAGCTGGCCGAAGCGCTGGTGCTCTCGCGCCAGGCCGAGCTGCAAGCCTCGGGCCTGCGCTTTGACGCAGCCAACGGCTACGCCACGGCGAATGTGGTGGCACCGCTGGCCGGCACGGTCACCGAAGCCTTCAGCGCCGTGGGTCAGCGCGTCGAAGCCGGCAGCGTGCTCTTCAAGGTGGCCGACACGCGGCAGTTGCAGCTGGACATTCAACTCTCACCCGACAAAGCCGCTCGCCTCAAGGTCGGCGACCAGGTCAGTATTCCCAGCCGTCAGGCCCAAGCCCGCGTGGTCGGCGTGAGCCGGGCGGTGGACGGCAGCCAGTCGGCACGGGCGCGTGCTTTGGTCACCAGCCGCGGCAGCCTGGAGTTGGGCGAGTTGTTGTCGGTCAACCTGCAAACCGCGCATGCGGCCACTGGTGGCGTGCCGACTTGGCAGCTGCCGTCGCGCGCCATCAGCCAGTGGCAGGGCCGCACAGTGGTGTTTGTGCGGGGTGACAAAGGCTTGACCGCGCAAGCCGTGAAGGTCTTGTCGGCGGCGGACGACAGCTCCGTCATTCAAGCCTACTTGCCCAGCGCCAGCCAAGTGGCCGTGGCGGGCGTGGCCTCGCTGCGCGCCCTGCTGCAAAAGGACGAATGATGGTCGAGTCCATCATTCGCCTGAGCCTGCGCTTCAGGGGCGCGGCGCTCGGCCTGGCGCTGGCCCTGCTGCTGGCCGGCATGCACGCCTGGCTGAACTTGCCGATCGACGCCTTCCCCGATATTTCGTCCACCCAGGCCAAGATCATCTTGAAGATTCCCGGCATGACGCCCGAAGAAGTCGAGCTGCGCGTGGTCAAGCTGATCGAGCAAGAGCTGCTCAGCATTCCGCACAAAAAAGTGGTGCGTTCCATGTCCAAGTACGGCGTGGCCGACATCACCATCGACTTTGACGAAGGTGTGGATATTTACTGGGCGCGCCAGCAAGTCTCAGAGCGGCTGGCCGGTGTGTTGCGCGACCTGCCTGCGGGCGTAGATGGCGGCTTGGCACCGATCACCACGCCGCTCAGCGAGCTCTACATGTTCACGCTCGAAGGCCCGTTCACCCTGGCCGAAAAACGCCGCGTGCTGGACTGGGTGATTCGCCCGGAACTGCGCACCGTGGCCGGCGTGGCCGAGGTGAACTCTTTGGGCGGCGAAGTGCAGACCTTTGAGGTTATTCCCAACACCGCGCGCTTGGCGGCACTGGGCGTGTCGCTGGCTGATTTGCGCCAAGCCTTGGTGGCTAACAACAGCAACGACGGCGCGGGCCGCTTGAGCGCGGGCGACGAAGTGCTGGTGGTGCGCGTCGAGGGCGCGGTCAAATCGCTGGACGACTTGCGGGCCATTCGCCTGCCCACGGCGCAGCCCCGGCAAACGGTCTTTCTGGACGACGTGGCCACCGTGCGCCTGGGCGCGCTGACGCGCTACGGTGCGGTCACGCAAAACGGCCAGGGCGAGGCGGTGCAAGGCCTGGTGCTGGGCATGCGCGGCGTCAATGCGCGCGACCTGGTGGAAGCCGTGGCCGCCAAGCTGGGCGACTTGCAGCCGCGTTTGCCAGCGGGCATGACGGTCAAGACCTTTTACAACCGGGGCGAGTTGGTCACGCGCGCGGCCGACACCGTGATCCGCGCGCTGATTGAAGCGGCGGTTCTGGTCTGCGTCATCCTCTATGTTTTCCTGGGCGGCTTGCGCGCCGCGCTGGTGGTGGCGGTCTCGCTGCCGCTGTCGCTGCTCTCTACTTTTTTGCTGATGCGGGCCTTTGGCATCACGGCCAACCTGATGAGCCTGGGCGGCTTGGCGATTGCGCTGGGCATTTTGGTTGACGCCTCGGTGGTGGTGGTCGAAAACATAGAGACCGCTTTTACCCAGCACCCAGCGGGCAGCAACACGCTCAGCCGCACCGAGGTGCTGCTGTCGGCCGTCAAGCAAGTGGTCAAACCCGTGGTGGCGGGCGTGCTCATCATTGGCTTGGTCTTCTTGCCCTTGCTCAGTTTGCAGGGCCTGGAAGGCAAGCTCTTTGCGCCGGTGGCTATCACCATCGTCATGGCGCTGGCGTCTTCCTTGATTGCGGCTTTTACCGTGGTGCCGGCCTTGGCCTCTTGGGTGCTCAAGAGCGAAGGCGCGCACGAACCGGCCCTGATGCGGCGCATTCACCACGGCTATGTGCGCTTGCGTGACATCGTGTGGCGCCGCCCGCTGTGGCTGTACCTGGGCTCCGTCGCCTCGCTGGTGCTGGCGGCGGGCCTCTACACCACCGTGGGCAAAACCTTCATGCCCACGCTGGACGAAGGCGACGTGCTGGTGCAGCTGCAAAAGCTGCCGTCCATCTCGCTGCAAGCCTCGCTGGAGATCGACACCCGCGTGCAGCAAGCCATCCTGGCGGCGGTGCCCGAGGTCAGTGCCATCGTGGCCCGCACCGGCTCGGACGAACTCGGCCTGGACCCGATGGGGCTGAACGAGACCGACACCTTCTTGGTGCTCAAACCCAAGAAGGAATGGCGCGGCGACAAAGAAGCCATCATCACGCACCTGCGCGAAGTGCTCGACGGTTTTCCGGGGCTGGTCTACGGCTTTACCCAACCGATTGAAATGCGCGTGTCTGAAATGCTGACCGGCACCCGGGGCGACGTGGCCATCAAGGTGTTTGGTACCGATCTGGCGCGCATCAACGACGCCGCACGGCAAATCGCCGAGGCCGTGCGCGGTGTGTCCGGCGCTGCCGAAGTCATTGCGCCCAAGGCCGAGGGTTTGCAGTACCTGAGCGTCAACATCGACCGGCGTAGCGCGGGCCACGCAGGTCTTAGCGTGGAGGCGTTACAGCAAGCGCTCAAGGGCTTGATCGAGGGCGAAACCCTGGGCCATGTGCTGGACGCTGGCGTGCGCGTGCCTCTGACGCTCAAGGGCAGCGACAGCACGAGAGGCAGCTTGGAGGCTTTCAAGAACATGCAGATCAGCGGGCCCGACGGCCGTGCCTGGCGCGCCAGCACGCTGGCCGACATTCGGCTGGTCGATGGCCCGATCCGCATTGACCACGAGCAAGGTGCACGTTTCACCAGCATCCAGGTGGCGGTGACCGGGCGCGACCTGGGCGGCTTTGTGCAAGATGCGCAGCGCGCCGTCGCCGCTTTGAAATTGCCGCCCGGCCTGCAAGTGGTGTGGGGCGGTCAGTTTGAAAACCAGCAGCGCGCCGCGCAGCGCCTGGGCCTGGTCATTCCCGCCGCGATGGCGCTGATTTTTGCCATCTTGATGTTCACCTTCGGCTCGGCCATGCAGGCGGGCATCATCTTTTTGAACATCCCATTTGCGCTGGTGGGTGGTGTGGTGGCGTTGGCTGTGTCGGGTGAGTATTTGTCGGTGCCGGCGTCGGTCGGCTTCATTGCGTTGCTGGGCATTGCCGTGCTCAACGGCGTGGTGATGGTCACGCACTTCAACGAACGACTGGCCAACGGCGAAGCCATGGCGCAGGTGGTGCGCCTAGGCTCCGAACGGCGCTTGCGCCCGGTGCTCATGACGGCGCTGATCACGGCGCTGGGCATGATCCCGTTGCTGTTTGCCACCGGGCCGGGCTCGGAGATTCAGCGGCCGCTGGCGATTGTGGTCACCGGCGGGCTGGTGACGTCCACATTGCTCACGCTGTTCTTGCTGCCCAAGCTGTTTGAGCGTTGGGGCGACCCGGCGCAACTGGGATGGTTTGAAAGGTTGGAGAAGTGGCGCCTGGCCCGTGGGCTGAAAAGGAAAGCATCATGAAGCGGCTTGTTTTGTCATGTGTATGGCTGGCCTTGACCAGCGGCTTGGCCGCAGCGCAGCCTTCGCAGGCCGATGTGCTGGCCTACTTGCCGCCCGAGGCCGGCGTGCGCGCCGCCCTGCTGAACAGCCCCGGCTTGCAGGGCGCGCGCTCGCGTCAAGAAGCGCTGCGCCAACGCGCCCAGGCCATTGAAGCGGGCACCGCCGAGTTGAACTGGCGCAGCAGCTTTCAGCGCCGGCGCCTGCCGTCCACGCAAGAGGCTTATGGGGAGTTCACGGTCGGGCTGGAACGCCCGCTGCGGCTGTGGGGCAAGTCGGCGCTGGACGCCCGGCTCGCCACGCAAACAGGGGCCTTTGCCGAGGTCGAATACGCCGACGCCATTCACGAAGCCAGCCGCGAGCTGATCAAGCTCTGGTTCGCCCATTGGCGCGCCCTGAGCGACCAAAAAACCGCCGAGCAAACCCTGGCCCTGGCGCTCAGCCTGCGGCAAAGCGCTGCGGCACGCTTGAAGCAAGGTGAGTTGTCGCAGCTCGACTTCAGCCTGGCCCAGGCCGAGTGGCAGCGTGCCCAGGCTGCCCAAGCCCTGGCACAAGCGCAAAGCAGCGCCGCCACCGCTGCGCTGGCAAGGCGCTATCCCAGCCTGGCCTTGTTGCCCGCCACCCAAACGCTGCCGCCTTTACCGGCTGCGGCGGACGGCGCGTTAGAAACTTGGCGCGTCCTGTTTTTAGAGCGCAACCACGAACTGCGTATGCTGCGCATGGATGCCGAGCGCCAGCAACTGGCCGCCGAACGCTTAGGGCTGGACCGTCGGCCCGACCCAACCCTCGGCGCTTTTGTGGCGCGGGACCGGGGCGGCGCCGAGCAAATCGTCGGCGTGTCGCTGTCCATCGCCTTGGCCGGTCCCGGCCGCAGCGCACTGGCCCGCGCCGCCCTGGCCGAAGCGCAAACCGCCAGCGACAAGGTGCGCGCGGTCGAGCCCGAATTGAGCGCTGGTTTTGAGGCGACTTACCTGCAAGCGCGCCACAAGCGCCAAGCCGCCGAGCAGTTGCGCGCAGCGGCCGAGCAGCAAAACGAGGCCGAACGCAAATCGCGCATGGCGTTCAGCCTGGGCGAACAGACCCTGCCTGAGCTGCTGCAAATTGCCCGCACGGCAGCCACTTGGCGGCACGAGGCTGACTTGATGCACCTGGACGCGGCTGAGCTGGCGGCCTTGATCCGGCTGGACCTGCATGAGCTGTGGGACTTCGACGAGCCCCGGCCGAGTCAGTGAGGCGTCATCGCCCCGGCTAAAATCGAGAGTTACCGCCCAGTTACCAACCACCCCATATTTTTCAGGGAAGTCACCTCATGGCCCTCGTCTCCATGCGCGAATTGCTAGACCACGCCGCCATCAACGGCTACGGCATCCCGGCTTTTAACGTCAACAACCTCGAACAGGTGCAAGCCGTCATGCAGGCGGCTGACGAAGTCGGCGCCCCGGTCATCCTGCAAGCCAGCGCTGGCGCACGCAAGTACGCGGGCGAGCCCTTCATCAAGCACCTGATCCAGGCGGCCGCCGAGCAGTGGCCGCACATCCCGCTGGTCATGCACCAGGACCACGCCACCAGCCCCAAGATCTGCCAAGGCGCGCTTGATCTGGGCTTTGGCTCGGTCATGATGGACGGCTCCCTGATGGAAGACGGCAAGACGCCGGCCGACTTTGAGTACAACCTCAACGTCACCCGTACCGTGGTGGAAATGGCCCACAAAGTCGGTGCGACTGTCGAAGGCGAATTGGGCTGCCTGGGCAACCTGGAAACCGGTGACGCTGGTGAAGAAGACGGTATTGGCGCCGTTGGCAAGTTGGACCACAGCCAAATGCTGACCGACCCCGAAGAAGCCGCCATCTTCGTCAAAGCCACGCAGCTTGACGCGCTGGCCATTGCCATCGGCACCAGCCACGGCGCTTACAAATTCAGCCGCAAGCCCACCGGGGACATCCTGGCGATTTCGCGCGTCAAGGAAATCCACGCCCGCATTCCCAACACTCACCTGGTCATGCACGGCTCGTCCAGCGTGCCGCAGGAGTTGCTGGCGCTGATCAACCAGTACGGCGGCAAGATGAAGGAAACCTACGGCGTGCCGGTCGAGGAAATCCAGGAAGCCATCAAGCACGGCGTGCGCAAGATCAACATCGACACCGACATTCGCCTGGCCATGACCGCGGCCGTGCGCCAGTTCCTGGCCGAAAACCCCGACAAGTTCGACGCCCGCGAATGGCTCAAGCCCGCCCGCGCCGCCGCCCAGGCGGTGTGCAAGCAGCGCTACCTGCAGTTTGGCTGCGAAGGCCAAGGCAGCAAGATCAAAGGCCTGGGCCTGGGCGCCATGGCCAAGCGTTACGCCGCTGGCGAGCTGGGCCAGCTGGTTCACTGAGCCGCTGCGCTTCAGGCCCCCAAAAATAGCCTGAGATAATTGCCCCGAATGGTTCGGCCCGTTGAACGTTCAACGGGCCGTTTGTTTTTCTGACGCTGGCTTTGCTACATGACCGCTCCACTGCACACCTCCGCCCTGACTTCCCTGCCGCTGCTCGCCCGCGGCAAAGTGCGCGACAACTACGCCGTTGGGCAAGACCGCTTGCTGATGGTCGCCAGTGACCGGCTGAGCGCCTTTGACGTGATCCTGGGCGAACCCATTCCCGGCAAGGGCGCGCTGCTCACGCAAATGGCGCTGTTCTGGTTCGGCAAGCTCGGTCACATCTGCCCCAACCACCTCACGGGCAATGCGCCTGAGAGCGTGGTCACGCCCGCTGAGCTGCCGCAAGTGGTGGGCCGCTCCATGCTGGTCAAACGCCTGAAACCGATTCCCGTGGAAGCCGTGGTGCGCGGTTACTTGGCCGGCAGCGGCTGGCAGGAATACCAGGCCACGCAGTCGGTGTGCGGCGTGCCGCTGCCTGCAGGCCTGAAAAACGCGAGTAAGCTGCCCGAGCCGATCTTCACCCCCGCCGCCAAGGCTGAAGCCGGCGAGCACGACGAGAACATCAGCTACGCCCAAGTCGAGAAAATCGTCGGCCCCGAGCTGGCCGCGCAGATCCGCCGCATCAGCATCGAGATTTATCAGGCCGCCGCAGCGTTTGCGCTGACCAAGGGCATCATCATTGCGGACACCAAGTTCGAGTTCGGCCTGGACGCTGATGGCACGCTGACCTTGATGGACGAGGTGCTGACGCCCGACTCGTCCCGCTACTGGCCGGTCGAAGGCTACCAAGCCGCCTTTGAAAACGGCCAGAACCCACCGAGCTACGACAAGCAGTTTGTGCGCGACTACCTGGAGTCCGTGCGCATCAACGGCAAGCCCTGGGATAAAACCCCACCAGCACCTGCGCTGCCTCCTGAAGTCGCCGAAAAAACAGCGGCCAAATACCGCGAAGCCTTGCAGCGTTTGACGGCTTGAGTGGGTATCGGGGCCTGAACCCGAGTCCGAGCCCGAGTCCGAGCCCGAATTCAAGACCTCCGCCAGTCAGAACCACACCGGTAAGACGCAGCGGCGGACGCTGATTTCTGGTACCCCAGCATGAAGCGGCCGCCGCTGTGACTTGGCGGTGTGACCGGGGAGAAAGATTTTTCTGGTCCGCCACCATTGGTGCATGAGCGTTCAAGCCGGGCAGGGGCCAGCGGGCTCATGCTGGGAGTACCCAGAAATCGCCCGCCGACCCCTACCCGGCTTGAACGTTTTGAGGCGTTGTTGCTGTTTGAGGGTTGATTGTTTCTTCGTGATGGTTGCTGCGCTCTGAGGTCATGGGGTCGGCAATGTTTCCTCTCGCTTGCCCCTCACCCCTGCCCTCTCCCCAGAGGGGCGAGGGAGTAAGACGCGAGCCGCTTGCAAGTGACCGGCAGTGACTACGAACCCGAACCCGAGTCCGAACTCAAGACCTCCGCCAGTCAGAACCCCACCGGTAAGGCGCAGCGGCGGACGCTGATTTTTGGTACCCCAGCATGAAGCGGCCGCCGCTGTGACTTGGCGGTGTGCCCGGGGAGAAAGATTGTTCTGGTCCGCCACCATTGGCGCATGAGCGTTCAAGCCGGGCAGGGGCCAGCGGGCTCATGCTGGGAGTACCCAGAAATCGCCCGCCGACCCCTACCCGGCTTGAACGTTTTGAGGCGTTGTTGCTGTTTGAGGGTTGATTGTTTCTTCGTGATGGTTGCTGCGCTCTGAGGTCATGGGGTCGGCAATGTTTCCTCTCGCTTGCCCCTCACCCCTGCCCTCTCCCCAGAGGGGCGAGGGAGTAAGACGCGAGCCGCTTGCAAGTGACGGGCAGTGACTGTGACCCCGACTCCGACTCCGACTCCGACTCCGACTCCGACTCCGACTCCGACTCCGACTCCGACCCCGACTCCGACTCCGACTCCGAACCCGAACCCGAACCCGAACCCGAACCCGAACCCGAGCCCGAGCCCGAGCCCGAACCCGAACCCGAACCCGAACCCGAACCCGAACCCGAATTTTCCGCCCTCCGCCAGTCAGAACCACACCGGTAAGGCGCAGCGGGGGCCAGTGATTTCTGGTACCCCAGCATGAACTGGCCCCCGCTGCGCCTTGCCGGTATGCCCATGAAGAAAGAATCGGCCCCGATCAAGTACAGCCGGCTAAGTCGTCAGTCCGTCAGTCCGGCCACCTCACCCACCGGCAAAAACCGCAGCTCCGCACAAACGCCGGTCCCCTGACTAACGGCCACCAAACGAAACTCCGCCCGCAGCAATTCGGCATAGCGCCGCACAATCGCCAGCCCCAAACCTGCGCCCTCTCCCAGACGCTGACCCGCGCGGCCCAAGGTCCAGCGTTGCGTCAAGGCGGCGGCGTCTTCTTCGCTGAAGCCCGGGCCGTTGTCGCAGACCCGCAGCACCGTGGCGCCCTGCTCTTGGCTCAGGCTCACCGTGATGCGTGCTTCAGGCCCGGCCGCGTAACGCAAAGCGTTGTCCAGCAGGTTGTTCAAAATGCCCTCTACCAGCGCCGCGTCGCCCAGCACCTGCACCGATTGATCCAACCCCTCGGCGCCTAAGTCCATGCCCGCGGCATCGGCCCGCGGCATGAAGCGCAGCAACACATCGCGCACCACCTCGTCCAGTGCTAGCGGTTGCAAGCGCCCGGCCAGCGCGCCTTCGTCCGCGCGTGCCAGGGCCAGCAACTGCTCCACCAAATGGCTCGCGCGTTGCTCGCCCTGGGCAATCCCGTGCAACTGCTCGCGCCACACGGCGGGGTCGTCCTGGGCCAGGGCATAGCTGGCTTGCGCTCGGATGCCGGCCAGCGGCGTGCGCAGCTCGTGCGCCACATTGCCTGCAAACTCGCGTTGGGCCTCTACGCTTTGGCCCAGCCGCTGCAGCAATGAATTGAGGGTGAGCCGTAGTTTTTCGACTTCGCGGGTGCTGGCACCGGCGGTCACTTCCTCGGTGATCGCTTGCAAATCATGGGCCTCACGCCGGCCCAGGGCTTGTTGCAAGGCGGCCAGCGGTGCCAGGTCCCGGTCAATGCCTCGGCGCAACCACCAGGCCAGCACGATCAAGAGCAAGAGCTGCGCGGCCGCCGAGTACAGCCACATGCGGTGCAGCAACACATTGCGACTGCCCGAGGTTTGCGCCATCACGATCTCGACTTCATGCAGGTCGCTGCGCCGCAGCGTCACGCTGCGCATCTCCAGACCTTTGAAGTAAATGTTGTTGAACTGATAGGTGAGCTCGGGCGGCAATGGCGGCGGGCGCAAGCCGGGGTGCCCCCCCACAAATTGGCCTTCATCGCCATACACGGCAAAGAAAACCGACTCGCTTTGGTCAAACAGCAGCGTGGCCATTTGCTCGCTCGACAGGTCCAGACGCGGCCCCACCGGCCCGCGCAGCACGTGCACGGCCAGCGCATACGCATCGTCCAACAAGGCGCGGTCGAAGGCCTGCCCGGCGAAATGGCTGGCCACGGCCAGCGCAATCGAGGTGCCCAGGGCCCAGGTCAGCACCAGCGGCAGCAGCACATGGCGGGCCAGGCGTGTGCGCAGCGAAGGCCGGTAGGCGCGGGCTGCCTCGCTCATGGCGATGCGTCCGTTTGCTCTTCCAGCACATAACCCAGGCCGCGCAGCGTGCGAATGCCCACGCCCGAGCCGGCCAGTTTTTTGCGCAGGCGGGAGATAAAGGCCTCCAAGGCGTTGTCGCCCAGCACGGTGTCGGCTTCAGACAGTTTGTCGGCCAGCTGGCGTTTGCTGACCACGCGGCCGGGTGGGGTGAGCAGCTCCCACAGCACTTCAAACTCGCGCGCCGGCAAGTCCCAGTTGTCGCCATGCAGCATGAAGCGTCGGGCCTGGCGGTCCAGCACCAGTTGGCCCATGGTCACCCGGTCGTCAGCGCCGTGGGCGCGGCGCACCAGGGCGCGCAGCCGGGCTTCGACCTCGCCGAGCTCAAAGGGTTTGCCCAAGTAGTCGTCGGCGCCAGCGTCCAGGCCGGCAATGCGCTCTTCGGTGCGGTCGCGGGCGGTCAGGACCAGCACGGGCGTGCGGTCGCCACGGGCGCGCATGTCGCGCAGCAGGCTCAGGCCATTGCCCAGGCCGCTTCGGGCTTGGCTGCTGAGCGGCAGGTTCAGGTCCAGCAGCACGGCGTCAAAAGGCTGCACGCGCCACCAGTGGCGGGCGTCTTCCAGCGTGGCGGCTTCGTCCACGCGGTGGCCGGCTTGGCTCAGGCTGCGCTGCATGACCGAGCGCAGCACGGCGTCGTCTTCAACCAGCAAGATGCGCATGGGGTGGGGCGGGGGCGGCGGCCGTCGGCCAGGCCGTGTAAGTAGTTGTACAGAGGTCCCGGTCAGGAAGTGGTCAGTTCCTGCATGGGATAACCGGAAGATGAGCATACAACAATGGATTTTTTACGGCGGTCTGGCGCTGGCCCTGCCATGGGCGGCGCACAGCCAAACGGCTGCGCCATCCGCGCCCGCTGCGGCCACCGCCTCCTCACCCGTTGGCGCAGCCCCGCTGGCCCTGGGCCAGGTCTTGCAGGCCGCGCGCAACCACGTCGAAATTTCGTTGGCCCAGCGTGCGCTGGACGCAGCCCGCGCCGATGTCACCAGCGCCAACCACGCGCCCGTGCCGGTGCTGTCGGCCAAGGCCGCATCGATGGATTTGCAGAACGGCATCGGTGGCGGCAATCTGTGGCGCGACAAGCGCATCGACAAAGGCGTTGGCCTGGACTGGACCTGGGAGCGTGGCAACAAGCGGGTGCTGCGCACCCGCGCCGCCGAGCAAGCCGCCCGCGCCGCCCAGGCCGACTTGGACGAGACCCTGCTGCAGCAGCAAACCCTGGCCGCCAGCGCTTTTTATGACCTGTTGGCCGCGCAAGAACGCGTGGCCCAGGTGCAAGACATGGCCAAAAGCGCCAGCGAACTGGCCCGCAGCGCCCAGCGCCGGTTGAAAGCCGGCGATCTGTCGCTGCAAGATACGCTGCGCACCGGCATCGAGGCCGAACGGGCCCAAGCTGATTTGCAGGCCGCTCAGGCCGATCGCAGCCGCGCCGAACTGGCTCTGGCCCAGGTCACCCAGCTCAAAGGCGCGCTCAAGGCTGACGCCGTGTGGCCTGCCGCCGCCGTGCCCGCCTTGTCCGCCGTGAACGAAGACCAGCGCCCCGATGTGCGCGCCGCCCGCTTGCGGCTGGAAGCCGCCCAAGCCGCGCAAGAAGGTGCGCAAGCCCTGCGCCAGCGCGACCTCACGCTCGGCACGTCTTTTGACCACGTGCCGGGCACCTCGACCCGCCTGCTGGAGGTTCGCGTGCAAGTCCCGCTCACCGGCGTGCTCGGCAACTACGGCTACGAAGGCGAGCAAGCCCGTGCCCAGGCCCAGCTGCAACAAGCCCAGGACCAGCTCGACAAAACCCGCTTGGCCGCCAATCTGAGCCAACGCCGTTTGCTCGAAGACCTGCAGGCCGCCACCGAACGCGCCCTGCGCTACCAAAACGCCATCGTCCCGCAGGCCAGGCAAGTGCTGGCCATGGTCGAGCAGGCCTATGTGAAAGGCGCCATGTCGCTGACCGAACTGCTGGAAGCACGCCGCACCTTGCGCACGGCCTTGCTCGAAGACGTGGCCGCCCGCGCCGACCAGGCCCGCACGCTGGCCGCTTGGCAGCTGCGCACCGGCGCTGCGCTTTGATCCGCGCTCACTTTTTCTCCCCCATGACTGCTGTGCACCACGCCATGCCCCAAATAAAAAATTCCACCGCTTTCAAGCCAGCACTGCTGGCCTTGGCCTTGTCGAGCTTGCTGCTGGCCGGTTGCCAGCCGCCCGCCGAGCCCCCCGCCAAGGCGCCGCCCCCGATCGTGCAGGGCGAGCAGCTGCGCTTTGCGCCCAACCATCCGCAGCTGGCTTTGATCAGCCTGGCCACGGCCGCCCCGGCGGAGAACCTGAGCGTCGACCTGCCGGCCCGCTTGATCTGGAACGAAGAGCACACCCAGCGCCTGTACCCGGCCTTTGCCGGCCGCGTCAGCGCGATCAAGGCCGATGTGGGCCAATCGGTCAACGTGGGCAGCGTGTTGGCGCAACTGGCTTCGCCCGACTTTGGCGCGGCGCAGGCCGACACCGCCAAGGCCCGGGCTGATGCGCGCCTGAGCGCCCAGGTGCTGCAGCGCCAGCGCGAGTTGTTCGACGCCGGCATCGTCGCCCGCAAAGAGCTGGAGCAAGCCGAAGCCGATGTGGCCCGCACCCAGGCCGAGATCCAGCGCGCTGAAAGCCGCACCCGGCTCTACGGCGCCGCCGAGTCCGCCGGCCCGGTCAGCCAGAGCCTCTCGCTTAGCGCCGGCATTCGCGGTTTGGTGGTCGAGCGCAACCTCAACCCCGGCCAAGACGTGCGGCCCGACCAGTCCGGCCCGGGCGTGCCGCCGCTCTTTGTGGTGACTGACCCGACTTCGCTGTGGGTGCAGATCGACGCGCGTGAGTCCGATGTGGGCGTGCTGCAACCCGGCGCTGCGTTTGAGCTGCTGATTCCCGGCCTGCCTGGCGAAAAATTCCAAGGCCGCGTGACCGCCGCCTCTGACTTCATCGACCCCAGCACCCGGACCATCAAGATCCGCGGCCTAGTGGCCAATCCGCAGCGCCGGCTCAAGGCCGAAATGTTGGGCACCGCGCGCGTGCAGCGCCGCGTGCCAGCCGGTAGTGTCATGGTCCCGGCGCAGGCCGTGGCCTTGACTGGCACCCAGCATTCGGTGCTGGTGCAGGTGGAGCCGGGTGTATTTGAAAACCGCGTCGTTCAGCTCACCGCTGAAGGCCCCAAGCAAGCCATCATCACTGGTGGTCTGAAGGCGGGTGAACAAGTGGCCAGTGACAACATGCTGCTGCTGGTGCGTCAGTTCCGCAGTGCGCAAGCCGAAGACCCCAGCCTGGCGCCGAAGGCGTCTGCACCAGCGCCAGCCCCAGCCGCGATGGCAGCGCCCGTGAAAGCAGTCACCCCATGAAGCGCCTGATCCATTACGCGCTGCACCAGCCGCTGTTCATCGTGCTGGGCACGCTGCTGTTTGCGCTGTCGGGGCTGATCGCCTTTCAAAACCTGTCGGTCGAGGCTTTTCCTGACGTGACTGACACCCAGGTCACGGTGATCGCGCTCTACCCTGGCCGCGCTGCCGAAGAAGTGGAAAAGCAGGTCACCTTGCCGATCGAGGTGGCGCTGTCGGGCCTGCCCAACTCCATCCGCGTGTTCTCGCACACCCAGTTCGGTCTGTCGTTCACGGTCGTGACCTATGACGACAAATCAGAGGTGCAATCCGTGCGCGCGCAGGTCAATGAGCGCTTGCGTGGCATCGATTTGCCACCTGGCGTGGAAGCCAATATCGCGCCAAACGCCACCCCGGTCGGCGAGATCATGCGCTTTCGCCTGAAGGGCGATGGCAAGACCACCACCGAGCTGCGCACGCTCGAAGACTGGACGGTTGAGCGCGCCTTGCGTCAGGTGCCGGGTGTGGCCGACGTGGTCAACATGGGCGGCTTCATCAAGCAATACGAAGTTCAGCCTGATCTGGACAAGCTGCGCACCACCAAGCTGACGTTTCAGAACTTGCTGGACGCGCTGGGGCGCGGCAACTCGAACGCCGGTGGCAGCTATGTGGCGCAAGGCGCACAGCAGTACGCCATTCGCGGCATTGGCCTCTTGAACTCGGCCGACGACATTGGCCGCATTGTGGTGGCGGCCAAGGGCGGCACACCCGTGCTCGTGCGCGACGTGGCCAAGGTCGAAGTGGGCGCCGTGCCGCGCCTGGGCGTGGTCGGACAAGACGGGGACGACGACATCGTCAGCGGCATCGTCATCATGCGCAAAGGCGAAAACGCCAGCGTGGTGCTCAAGGGCGTGAAAGAAAAAATCGAGCAGCTCAACCAGCGCGGCCTGCCCACAGGCGTGCAGATCGTGCCCTTTTACGACCGCAGCTGGCTGATGGGCAAAACACTGTCCACGGTCTTTCGCAACTTGATCGAAGGCGCTCTGCTGGTGGCTTTGGTGCTGTACATCTTCTTGTCCAACATACGTGCCAGCCTGGCTGTGGTGGTGATCATCCCGCTGGCCCTGCTGGCCACCTTTTTGGGTTTGAAGATCATGGGCGTGCCTGCCAACTTGCTGAGCCTGGGCGCGATGGACTTCGGCATCATCGTGGACGGGGCGGTGATTGTGGTCGAGAACATCATGCACCGGCTGGCCGAAAAGGGCGAGAACATGGACGCGCGTGAGCGCCGCAATGTGATTGTTGAAGCCACCAACGAGGTCGGCCGGCCAACCTTGTTTTCGATGCTGATCATCATTGCCGCGCATATTCCGATTTTTGCGTTGCAACGCCACGAGGGCCGCATCTTCCAACCGATGGCGCTGTCGGTCACCACTGCATTGATTGGGGCTTTGATTTTCTCCCTCACCCTGGTGCCGCTGCTGGCTTACTGGATGCTGCGCAAGAAATTGCCACACGGCGACAACAAAGTAGTGGTCAGTGCCAAGCGTTTGTATGCGCCGGTGCTGGCCTGGGCCTTGGTACGCCGCCGCGTGGTGGTCGGCATTGCCCTGGGTATGTTTGTGCTGGCCATGGGCGCTGCCTCGCGCCTGGGGTCCGAGTTTTTACCGGAGTTGAACGAGGGCACTTTCTGGGTCAACTGGGACATGCCAGCCAGCGTGTCACAAGAAGAAGCCATCCGCGTATTGCACATGGCCCGCCAAGCACTCAAGGATTTGCCCGAGGTTCGCACCACGGTGTCCAAGTCTGGCCAGCCGGAAGACGGTACCGACCCCAAGACTTTGAGTGCGGCAGAAATGTTCGTTGACGTGAAGCCGCCCGATGAGTGGCGCCCCGGCATGACGCGCGAGAAACTGATCGCCGAAATGGACAGCCGCTTGTCAGTGATTCCAGGGCTGGACCCGGCTTTTTCGCAACCGATCCGCGACAACGTGCTGGAGTCGATTTCGCAGATCAAGGGGCAGATCGTGGTCAAGCTCGCCGGCGACGACCTGGCCCAGATGCGCCAGATTGCCGAGTTGATGCAGCGCGAGTTCAAGCAGGTTCCCGGCGTCAAGCGGGCCGAAATTGACCGCTTGGGCGAGTTGCCCCAGTTGGTCATCGACATCGACCGCGACCGCGCCGCCCGCCTCGGGCTGAACGTGCAGGACATCCAGGACGTGATCGAAGCGGCACTTGCCGGCAAAGGCGCCACGCAGATCTGGGAAGGTGAGCGCAAGTTCTCCGTGGCCGTGCGGCTGCCGCTGGACAAGCGCAGCATTGCGAGCCTGCCGCAAACTTTGATTCCTACCCCCGACGGTGGCTATGCCCAATTGGGCAGTGTCGCCACCGTGCGTGAAACCAATGGCGCCATGAACATCGCCCGCGAGGCCGGCCGGCGCACGCTGGCGATTGGCATCTTCATCAAAGACCGGGACATGGGCTCAGTCGTCAAGGACATGCAGGCCCGGGTGGCCGAGAAGGTGGTGCTGCCAGCGGGTTACAGCGTGGGCTGGTCGGGCGAGTTTGAAAACCAGGAACGCGCCATGCAGCGCCTCTCGGTGGTGGTGCCGCTGTCGCTGCTCTTGATTTTTGTGCTGCTGTTCGATGCCTTCAAGTCCTTCAAGATGGCGGCGCTGATTCTCATCAACGTGCCGTTGGCCTTGATTGGCGGCTTTGTGGCGCTCTGGGTTTTTAATATTCCGCTGTCGGTGTCGGCGGCGATTGGTTTCATTGCCTTGTCGGGGCAGGCCGTGCTCAACGGCGTGGTCATGCTGTCGGTGTTCCAGCAGCTGCAAAACGCCGGTCACAGCGTGTTGGAAGCCGTGACTTTGGGCTCCATGCAGCGCCTGCGCACCGTGCTGATGACGGCCATGCTGGCCGCGCTGGGCCTGTTGCCCATGGCCTTGTCGCATGACATTGGCTCAGAGACGCAACGGCCTTTGGCGATCGTTATCATCGGCGGATTGATCACCGCCACTTTGTTGACCTTGGTGGTGTTGCCGGCACTGTACGTGGCCTGGTTTTCGCCAAAAAAGGACGACAAAGATGCGCCACTGCCTACCGCTGATGCGAATGCGCCAGCCGCTTTGCCATGATCCTGCCTGAAGCGCCCATGCGGCCTTGGCATGGCTCTGAATCCCGACGTTTGTTCGAGCGTCTGGACGACGGCGCTGGTGGCCGCTTGCAGGTCTTCAAAAGGCGCTTCAAGTTCCAGTGCCGGTATTGGTGGCACCGCAAGCACCTCCATGCGGTGACGACGCACATTGACACCTTGGGCCTGCGCCCTCACCTGGTCAATGACCCAGAGTTGTCGGTTCGGTGTCTGCGGCCCTATCTGTGGTCGGGCCTGAAGGCCCAGGCGCGTGCTGCTGCGCTCAAAGCCCACCTGGATTGGTTGTCCGGCATGCTGCCAGCCTTGCAGCTCGCTGCGCTGTACCGTGAAGGCCGGCTGGTGTTGAGGCAGTGGTCGTCGGGTGAGCAGGGGCTGGCACTGGTGTTGCAGCCCGGGCGGGCCTTGGGGCGCGAGGGTGAGCTGGAACTGCATTTGACCTTGGACGGCGTGTCTGCCGTGCGCGCCTCCTTCAGCATCTTGCCGGGCAGCGCCCTGCTGCAGCGGCAGGACGGCCCAGTGATGGTCATCGGCAATTTGCAAGGTGCCGCCGGCGGGCGCGATCTGATTCGCCAGCTTTCAGGCGCGATCGAAAAGACCCGCCCCAGCCACTTGCTCCTCAATGCCTTGCAGGGCCTGGCCCAGGGTTGGGGCTTGGCTGGGCTGGCGGGTGTCAGCACCCAGGGCCATGTGTATGCCGGCTATGCCAGCTTGCGCAAACGGGTCGGCATTTGTTATGACGATCTGTGGCAAGAGCTCGGAGCGAGCGAGCGTGTGTCGGCAACGCACTGGGCTTTGCCCATGCAGTGGCACGAGAAATCCTTAGAAGACGTGCCGTCTAAAAAGCGCAGCGAATTGCGCCGCCGGAACACCTTGCGCTCGGAAACCTTGGCGGCCTGCCGGGCCGCAGCCCAGCAGCTTAGCCAAGCTGCTTAGTTCAGCATCATGCTGAGCTTGCGGCGGTAGCTGGACACCAGCGCCGCCTGCGGGTCTTCTTGCATGGCGGCCTTGCCGGTCAGCTCGATGCCTGCAGCGGTTTTGCCCGGCACTTGCACCTCGGCCTTGCGGCGCGGCGGCGTCAGCAGCTCCAAAATGGCGACAAAGGTCTTGCGTGGGTTTTCGGCGTCCCACTTCTTATCGCGCATGATGATCTCCAGCAACTCGTCCATGGCTTCGGTCCAGGCGCCGTGGCTGACCAGCACGCGGGCCTTGGCAAAGCGGCTCTCGAAGTCGCGTTTGTTCAGGGCGATCAGCTCGTCAAACTGCGCCGGGCTCCACTGGCCACGCGGATCGGTCGTCACAAATTCCAGGGCCTGCAGCCATTGGTTCAAGGCTTCAAAACGCAGCTGCACGGGAATTTGCACCAGCGCGGGCTGCAAGGCCGAAGCGGCTTCAGGCAACTGGCCGGAGCTGATCAAGAGCCTGACGTAATCAAAGCGCGCGTCGTCATTCGCCGGGTTCACCGCCAACGCCTCGGCCAGCTTGTGCTGGGCGCTGAGCGGGTCGTCGCTCTCCATCTCTTCCAACTCGTCCTCGGCAGCGGGCAGTTCGTCTGCGGGCGGCAGGTGCTTGTCCAGAAATTCCTTGACCTTGCCTTCAGGCAGCGCGCCCGCAAAGCCGTCCACCGGCTGGCCGTTGATCATCAAGATGCAGGTGGGAATGCTGCGAATGCCAAAGGCCTGGCCAAGTTGCTGCTCTTGGTCTGAGTCGATCTTGACCAGCTTGAAGCGGCCTTCGTAAGCCTGTTCCACCTTCTCCAGAATCGGCCCGAGTGATTTGCAAGGGCCGCACCAGGGCGCCCAAAAATCAAGCAGCACCGGCGTGGTCATGGAAGCGGCGATGACTTCCTGTTCGAAATTGGCAATCGTGACGTCGATCATGGGAATGAAAACTCTGCGGAAAAGGGTTCTAGAGGCAAGCCGCGAAGCAACCGGGCGGCTGCGGGCTGAACGAATGCCTAAACGATAGCATGGCCTCGCTGACGGGAGTGTGCTGGGACTGTGCCGGGACCGTGCTGGGCCTGGGCTGGGCCTTGGTCGGGCTGCAGGCCTTGGCCCGGCCGTAAAATTCGCCCTTTGGCTGCGCCCGCGAAAGTTCACCATGTCATCCAACGCCACTTCTTCTTCCCAGGCTCCCCGCATCGGCGTGGTGATGGGCTCCAGCAGCGACTGGGACACCATGCAGCACGCGGTTCAGATCTTGAGCCAGTTTGGCGTGGCGCACGAAGCGAGGGTGATCTCGGCGCACCGCATGCCCGACGAGCTGTTTGCCTATGCCGAAGCGGCCAGCGGCCGGGGCTTGCAAGCCATCATTGCCGGCGCTGGCGGCGCCGCGCATTTGCCGGGCATGCTGGCGGCCAAGACGGCGGTGCCGGTGCTCGGCGTACCCGTGGCCAGCAAGCATTTGCAGGGCGTGGATTCGCTGCACAGCATTGTGCAAATGCCCAAGGGCATTCCGGTGGCGACTTTCGCCATTGGCAACGCGGGCGCCGCCAACGCCGCCTTGTTTGCCGTGGCCCAGCTGGCCTTGCACGACGCGGGCCTGGCGCAGCAATTGGCGGCCTTTCGCACGGCGCAGACCGCCGCCGCGCATGCCATGACCTTGCCACCCGTATGAGCCACATGACTCCGATTCTTCCCGGCGCCACGCTGGGCGTGATGGGCGGCGGCCAGCTCGGCCGCATGTTCGTGCATGCCGCGCAGCAGCTGGGTTATTTCACCGCCGTGCTGGACGCTGACCCGCACAGCCCCGCGGGCCTGGTCAGTCACCACCATGTGCAGACCGGCTACAGCGACGCGGCGGGCCTGGCGCAGTTGGCGCAGCTTTGCGCGGCCGTGACCACGGAATTTGAAAACGTGCCCGCCGATGCGCTGGCCACGCTCGCCGCCCAACGCCCGGTAGCGCCCGGCGCAGCGGCCGTGTCAATCGCCCAAGACCGCATCGAAGAAAAAGCCCACTTCAGCGCCTGCGCCGCCAGTTCGGGCGTGGCCTGCGCGCCGTATGCGGTGCTGCGAACTGAAGCCGACTTGGCTGCCGTGCCGGCCGACTTGCTGCCCGGCATCTTGAAGACCGCCCGCATGGGTTACGACGGCAAAGGCCAGGTGCGCGTGAAAACCGCGGCCGAGTTGGCCGCTGCCTGGGACGGCTTGAAACGCGTGCCCTGCGTGCTGGAAAAAATGCTGCCCCTGCAAGCCGAATGCTCTGTGCTGGTGGCGCGCGGCTGGGACGGCCAGGTGGTCAGCTTTGCACCGCAGCGCAATGTGCATGTGGACGGCATCTTGGCTGTCACGCACGCTTATGAAGGTTGCCTGCCCGCTGGCCTGGCTCAGCGCGCCCGCGCCGCCACCGAAGCCATTGCCGCGCAAATTGGTTATGTGGGGCTGATGTGCGTTGAGTTTTTTGTGATTGACGGCGACCGACTCGTCGTCAATGAAATGGCGCCGCGCCCGCACAACAGCGGCCACCACACCATGAACGCCTGCGATTTTTCGCAGTTCGACTTGCAGGTCTTGGCCATGACCGGCCTGCCTTTGCCCAAGCCGCGCCAGCATTCACCGGCCATCATGCTCAACCTGCTGGGCGACCTGTGGTTTGACGCAGCCGGTCAGCAGCGTTCGCCGAACTGGCCCGCCGTGCTGGCCTTGCCCGGAGCGCACCTGCACCTGTATGGCAAGACCGAAGCGCGGGTGGGTCGCAAGATGGGCCACCTGAATTTCACCGGAGCCGATCTGGCCGGTGTGCAGGCTGCGGCCCAGCAGGCGGCACGGCTGTTGGGCTTGCCGGGGCTCGAAGGCCTTTGATGGGTTTGATGGTTTTGCCCGGCAACGACCCGGCTGCCGTGGCCGAGGCGGCGCGCCGCTTGCGCGCTGGCGAGCTGGTCGCTTTTCCCACTGAGACGGTCTATGGCTTGGGCGCTGATGCGTCCAGCGACGCCGCGGTGGCCGGCATCTTTTCCGCCAAGGGCCGCCCGCCGGCCCACCCGCTGATCGTGCATGTGGCTGATGCTGCGCAAGTGAGCGACTACGCCAGTAGCGTGCCGGCTTTTGCGCAGGCCTTGATCCAGGCTTTCTGGCCCGGCCCTTTGACGCTGATCTTGCCGCGCCGTGCGGGCGTAGCCACGGCTGCCGCCGGTGGGCAAGACTCGATCGGCCTGCGCTGCCCGTCGCACCCGGTGGCGCAAGCACTGCTGCGCGCCTGCGGCACGGGCTTGGCCGCACCCAGCGCCAACCGCTTTGGCCGCGTCAGCCCGACCACCGCCGCGCATGTGCAGGAAGAATTTGGCGACGCGCTCTTGGTGCTGGACGGCGGGCCGTGCGAGGTGGGCATTGAATCGACCATCGTGGACTGCACGCGCGGGCGGCCGGTGTTGCTTCGCCCTGGCGCGATCACGCCCGCGCAGTTGCAAGCCGCGTGCGGCGAGCCGGTGCTGCGGCCGGGCGATCTGGTACAAGCCGCGCCGCGGGCTTCGGGCACGCTGGCGTCGCATTACGCGCCGAGTGCGAAGGTGCGCTTGTTGGCGTCGGCTGAGTTGCAGGCTGAACTTGCTGCGCTGGAGGCGGGTGCAGTGGTGGCCGTGTATGCGAGAAGCGGCTTGAACTTGCCTGCGCGTGTTTTGGCGAGGCGCATGCCGGATGACGCGGCGGCTTGCGCGCATGAACTCTTCGCCGTGCTGCGTGAGTTGGATGCGCAAGGCGTTTCACAGATTTGGGTTGAGTCCTTGCCGCCCGATTCGGCTTGGGACGGCGTGCGGGATCGTTTGATGCGGGCTGCGGCCTGAGCCTCCGTTCCCCCTGAGCCTGTCGACGGGCCGAGGCGAGCAGTGATTTTTTAAGCCGCCACGGCCTGCAACGATTCTCCGACTTCGGCAGCAATCTCATAAGAGCGAAGCCGAGCTGCGTGGTCAAAAATCTGCCCGGCGATCATCAGCTCATTCGCGTCGGTTCGTTCAATGAACTCGCGCATTTTTTGGCGCACCGTATCGTGCGACCCAATAGCCGCGCAGGCCAGCACTTGTTGCAGCACCGCGTGTTCTTGCGGGCCAATGCGCTCCAAGTAATCGGCGCGCGGTGCGGGCAGTTTGCCGGGGTGGCCACTGCGCAGGTTGACAAAAGCTTGCTGTGCCGAGGTGGCGCGAAAGTGGGCTTCTTCTTCCGTATCGGCGGCAAAGACATTGAAGCCCAGCATCACATACGGTTGGCCCAATCGCGCCGAAGGCCGGAAGCGTGCGCGGTAAATCTCGACGGCCTGCATCATCTGGCCCGGCGCAAAGTGCGAGGCAAAGGCAAACGGCAGGCCCAGGTGCGCGGCCAGTTGGGCGCCGAACAGGCTGGAGCCCAAAATCCAAATCGGAATGTTCAGGCCAAAGCCGGGCACGGCGCGCACGGGTTGTTGTGAGTCGGGCGACAGGTAGTCCATCAGCTCCAGCACGTCTTGCGGAAACTCGTCGGCGTCTGAGCTCAGGTTGCGGCGCAAAGCGCGGGCGGTGATTTGGTCCGAGCCGGGCGCGCGGCCCAGGCCCAGGTCGATGCGGCCGGGGTAGAGCGATTCGAGCGTGCCAAATTGCTCGGCAATCACCAGCGGCGAATGGTTGGGCAGCATCACGCCGCCAGCGCCAATGCGGATGGTCTTGGTGCCCGCGCCGATGTTGGACAACAGCACCGACGTGGCGGCGCTCGCAATGCCGGGCATGCCGTGGTGCTCGGCCAGCCAGTAACGGTTAAAGCCGCAGCGTTCGGCGTGCTGGGCCAGGCTCAGGGAATTGCGAAAGGACTGGGCCGCGTCATTGCCTTCGGCAATCGGCGACAGGTCAAGAACGGATAAGCGGGTCATGGCGGCAGTTTAGGAGCAAAGCGCGGGGCTTGCGCGTTCAGTTCGAACGTGGGGTGTTTGGCGCTTCAGCGTTAGCCGCCACGCCCTTGGGTTCAAAGCGCAGCTTCATCAGCAGAATGCACAAGGCCAACCCCAGTGTGATGAGGTTCGCCAAGATCACCGGCCAGGCGCCGAGCACCACGCCGTAGGCCAGCCACAGCGCCACGCCGACCGTGAACACGCTGTACATGCCCAGTGAGACGCCGCTGGTGTCGCGGGTCTTGTAAGTCAGCAGTACCTGCGGCACAAAGCTGCAAGTGGTCAGTACAGCGGCCCCGTAGCCGATCCAGTCTAAAGAATTCATGGTCAAAGCAATCTAAAAAAATCCAGGGTCAGCGCTGCTGCAAAGCCCATTGCACCAAGGCGTCCAGCGCTGGCCGGGCCGCGCTGGCTTGAGGGTGATTGATCAGGCCAACCACCACGAAGCGTGGGCCGCCCGGGCTTTGCGCATAGCCAGCCACAGCGCTCACGTCGCGCAAAGAGCCGGTCTTCAAGAAAGCTTGACCGGCCACACCTTTGAGGCGCTCGCGCAGGGTGGCGTCTACCCCGGCAATCGGCAAGGTGTCGGCGAACAGCGCGGCCAAGCGGTGGTGCTGGGCATGGGTGAGCAAGGCGCCCAGGCTGGCCGCGCTGATGCGCTCGCTGCGGCTCAGGCCCGAGCCGTTGTCCACCAGGGGTGGCGGCGCAGCCGGTAATGTTTTTTGCCACCAGGCCAGCACAGCGGCGCGTCCGGCCTCCGCACTGCCGGGCGTTTGCTCGGGTGGCTTGGCTTGCAGGCCCAGGGTCAGCAGCAGGTGCTGCGCCATGACATTGTTTGAAAACTTGTTGACGTCCCGCAGTACATCGATCAGCGGCAGCGACGGTGCGTCCAGTCGCATCGGCGGCTTTTGGCCAGAGACGGTGCCCGTGCGTTGCCAGGCGCTGCGCTCGGCGGGTGTGGCGTCGCGCACCGTGCCGCTGAGCGCGCCGCCGAGTTGCCGCCAAGAGCCCTCCATGGCGCGCGCAGCAAAGCTGGCCGGGTCGGCATAGGCCGTGGGCCAGACGCGTTCACCACAGGCCAACGGGTAACCGCCTTGGAACTGCACGCGCAGGGGCTGGTCCAGGCTGGCGCGCAGGCCGCTGCGCCAGTCCCCGCAGGGCGTGGTCAGCAACGGCACGCTGGTGTCGATCTGCACACCGGCCAGCGGCGGCTCGGAGCGCACCAGAACGCGGTCTTGTGCGCGGTCGGGCGTGAAAGTCATCACCAGCGACTTGAAGTTGATCAGCAGCGCGTCGGGCTGCACGTTGTAGGGCCGCAGTGGTTCGCCGTCGAACTCGGCTGGGCGGGGCGGCGGCAGGGCAAAGGCGCTGCGGTCCAGCACGATGTCGCCGCGCACCTCGCGCACGCCGCTGGCTTGCACTTGGCCGAGCAGACCTTGCAGGCGCTCGACCACCAGCTTGGGGTCGCCACCGCCGCGCACCAGCAAGTTGCCGTCCAGCCGGCCATTGCTGAGCGTGCCGTCGGCGATCACGCTGGTGATCCAGGTGAAGTCTGGGCCCAGACTGTCCAGCGCGGCATAGGTGGTGACCAGCTTCATCACCGAGGCTGGGTTCATGGCCTGGTCCACGCGGTGGCGCAGGCGTGGCGGCTGTTGGCCATTGGCCTCCACCACCAAGAAAGACACGGCCTCAGGCGGCACCTGGGCCTTGACCAGCGCTTTGATGATTGAGGGTGGAAGTGCCTGGCCGGGGTTGAGCGCCGGCCCTTTCGCCCACGTGGCAGGGCTCAGCAGCAAGGGCAACAAGCTCGCCAGCACAGCGGCCCGCCAGTTGTATAGGTGCGGGGGCCGGGGCGAGCAGAACAGCATGCGGCAATTATCGGTGGCCCGGCGCTGGGCGGAAGCATTGCCGGGATAATCCGGGCCTGTTGGCACGGCTTTGGCCTGTGCTGCTTGCATCGCCCCTTTAAAGTGGGGCGCGCCATTTTTCTACTGCCGTGAACCCTTCTTTTCCCGCTGGCCGCTTCCTGGCCTTTGACACCAGCACCGAACGCCTGTCCGTGGCCGTAGGCAACGGCGCGCGCGTGTGGGAACACGAGGGCCCCGGCGCGGCGCAGTCGTCCAGCACCTTGATCCCGGTCGTGCTGGACTTGCTGGGCCAAGCCGGCCTGCAAATGGCGCAACTCGACGCCATCGTGTTCGGCCGCGGCCCCGGCTCTTTCACCGGCTTGCGCACCGCCTGCGCCGTGGCCCAGGGCTTGGCCGCAGGCGCGGGTGTGCCGGTGCTGCCGGTGGACACCTTGCTGGCTGTGGCCGAAGCGGCACGCTTGGATTTGCAGGCGAAGACGCCACTGCAAGAGGGCGACGAGTTGCTGGCCCTGCTCGACGCCCGCATGGACGAGATTTACACCCAGCGCTTTGTGTGGAGCGCTGGCCTTTGGCGCGCGCTCGGCCCTTGCCAGTTGCAGCGGCCGGAGCAATTGCACGCCTTGGCAGCGCCTGCCGTGGTCGCGGGCAATGCCTCGGCGGTTTACGCGAGCCGTCTTTCTGCCTGGCCAACTGCTACCCAGCAACACGCGGCCCTGCCCACCGCAGCGGCGCTGCTCAGCTTGGCCCCACAACTGATGCAGGCCGGCCTGGCCGTACCCGCTGACCAGGCCTTGCCGCTGTATGTGCGCGACAAAGTGGCGCAGACCACCGACGAGCGACTGCATGCCAAAGCGCTGGCCGCGCATGCAGCCCTGCAGGCAGCCCCGCCATGAGCGCCGTGCTGCAGCCCGACGAAGTGCAGTTGCAGGCCATGACGCCCGCTTGGCTGCGCGAGGTGGCGCAGATCGAAAAAAGCGCTTACGCCCACCCTTGGTCTGAAGGCAACTTTGGCGACTCGCTGAACGCCGGCTACCAAGCCCTGGTGTTGACCGTGGGCCAGCCCGCACAGCTGCTGGGCTACTTTGTGGCCATGAAAGGGCTGGACGAAGTGCATCTGCTCAACATCACCGTCGCGCCTGCGCAGCAAGGCCAGGGTTGGGCGAGGTTGATGATGGACGCATTAGTGCTGTGGGCGCGAAGCCAGGGCGCCGAGTGGCTGTGGCTGGAAGTGCGCATCAGCAACACCAGAGCCCGCCGCATTTACGAGCGCTATGGTTTCAAACAAGTCGGCATGCGCCGCAACTATTACCCGCTGACCGCCTTCAAGCGTGAAGACGCGGTCGTCATGAGCCTGGACCTGAGCACGAAAGCACCTGCCCCATGAGCCTGGACCTGGACAAACGCCAACGCGCCATGTTGCGCGAAATGGGCATTCGCCTGTGGCAACCCCTGCCCGAGCCGGTGGCCCCGCCCGTTGCCGATGCGGCGCAGGCCGTTGTTGCCTCGCCTGTTGCCACCGCACCGGCTGTGGTGCGCGCCGCGCCTGTGAGCGAGCCAGTGGTCGCGCCCACGCCTGCGGCAAAGGCTTCCAGTGCAACCCCGGCTGCTCGTGCGCCCACCGCGGCTCCGGCCGGGGCGGCCAGCGCCTGGATCGTGGGCGATGCCCAAGCGCTGTACGCCGAGTCCCTGGCCGTCGGTGCCCCCTCCAGCCGCTGGTTGCTGCTGGTGGAAACGCACAGCGAACAAGCCCTGCCTGACCCTTTGTCGGGCGAGGTTGGCAAGCTGCTGGACAACATGCTCAAGGCCGTGCAGTTGCACCAAGGCGCCGAGGTTTGGCTAGTGCCGGTCTTGCGCCAGCCCGGTGCCGCCGCCGTGCAGCCGCCGCTCCTGGCCGCGCTGACCGAGCTGATGGCGCAGCGCCAGCCCGACGTGCTGCTCATCATGGGCCGGCTCGCGGCACAGGCGTTGCTGCAATCCACCGAGCCCTTGGGCAAGTTGCGCGGCCAGCTGCATGACCTGCAAGGCACGGCCGCCGTGGTGACTTACGACGCGGCTTCGCTGCTGCGCAACCCGGCCGACAAGTCCAAGGCCTGGGACGACTTGTGCCTAGCCTTGCAGACGGCGCAGCAAGCACAAGCCCGCCGCCCGGGTTGAGCTTTCAAAAGCACGGGGCCGCAGGGCGTTTTTTGCGAGGAGGGCAGACAAGCCGCCGCCAGCCGCTTCTTACAATAAGCCATGACTTTTCTTGACATGCTGGCCAGTGCCGAACGCCAAAACCACTCCATGCTCTGCGTCGGCCTGGACCCGGAACCCACCCGATTCCCGGGCAAGCTGCAAGGCAATGCCAACAAGATCTACGACTTCTGCGCCGCCATCGTCGACGCCACGGCCGATCTGGTCAGCAGCTTCAAGCCGCAAATCGCCTACTTCGCCGCGCACCGCGCCGAAGGTCAGCTCGAGCGCCTGATGGAACACATGCGCCGCGTGGCACCGCAAGTGCCCATCATCCTGGACGCCAAGCGCGGCGACATCGGCAGCACCGCCGAGCAATACGCCCTGGAAGCCTTTGAGCGCTACGGCGCCGACGCCGTCACGCTCTCGCCCTTCATGGGTTTTGACTCCGTGGCCCCGTATTTGAAGCACTACGGCAAAGGCGCTTTTTTGCTGTGCCGGACCTCCAACCCCGGCGGCGACGATTTGCAAAACCAGCGCCTGGCCAGCATCGAAGGCCAGCCGCTCTTGTACGAACACGTGGCTCGCCTGGCCCAAGGCCCCTGGAACCTGAACGGCCAACTCGGTCTGGTGGTGGGTGCTACGTATCCGGCAGAAATCGAGCGCGTGCGCCAAGTCGCGCCTACCTTGCCGCTGCTGATTCCCGGCGTGGGCGCCCAAGGCGGCGACGCCGTGGCGACGGTGCGCGCTGGCTTCAAGCCAGGCGCCCCCATCATCGTGAACTCATCACGCGCCGTGCTCTACGCGTCCAGCGGCGACGACTTCGCGCAGGCCGCACGGCAAGTGGCGCGGCAGACGCGTGATGCGTTGGAAGCGGCTAAAGCGGGCTGACCGGTTTCAGCGCTTCTTGGCGTCAGGTTTATCGGTTCGAGGTCGGCCACCCAGGGCTAGCAAAGCCCTGGTCCGCCTTGGGCTGAAAAGCCCAGGCAACACCTCACTGGCAGGAAGTGCATGCGCAAAAGTGTCGACCGTCCACGTGGATTTTCCGCATTTGATTGGCGCGCTCGCATTTTGGGTGGCTTCATAGTGTCCTCGTGTAAGTCTCTAGTGCTCAGACTAATCGCACAGACTCTAGCGCCCAATAGCTAAAACGCCAAGGCCGGTCACCTCATCGAGTGCAAGCCGATCATGTTGCCTTCGCTGTCCCGCGCCAAGGCAATAAAGCCGAATTCGCCGATCGACATTTTTTCTCGCTCCACACGTCCGCCTGCGGCGTTGACGCGGCCGGCTTCTAGCGCGCAGTCGTCGCAGCTGAAGTACACCAACACGCTGCTGCCATCGGCGGGCACGCCGGGCATTTTCACCAAGGCGCCGCTGGCACCGCTGCCGTTGTGCACCATCGGGAAGGCCCACATTTCCATGCCCGGCATGGGCAATTGCTTGAGCTCAATTTCTAGCACCGTCTGATAAAACTGCCGGGCGCGCGGCATGTCTTGCACATAGATCTCGAACCAGCCGACGGGGTTGTTGGTCATGCAAATATCTCCTTGCCAAAACCTTAGCCGTCCACCCCGGCCGTTTGATGGCGCGACAGGCGCGGGGTGCTGTAGGCGAAAGGGACGGCATGGGCCCCGCACGTGGAGCGGGGTGCGGCTGGCTTTAGCGGAGCTTGCTCAGGCAGTGTTTGACGACTGCTCCCGGGTGATCTGCGTGAGTGCCAGCAGGCAGGGCAGCGGCAGGTTTGGCGTCCACGACCTCTTGGTAGGCGAGGCAGGCGACGACGTTGCCCACCTTATCGCGTCAGGCCGCTGCTGCTGCAAAGCGCTCGCGCAGGTGGGCCACGATGGCGGCCGAGTCCTGGAGCCAGCGGGTCTGGCCGTTGCTGTCTGTGATTTTCAAACACGGTACTTTGGTGGCGCCGCTGCCTTGCAGCAGCGCGTTGCGGTGGACGTCGTTGTGTTGTGCGTCGCGCTGCTCAATGGGCAGCGACAGGCGCCGCATTTCCTGGCGCACTTTGATGCAAAACGGGCAGGTGCTGAACTGGTACAGCACCATGCTTTGGCACTGCAGATCGACAGCGGCTTGTGCGGCAGCTTCGCGCCGCATTCCTGTGGGCTGGGTGAGCCGCTCTTTGAGAAGCATGAAGGGGCCCAGCACAGTGCGAAGGGTTCTGAAAAAAGCACGGATCACGGTTTTCATGGGCGTTCAAAGCTTTCAAGACGGGGTGAAAAAAGGCGCCTATTGCGCTACTGCGCCAGCAAAGGCTTCAGGTATCGGCCCGTGAAACTTGCCGCGTTTTGGGCCAGCTCTTCGGGGGTGCCCACGCCCACCACCGTGCCGCCGCCAGCGCCGCCTTCGGGGCCGATGTCGATCAGCCAGTCGGCGGTTTTGATGACGTCCAGGTTGTGCTCGATGATGACGATGGTGTTGCCCGCGTCCCGCAACTGGTGCAGCACTTTGAGCAGCAAATCAATGTCAGCGAAGTGCAGGCCGGTGGTCGGCTCGTCCAGGATGTAGAGCGTGCGGCCGGTGTCGCGCTTGGAGAGTTCGAGCGCGAGCTTGACGCGCTGCGCCTCGCCGCCCGACAGCGTGGTGGCGGCCTGCCCGAGCTTGATGTAGGACAGGCCCACGTCGAGCAGGGTGTGCAGTTTGCGCGCAATCACCGGCACGGCCTTGAAGAACTCGGCGGCGTCTTCCACCGTCAACTCCAGGATCTGCGCGATGTTCTTGCCCTTGTACAAAACTTCCAGCGTTTCGCGGTTGTAGCGCTGGCCGTGGCAAATGTCGCAGGGCACATAGACGTCGGGCAAGAAGTGCATCTCGACCTTGACCATGCCGTCGCCCTGGCAGGCTTCGCAGCGGCCACCGGCGACGTTGAAGGAAAAGCGCCCGGCGCCGTAGCCGCGTTCCTTGGCGCTGTTCATCTCGGCCATCAGTTCGCGAATGGGCGTGAAGAGGCCGGTGTACGTGGCCGGGTTGCTGCGCGGCGTGCGGCCGATCGGCGACTGGTCGACGTTGATGACTTTGTCGAAGTGCTCAATGCCTTCAATCGATTCGTGCGGCGCCGGCTCTTCATGCGCGCGGTACAGCGTGCGCGCCACGGCGGCGTACAGCGTGTCGTTCACCAGCGTGGATTTGCCGGAACCGGAGACGCCGGTCACGCAGGTCAGGAGGCCGACCGGAAATTCAACGCTGACGTTTTTCAGGTTGTGGCCCTTGGCGCCGATGATCTTGAGGCACTGCCACTCGCCTTGCGTGCGCAGGTGCTCGGCTTCGCGCGCAGCGCGGCGCTCGCCTGCGGGGCTGGGCGCAAAGCGTGACTTTTTCACCTCCACCGGCGCCTTGTGCACCGTGGGCAGCCAGGCCGCGCGCTGCTTGGGCACGGCGATCTTGAGGGTCTGCGCGAGGTACCGGCCGGTCAGCGAATCCGGGTTGGCCGCCACTTCTTGGTAAGTGCCTTGCGCCATCACACGGCCGCCGTGAATGCCAGCGCCCGGCCCCATGTCGATCACATGGTCGGCGGCGCGGATCATGTCTTCGTCGTGCTCGACCACCAGCACGCTGTTGCCAATGTCGCGCAGGTGTTTGAGCGTGCCGATCAGGCGGTCGTTGTCGCGCTGGTGCAGGCCGATGCTGGGCTCGTCGAGAACGTACATCACACCGGTCAGGCCCGAGCCGATCTGCGAGGCCAGGCGAATCCGCTGCGACTCGCCACCCGACAGCGTTTCGGCGCTGCGGTCCAGGCTCAAATAGTTCAGGCCCACGTCGTTCAAGAACTTCAGTCGCAGGCCAATCTCGCGCACCACCTTGTCAGCAATCTCGGCCTTGGCGCCCTGCATGTTCAAGTTGGTGAAGTAGGCCAGCGAGTCGCGCAGGGTGCTGCCGCTGATCTCGTAAATGGCTTGGCGGCTGCCGGGTTGGTCTCCCTGCGGTGCGCTGACCAGGTACACATGCCGCGCTTCGGTGCGCAGGCGTGTGCCTTGGCAGGTCTGGCAGGGTTGCATGCCGCGGTAGCGCGAGAGTTCTTCGCGCACCACGGCCGAGTCGGTCTCGCGGTAGCGGCGTTCAAAATTGTTGATCACGCCTTCAAACGCGTGCCGCTTGGTGACCTTGCGACCGGCCGACTGGCCCGACTCCATGACATAGCTGAACTTGATCTCTTCCTCACCCGAGCCGTGCAGCACCACGTGGCGCACGCGTTCTGGCAGGTCTTCAAAGGCGGTGTCAATGTCAAACCCGTAATGCTTGGCCAGGCTTTCCAGCAGGGCAAAGTAATAGCTGTTGCGGCGGTCCCAGCCTTTGACGGCGCCGCTGGCCAGGCTCAGCGAGGGAAAGGCGACCACGCGCGTCGGGTCAAAAAACTCCATGTGGCCCAGGCCGTCGCAAGTCGGGCAGGCACCCACCGGCGAGTTGAACGAAAACAGGCGCGGCTCCATGTCGCTGAGCGAATAGCTGCACACGGGGCAGGCGAACTTGGCGCTGAAGAGATGCTCGGCCTCGGGCGTGTCGGCGGGCGCGTCCATGTCCAGCGCCACGGCCTTGCCTTCGGTCAATCGCAGAGCTGCTTCAAAGCTTTCGGCCAGGCGTTGCTTGAGGTTGTCATGCTCCTGACGAGCCGAGTCCAGTTCGCCCTCCGCCAGGTCTTGGGCAGGTGCGGCCAGGTGACGCACCTTGATGCGGTCAATCACCACGTCAATGTTGTGTTTTTCCGTCTTCTTGAGCTTGGGCAGGTCGTCGAGTTCGTAAATCTGGCCATCGACCCGAAAGCGCACATAGCCTTGCGCCTGCATTTGCGCAAACACATCGACAAACTCGCCTTTGCGCTCGCGCGCCATCGGCGCCAGGATCATGAGCTTGGTGCCCTCGGGCAGGGCCAGCACCGCGTCGACCATCTCGCCCACGCTTTGCGACTGAAGCGGCAAGTCATGTTCCGGGCAAAACGGCGTGCCGGCACGGGCAAACAGCAGGCGCAGGTAGTCGTGGATCTCGGTCACGGTGCCCACGGTCGAGCGTGGGTTGTGCGAGGTGGCTTTTTGCTCGATGGAAATGGCGGGCGACAGGCCTTCGATCAAGTCCACATCGGGCTTGTCCATCAGTTGCAAAAACTGCCGGGCATAGGTGGACAGGCTTTCCACATAGCGGCGTTGGCCCTCGGCATACAACGTGTCAAAAGCCAGGCTGGACTTGCCCGAACCGCTCAAGCCGGTGATCACTACCAGCTGGTTGCGCGGAATGTCCAGGTCGATGTTTTTGAGGTTGTGCGTGCGCGCCCCGCGAATGCTGATCCGCTGGGCGCCCAACGGCGCTACTGGGGCAGCGGGCGCAGCTGGTGCCGCTGCTGCCAGGCCTGTGGTTGCTAGGTATTTGCTGTCAGACGGAGAGTTCAATTGGAGCGACCGGCAAAACCGGACATCATAGACGGCCACTGTGGCTGAGCCAAGCCGCCGGGCCGCCCTTGCTGGGCAGGGCATGACCCAGAGCGCGGCAATGGAAGACAATAAGCAGCTCATTCGTAGGGGCTAGGCTTGAGCCGCACCCCGCTGACCCGACCTTGCCTGACCCGTGACTGTGCGCCCCTCTTCTCCTGCAAGCTCTGCCACCCCTGCCGACATACCCATGACGCCACTGGAGCTGCGCGCCAGCTTGTCGCTGTCGCTCATCTTTGCGCTGCGCATGCTGGGTTTGTTCTTGGTGCTGCCGGTGTTTGCGCTGGAAGCAGCCCGCTACCCCGGCGGCGACGACCCGGTCCTGGTCGGACTGGCCATGGGCATTTATGGGCTGACCCAGGGCCTGCTGCAAATTCCCTTTGGCCTGGCCTCTGACCGCTTTGGCCGCAAGCGCGTGATCTTGTTTGGCCTGGTGATTTTTGCGCTGGGCAGCTTCATCGCCATGTCCGCCAGCAGCCTGAGCTGGCTGATCATTGGCCGCTCCATCCAGGGGGCGGGCGCCATCTCGGCGGCGGTCACGGCCTTGCTGGCCGACCAGACCCGCGATGAAGTGCGCACCAAGGCCATGACCTTGGTGGGTGTGAGCATTGGCCTGATGTTCGCCGTGTCCTTGATGCTGGCGCCGGTGTTGGCCGCGCACATCGGCCTGGCCGGCTTGTTTGGCCTGACGGGGGTGATGGCCCTGAGCGCCATGGCCGTGGTCATTTGGGTGGTGCCCGGCGAGCCTGCCCAGCCCGAGCACCGCCCGCGCGGCAGTTTGGCCCTGGTCTTGCGCCAGCCGGCCTTGTTGCGTCTGAACCTGGGCGTGTTTGTCCTGCACGCCGTGCAGCTGGCCATGTGGGTCGCCATTCCGGCTCTGCTGGTGCAGGCCGGCCTGCCCAAGGCCGAGCATTGGGAGGTCTACATGCCGACCGTGCTGCTGTCATTTTTTGTGCTGCGCGGCACGCTGTACCCGTTGGAGCGGCGTGGCTATTTGCGCGCCGTGTTTCTGGCCAGCGTGGGCGTGATCTTGCTGGTGCAACTGGCTTTGCTGCTGGCGCTCAGCCAGGGCGCACCCAGCCTGACCGTGCTGGCTTGGCTGCTGTTCGTGTTTTTTTGCGGCTTCAATATTTTGGAGTCCTGCCAGCCCAGCCTGGCTTCTCGGGTGGCGCCGCAGCATGCCCGGGGCGCGGCGCTGGGCGTGTACAACACCTTGCAGTCGCTGGGCTTTTTTGTCGGTGGCGCGGTGGGCGGCTGGCTGGCCAAGACGAGTGGGCCGGTCGGGCTGTTTGCGGCCTGCTCGGCCCTGATGGGCCTGTGGCTGCTGGTGGCCTGGCCCATGACCGCCCCCGGCCGCTACGGCCCTCCCGCCTCGGCCGGTAGCCCTGCTGCCGCCGGCAGTGCCAGTTAAACTCGAGTCATTCAGGAGAAAGCCATGGCTTCCATCAACAAGGTCATCATCATCGGCAACCTCGGGCGCGACCCCGAAGTGCGCTACACCCCCAACGGAGCAGCCATCTGCAACGTCAGCCTCGCCACCACCCGCAACTGGAAAGACAAGACCAGCGGCGAAAAGGTGGAAGAAACCGAATGGCACCGCGTGGTGTTCTATGACCGCTTGGCCGAGATCGCCGGCGAATACCTCAAGAAGGGCCGCCCGGTTTACGTGGAAGGCCGCTTGAAGACCCGCAAGTGGACCGACAAAGACGGCGCCGAAAAATACACCACCGAGATCATCGCCAGCGAAATGCAATTGCTCGGCGGCCGTGAAGGCATGGGCGGCCCCGGCGGCGACGAAGGCGGCGGCGAACGCCAATACGCCGCTCGTCCCCCAGCCGCCGCCCGGCCTGCTGGGGCCTCTGCCCAGCGCCCAGCGGCTCCGGCCCCCAGCAAGGCCGCCAGCGGCTTTGATGATATGGACGACGACATTCCGTTCTAAGCGCCAAGCCCGCTCTTTCAAAAGCCCACCCTCCGCCAGGAGCGTGGGCTTTTTTGCGCCTGCATTGAAAACGCGCGGCGCGCCAAGGCATGTGGAGCTGCATTGAAAACTGCGCCCTAAGTAATTGTTCAACTTAAAATATGCAGCCTTTTGAATTATTAGATACACTTTTTTCAGCGGTCAGCATGTTCCATTCACGCAGTCTTTTTGTTGCCCTGCTGGGGCTTGTCTTCGCCGGTTTGGTGGGCGCCGGCCCGGCTGCGGCCCAGGCTGTGTGGCATTGCTCGCGGGCTGGGCAAGTCGCGGGTCAAATCACCCCGGAAGCACCGACAGATGGGTTTCAGCTGGCTTCGTCGAACAACGCCAGCGAGGCTATTGGCCTGTCGTTGATAGACCTGATTGATGTTTACTCCGGCAAGACCGTTTTGCTCAGCGGGCGGCCCCTGTCGGCTTGCTTCATGACGGGCGACGGCGGCCTTTCGGGTCAGGCCCTCAGTGCCCTGGGGCTGAATTGGTCGTCCATGCAGCAGATGGCGCGCCAAAGCGCCATCGTCCAAAGCCACCTGCAATGGGTGGCCGACGAAGCGGGTATGCAAGCCTGCATTGCCAAGCACTACCCGGCCGTGGGCTACCTGAGCCAGTCGCTGGCAAGCGACCGGGTCGTTCCCTGTTTTTAAAGGTTCTGGGCGCAGGCTCTGGGCCAGCAGGCGCAGCCTCGACCGTGCCAAGTTAACCCGCGGCAGTCAGCCTTTTACTCAACAATGAGTGCTTTATTGGCACTTTATGGCGTTGCTATCAGTTTTGATAATCCCTTCGGACGATAAACACTTTTACAGGGATGCGCCATGACATCGATCAGCCCACACAACATGCGCCGCTCCTCCCATCAAGCCTGGCTCCTGGCTGCGGCTTTGGTAGGGGGCTGGTGCAGCGCGGCCAGCGCACAAAACACACCTTGGCATTTGGGCCATTTGGGCACGGCTGCAGTGACCCAGTCGGCCGCCCTCACCGCTGTCAACCCTGTCGGCACCGTCCGCGCCGCCGCCGCAGATCCCAAAGTGGCGCCAGCCGCCATCAACATCGCTGGGTTGTCAGCCGGCCCGCATCCGGTGGTGGTGGCCGTGATTGACAGCGGTGTCATGGCCGAGCATCCCAGCCTTGCGGGCCGCTTGCTGCCCGGCTATGACATGCAGTCGCAGCCGGCCAACCTTCGCAAAGGCCGCTCTGACAACTTCGCCCCTGATCCGCTGGGCACGCAATGCGACCAGCGGCCCACATCCAGTGCTTATCGAACCCACGGCACCGAGGTCGCCAGTTTGGTGGCCGGTAATGGCCACGGCGGTGTGTTCGGCGTCAACCCCCAGGCGCGGGTGTTGCCCATCCGGGTGATGGGTGCTTGTGGCATGGCGCGCCGAGACCTGATGGACGCGATCCGCTGGGCGGCCGGGCTGCCGGTCGAGGGCGTACCCGACAACGCCTACCCGGCCCGCGTCATCAACCTGAGCCTGAGTGGTGGCAGTACCCAGTGCAGTACGGCCTTGCAGGCGCTGGTTGATCAGCTCGGCGCCCAAGGCGTGGTGTTGGTGGCGGCCGCGGGCAACAACTTTCACAAGGCCTTGTTCGAGCCCGCCAATTGCCAAGGCGTTATTTCGGTGGGCTCGGTGGACGCGGAAAACCGCATCGAGGTGTATTCCGCGCTGGACGCGCGCACGGTGCTGTACGCCCCGGGGGGTGGCCGCACGCTCCATACGCGCCAGGCCTGGGGCGTGAACAAATTACGCGTGGCCACCTTTGACCTGGACTTTTTGGGACGCGAGCGGGCCAACGCTTTAGACCGCGGGGTGGGTACCAGCTACGCCGCCCCGTTGGTGGCGGGTTTCATCTCTTTCTGGCTGTCCCACCGCCCGCAGACCAGCACGGCCGAGGTGCTGGCCGAGTTGCCACAGTTCTTGCGCGACGTCGAACCCCTGGCCAAGTGCCCCACTTGCCAGCCCAAGAGCCTGGTCGCCAACGCCCGACTGGTTCACCCATGAGCTGCTCAGCAGCGTTGACCCTTCTTAACCGTCCGGCGGGATGGGTCACATTGGTCATGACCGCCTTGCTGCTCGCTTCGCCAGCGCAGGCGCAGACAGATTGGGCACTGAAAAGTTCAGCCCAGCTGGGGGTCGATGCCTGGCACTTGTCAGTGGACGCCAGCGACCAGCCGGTGCGCCATTTTTTGTTGTTGGCCAATGCGAGGACCGATTGGCGTTACCGCGACATGGCGCCTTGGTACACCTTGCAAACACAGCTGCGCGTGGGCTCTCAAGGGGAGTGGGTGCTGCGAAGCCGAGGCAATCAAAGCTATGGCGGTGCAGTGGACCAGCTGTCCTACGCCCATTCCATCAGCCCGGCCTTGGGTTGGCGGGCGGGTATCTTGGATTACCGGGCCACCTGGTGCCGGGAGTACGACTTGGACAATCCTTGGGTTCGCGAGGCTGACTCGTTTTGCGTGGGCCGTTTCAACAACTCGGCTACCGCCTCGGCGCCAGCGCTGCAGGTTTACGCCAAAGTCGATGTGAACGAGTACCAAGTGCAAGCCGTGGCCGGCTTGTACCGTCCCAAGGCCTTAGGCTGGGATCGGCGAGAGTTCAGCAATCTCTTCATCGCCGACTCCGCCACGGTGCTCCAAAACAAGAAGCACGCGCTGTCCGTGAATGCGGTCAATACGGCCACCTCGACCGAGTGGCGCCTGAGTTGGATTGGTTCTGATCAGCGGTTGTTCGACTCCGCCCTCGTTCAGATTAACGACGCCGCTTCTTTTCCCGCCACGCAGCTTCATTACCGGCAAGCGGTCAGCACTTACTTTGCGGGTGTTTCGTGGCAGCTGGCGCCTCGTCTGCGCTCTCGAGTTACTCATTTCCGGAGCAGTCTCCAAGCCCACTGCGAACTGTTGAACCCGGCCGCTGGCGAGCCTTGTGCCAACCAGTTCTACAGAGCCTCCACGGTCTGGGAGCTCGGCTATCAGCTCAGCCCGATAGATGTGTTGTCTCTGGCGCTGGCTCACTACGATTTGAGGCAGACCGAGATGCTCGATGTTCAGGTTTACGAGGCCCGAAGTCGAAATCAGTCCCTGGCCTGGCGACGTGATTGGGGCCGTGGTTGGTTCACCTCGACGCAGCTGACCTGGACGCAAGGGTCTGTTCCTTACAACAACAAGCCCAGGCAGACGCCGTATATCCCTGGCACTTCCAGCGCATGGGGACTTGGCTTGCGGGTGGGCTACCAGTTCTAAAAGTCCACCCGCTATGAACAGGCGTGCGTGGGCGGGTGGGCCTTAGTCGGCTCTCGCCTCACCCGACTCAGACGATAACTCGTGCTCGCGGCCTTGCTCTTGCAGCCAGCTGCGCAAGGCCACCACGGCCGGGGAACGGCGCAGGGTTTCGGGGTAGCAGAGGTAATAACCGCGGTCATTCATGACCCGCTTGGGATAAGCAATCACCAGTTTGCCCGCGGCCAAGTAGTCGTCCACCAAGCAGCGCTGCACCAGCGCAAAGCCCATGCCGCTGACGGCTGCTTCCATCAACTGACTGACCTGCTCAAAACTGGCGGCCGCTTTGAGCCCCGGGCATTCGCAACCCACGCCTTCAAACCAAGTGGTCCACGTGGTCGGGTGCAAAGAATGAAACAGCAGAGGCTGCCGCATCAAATCGCAGGGCGATTTCGCCTCGCCCATGCTGATCAAATCAAACGGGCGGCACACCGGAACAATCTCGCGGCCAATCACGTAGTCGCCTTCCACGCCTGCCGGCCAGGCCCCGTCGCCGCCGCGCAAAGAGGCGCCTTGACTCGCCACCAAGGGATAGTCCTCGCGGCGGTAAGGCAGGAACGTCAGCGTGATTTCGGGGTAGCGCCGCTGAAAGTCGGGCAAACGCCGAATGAACCAGTGGCTGGCCAAGGTCGGTGTGATGGACAGCTGCAGCGTGGACGGCGCTTGCGACACCTGGGCCCGCATGGCGGCGTTTTCCAGCGTGTCGATGGCGGGGGCCACGGCTTCAAAGTAGCTGCGCCCCTCCTGGGTCAGCTGCGTGCTGCGGCCCTGGCGGATAAAAAGCGCCCGGCCAAATTGGTCTTCCACCCGCGAAATGGCCCGGCTGATCGCGCCCGGCGTGACGTGCAGCGCCTGCGCGGCCTTGGCAAAGCTGCCCAGGCGCGCGGCAGTCACAAAAGCGTGCAACTCGGGAAGGGAGGGTGATTGAATGCGCATGAGCTCAGCGGTTTGGTAACCATGTCCAGCGCGATTGTCACTTTTCTACAAGCTCAACGCTTTCGATAATCGGTGTGACTGCCAACCCTTCAGGAGACTTCTATGACATTGCGTTGCCTGCCCCTGCTGACCCTGGTGCTTTCTGCATTGCTGATGCCCCAGGCCCAGGCCCAAACCTACCCGCAAAAAACGGTCAAGCTGATCGTGCCATTTGCCCCCGGCGGCTCCACCGACATGGTGGCCCGCCTCTTGGCCGAACGCATGGGCCCCTTGCTGGGCCAACCGGTGGTGGTGGAGAATCGGGCCGGTGGCGGCGGCACGCTGGGCGCGGAAGTCGTCGCCAAGGCTGCACCCGACGGCTACACCTTGCTCATGGCGACGGTCAGCACGCACGGCGCCAGCCCGGCCGTCTACAAAAAAATTCCGTATGACCCGATCAAGGACTTTCAGCCGATTACCAACGTGATGTCGGTGCCCAGCGTCCTGACGGTCAACCCCAAAGTGCCGGCCAAGACGCTCAAAGAGTTCATCGCCCTGGCCAAAGCCTCGCCTGGTAAATATTCCTTTGCTTCGCCCGGCAACGGCTCGCTGGGTCATGCCAACGTTGAAAACTTTGCGTATCTCGCGGGCATCAGCTTGCTGCACGTGCCCTACAAAGGGGGCGGCCCGGCTTTGAACGACGTGCTGGCGGGCCAAGTGGACGCGCTGACCGACAACCTGCCTTCTACGCTGCCGCACATTCAGAGCGGCAAACTGCGGGCCTTGGCCCTGCTCTCGCCCAATCGCGCAAAAGCGGTGCCCGATGTGCCGACCTACCGGGAGTTGGGTTTTGAAGACCTGTCCGAAGGCGGCTGGTTTGGCTTGCTGGCGCCCGCCGGTACGCCGATGCCGGTTGTGAAGAAGCTGATGGAAGCCGCCCACAAAGCGATGGACGACCCCAGCTACAAAGCGCGCGCTGAAACGGTCTCTGGCGTACCCATGGCCAACACGCCGGAGGAATTTGCCGCGCAGATCAAGGCCACGTTGGCGCGCTACCAGCGCATTGCCAAGACCGCCAACATTCAACCCGATTAATTTCCAGCCTGAGGCGTTTGCTTTTCATGATTCAAGAGCCCGTCACCGTCAGCCGACCTTTGCCCACCGTGCGTTTGCCGCTGGTGTGTGACTCTCCGCACAGCGGCACTTGCTACCCGGCCGACTTTCGGCCTGCCTTGCCCCTGGCCATGCTGCGCCAGGGCGAAGACACCGACATTGACGCGCTCTGGGCCGCTGCGCCCGAAGTCGGCGGCACATTGGTGGCCGCGCACTTTCCGCGCAGCTACATCGACCCCAACCGCGCGCTCGACGACCTGGACCCTGAGCTGATGGAAGGCTCCTGGCCCACGGCGCTGCAACCCGGCGAAAAATCACGCTTGGGTTATGGCCTGGTTTGGCGCAAGCTCGACCCGAAAAACAATATGTACGACCGCCGCCTGTCGGTCAGCGAAGTGCAGCAGCGCATCGCCAAGTACTGGCAGCCTTACCGCGACGCTTTGCAGACTGAAATCGACGGCGCGGTGGCCCACTTTGGCGGCGTCTGGCATTTGAATTTGCATTCCATGCCTAACAGCGCGTATGCCCGCTTGGGCATGAACCCAGACCGGCCTCTGGCCGACTTCGTGCTGGGTGACCGCGACGGCACGACCTGCGAGCCCGGCTTGATTGACGTGGTCGAGCGCACCCTGCGCAGCTTTGGCCACAGCGTGGCCCGCAATGACCCGTACAAAGGCGTGGCCCTGCTGGCGCAAATCGGCCAGCCCGCTTTGAACCGGCACAGCCTGCAAATTGAAATTCGACGCCCGCTGTACATGAACGAGGCCACGCGTGAACGCAACGAAGGCTTTGAGCCTCTGCGCGAACAACTCACGCACACCTTGCGCGAGGTGGCGGCTTATGTGAAGTCGCGGGTGGGTTGAGCGGGCAGAAGTCGTGACGCGCTGAGTCTGGGCTTCCTGCGCTCAGCCGCCGCTGGGTACATTGCTGCCGGTGATCACGCCGCCGCCCAGGCAAACCTCACCGTCATACAGCACGGCGGATTGGCCCGGCGTCACCGCCCACTGCGCCTGGGCAAAGTGCAGTGCGCAATGGCTGTCATCGCGGCTAATCACCTCACAAGCCGCATCGGCTTGCCGGTAGCGCGTCTTCGCCGCCATCGCGCCTGTGCGCGGGGCATGGCCTGCCACCCAACTGCAGTCCTGTGCAGTCAGCTCAGTAGAGGCCAGCCAAGGGTGGTCGTGGCCTTGCACCACCCATAGCGTGTTGCTGGCCATGTCCTTGCGGGCCACAAACCAAGGCTCGTGCTCACTGGCGCCGCGCTGGCCTTGGGCTTGCAGGGCTTTGAGCGCTGCGCCCTTGGCCTTGACGCCACCAATGCCCAGGCCCTGGCGCTGGCCCAGCGTGTAAAAGCTCAGGCCCACATGCTCGCCCAGCACGCGGCCTTGGTCGTTTTTGATCGGGCCGGGGGCTTTGGCGATGTAACGGTTCAAAAATTCGCGGAATGGTCGCTCGCCAATAAAGCAAATGCCGGTCGAGTCTTTTTTCTTGGCATTGGGCAGGCCAATCTCGTCGGCAATGCGGCGCACCTCGGTCTTGTGCAGCTCGCCCACGGGGAACAGCGTTTTGCTCAGCTGTGCCTGGTTCAGGCGGTGCAAGAAGTAGCTTTGGTCTTTCAGCGGGTCCAGGCCTTTGAGCAGTTCAAAAGCGCCGTCACGCTCGCGCACGCGGGCGTAGTGGCCGGTGGCGATTTTCTCGGCGCCCAGGCGCATGGCGTGGTCGAGGAAAGCTTTGAACTTGATCTCGGCGTTGCACAAAATATCCGGGTTGGGTGTGCGGCCGGCCTGGTATTCGCGCAAAAACTCGGCAAATACCCGGTCTTTGTAGTTGGCGGCGAAGTTGACGTGCTCGATCTCGATGCCAATCACGTCGGCCACGGCGGCGGCGTCCACAAAATCGATGTTGGACGAGCAAAACTCGCTGTCGTCGTCATCTTCCCAGTTCTTCATGAAGATGCCGACCACCTCGTGGCCTTGCTGTTTGAGCAGGTGCGCGGTGACGGCGGAGTCCACGCCACCGCTCAAGCCGACCACCACGCGCGATTTTTTTGCTGACATGACTCAATTATCCCGTGCGCCTTTGTAAAGCACGTTCAAACCTTGCCAGGACAGCTCGGCGGTGAGGTCAACCTCAATCTCATTCATTGAATTTGACTATCGACTTTGACTTTATGATTGCTCGTCTTTAAAAGCAAGCCGAGCCCCGCCAGCGTGGCAAGCCCGGTTTTTTCACCACCCTCCTCAAAGGAAAACACCATGTCCCTGATCAACACCGCTGTCCAGCCTTTCAAATCCCAAGCTTTCCACAACGGCAAGTTCGTTGAAGTCACCGAGCAAAGCCTCAAAGGCAAATGGTCCGTGCTGATCTTCATGCCGGCTGCTTTCACCTTCAACTGCCCCACCGAAGTGGAAGACGCTGCTGAGAACTACGCCGAGTTCCAGAAAGCCGGTACCGAGGTCTACATCGTCACCACCGACACGCATTTTTCGCACAAAGTCTGGCACGAGACCTCGCCTGCCGTCGGCAAGGCCAAGTTCCCCCTGGTTGGCGACCCAACGCACAAGCTGACCCGCGCTTTTGGCGTGCACATTGAAGAAGACGGCCTGGCCCTGCGCGGTACCTTCGTGATCAACCCAGACGGCATCATCAAGACCATGGAAGTGCATTCCAACGAAATCGCCCGCGACGTGAAAGAAACCCTGCGCAAGCTCAAGGCTGCCCAGTACACCGCCGCCAACCCCGGCCAGGTCTGCCCTGCCAAGTGGAACGAAGGCGCCAAGACGATCGCTCCTTCGCTGGAACTGGTCGGCAAGATCTAATTTTTAGATTCCCCGCTTTTTAGGCAGTACCGCTGCCTCATGGGCTCCCGCCACAAGCGGTACGGCCCATGTCACAGCGGCATTCAGTCCGTTATTTGTTTGTCAAAGGAGTCCACCATGCTTGACGCCAACCTCAAAGCCCAACTCGCCACCTATTTGGGCATGCTGCGCCAGCCCATCCGCCTGATCGCCTCGCTCGACGACAGCGACACCGGCTTGGAAATGCGCGGCCTGCTGGACGAGATCGTCAGCCTGTCTGACAAAGTCTCGCTGGACACCAGCGGCAACGACGCGCGCAAGCCGTCGTTCGTCGTCGCCCGTGACGGTCAGACTGAGGGCGTGCGCTTTGCCGGCTTGCCGCTCGGCCACGAGTTCACCTCGCTGGTGCTGGCGCTGCTGTGGACCGGTGGTCACCCGCCCAAGGTCGAGCCTGAAATCATTGAGAACATCCGCGCCCTGGACGGTGACTTCAGTTTCGAGGTCTACATGTCGCTCAGCTGCCACAACTGCCCGGACGTGGTGCAGGCCCTGTCGCTCATGGCCATCTTCAACCCGCGCGTGAAAACCGTGGTGATCGAAGGCGGCGCTTTCCAGAAGGAAGTGGAAGCGCGCGAGATCATGGCCGTGCCCATGGTGTTTTTGAACGGCCAGGTGTTCGGTTCAGGCCGCATGCTGGTCGAAGAAATCATCGCCAAGCTCGACACCAAGTCGGCCGAGCGCGACGCCGCCCGCTTGAACGCCGTCGCGCCTTTTGACATGTTGGTGGTCGGCGGTGGCCCCGCTGGCGCCGCAGCGGCTGTGTACGCCGCTCGCAAAGGTATTCGCACCGGCGTGGCCGCCGAGCGTTTTGGCGGTCAGACCAACGACACGCTGGGCATTGAAAACTATATCTCAGTGCAGCACACCGAAGGCCCGCAGTTCGCCGCTGCACTGGAGCAGCAAGTGCGCTCTTACGGCGTAGACATCATGAACCTGCAGCGCGCCAGCCGGCTGATTCCGGCCAGCCAGCCAGGCGGCCTGATCGGCGTCGAGTTGCAAAACGGCGCCGTGCTGCAAGCGCGCAGCGTGATCTTGTCCACCGGCGCGCGCTGGCGCGAAGTCAATGTGCCGGGCGAGCTGCAGTACAAAAACAAGGGCGTGGCTTACTGCCCGCATTGCGACGGCCCGCTGTTCAAGGGCAAGCGCACGGCGGTGATTGGCGGCGGCAACTCCGGCATTGAAGCGGCGATTGATTTGGCCGGCGTGGTGGCGCATGTCACCGTGATTGAATTTGCCGACCAGCTCAAGGCCGACGCCGTGCTGGTGAACAAACTCAAGAGCCTGCCCAACGTCGAGATCTTCACCAACGCCCAGACCACCGAGATCACGGGCGACGGGCAAAAGGTCAACGGCATCAGCTACAAAGACCGCGCCACGGGCGTGGAGCATCACGTCGCGCTGGAAGGCGTGTTCGTGCAAATCGGTCTGGTGCCCAACACCGAATGGCTCAAAGGCACGATTGATCTGAGCAAATACGGCGAGATCGAGATCGACGCCAAGTGCCACACCAACCTGCCCGGCGTGTTTGCGGCGGGCGACGTGACCACGGTGCCTTTCAAGCAGATCGTGATTGCAGCCGGTGAAGGCGCCAAGGCCGCGCTCAGCGCCTTTGACCACTTGATCCGCATGCCGGCACCTGCGGCGGCGGTGGCTGCACCCGCCAAAGAAGAACAGGCCGAAGCCGCGCTGGCTTGAGCCTTTCTGCCCAGCCTTGCAAGCTGGGCAGGCCGTAGCGCTTAAACCGGCAAGGCCTTGTGCAGGCGGTAAACGCTCTCGTCGGTGGTGATCAGGCTGACCGGGAAGCGTTTGCCGGCCAAGTAATCGTCCATGCACTTGATGAGCAGCGGGCTGCGGTGCCGCTCGGGACAGGCGCGAATGGCCTCGGCGCTCATCCACAGCGTGCGCACGATGCCATCGTCTAGCGCCCGCTCCGGCTCAAACTCGCCCAGCTCACCGCAAAAAGCAAAGCGCAGGTAGGTGATGTCCTCCAAGCTGCCATTGACCATCTTTTCAAACCGGGACAGGTAAACGCCGACCAGTGCTGTCGGTTGGAAATGAAAAGCCGTTTCTTCCAAGGCCTCGCGCGCACAACCTTCGACCGGACTCTCGCCAGGGTCCAGGTGGCCGGCCGGGTTGTTCAGCCGCAGTCCGTCTTGGGTCTGTTCCTCGACCAGCAAAAACTCGGTGCTGCCATTTGCCTCGCGGGCAATGACGGCTGCTACCGTGGCGCTGGGTTTCCATCGTGTGTTCATGGCTGAAATTATCGTTTGGCTTTTGGCATTGATCCTTACAGCACCATCATTCAAAACCCTGCTGCGAAATGCTCGCGCAAATAAGCCACCAAGCATTCCACCGCCTTGGGCACTTGGGCCGACCAGGGCCGCAGGGCGTAAATGCGCTCGCCAAAAAAACCTTGGGCCTGCCAATCTGGCAGCACCCGGACCAGTGACGCTTGCCCGTCGGCGCCCAGCGGCGGCACACTGAAGTCCGGTAACAGACCAATGCCCAGGCCAGCTAGCAGAGCCTCGCGCAAGACCTCGCTGTTGTTGACTTTCAAAGACCCGCTGACGTTCACGCCGATTTGCTCTGCGGGCTTGCGCCGGCCCTTGGTCTCACGCGCAAACGTCCATTTGGCGGCATTGCCCGTGCTGCCGGTGCCGCGCAAATAGAGCAAGCAGTCGTGCCCGCTGAGCTCGGACGGATGCTCGGGCGTGCCGCGCTGCGCAAGGTAGGCGGGGCTGGCCAAGAGCAGCGAGCGGGTGTTGCACAAGGCCCAGGCCACATGGGTTTCGGGCGGGTTGTTGGTGTGGCGGATCGCCAAGTCAAAGCCTTCGTTGGCTAGGTTGACAAAGCGGTCTGTGAGTTCTAGCTCAATGTGAATGTCGGGGTAGCGCTGCAAAAATGCGGCCACTGCTGGCCCCAGGTGCTGCCGGCCCAGCGCTACCGGTGCGGTGACGCGCACCAAGCCGCGCGGCGTGCCGACCAGGTCTTTGGCGGCGCTGAAACTCTCGCCAATGCGCTCAAACGCCGGCAGCATGTCGTTCACCAGTTGCTGCCCGGCCTCGGTCAAGCCCACGGAACGGGTGCTGCGCCGCACCAGCAACACGCCAGCCGAGCGCTCCAGCTCGCTGATGCGCATGCTGGCCGAGGCCTTGGACAGGCCCAGCCGGCGCGCGGTTTCGGTGAAGCTGCGCGTGGCGGCCAGCACGGTCAGCAGGTGCAGGTCAGACAGCAGGGGAGAGAGTTGGTCGGTGGCCATGGCTTGGTGCTTCGAGTGGGACGGCAAGCCTAGCAGAACCCATTGCATTGTTCAAATAAATGAACAATGAAGTCAGCAAAGAGGGCGTTATCAAACCCTGGCCGGCGGCCTAGACTGCTCTTGGAGAAATCAGCCACCGCGCTGAATTCAGAGTTTCTGGATGGCCTCACTTCGTTCGCCATGACGGGCGAGCGCATTTGCAGACCTTCCCACCCAACCGGCCCAACCTCACCCATTCTTGTTCAGGAGCCTTCATGACCCAGCAACCCGCCACCAGCGCCGGCCAAGCCAGCATTGCCCACTTCATCCACGGCCAGGTCGTGGCCGGCGAGTCGTCGCGCCAGCAAGAAGTCTTCAACCCCGCCACCGGCCAGGTGTCTGGCCATGTGGCGCTGGCCAGCAGCGCCGATGTGGCGGCCGCCGTGGCCTCGGCCCAAGCGGCTTTTCCGGCCTGGTCCGACACACCGCCGATTCGCCGCGCCCGCGTCATATTCAAGTTCCTGGAACTGCTGAACCTGCACCGCGACAAGCTGGCCCACCTGATCACGGCCGAGCACGGCAAGGTGTTCACCGACGCGCAGGGCGAGGTCTCGCGCGGCATCGACATCGTCGAGTTTTCCTGCGGTATTCCGCAACTGCTCAAGGGCGACTTCACTGACCAGGTCTCCACCGGCATTGACAACTGGACGCTGCGCCAGCCGCTGGGCGTGGTGGCCGGCATCACGCCTTTTAACTTCCCGGTGATGGTGCCGATGTGGATGTTCCCGGTGGCGATCGCCGCGGGCAACTGCTTCATTTTGAAGCCCAGCCCGATCGACCCCAGCGCCAGCTTGTTCATGGCCGATTTGCTCAAGCAGGCCGGCCTGCCAGACGGCGTGTTCAACGTGGTGCAGGGCGACAAGGAAGCCGTGGACGCGCTGCTGGTGCACCCGGATGTGCATGCCATTTCCTTCGTCGGCTCCACGCCGATTGCCAACTACATCTACGAGACTGGCGCCCGCCACGGCAAGCGCGTGCAAGCCCTGGGCGGTGCCAAGAACCACATGGTTGTGATGCCTGACGCCGACCTGGACCAGGCCGTTGACGCGCTGATTGGCGCTGGCTACGGCTCGGCCGGCGAGCGCTGCATGGCGATCTCGGTGGCGGTGCTGGTGGGTGATGTGGCTGAACGTTTGTTGCCCCAGCTGCAGGCCCGGGCTGAGTCCCTGATCATCAAGAACGGGACGCAACTTGACGCCGAAATGGGCCCCATCGTCACGGCCGCCGCGCACCAGCGCATCACCGGCTACATCGATCAAGGCGTGAAAGAAGGCGCTCAGCTCTTGGTGGACGGCCGCCAGTTCAAAGGCGCGCAAGCCGGTGCCGGTTGTGAGCAGGGCTTCTGGATGGGCGGCACGCTGTTTGACCACGTCACGCCCGACATGCGCATTTACAAGGAAGAGATTTTTGGCCCGGTGCTGGGCTGCGTGCGCGTGAAAGACTTTGCCGAGGCCGTGAACCTGATCAACGCGCATGAGTTTGGCAACGGCGTGTCTTGCTTCACCCGCGACGGCAACGTGGCGCGTGAATTTTCGCGCCGCATCCAGGTCGGCATGGTCGGCATCAACGTGCCGATTCCCGTGCCCATGGCCTGGCACGGTTTTGGTGGCTGGAAGAAAAGCCTCTTCGGCGACATGCACGCCTACGGCGAAGAAGGCGTGCGCTTTTTCACCAAGCAAAAATCCATCATGCAGCGCTGGCCTGAAAGCATTGGCAAGGGTGCTGAGTTTGTGATGCCGACGGCCAAGTAACTGCGGCCCATCAGGGCAGCGACCTCAGACGGTCGCGCCCTGATCCGACACCCGGTCTGGCGACACTGAGCCAGAGGCTCAGCATCCCCCCGGGCGTGCTGGGATCATGACTCAATTGTTCGTTCGCCTGATCCTTGTCCGCATTCGTGAATTGCAGTTGCGGGTTGACGCTGGCGACGTGTCAGCGCATTTGCTCAGGGAGCGCATCGATGAGCTCAAAGGGCTGCTGGAACGCTTCACAGCCTTGGTCGATTGACTCAGCCCCGCGCCAGTGCTTCTTCCAGCTCGGCCTTGTTCATGCCGGAGCGACCCGGCACGTTTTTGTCTTTGGCTTCTTCCCGCAACTGCGCCAGGGTGCGACCCCGCTCTCCTGTATGCGATCGTTCCCCGCCCCGTTTAGACGCGGGCATGTCGTTCAGCGAGGTCTTGCTGGCGTTCTTGGCTTCGCCGTGTTGAGCCCGCTCCTTGTTGACTGTGCGGGCCGATATTTCTTCCGCCACATCTTTCTTCTTGCCCTTTTTGAGCAAGCCTTCCTTGATGTGCTGGTACTGGCGTTCGCGCTTGTCGCTCCAGGTTTTGCTCGGCATGGCAGTCCCCTAAGGTTGAATGACCGGCACGATAGGGTTTGCTTGGGCTGGCTTTGTCAGACGGCGCCGCACGGCTGTGTGAGCTATCTGTCCAACCCGGCCTTTCAAAGGCAAAAGAGACCAGAAAGTAATGAATACCCGGTCCGAACCCTGAAAAAACTCATGTAAGCTTGCCAACAGCTAAAAAATCGGGTGGCTCAGCCGCCCCTAAAAACGAGGAGAAACCCATGCTCATTGGGGTACCTGCTGAGGTCATGGCGGGAGAAACACGCGTCGCGGTCACGCCCGAGACGGCCAAAAAACTCAAAGCCCAGGGTCATACGGTTCGCATCCAGTCGGGTGCCGGCGTCGCCGCCAGCGCGCCTGACAGCGCTTACGAAGCCGTGGGCGCCGAGATCACCGACGCGACAGGCGCTTACGCCGCCGACATCGTGCTCAAGGTGCGTTGCCCGCAAGACAGCGAAATGACGCTGACCCGCCAAGGCGGTGTGCTGATCGGCATGCTCAACCCCTTTGACGCCACGGGCCTGCAACGCCTGGCCAGTGCCCAGCTGACGGCCTTTGCGCTGGAAGCTGCCCCGCGCACCAGCCGCGCTCAAAGCATGGACGTGCTGAGCTCGCAAGCGAATATCGCCGGCTACAAGGCCGTGATGATGGCGGCCAACGCCTACCAGCGTTTCTTCCCGATGTTGATGACAGCAGCCGGCACCGTGAAAGCCGCCCGCGTGGTGATCTTGGGCGTGGGCGTCGCTGGTTTGCAAGCCATTGCCACGGCCAAGCGACTGGGTGCGGTGATTGAAGCCTCTGATGTTCGCCCCAGCGTGAAAGAGCAGGTCGAGTCCCTGGGCGGTAAGTTCATCGACGTGCCTTACGAAACCGACGAAGAGCGCGAAGCCGCCGTCGGCGTGGGCGGTTACGCCAAGCCCATGCCGCCGTCCTGGCTGGAACGGCAAAAAGCCGAAGTCGCCAAGCGCGTGGCGCAAGCCGACGTGGTCATCACCACCGCCTTGATTCCTGGCCGCGCCGCGCCCGTGCTGGTCACCGAAGATATGGTTAAGTCCATGAAGCCGGGCAGCGTGATTGTTGACCTGGCCGCACCGCAAGGCGGCAACTGCCCGCTGACCGAAGCGGGCAAGACGGTGGTCAAGCATGGCGTCACGCTGATTGGTGAGACCAATGTGCCTGCTCTGGTGGCCGCTGATGCCAGCGCGCTGTATGCCCGCAACCTGCTCGACTTCCTCAAGCTCATCGTCACCAAGGACGGCGCGCTGAACGTGGACCTGGAAGACGACATCGTCGCTGCCTGCCTGATGGCGCAGGGCGGCGAGGTCAAGAAGAAATAAAAGCAGCCCGTCTGCAAGCTAGAGGAACCACCATGGACGCAGTCTCCCCCGCGATCATCAACCTGATCATTTTTGTCTTGGCCATCTATGTGGGTTACCACGTGGTGTGGACCGTCACCCCAGCCCTGCACACACCGCTGATGGCTGTCACCAACGCCATTTCGGCGATCGTCATCGTCGGCGCCATGCTGGCGGCTGCGCTGACTGAAACCACGCTGGGCAAAACCATGGGCACGCTGGCCGTGGCGCTGGCGGCCGTGAACGTGTTCGGCGGCTTCTTGGTCACGCGCCGGATGCTGGAGATGTTCAAGAAAAAAGAAAAGAAAGCCGCACCGGCTGACGTGGGAGCCGCCAAATGAGCATGAACCTCGTCACCCTGCTGTACCTGCTGGCCTCGGTCTGCTTCATCCAGGCGCTCAAGGGCCTATCGCACCCGACCACTTCCATACGCGGCAATATCTTTGGCATGAGCGGCATGGCGATTGCCGTGTTGACCACCGCCGCGCTGATTGTTGAAATCTCTTCTGGCTCAGCGCAAGGCATGGTCTATGTGCTGGGTGCTTTGGTGGTGGGCGGCGCTGCCGGCACCATCATGGCGCAGCGCGTCGAGATGACCAAGATGCCCGAGCTGGTGGCTTTCATGCACAGCATGATCGGCTTGGCGGCGGTGTTCATCGCCGTGGCCGCGATGGCCGAACCTGCAGCCTTTGGCATCGTCGCCAAGGGCCTGGGCACCAACGAGATTCCCAACGGCAACCGTTTGGAGCTGTTCCTGGGCGCGGCCATTGGCGCCATCACCTTTAGCGGCTCGGTGATTGCGTTTGGCAAGCTCAGCGGCAAGTACAAGTTCCGTTTGTTCCAGGGCGCACCGGTCACCTTCGGTGGCCAGCACATGCTGAACCTGGTGCTGGGCTTGGCGACCTTGGCCTTGGGTCTGGTCTTCACGTTCACCGGCAACTGGCCGGCGTTTTTCGCCATGCTGGCGCTGTCTTTCGTGTTGGGCGTGCTGATCATCATCCCGATCGGCGGCGCTGACATGCCGGTGGTGGTGTCCATGCTCAACAGCTACTCGGGTTGGGCAGCGGCAGGCATCGGCTTTTCGCTGAACAACGCCATGCTGATCGTGGCGGGTTCGCTGGTCGGCTCATCTGGCGCGATCCTGAGCTACATCATGTGCAAGGCCATGAACCGCTCGTTCTTCAACGTGATCCTGGGCGGCTTTGGCGGTGAGGCCGGTACGGCCGCGGCAGGCGGCGCTGTGCAGCGCAACGTCAAGTCCGGCTCGGCCGATGACGCGGCCTTTATCTTGGGCAACGCCGAGTCCGTGATCATCGTGCCGGGCTATGGCCTGGCGGTGGCGCGCGCGCAGCATTCGGTCAAGGAACTGGCGCAAAAGCTCACGGACAAAGGCATCACGGTGAAGTACGCGATTCATCCGGTCGCCGGCCGCATGCCCGGCCACATGAACGTGCTGCTGGCTGAGGCGGAGGTGCCATACGACCAGGTGCACGAGATGGAAGACATCAACGCCGAATTCGGCCAGGCCGATGTGGCCATCATCCTGGGCGCCAACGACGTGGTGAACCCCGCGGCACACGTCAAGGGCAGCCCGATCTACGGCATGCCGATTCTGGAAGCCTACAAAGCCAAGACGGTCATCGTGAACAAGCGAAGCATGGCCGCTGGCTACGCTGGCCTGGACAACGAACTGTTTTACATGGACAAGACCATGATGGTCTTTGGCGATGCCAAGAAGGTCATTGAAGACATGGGCAAGGCCATCTAATAAGGACAGTTTGGCTCTGCGGCGCGGGCTGGACCCGCGCCTGAAGACCCCCTAGAGGGCAGCTGTGCGAATCCGCTCGCGCAGACAACATATTTTTGGGAGACAAGACCATGACCGCAGCGACCACCGACCGTCCCTGGCTGAGCGCCTATCCGCCAGGCGTGCCGGCAGACATCGACCCGGCGCAGTACAGCTCGCTGGTCGGCCTCATGGAAGAAAGCTTTGGCCGTTATGCAGACCGCACGGCTTATAGCTACATGGGCAAGTCCATCACCTTTGGCCAGACTGATAAGCAATCCCAAGCGTTAGGTGCTTATTTGCAGACGCTGGGGCTGGCCAAGGGCGACCGCGTTGCCATCATGATGCCCAACGTGCCGCAATACCCGGTGGCCGTTGCCGCCATCTTGCGGGCCGGTTATGTGGTGGTCAACGTCAACCCGCTGTACACCCCGCGCGAACTCGAGCACCAGCTCAAGGACTCGGGCGCCAAAGCCATTGTCATCATTGAAAACTTCGCGCACACGCTCGAAGCCTGTCTGAACAACACCCCCGTCAAGCACATTGTGTTGTGCACCATGGGCGACCAGCTCGGCCTGCTGAAGGGCGCCGTGGTCAACTACGTGGTGCGCAATGTCAAAAAGCTGGTGCCTGCGTTCAACTTGCCCAGCGCCGTGGCTTTCAACGACGCCTTGGCCCGGGGCAGCCGCGCCAAACTGGTCCAGCCGCCGCTGGCGCCCACCGACGTGGCGGTGCTGCAATACACCGGCGGCACCACCGGTGTCTCCAAAGGCGCGGTGCTGCTGCACCGCAACGTGATTGCCAATTTGCTGCAGTCTGAAGCGTGGAACGCGCCAGCCATGGTCGGCATGCCGGCTGACGAGCAGGTCACTTATGTGTGCGCTTTGCCGCTCTATCACATCTTCGCCTTCACGGTGAACATGATGCTGGGCATGCGCACCGGCGCCAAGAACATTCTCATTCCCAATCCGCGCGATTTGCCCGGCGTGCTCAAAGAGCTGAGTCGGCACCGCGTGCACAGTTTCCCCGCCGTCAACACCTTGTTCAACGGCCTGGCCAACCACCCGGACTTTGGCACGGTGGACTGGTCGCATTTGCGCGTGTCGCTGGGCGGCGGCATGGCGGTGCAAAGCGCCGTAGCCCAGCTCTGGCTGGAGAAAACCGGATGCCCCATTTGCGAAGGCTACGGCCTGTCCGAAACCTCGCCCTCGGCGAGCTGCAACCCGACCACCAGCAAAGTGTTCAGCGGCACCATCGGTGTGCCGATTCCCGGCACCTGGTTCAAGCTGCTGGATGACGACGGCCGCGACGTGCCGGTCGGCCAGCCCGGTGAGATTGCGATCAAGGGTCCGCAAGTCATGGCCGGCTACTGGCAGCGCCCTGACGAAACTGCCCGCGTGATGACGGCCGACGGCTACTTCAAGTCCGGCGACATTGGCGTGATGGACGAGCGCGGCTACTTCAAGATCATCGACCGCAAGAAAGACATGATCCTGGTCAGCGGCTTCAACGTCTACCCCAACGAAATTGAAGAAGTGGTGGCCTTGTTGCCCGGCGTCATGGAATGCGCCTGCGTGGGCATGCCTGACGACAAGTCAGGCGAAGCCATCAAGCTGGTGATCGTGCGCAAAAACCCGGACCTCACCGAAGCCCAGGTGCGCGAGCACTGCAAAGCCAACCTGACCGGCTACAAGCAGCCCAAGGTCGTCGAGTTCCGTGCTGACCTGCCCAAGACGCCGGTGGGCAAGATCCTGCGGCGCGAGCTGCGCGACAAGCACTGATAAGGCATTCGGCTTTCAGTGCTTGACTTCGCAAGCCTGTCCGGGCAACTGGGCAGGCTTTTTCTTTGGGCCTCTTGCTGAAGGGACAATGCGACATGCCTGACTTACTTGCCATCCTCAGTGCCTTGCCGGAAGAACAAGCCGGTTTGCTGGACTTGCTCGGGTCTCCACAACGCCGGCGTCATGCGGGGCGTGACTTCTGGACGGGTGAGCTTCATGGCCTGCCGGTGGTGCTGGCGCTGTCGCGCATCGGCAAGGTGTCAGCCGCCTTGACGGCGGCGGTGTTGGTCGAGCAGTTTGGCGTGGGTGCCGTGGTGTTCACGGGCGTGGCGGGTGGCTTGGCCGGGCCGGTGCGGGTCGGCGATGTGGTGGTGGCGCATGACTTTTTGCAGCACGACATGGACGCCTCGCCGCTGTTCCCCCGCTATGAAGTGCCGCTCTATGGGCAGAGCCGTTTTGCCTGCGATGGCGGCATGAGCCAACGCCTGGTGCAGGCGGCCCGGGAAGCCTTGATGCCGGTGTTTGCCAGCGCCCAGGTGCACCAGGGTTTGATCGTCAGTGGTGATGCCTTTGTCTCCAGCGTGCAAGCCTCAAGCGCCTTGCAGCAAGGCCTCACGGCAGCCGGCCATGAAGCCTTGGCGGTTGAAATGGAAGGCGCTGCCGTGGCCCAGGTGTGCGCAGACTACGGCGTGTCCTTTGCCGCCATGCGCACGATCTCGGACCGCGCTGACGACGCCGCGCACCAGGACTTTCCCGTCTTTGTGCGCGACGTGGCCAGCCGCTATGCCTTGCTGATCATGCAGGCCTTTGTGCGCCTGGAGTTGAGCGCAAAGGCCAGCGCTCGAACAGCTGAGCAGCGCTAAGTACGCTGCGCCGCCGCCGGCCCCTGCATGGCAGCAGCGCGGTGCAGGCTCAGCGCTGACCGTCGTTGACCGAGACCTTGTCTTTGGTCAGGCCACCCAGGCGCGAGTGCACGCGGCCGCCCGTACCCATCACCAGCGCGAACAAAATCTCATTCGGACGAGGTGAGTCCTGCATGCCGATTTCCATGCTGTTGTAGTGGCTGCGCACATAGCACGCGTGGATGTAATGCAGCGGCACCATCAGGCGGTAACCGGCGCTGGCCACAGCCTTGCTGGCCGGAACAATGGCCTTGGGCTCGCCCAGCACGGCGCGCATGGCCCAGCCACCAGCTTCGTGCCAGACGGCGGCGTGTTCCAGCTCACCATTGACGCCGACGATGGCCGCTTTGCTGTAGACCTCCACGTTGTCTTTGCCCAGCGTGTCCACCAGCTCGGTGGCCAGCAAGGTGCCCAAAGATCGCAGTTCGGCCATGAAGGGCATCAGGTCGCTCTCGTAGCGGCCCGCATAGGGGTTTTGAATCACGGCACAAGCGGCCGCGAGCTTGAGCGGTTTGTCCAGCACCGGCCCGCCCTCGTGGTACTGGGTCTCAATGATCAGGCTGCGCTTGCGGATGTTTATCAGGGACATGGAGGCTTTCTGCGGTAGGGTTTATTGCTTGGGGATCTTGGCGGTGTTCACGACCTGGATCCATTTTTGGGTTTCGGAGGCGACCATGGCTTTCATTTCCTCGGGTGTGCTGCCGCGCACCTCGCCGCCCATTTCTTCCAGGCGGGCGCGAACATTGGGCAGTTGCAAGGCTTTCAGCGTTTCAGCGTTGAGCCGGTCGATCACCGGGCGGGGTGTGCCGGCGGGGGCCATCAAGCCGGCCCATGAGCGCACGTCGTAACCGGCCACGCCTTGTTCAGCGACGGTGGGCACCTCGGGCATGCCGGGCCAGCGCTGGGGGCCGGTCACGGCCAATGCACGCAATTTGCCGGCCTTGATGTTGCTCAGCACGGCCGTGGGCGGCGCAATGATGAAGGGCACGTCACCCGCCAGCAGCGCGGTAATCGACCCCGCATCGCCGCGGTAGGGTATGTGCAGCAAGTCGGCCTTGGCCATGCTCACCAGCAACTCGCCGGCCAAGTGGTGGGTCGAGCCAATGCCGGCCGTGCCGTAGGCGATCTTGCCGGGGTTGGCGCGGGCTTGCGTCAGGAGCGCGGCCAGGTTGGGGAACTTGCTGTCATTGGCCACCACGACCAAAAACGGAAAGTAGGTGATGGTGCTGACCATCTCAAAGTCTTGCACCGTCTTGTAGGCCAGGCTGTTGTACAGCGCCCCGGCCACGGCATGGCCCCCGGTTGCCAGCAGCAAGGTGTAGCCGTCTGGCTTGGCGCGGGCCACGGTGGTGGCGGCAATCGTGCCGCCCGCGCCGGCCTGGGCATCGACCACCACGGCCTGGCCCAGAGGCTTGGCGATCTCAACGCCAATCGTGCGCGCAATGGCGTCTGCATTGCCGCCTGGGGCAAAGCCTTGCAGGATCTTGATGCTTTTTTCGGGGTAGCTTTGGGCTTGGCCCAGCGTGGGCAGGGCCAGGCCCAAGGCCAAGGCGGGCAACAGAAGGCGGCGAGTCAATGAGAGGGATGGCATGAGGGTTTGTCTCCTGGTAGGGCTGTTTTTTATAAAAATCAGGTCATGGTTCTAAGACCATTTTTCCGAGGGTTCGACCGCTGTCGAGAATTTCATGCGCTTGCACCACCTGCGCCAAGGCGAGCACCTGCGCCGGCGGCGCTTTCACGTGGCCAGCCGCCATCAAGGCGATGGCCCGCTGCATCAGGGCGCGGCGGTTGGCCGCGTCTTCGTCAAAGGTGTGCATGGAAAAGCAGCGCACCGCCAGGCTTTTGCCCAGCAATTCGCGCATCAGGCCAAACACGTCTTCAGACGGCTTGCCAGTGATGACGTTGTACGAAATAGCCGTGCCCAGCGGTGCCAGGCTGCGGATGCACGCGCCCAGGTAAGCGCCGCCCAAGTGGTCGTAGACCAGGTCAACGCCGCGCCCCTGCGTGTGTTCACGTACTTGCGCCGGCAAGGTGTCGGCGTTGGCATCCAGCACCACGTCAAAGCCCAGCGCCAGGGCAAAGTCGCGCTTGTCAGTGGTGCGGGCAGTACCCAGCGTTTTGAAGCCGTGGTGTCGCGCCAGTTGCGACAGCATGGTGGCCACGCCACCGGCCGCGCCAGTGATCAGCACTGTCCCGGGCTGAGGTGGATGGCCAGGGCTGGCCGCTTGCAACAAAGCCAAGGCCAGTTGCAGGTTGGGCAGGCTGACCGCGTCGTTGAAAGAGATGGCCTCGGGCAAGGCGTAAGGCACCTCGGCCGCAACCACGATGGCCTGGGCATAGCAGCCGCCGCGCTGCGGCAAGTCGCGTGAACTCACCAGCACGCGGTCGCCCACACGTGGTGAGCTGACGCCTTCGCCGCAAGCATCGACCACGCCGGCCAATTCGGCGCCGGGCGTGGCGGGCAGTGGCGGCATCCATTTGTAGGTGCCTTGGCGAATCAGCACATCGGGCCGGCCCACGCCAATGGCCTTCGCTTTCACCCGGACCTGGCCCGGTCCTGGCAGTGGCAGGGGCAAGTCGTCCAGCGTCAGCGCTTGCGGGCCGCCGGGTTGGTGAACGCGCACCACTTGCATGGCGTTCAAGCCTGCGCGGAAATCGGGTTGACCAAGGTGCCGATGTGCTCGATCTCGACCTCGCACACGTCGCCGGGCTTCATGAAGCGCGGTGGCTTTTTGCTCCAGCCCACCCCGGCCGGCGTGCCGGTGGCGATCACATCGCCGGGCACCAGCGTGAAGATGGTCGAGGCGTAGCTGATGAGCTTGGCAATCGGGAAGATCATGTGGCCGGTGTGGCTGGACTGCACCACTTCGCCGTTCAGGCGGGTGACCAGCTTGAGTTCCTGGTTGGGTGCGATTTCGTCGGCTGTGACCATCCAGGGGCCAAAGCCGCCGGTCGATTCAAAATTTTTACCCGAAGCAATTTGCTTGGCATGAAACTGCCACTCACGCACGCTGCCGTCGTTGTAGCAGGAGTAACCGGCTACGTGTTCGAAGGCTTTGTCTTCAGGAATGTCGCGGCCTGCCTTGCCAATGATCACGGCGAGCTCGCCTTCCCAGTCCAGCGAGGCCGAGACCTTGGGGCAGACGATGGGTTGCTGGTGCGCCGTTTGCGAACGCCACACACGCAAGAAAATGGGCGGCTGCTCGGACAGCTCGCGGTCCATGCCGGCGGCCAGCACTTCCTGGTGGTGGTCCATGTAGTTGCGTACCGCGCAGACGATTTTTTCGGGCTCGGGAATGACTGGCAAAAAAGTGATCTGGCTGAGCTTGGCGACCGGGGTTTTGCCGGCTACATGCTCGCTGGCTTGCAGATACGCGCCCGAGCCAATGTATTGGGTCAGGTTGGCGTATTGCGGCATGGCCTGGCCCAGGTCGATCACGTCGTCTTGGCCGACCACGGCGCCCCAGGTGGGACGGCCTTGGTGCAAAAAGGAAAGCAGCTTCATGGTTTTTCTCGTGGGTTAAAACGTGGGTTGAAAGTCAGTGCGAATGGGCTTCAAGCAAAGGTTTGGACTTGCCAGTCTTCGAGCAGCTGGAAGGTCGGGTCGGCGCGGCAAATGGCTTCGGTTTCGCGCAGCAAGGTGGCGTCGTCTTGGCTCAGGTCCAGCGGGTCGCCATGCGGCTGCGTAATATAAAAAGGCATGTCGATGTAGATCTCCACCGTGTTGCCTTCCGGGTCGGCAAAGTAGACCGACAGCGCATTACCGTGGTTGAGCGGCAGCACGCGCGTGGCGCCCAGGGCTTCAGCGGACTTCTTCAAATCACGCAGATGCTGGATGCTCGGCACCGCAAAAGACAGCTGCATCACGGTGCTGAAGGTGGCTTCGGCCGGGCGGCCACCGGCGATCACCAGTTGGTGATGCTGGTCGGGGCTGGCGCTCAAGAACACCAGCGGCGCCTTGAAGGTTTTACCCACGCCCCGGTCGGTTTCCACCAGACCGAAAACCGTTTTGTAGAAATGCACCATCTTCTCTACGTCGGTGACGTAAATGCCGAAGTGGGACGGGGTCGGGCGGGAGACTTTCAACATGGCTTTTTCCAGGTGAGTTCAGTGACTGTCTTTGGGCTCTTTGAGCCAGAGCGCCAAGGCTTTGAGCGCGTTTTTTTGCGTGCCCAGCACATGCTCTTCATGCATGCGGCAGGCGGTGTCCAGGTCGCGCTTGAGGACGGCGCGCATGAGCAGCTTGTGTTCTTCACTTTTGCGCTTGACCACCGTGCGGTAGCGCGCCGCAATATGCCGGTAGCGCTCGGCCTGGTCAAACAAGCTGCGGCTGTTGCTGCCCAGGCGTTCCGAAGGACAGGCGCTAAGCATGGAAAAGTGAAAAGCCCGGTGCAGCGCACTCCATTCCCGGTCCAGCACCACCGGGCCATCAGGCAAGCGCGCCTCGACTTTTTCAAGGCGGTGAAAACTGGCCACCACCTGGGCTTCCCACTCGTCGCCGCCGTGCTGCATGGATTCCCTGAGCGCTGGCAAGTCCACCAGCAAGCGCATGCGGGTGATGTCGTTCAAATCGTCGGTCGACACAGCCGCCACCCGAAAGCCGCGTCGCTCGTCAGCGCGGACCAGGCCCTCTTCAGCCAGGCGATTGAGTGCTTCGCGCAGGGGGCTGGATGACAGGCCGTAGTCCTGCTGCAACTGGTCCAGCTTGAGCTTGGCGCCTGGGGCGTAGGCCAGGGTCAAGACGTCGTGCCGCAGGGCGGTCAGCGCCTGTTCGTTGGCGGTGGGCTTGGTAGTTTTGTCCATTGTTTTAATTTTATGCACAAAATTGGTTTTAGGCATATCGAGGGGAAACCCTCGAACTTGCAGGCCGAGACGGACGTCGGGTGGTATTCTTTTCGGCATGAAATTCTTCGCCAAATGGTTGCTCAGTGCTCTCGCCTTGTTGGCAGTCGCCCACTTTTATTCGGGTGTGGGGGTGACCAGCTTTGGCGCGGCCTTGCTGGCCGCCGCCGTGCTGGGGGTGCTGAACACCTTGGTCAAGCCCGTGCTGGTGCTGCTGACCTTGCCGGTGACGGTGGTCACACTGGGGCTGTTTTTGTTTGTCGTCAACGCCCTGATGTTCTGGGCGGCGGCAGCGCTGCTGGCGGGGCTGGACGTGCGTGACTTTGGCGCGGCCTTGGTCGGTTCGCTGATTTACTCGGGCTTGCAGTTAGCGATCGAGTTTGTCCTCGACCGCCTGTTCCCGGACCATTGATTGCAGCTGGCGGGTGCGGGTGTCGATGATCGACGCCTCAATGTGCCGGCCGGCCACGGAGCCGTCTTGCGGGCCGTTGCGCAACAGGGCTTGCGCGGCTTTGAGCCGGTCCAGGGCAGCGTTGTAGTCGAGCTCCGCGACCCGGCCTTCTGCGTCGGCGCGAACTGCCTGCAGCGCCCTGTTTTGTTGGCCATTAGCGGACGACAGCAAATGCCAGGCTGCGGCGTCCTTCGGGTGGCTAGCCACCCAGAGCTGCAGTTTTTCCATCACTTCGGCAGCGCGCCCGGCGCTCACCAGGGCCTGGCCCTGCACCAGCACATCGGCCCGGGTTTGGGCGGTGGCGAACTCAGTGGCCGCCGCCGCTTGGGCGGTTTGTCCGGCCAGTTGCGCCAACTCAATGCGCAGCAGCCTGACGGCTTGCAGCGCGGCGGCGTCTGCGCTGACCGACGCTTCTAACTGGGCGATCAGGGTATTGGCCGTCTTGGGGTCGCGCAAGCGCCCGGCCGACAAGGTGCCGGCATACAAGGCAGACAGGCGCTGATGCGCGCTGGCTTGTGGCAGCGGCTGCCTCGCCTGCGCCACCATGGCGCGCAAATCGTCCACGCCCGGCTCGCCCAGCACCCGGGCGCGGCCGGCCATCATGGCGTGCAGGGTGGCCGATGGCAGCGCCGCCGCCAGCCCGGGCGCTGCCGGGGGCACGCCCATTTGCACGCGGGCGCGGGCTTCGGCCAGGCGCTCAGTGGTCAGCGGGTGCGAGCGCAGGTAAGGGAAAGAGCCGTTGTCATTGAGGCGGGCGGCTTGCTGCAGCTTTTCAAACATGCCGCCCACGCCCCGGCTGTCAAAGCCGGCGTCGGTCATCACACCGAAGCCCACGCGGTCAGCCTCGCGTTCCATGTCGCGTGAAAAATTCAGCTGGCCTTGCGCCGCCACGGCTTGCCCGCCCACAATCGCCGCGCCGGCGGCATCGGGGTTTTTGCTGGCAGCCATCACGCCCAGGATCATGGCGGCCATCAGCCAGGGCGACTGGCGTTGCTGCTGCGTCATGAGGCGCGAAATGTGGCGCTGCGTAACATGGCTCAATTCATGCGCCAGCACGGCCGCCAGTTCTGCGGGGGTGTTGACCACGGCCACCAAGCCGGTGTGCACGCCCAGGTAGCCACCGGGCAGGGCAAAGGCGTTGACGCTGCGGTTACGCACCAAAAACAGACGCCAGGCAAAACGGTCATCGAGCTCGGCCGACAACTCGCCGCGCTGGCGGGCGGCGTTCATCAGGGGCTGCCAGAGGCTTTGCAAGTAGTCGCCCAGTACGGCGTCATCCAGGTAGTCCGGGTCGCGGTAAATGCTGCTGGCAATCCGGTCGCCCAGGCGCCGTTCTGCGGCTGCTGGCAGGTCGGCACCATCGCCCAGCGCTGGCAAACGACCTTGCGACTGCGCGGGCGCCCATGCGGTCAAACCCCACAGCGCGAAAGCCGCCGCTGCGTATTTCAGCCGCGTCAGAGGGTCAGTGGCTGGCCGTTTGGGGCTTGGGGGGGAGTTCGATGGAGGGGTCAAATCAATCAAATCGGCTGTGACAGCACCCGTATGATGCGCCTGTCTTGTAAAGGTTCTGTATCAGATGACATCTTCCCCCCTTACCCATTTTGACGCACAAGGCCAGGCCCACATGGTCGATGTGGGCGGCAAAGCTGCCACCCACCGCATCGCCGTGGCGCAAGGACGCATCATCATGCAGCCTGACACGCTGGCACTGATCGTGTCGGGCACTGCTAAAAAAGGCGACGTGCTGGGCATCGCCCGCATCGCCGGCATCATGGCGGCCAAAAAAACCAGCGATCTGATTCCCCTGTGCCACCCCTTGGCACTGACCCGGGTCGCCGTCGATCTCACCCCCGATCCCGCCAACCACCAAGTCCTGTGTCAGGCCACTGTGGAGACGGTCGGCCAGACCGGCGTGGAGATGGAAGCCCTGACCGCCGTGCAAGTGGCCTTGCTCACCGTTTACGACATGTGCAAAGCCGCCGATCGCGGCATGGTCATGACCGATGTGAAGGTGCTGGAAAAGCACGGGGGTAAGTCGGGGAGTTGGACAGCGGAGCGCTAACAACACGACCGTGCAGATGACGCCAGCCAGGCTCGATGCTCGTCGGGATAAGCCCGTCGGTAGCGGTCCGCGTAAAAGCGCGCCTCATCGTTAAAGCCCAACAGCTGGCCGCTGGTGATCAGCTTTTCAATCACCACGGGCTCCGGCGAGTAATGCAGCAGTGCCAGGGCCAGCGCACGCATGGCCAGGGCGTTGTCAGCAGTGAGTGCTGTCGTGGTCAAGGTCGCAAATTGAGCCTGACGCTGGAACAGCCAGACACCTGGGCTTACCTGCCATGCACTGCGTTGATCTGTGGCCAGATACCGTTGACTCACGGCGTGGTAGTCCAGCGCAGCGGCAGCCAGCAGGGCCAGCGCTGCAGCGGCGACCGCGCGGGCAACAAGGCTTGCCGGCGTGCTCGGCTGCAAAACTGGTCGTGCCGGCACTGGCGCGGCGCGCGTGACCCACAAATAGCCCACGCACAAGGCCACTGCGATTTGAAATGGTCCGAACCACAGCGGAAATTCGAGCAGGCTGTGCAAGCCGATCACGCCGAGCACAGCCCAAGCGGTTTGACGTGCGTTATCGGTCTCAGCCCAAGGCCTGCCGCGCCAGATCAGCCACAGCAGGGCGCTGCAGATCAACAGCGCTGCAGGCACGCCCAACTCCACGGCTAAATGCAGCGGCAGGTTGTGCGCGTTGCCCAGCAACATGGGAAATCGCGGGCCGTCAAACAGCGTGATGAAGTGCGCATAAGCCAGTTCGCCCCAGCCCCAGCCGGTCCATGGCTTTTGAGTGATCAAGGTCAGCACATTGGCCCAGAGTTCACGCCGGCTGTCGGAGCCAGCTTGCGCCATGCGCTGGAACAAGCCCCCTTCTGCCAAGTGCCAGCCCACCACCAGTGCTGCGCCCAGGTAAGCCAGCACGGCTTTCAGGGCCAGCTTCAGCACAGGCGATGCCCGGCCTCGCTGCCACCAGGCCAGCATGACAAGCACCAAGACCCACGCCAGCAAGCCGGTGCGTGAGCCACTGGCGGCGTTGCCCGCTGCCAGCACGGCGATGATCATCCCGGCCCAGGCGGGAAAGCGCGTTGGCGTGGCATTGGGACGCGAAGCCAGCAAAGCGATCAGGCCCATGCTGGTCAGCGTGGCCAACTGGTTGCGTTGGCGCAAATTGCCAAAGGCTTCGCCGGGGCCAATCTGGTTGATCCAAGGGGCGGCGACAGCGGCCCATCCGGCGTATTGCAGCAGGCCCATGGCGGCATTGACGACCGCCGCCACCCACCACGCCGCCAGCACGCTGCGCACGGTCAAATGTTGCCGGAGCAAGACGATGCCAACTGCGCAGAACGCGGAGATTAGCCAGGGGCCGATGTAGCGCGATGGGCCGGGCACCCAGGGATTGATCCAGGGGAGCAGCAGGCAGAAAAACAAGGCGGCAGGACCGCAGGCCGCCAAGAACCCATCGAAGCGCCCTGGGCTGTTCGCTCGTGCCGCCAGGGGGCGGCGGCTCGGCGTGGGCGTCAGCAACTGCGCCCCAGTGCAGTCAAGCGCAATGAATGCACGGTACCGACTCGTCCAGAGCCGCTGCGTTTATTTGCAGCTGGACGGCACGTACTTGGCATCCATCGGCGCCGTTCCGCCGCTCTGGCAGGTCCACGTCAGCGCGCCGTTGTCCAGCGTGGCCTTGAGTTGCAAGGTCTTCTCGCTGATGCGGGTGTCCGATTTGCTGGTGGTCACCGTGATCAGGCCGACTTTAGGATCGCTGGCGTCCAGGGTGTAAGCCACGCTCTCGACGTATTTGGACTTTTGCGCCTCTAGCGCCAAGCTGCTGGGCAGCGCGCCGTTGGCCTGCACGCTTTCGGCCAGGGCCACCTTGGCCGGCGCTGCTGCCATCACGACCTCGGCGACTTTGGCCCGTACGGTCTGGTCCTGGTACATCGGCAGGGCCACGGTGGCCAGGATGCCAATGATGGCAATGACGATCATCAGCTCAATCAGGGTGAAGCCCTGTGCAATCGCGCGTTTCATAACTTCGACTCCTGAAAAAGGCAACATCGCCGGCTTGCTAAGCCGCAGAGGTCACGCCTCGGTGGCTGCGCTTGCTTGGCGATGTTAGTGGTCTGGAGAGGGCTGTGGCTCAAGCCCGGTGTCCCAGAACGGTTAAATATTGATTCGTCCGTCTCCCGCTTTCACAGCGGCGCACGCCAACCGGTAGCCCGGCTTATTCCTGCTCCGCCGTGTGTCCGCGCTTACCCATCCACGTGCCCAGGGCCACCACCAGGGCGGCGCCCAAGGCACCTGCCAAGGTCACGCTCTGCTCGCTCATGACGCCGAAATAGCTGTTCACGGCTGGGTCGGTCAGCAGCATTTCACCTGCCAAAAAGCCCAGCAAGGCCGCGCCGATGGTGATGATGATGGGGAAGCGCTCCATGACCTTGGTCAACAAGGTGGCGCCAAAAATAATCAGCGGAATGCTGACCAGCAGGCCCATCACCAGCAGTGGCAGGTTGCCTTTGGCTGCAGCAGCCACGGCCAACACGTTGTCCAGGCTCATGACCAAGTCGGCGATCAAGATCGTGCGAATAGCAGCGGCCATGCCATTGATTTCCTTGCCGTTGCCGTCTTCGTCTTCTTCGCCCTTGAGCAAGTCCACGCCGATGTAAACCAGCAGCACGGCACCAATAATTTTCAGGTACGGCAGGGCCAGCAACTGAATGGCCACGATGGTCAGCAGGATTCGCATGACGATGGCGGCGGCGCTGCCCCAGAAGATGGCCTTGCTGCGTTGCTCTGGCTTGAGCGTGCGGGCCGCCATAGCGATCACCACAGCGTTGTCGCCAGACAAAACAATGTTAGCCAGCAGGATGGAGCCGAAGGCGCTCCAAAAAAGAGGGGACGAAACGTCAAGACCAAAAATCATGGAAAGCTCCTGTTATGAATTAAAAAAAGCGCCAGGAAGCGCTTTTTTTGTTTTCGAGAGTTTAGCCGCAGCCCCGACAGCGGCAGTTGGTAGTACTGCTTATCGGGTCACGGGGCTTAACTCAGCCTTAGAGCAATGCTTTGAGCAGCTTGGCCATTTCGGACGGGTTGCGCGTCACGGTGAAGCCGCAAGCTTCCATGATGGCCAGCTTCGCATCAGCCGTGTCGGCGCCGCCAGAGATCAGCGCACCAGCGTGGCCCATGCGTTTGCCGGCAGGTGCCGTCACGCCAGCGATGAAGCCAACGATGGGCTTTTTCATGTTGGCCTTGCACCACTCAGCCGCTTCTGCTTCGTCCGGGCCACCGATTTCGCCAATCATGATGACGGCGTCGGTGTCTGGATCGTCGTTGAAGGCGCGCATCACGTCGATGTGCTTCAGACCGTTGATCGGGTCGCCACCAATGCCGACGGCGCTGGACTGACCCAAGCCGATTTCGGTCAACTGTGCCACGGCTTCGTACGTCAGCGTGCCGGAGCGGCTGACCACGCCAATGCGGCCTTTGCGGTGAATGTGGCCAGGCATGATGCCGATCTTGATCTCGTCAGGCGTTATCAAGCCAGGGCAATTGGGGCCGAGCAGCAGCGTGCGCTTGCCGCCAGCGGCTTCCTTGGCCTTCATCTTGTTGCGCACTTCCAGCATGTCGCGCACAGGGATGCCCTCGGTGATGCAAATCGCCATGTCCAGGTTGGCTTCAACGGCTTCCCAGATGGCAGCGGCAGCACCAGCGGGCGGCACGTAGATCACGGACACCGTGGCGCCGGTGGCCTGGGCGGCCTCGGTCACGTTGGCGTAAATCGGGATGCCTTCGAAGTCTTCGCCAGCCTTCTTGGGGTTCACGCCTGCGACAAAGCAGTTTTTGCCATTGGCGTAGTCACGGCACATGCGGGTGTGGAACTGGCCGGTCTTGCCGGTGATGCCCTGCGTGATGACTTTGGTGTTTTTGTTGATGTAGATCGACATGGAATTTCCTAAACGGTAGACGTGGGGCCGGGCTTACTTGACGGCCGCAACGATCTTCGTCGCCGCTTCAGCCATGGTGTCTGCGGCAATGATGGGCAGGCCCGAGTCGGCCAGCATCTTCTTGCCCAGGTCTTCGTTGGTGCCCTTCATGCGCACCACCAGCGGCACGGACAGGTTCACGGCCTTGCAGGCGGTGATCACGCCGTCGGCGATGGTGTCGCACTTCATGATGCCGCCGAAGATGTTGACCAGGATGCCTTTGACGTCCGGGTTCTTCAGCATGATCTTGAAGGCTTCGGTGACTTTTTCTGCCGTGGCGCCGCCGCCCACGTCCAGGAAGTTGGCAGGCTCGCCGCCGAACAGCTTGATGGTGTCCATGGTCGCCATGGCCAGACCAGCGCCGTTGACCAGGCAGCCAATGTTGCCTTCCAGCGAGATGTAGGCCAGGTCAAACTTGGAGGCTTCAACTTCGGCTGGGTCTTCTTCGTCCAGGTCGCGCAGGGCGACGATGTCGGCGTGGCGGAACAGCGCGTTGGCGTCAAAGTTGAATTTGGCGTCCAGGGCGGTAACGTTGCCTTTGCCGTCGCGGTTCAGCGGGTTGATCTCCACCAGCGACGCGTCAGTCTCCATGTAGCACTTGTAGAGCTTTTGCAGGATGTCCACGGTCTGGGCCGTGGAGCCTGCGGGCATGCCGATGCCGTCAGAAATCTTCTTGGCCTGCGCGTCGCTCAGACCAGTCAGTGGATCGACAAACTCGGTGATGATTTTCTCGGGGGTGGCGTGCGCCACTTCCTCGATGTCCATGCCGCCTTCGCTGGACGCGATGATGGCGATTTTTTGCGTGGCGCGGTCCGTGACCAGGGACACGTAATATTCTTTTTGGATGTCAGCGCCGTCTTCAATATAGAGGCGGCGAACTTTCTGGCCTTCAGGGCCGGTCTGGTGCGTCTTGAGCTGCATGCCCAGGATCTCGCCTGAGATGCGCTTGACGTCTTCAATCGTCTTGGCTACCTTCACGCCACCGCCCTTGCCACGGCCGCCCGCATGGATCTGCGCCTTGACCACCCACACCGGGCCGCCGAGTTTTTGCGCTGCTTCCACAGCTTCTTGAACGGTAAAAGCGGGAATGCCGCGCGGAACGGGCACGCCGAAATGCCGCAAGATTTCCTTGGCTTGGTACTCGTGAATTTTCATGGAAAGGCTTTCAGGAATCGGAGGAAGGGTGAGGCCGCTGCACCAGTCAAAAGGGCCTGAACCCGACAACATCGGCACACTCAATTTTCGCTTGGTCGCCGGCTGGACACAACAGCGCAGAACTGTATCATGCTGCGTCGCACAATATTTGCGCCTAACTTACGCCTGCAGGGGCCCTTCCCGCAGTGCGGAACTCAACCGGAAATCAGCATGGCATCGGTATTCATTGACGGCGAAGCGGGCACCACCGGCCTGCAAATTCGGGAACGGCTGCAGGCCATGCCCGGCATCGAGCTGGTCAGTATTGCCGCCGACAAACGCAAAGACCCCGCCGCCAAGCGCGCTCTGATGGCCGGCGTGGATCTGGTGATCTTGTGCCTGCATGACGACGCCGCCCGCGAATCGGTAGCCATGATCGACGAGATCGCCCGCAGCGGCCAAAAAGCCCCCAAGATCATCGACGCCTCCACTGCCCACCGCACTGCTCCCGGCTGGGTGTTTGGTTTCCCGGAACTGGCCGCCGGCCAGCAGCAAGCCGTCCAAAATGCCGACCGCGTGTCCAACCCCGGCTGCTACGCCACGGGCGCGATTGCGCTGATTCGCCCCCTGGTGGATGCTGGTCTGTTGCCGCCCGACACCGCTTTGGCTCTGCCCTCGGTCAGCGGCTACTCCGGCGGTGGCCGGACCATGATTGAAGCTTATGGAGCCGGCTCGGCCCCGCCCTTCGAGACCTACGCGCTGGGCTTGTCGCACAAGCACCTGCCGGAAATTTTGAAATACACCGGCCTCACGCGCCGGCCCATCTTCATCCCTTCGGTGGCCAACTTCGCCCAAGGCATGCTGGTGCATTTGCCGCTGCACTTGGACCTCTTGCCCGGCCAGCCCAGCGCGGCGGATTTGCAGCAAACCCTGGCCCGCCACTACGCCGGCAGCCCTTGGGTGACCGTGGAGCCGGCGCCCGAATCTGGCAAGTTGGACGCCGTGGCCCTGGCCAACACCAACAAGATGGAACTGCGCGTCTTCGCCAACGAAGAACACCGCCAAGCCGTGCTGGTCGCCCGCTTAGACAACCTGGGTAAAGGCGCCAGCGGCGCGGCGGTGCAAAACCTGCGGTTGATGCTGGGGATGTGAGCCCCGGCAGATTCCAAGCGTACCTATCCGCGTCTGGCTTGTTCTTGGCTCAGCAGTTGCTGGGTGAAAGTGGTGAACTCACCCAGGTGCTGGGTGATGATGTTGACCGTGATGGGCAACTGCAATGCCTGGTACTCGTGCACGGCGTCATCTGCCATACACAGAGCCTCGCTGCATCACGTCTTGGACCAGCCCTTGTCCCGCTTGGTCCAGATGCATTTTTTCTGTGAGCATGGCAGCCTCAAAAAGTCCAGCGCGAACGTCCTGGGCCCACCAACGCTGGCCTTGGGTCAGCACTTGGTGTTGCATCACTGTGCTGGCGGCGCGTAAATCAAGCAGGTCTACCGGGCACTGGGCCGTATCCGCCAGGGTGCCTGCCAAATCAAACAAGGTGAGGGGATCTGCATAGCCTTCGGCTAAAACCGCGAGGTCCAGGTCGCTGGCCGGGCTGGCCTGGCCGGTGGCTCGACTTCCAAATGCATAGACGGCCATCAACCCCGGCAAACGCTGGCGCAAGGTTGAGACGATGCCGTTGGGGTCCATGAAACTATTGTGGCGCAATCCGCTAGGGAGCCCACGCTCAGCTGAAGTCCTCATCCTCGGCCACCCCCCGGCTTGAAACCGCGCGCCTGACGGCTTCGCTGCCAAACCCTCGGCCGATCAAAAAGCGCATTTGCTTGGCCCGTTCGGCGGCACCTGCCGCCGGCTTATTGCCGAACTTTTTGGCCCGCACGGCTTTCGCCCGCTCGATCTCGCTGGACTGCAGCTGGCCCAGGGCTTGGGCCATGGCATCTGCCGACAAGCCCTTGCCTTGTAATTCATGCTTGATGCGGGCCATGCCCAGGCGGCTGGCACGCCGGTGCAGCACGGACTCCACCACACGGCCTTCGTTGATGAAGTCCTTGGCCTGCAGCTCGTCCAGCACCCGGGCCAGTTCGCCCGGTGTTTCTTCATGCGGGGCGAGCTTGCGTTCCAGCTCCAGCCGGGAATGTTCCCGGCCGGTCAGCAGGCGCAGGGCCCGGCCCTTGAGCGATAAGCTGGGGCCGCGGCGCTTCTTTGGTTCGGGTTGTTCTGGCAAGGCTTCAGCCATGTTGAGTGGGCCTCAGGCAGCCCGCCACAAGGCCACGACCATTTTCTTGAGCAAGCCCAGCACGCCCAAGCTCAGCCGCCACAGGCCGTGCTGGCTTTTGTGAACGGGATGGGGTTGCGCCATGGCGTGTGGAAACAGGAGTGAGCGGGCGGGCATGGTGCTTTAGGCCTTGGCGACTTTGTCGGCTTTTTCTGCCTTCTCAGCTTTTTCCGCTTTTTCCACCTTAGGCGCTTTGCCGCCAGCGTCTTGAATCAGCGGAATACCCAGCGATTCACGGACCTTGTTTTCGATCTCGGTGGCCAACTCTGGGTTTTCTTTCAGGAATTCGCGTGAGTTGTCGCGACCCTGGCCGATTTTTTCGCCGTTAAAGGCGTACCAGGCGCCCGACTTTTCAACAATGTTTCCCGCTACACCCAGGTCCAGCACCTCGCCCAGGCGGCTGATGCCCTCCCCGTACAAGATGTCGAACTCCGCCGTCTTGAAGGGCGAGGCCACTTTGTTTTTGACCACCTTGACCCGGGTCTCGTTGCCAATGACCTCTTCGCCCTTTTTGATGGAGCCAATGCGGCGGATGTCCAGCCGCACCGAGGCGTAGAACTTCAGCGCATTGCCGCCAGTGGTGGTCTCTGGGCTGCCGAACATCACGCCGATCTTCATTCGGATCTGGTTGATGAAGATGACCATGCAATTGGCCTTTTTGATCGTGGCGGTCAGCTTGCGCAGCGCCTGGCTCATCAGCCGTGCTTGCAGGCCGGGCAGGGAGTCACCCATCTCGCCTTCAAGTTCGGCCTTCGGGGTGAGGGCGGCCACGGAGTCGATGACGATCAAATCAACCGCGCCGGAGCGGGTCAGGGAATCCACAATTTCCAGGGCTTGCTCGCCGGTGTCGGGCTGCGAGATCAGCAGCTCTTGCAGATTCACGCCGAGCTTTTGGGCGTACTGAATGTCCAGGGCGTGCTCGGCGTCCACAAAGGCGCAGGTGCCGCCCAGCTTTTGCATTTCGGCAATCACTTGCAGGGTCAGCGTGGTTTTGCCCGAGGACTCGGGGCCGTAAATCTCAACCACCCGGCCGCGCGGCAGGCCGCCGACGCCCAAGGCAATGTCTAGGCCCAAGGAGCCGGTGGAGACGACCTGGATGTCTTCAATCACCTCGCCCTGGCCGAGCTTCATGATGGTGCCTTTGCCAAACTGCTTTTCGATCTGGGCCAGCGCGGCTTGCAGGGCCTTGGCTTTTTCGGTGTTCAGGGCGGTGGTGGGTTTGGCGGCGATGTCCATAAAAACTCCTTGAATATCAATAACTTGCAGGTGGTGTGAAACTCGTGGACCCTCTGGCTTTAAAACCAGGCTGGATGCATGAACAGTACTTTATCAGCCGGTTGAAAGATGTACAGCCTATTTTTGGTCAGTTTGCCTTACCATTTGCCGATGACTGAATCCCAGCCTTTAGCCCCGTCGGTTTACCCAACGGACAATGAGTTCGCCCCTGGTGCGCGGCCTGCCGACGACCACGGCTGGCGGCTGACGCACCTCGGGCGTCTGCTCGGCCATGCGCTGCGCCGCTTCGACGCCCGGGTGCTGCAACTCATGGCCAGCGACGTGCAGGTGCCACTGGCGCTGTCCAACTTGGCCGCGCGCGATCAGGTGGGCGCCGCGCACATCCACATCACCCGGCACCTGGCCTTGGGCGGCTCTCGCTTGACCACGCTGGCCGCCAGTGCCGGCATGAGCAAGCAGGCCATGGGCGATCTGGTCAACCAATGCGAGGCCTGGGGCCTGGTCACCCGCCAGGCTGATTCGCAAGACGCCCGTGCCCGGCAGGTGGTGTTCACCCGCGACGGCTTGCTGTGGCTGCAAGCCTTTAAAAACGCGGTGACCCAAGCCGAAGCTGAATTTCGCCAAGCCGTCGGGCAGGATGTGGCGACCGTGGTGGCGCTGGGGTTGGAGGCCTATGCGGGTGGTGACGAGGCTTGACGCGAAGTAGGCGCGATCAGCCGGGCAAGCAGGCGTCTGAACCTCGGGAAAGCAAGCAGAAGAATTCGCCAAAGCGCGGGCTGCTGGCCGCCCCTTGAGCCTAGAATTTGAAGGGCTTTTTGAGAACTTCTCAAAGCGCCAAGCGCATTCCTTTGAAGCATCAATAACAGCGAGCGATGGGCAAGGCGGGGCCAGCAGCACAGGTGGCCAACTTGCGGGACGCCGCATCAAAAAATGGAGGAGACCCCATGCGTATTTTGATTGCCGAGGACGACCAAGTCTTGGCCGACGGTTTGCTGCGCACCTTGCGCGCCTCGGGTGCGGCGGTAGACCATGTGGCCAGCGGCTCTGAGGCGGACGCTGCTTTGATGACCAACACCGAGTTTGACCTGCTCATCCTCGACCTCGGCCTGCCCCGCATGCACGGCCTGGAAGTGCTCAAACGCCTGCGCGCCCGCGGCTCGGTCTTGCCGGTGCTGATCCTGACCGCCGCTGACAGCGTGGAAGAGCGCGTCAAGGGCCTGGACTATGGCGCTGACGACTACATGGCCAAGCCTTTTTCGCTGCAAGAACTCGAAGCCCGCGTGCGCGCCCTGAGCCGGCGCGGCATGGGCGGCGCGACCAGCACCATCAAGCACGGCCCCATGGTCTACGACCAGGCCGGCCGCGTGGCCACCATCGACGGCCAGATGGTCGAACTCTCGGCCCGCGAACTCGGCCTCTTGGAAGTCCTGCTGCAACGCGCCGGCCGCCTGGTCAGCAAGGACCAGTTGGTGGAGCGGCTGTGCGAGTGGGGCGAAGAAGTGAGCAACAACGCCATCGAGGTGTATATCCACCGCCTGCGCAAGAAAATCGAGAAGGGCCCGATCCGCATCGCCACCGTCCGCGGCCTGGGCTACTGCCTCGAAAAAATACCGTGAGTCTTTCTGCCCCCACGCTCCCCACTTCGTGTGGTCGCTGCCCCCCGAGGGGGCGCTGCGCCTGCGGTCCGGCAAAGCCGGTCCCGCGGCCCGTGCTGGCCTTGGATTGCTTATGCGCTTAAGTTTGATTCGCTGCGGCAACGGTTTTACTCCCTCTCCCTCTGGGAGGGGCAGGGGTGAGGGCAAGCGGTCTCACGCTAGCGCTCAGAGGCTTCTAACTTGAGACTTTTCCAACGCGAAAAGCGCAGCCTCTTCGGTGAGATCCTGGACTGGATGCTCACGCCTTTGTTGTTGCTGTGGCCGATCAGTCTGGCCTTGACTTGGCTGGTGGCGCAGAACATTGCCGGCAAGCCGTTTGACCGGGCGCTGGAGTACAACGTCCAGGCGCTGTCCAAGTTGATTGCTGTGCGCGACGGCCGCGTGAATTTTTCTTTGCCCGCGCCAGCCCGGGAGATCTTGCGGGCCGACGACAGTGACTTGGTTTATTACCAAGTGCGCGGACCGCGCCGCGAGTTGATGGGCGGCGAGTTCGACTTGCCCATGCCGCCCGAGGACGAACGCCCCGTGGACGGCGAGGTGCGGCTGCGCGAAGACACCATGCACGGCGAAGAAGTGCGCGTGGCCTACACCTGGGTCAAGCTGGACTTGCCCGGCAACGAACTCGCCTTAGTGCAGGTGGCCGAAACGCGGGAAAAGCGCAAAACCCTGGCGACCGAGATCGTCAAGGGTGTGATGGTGCCGCAGTTCGTCACCCTGCCTTTGGCGGTGCTCTTGGTGTGGTTGGCGTTGGTGCGCGGCATCAAGCCGCTGGCCCAACTAGAGCGCCGCATCCGCGCCCGCAAGCCCGATGACATGAGTGCGCTGGACGAAAGCGCGGTGCCTGAAGAAGTGGCGCCATTGGTGGCGTCTATCAACGATTTGCTCAGCCGGCTGAAAGTCTCGCTGAGCACGCAAAAACGTTTTTTGGCTGACGCGGCACACCAGCTCAAAACCCCGCTCGCTGGCTTGCGCATGCAGGCTGATTTGGCCCAGCGCGAGGCCAATGCCGACGAGCTGAAAAAGTCGCTCAAGCAAATCGGTCGAGCCAGCATCCGCGCCACCCACACGGTCAATCAATTGCTCGCCTTGGCGCGCGCTGAAACCACGGGCCGCAGCCTGGCCAAGCACCCGGTGGACATGGTGGAAGTGATCTCCGAGGCGATCCAGGACTCATTGCCCCGTGCTTTGGAAAAACGCATTGACCTGGGCTACGAAGGCCCGCCCGAAGGCGAAGCCGCGAGCCATTTGCAGGCCAACGCCACGCTGGTCAAGGAGTTGGTGCGCAACCTGGTGGACAACGCCATCAACTACACACCCGAAGGCGGCCAAGTCACGGCGCGTTTGCTGACGGATCGTTTCAGCGGCGTGCTGGTGCTCTTGGTGGAAGACACGGGCCCCGGCATTCCCGAGGCCGAGCGTGAGCTGGTGTTTCAGCCTTTTTATCGGGCGCTGGGCACCAACGTCGACGGCTCCGGCTTGGGCTTGGCCATCGTGCTGGAGATTGCGCAGCAGCATGGCGCCACGGTGAGCATTGACAGTGCCGGCCGGCCATCGCCGCTGCCCGGTACCTGCGTGACCGTACGCTTTTTAGGTTTGAACGCGCCGGCCGAGTGAATCCGGCCGGCGCTCGGTCGCTCAGCTCAGGTGCTTGCCTACGATCCCGGCCAGCTCAAACATCGTGACCTGCGGCTTGCCAAATACCGCCAACAACTTGGCGTCGGCATTGATCGCGCGCTTGTTCGCCGCGTCTTGCAGGCCCTCGGCCTTGATGTAGTCCCACAGCTTTTTGATCACCTGGGTGCGTGCCACTGGCTCCTGTCCAATGACTGCGGCCAAAGCGTCGCTGGGTTTCAAGCTGCTGGCCGCCGTGGTTTTGCGCGGTGCCTTGGGCTTGTCTGAGGCCACCTTTTTCACCGCCACTTTTTTAGCAGCCGCTTTTTTGGCGGCTGGGGCCTTGGCGTCTTTGGCGGCCACAACTTTGCCGAACGGCGTCTTCACCGCGCGGGCTGGCCCGGCGGCCGTCTTACGTGGCGGAAACTTGGAAGGCGCAAATTCAAAATTGACTTTGCCGGCTTCCGCGTCCCAAGCCAGCATGGCCTTGAAGGGTCGGCGCGTGCGCATGGAGACGAACTTGTCGAGCATGTCGGTCTTGCCCGCGCTCAGCAGCTTTTGCATCTGCTCGCGGTCCACCGGCTGCTGCAAGATCATGGTGCCGGTCTTGAAGTCGCAACTCGGCGTGGGTTGCGCGTTTGTCGGCACCGACTTCTCGCACACATAGTTTTTGCCGTGCTCCTGCACCGGTGCGCCGCACTTGGGGCAAGCGCCCAGGGGCGCGGCTTCGCCGAACTCGACAATCTCGCCGGTTTCGCCGTTCTTGTCGTCGCCAAAGTCAAACTCCAGCTTGTAGTTCTTGGCCTCTTCGTCGAACTTGATGACCATCTCGGCGGTGAAAGGCCAGCCGGCCTTGGAGCGAAAACCGTCCAGGGGGCCAATCTTCTTGTCGCGCAGGAACTGCTCGACTTCTGCCACTTCAAAGGTGCGGCCTGCCGGCGTCTTGCCGAATGAAAAACCGCAGCCTTCGCCCATTACAAGTGAATCGGCCTTGCCGGTGCAGGTGTAGCGGCGGTAGTTTTCCTTCATTACGCCGCCGCAGTTGGGGCAGGGCGCTTGCAAGGTGGCGTAGTCGCCGGGGATGGTGTCTTTGTCGTAGCCCTTGGCCTTGGCCACCAGGTTTTTGGTCATGGCGGCGATCTCGGCCATGAAGGTGTCGCGGCTGAGTTGGCCTTGTTCCATCTGGGCCAGCTTGTGCTCCCACTCGCCGGTCAGGTCAGCGCGCGACAACTCTTCGGCCCCCAGGCCGCGCAGCAGCGTCATGAGCTGAAAAGCCTTGGCGGTGGGAATCAGCTCGCGGCCGTCGCGCAGCATGTATTTTTCAGCGATCAGGCCCTCGATGGTGGCCGCGCGCGTGGCCGGCGTGCCCAGGCCTTTTTCCTGCATGGCTTCGCGCAGCTCGTCGTCTTCAATCGTTTTGCCCGCGCCTTCCATGGCGCCCAGCAAAGTCGCTTCCGTGTAGCGGGCGGGTGGCCGGGTTTTGAGGCCCTTGGGCTCGACGGTCTGGGTCTGCACTTGCTCGCCTGCACGCACCGGCACCAGGCTTTGGCCTTTGTCGCCGTCCTTGGCGTCGGCCACTTCGTCAGCCGCTTCCTTGCCGTAAATGGCCAGCCAACCCGGCTTGACCAGCACCTTGCCAGTGGTCTTGAAGCTGTGCTCTGCCACGGTCGTGATGCGCGTGGTGACCAGGTATTCAGCGCTCGGGTAGAACACCGCCATGAAGCGGCGCACCACCAGGTCGTACAGCTTTTGCTCGGCCTCGCTCAGGCCGCTCGGGGCTTGCAGCGTCGGGATGATGGCGAAGTGATCGCTGACCTTGGCGTTGTCAAAAATCTTCTTGCTGGGCTTGATGTAGTTGTTGTTCAGAGCCACCAGCGCGTGCGGCGCCAGGTGCTTCATGCCGCTGTCGGCCAGCATTTCAAAGGTCTGCTTGACCACGGGTAAATAGTCTTCTGGCAGCGCGCGCGAGTCGGTACGCGGGTAGGTCAAAGCCTTGTGGCGCTCGTACAAGCTTTGCGCCAGGGCCAGCGTGGTCTTGGCTGAAAAGCCAAACTTGCCGTTGGCCTCGCGTTGCAAGGAAGTCAGGTCAAACAACAGGCCAGCGGCTGAGGTGGTGGGCTTGGCGTCTTCGGTCACGCTGCCTTTTTTGCCGCGCACGGCGTCGGCAATTTTTTGGGCCTCGGCTTCGCTCCAGACGCGGTCGGCCTTCTGCTCGGCATCAGGCTCGGCGCCTTCGGCGGTGCTGGGTCGCTGCCAGGTCGGGTCAAACCATTTGCCGGGGTAGCTGCCGGCCTCTGCCGCAAACGAGGCTTCGACCTCCCAATAATTGCGGCTGACGAACTTGCGGATTTTTTCTTCGCGCTCGACCACCACCGACAGCGTGGGCGTTTGCACGCGGCCCACGGTCGTCAAGAAGAAGCCGCCGTCGCGTGAGTTAAAGGCCGTCATGGCCCTCGTGCCATTGATACCGACCATCCAGTCGGCTTCAGAGCGGCAGCGCGCCGCGTCTGCCAGCGGCATCATTTGCGCGTCGGTGCGCAGGCTGGCAAAACCATCGCGAATGGCTGCTGGCGTCATGGATTGCAGCCACAAGCGCTTGACCGGGTGCTTGACCTTGGCGTACTGCTGGATCAGCCGGAAGATCAGCTCACCTTCGCGCCCCGCGTCACAGGCGTTGACCATGGCGCCCACGTCTTTGCGTTTGGCCAGCTTGACGATGGCGTTCAACCGTGTCTTGGTCTTGTCGATGGGCTTGAGGTCAAAGTACGGTGGGATCATCGGCAAGTTGGCAAAGCTCCACTTGCCGCGCTTGACGTCAAACTCTTCCGGCGCTTGGATCTCCACCAAGTGACCCACGGCCGAGGTGACCAGCCACTCGTCGCTTTCAAAGTACTCGTCGTGCTTTTCAAACTTGCCTGCGGTGGGCGTGATGGCGCGGACGATGTCCTGTGCCACGGATGGCTTTTCTGCAATGACCAGCGTTTTCATAAGAACTTCTTCAAACCTTCTACGTCTTCGGGGAACAAGCTCCCCGACTCTGCCAACACGACTTTTCCGTCCCGTCCGCGCACCACCACCACTGGTAGTCCCCGCGGCTTGGGCCAGACCTTGTTCACCTCCAGCGCCATGGCGCTGGGAAACTCATAACCTTTGGCCTTCAAGTGGCCGATTGCCGCCGCCGGTGTTTTGTCCACCGACAAGCCCAGCATTTCCAAGCCCTTGGCCCGCTGAGTGCGCCACAGCGCATTCATCAGCGGCGACTGCTCGGCGCAAAACGGGCACCAACTCGCCCACCAATACAGCACCAACACTTTTCCTTCAGCTTGCGCCGGCCCCCAGTCGCTGCCGTCGAGCAAGCGCGTTGAAGGCACAGCCAGTGAGCTCCCCACGGCTGGCAAGGGTGCATCCGGTGCTCGGGCTTGAGCGGCAGCCAGACTCGGCAGCAGCGCCAGGCCCAAGGCCCCGCGGGTGGCCGATCCCATCAGCGAACGTCTGCTTTGCATGGCTTGCTCCTTACAATAAGGCCCTTCGTGCGCGCACGCAGGCGCGCGCACCTGCATGAATTAACCATACCAAATTTTCAAACGTGTCAAAAAACAGGTCTTCCGCCACGCCGTCGGCACCCGCCGCATCCAGCCCGGTTTTGAATGGCCGCCGTATCCAGACGCGCCGCTCCGGTGTGCACGGCAAGGGCATGTTCGCCGTGCAAGACCTAGCCGAAGGCGAGACGCTGATTGAATACGTGGGCGAGATCATCAGCTGGGACGAAGCCCTGCGCCGCCACCCGCACGATCCCAAAGACCCCAACCACACGTTTTACTTCCATGTGGATGAAGAGCATGTGATCGACGCCAAGCACGGCGGCAACTCGTCGCGCTGGATCAACCACAGCTGCAAGCCCAACTGCGAAGCAGACGAGCAGGACGGCCGCGTGTTCATCAAGGCGCTGCGCAACATTCCTGCAGGCGATGAGCTGTTTTATGACTACGGCCTCATCATTGATGCGCCCTACACCAAGAAGCTCAAGGCCGAATACCCCTGCTGGTGCGGTGCGCCCAATTGCCGGGGTACCTTGCTGGCGCCTAAAGGCAAGAGCGACAAGAAAGACAACAAGACGCTGAAGAAAAGCGCTGAGAAAAATGCGTCGGGCAGCAAAGACGCCAAGGCCAAGAGCGTGAAGAAAGCTGCTGTCAAGCCGAGTGCCCAAGCCAAGAGCGCCGACAAAAAGAGCAGCAAGAAAACGCAGGCCAAAAAACAGGCCAAAAAGCAGGCCAAAAAGCAGGCTCCAAAGAAGAGCTGACGCGCCCGCTTTGCTGGGCCTGTGAGAGCCCCTGCTTTGACCACACAACTTCCCCCATTGAAGTGGCCGACGTCGGCCCTTGACCAAGCCCTCCGCGCCTTGCTGCCCGGCCTGGCGGTGGAAGTTCTGACTGAGATTGATTCCACCAACAGCGAGCTGATGCGGCGCTTTCGCGCCAGTGGCTTGCCTGCCCCCACCTTGCTGGTGGCCGAGCAGCAAAGCGCCGGGCGCGGCCGATTAGGCCGCCAGTGGCACAGCCAACAGGGTGACAGCCTGACGTTCTCGCTGGGTTTGCCTTTGGCACCGGTGGACTGGTCGGGCCTGTCGCTGGCTGTCGGCCTGAGCGTGGCGCAAAGTCTGGACCCGGTGGGCTCAGCCATTCAGCTCAAGTGGCCGAACGATCTGTGGCTGCAAGACAAAAAGCTGGGCGGCGTTCTGGTGGAAACCGCCAGCGTGGGCGGGCAGCGTTACGTCATCGTGGGCGTGGGGCTGAACATTCGCTTGCCGGCGTGGACGCCATCTATCGGCGACCCGGCGCTGCCGCCCGCCGTGCCACCGGCCAGCTTGCAAGCATTGACTCCCGAGATGGACGCGCCAGCGGCCCTGCTGGCGCTGGCTGCGCCGCTGCTAAAGGCTTTGCTGACTTTTGAGGCGACTGGTTTTGCGCCTTTTCAGCCGGGCTTTGCCGAACGCGACCTGCTGGCGGGGCGGCAAGTTCAGTTGTCCGATGGACGATCAGGCTTGGCTGGCGGCGTGAACGCGCAGGGCGTGTTGCAGGTGCAGACTGAAGGGGGACTGGTTGAGGTGAACAGTGCTGAAGTCAGTGTTCGCCCGGTCCTTGCCTGAGCCTTCAAGCGCGCGCAATGCGCAAGCCCAGCCACAGCCCGGCGGCCATGAAGCCCAGCGTCACTGCCAGCGATGGGCCGGGCATCGCGCGGGCCATGTTCACCGCCATTTCGCCCGTGCGCGGCGCGCCCAGTTGCAAGCGCCGCTTGGTCATGCGCAAGCCCAACTCCCCCAAGTGGTCGTGCAGCAAGCGCTCGGCTTCCGGCAGCAGCACGGTTTCTTCGTCGGCCAAATGGTGCAGCACGTCGCGCATCAGCTCCATGAAACTCTCGTCAAAGCGCACGTCGGTGGGCTCCATGCCGCGCAGCAGCGCAATCATGCGGCGCATCTCGTTGTGCTCGGGCACGCTTTTCTTCAAGATGTCGCTGTCGTGAATTTCGCGCAGCGCCGGGTAAAAAATCTCCTCTTCCAGCTGCGCGTGTATCTCCAGTGCCAGGCAAGCCGTATCCACCAAGCCGCGCTTGACCTGCGGCCGGCTCTCGGCGTGGTACTGGTGAAAGGTGCTGAGCACATGGGTGTGATCCAGCCGGATCATGTTGGTCACGCTGGGCACAAATTTCTCGGTGAAGGTAGACACAAGAGGCTCCTTGGCGAAGTTCGCAAGCCAGCGACTATGCGCAGGGCCCACGCCGCCGGGTGTAGGCCTGCGCCCCGAGCGCTTGAGGCTGCGGCGCGCCTTTGCCTGGGTTGTAATTAGGCCCATGACATCAAGCGCTATGACCCTCAGCTTCCTGGACTTTGACTACAGTGACAACGACAACGGCGGCAACTTTGACGCCCTGGCTGCTTGCACGCCCGAGCAATTGCCAATGCTGCATGCCGAGTTGCGCCAGGTGCTGGCCTGGGCGCATGAGACTTTTCCTGACCAGCGCGGCGACATTGACCAAGCGGGGGAATGGGACTTTTCGCTGAGCAGTCAGCGCGAATGGAGCGCGGCCGACATGCTGGAGTACGACGAAGAGACCGGGCAACTGCAGGAGCGCTTGCAAACACCTGCTGCGCCGCGCCACACGGTCTCGCTCAGCCTGAGTGGACGGCCCGCTTTTTGCGAAGCCTTTCGGGAGCGCTTTGGCCTGTAGTCACTGCTGATGGGCTGCGCGGACAGTGCAAGCCGGTTCCATACTGGCGGGACTTGGTTGAAGGAGCCCGCCGTGCGCACGTCTTTGGACAAAAGCAAAATCCGTTTTTTGTTGTTCGAAGGCATTCATGCCTCGGCCGAGCAAGTGATCCGGCAGGCCGGTTACACCAACATTCAAACGCATGCAGGTGCGTTGTCGGGCGAAGAACTCCACGCGCACCTGGCCGAGGCGCACTTCGTGGGCATTCGCTCGCGCACCCAGCTCACCAGCGCCGTGCTGGCGCATGCGCCCAAGCTCGTGGCCATTGGCTGCTTTTGCATAGGCACCAACCAAGTGGATTTGCAGGCCGCGCGCGAGCGGGGAATTGCGGTGTTCAACGCGCCCTATTCCAACACCCGCTCGGTGGCGGAGATGGTGCTGGCAGAAGCTATCTTGCTGCTGCGCGGTATTCCGCAAAAAAACGCGGCGGCACACCGCGGCCAATGGCTCAAGTCGGCCGATCGATCTTACGAAATTCGCGGCAAGACGCTGGGCATCGTCGGCTACGGCGCCATCGGCTCGCAGCTCTCGGTGCTGGCCGAAGCGCTGGGCATGCATGTGATTTTTGTCGATGTGGTCAGCAAGCTGCCCTTGGGCAATGCACGGCAGGTGCTGAGCCTGCAAAACCTGCTGACGCAGGCCGATGTGGTCAGTCTGCATGTGCCGCAAACCCCGGCGACGCAAGACATGCTGGGCGCGCAAGAGCTGGCCGCCATGAAACCCACCAGCGTGCTGATCAATGCCTCGCGCGGCACGGTGGTGGTGATTGATGCCCTGGCCGAGGCACTGCGCACCAAGCGCCTGCTGGGTGCGGCCATTGACGTTTTTCCGGTTGAACCCCGCAGCAACCAGGAGCTGTTCGAGTCACCCTTGCGCGGGCTGGACAACGTGCTGCTGACGCCGCACATTGGCGGCTCCACCCTGGAGGCCCAGGCCAACATCGGGCTGGAGGTGGCGCAAAAGCTGGTGAAGTACAGCGACAACGGCACCACCACCTCGTCCGTCAATTTCCCCGAGGTGGCCTTGCCTGCGCACCCCGGTCAGCACCGCTTGCTGCATGTGCACCGCAATGTGCCGGGGGTGCTGTCTGCGATCAACCGGATTTTGTCGGAGCACCACATCAACATCGCGGCTCAGTACCTGCAGACCAACGAAGCGATTGGCTATGTGGTCACCGATGTGGAGCCGGGCACGGCTCAGGACGAGCCAGCTACTTACACAGCGCCAATGGCCCAGGTGCCCGGGACCATTCGCAGCCGTGTTCTTTTTTAAGCCCGTTTGTTAAGCCCGTTTTTTAAGGCCGAGAGATGCCGACCTTGGTCGCTGTGTTCTGGCTGGACGAGTAGCTCAGGTTGGTACCGCTCACGTTGCCGACGGTGAAGTCGGTGCGTGTGACGGACTTGCTGAACGCTGCACTGGTGACCGTGCAACTGCCAGTGCTGGCGGTCACGCAAGAGCCGGTGCCACCAGGCACAAAGGTGCCGGTCACGGTGGCGTTGGCCACCGCGGCGGAGGTGTTGACGTCACGAACACTGATGGTGACTTTGGCAGCCCAGCCGTTGCCAGCTTTCACCGCCACGCCGCTCAAGGCCTTCACCGCCACGGTTTGCACTGCAGGCGCCGGCACGGTGGTGGAGCCCAGGGCATACAACAGACGGTTGGGCGAGCCGGTTCCGGTGCTGGTCAAACGATTCAGGGTTGACGTGCTGACGATGTAGTCGGCTACGGCCGGTGGCAGTGCTTCGGGGTTGCCTTGCAAAGCCAGCGCCACGACACCGACGACGTGCGGCGTGGCCATGGAGGTGCCGCTGATGGTGTTGGTGGCCGAAGTACCGGTGTACCAAGCCGAGGTGATGCTGCTGCCCGGCGCAAACACGTCTACGCAAGCGCCGTAGTTGGAGTAGCTGGCGCGCACGTCGCCGCTGGTGGTGGCGCCTACCGTGATGGCGCTGGGCTCAGAGGCCGGCGAGTAGCTGCAGGCATTGAGGTTGTCGTTGCCTGCGGCCACGACCATGGTCACGCCCTTGGCCACGGCACCTGCCACGGCGGCGTTCACGCTGCTGGAAAAGCCGCCGCCCAGGGACAGGTTGGCCACGGCGGGCCGCAAGGTGCTGCCAGCCACCCAGTCAATGCCAGCGATCACGCCAGACCAGCTGCCCGAGCCGGCGCAGTCCAGCACCCGCACGGGAATCAGCTTGGCCTGCTTGGCCACGCCCCAGGTCGTGCCGCCCACCGTGCCCGACACGTGCGTGCCATGGCCGTTGCAGTCGGCAGTGCCTCGGCCGTCGTTGATGGCGCTGTAGCCGGGCAGCACCCGGCCGGTGAATTCGGTATGGTCAGCGGTGATGCCGGTGTCGATGATGAAAGCGTTCACGCCAGTGCCGGTCGCGTTGAAACGGTACTGCGTGTCCAGCGGGCGGTCGGCTTGGTCAATCCGGTCCAGGCCCCAGGTGGCTTGGTTTTGCGGGGAGACCTGGTTGAGCGAGACGGTCAGGTCCGGCTCGATCGACTCGATGTTCGGGTTGTTGCGCAGGGCATTGACGGCAGCTGGCGGCAGCGTGGCGGCAAAGCCTTTGAAGGCATGGCTGTAGCTGTGGTGGAGCTGGCCGTTGCCCAGGCCGCGCATGATGCCTGCGGCCTCTTGCGCTGGGTTGGCCACATGGCTCTTGAAGCGCACCACGTAGCGGTCCTTGATCACCTTGGACGCACCGAAGGGATGGGTGGCTGCCGCGCCGGCGGTGGACGTTTGCGCTTGAACACCGAAGCTCGCGATGGCGGCTAATGCCAAGGTACTGGCGAGCATGCTGGTCGAGCGGGTAGGAATGCTGAAATGTATGCGCATGTTCGCTTTCCTGAAGAACTTTGACAGTTTAGCGGTGCTGTTGAGCTCCACCTTTTGATTTGAATCAAATCGTAGAGAAGTAAAAGGACACGTTTCAGCCCTTGTGGCAGCCATCTCTCCTCTGATCGACGGCTGAGCTCAGACCTGTAGAACGTCAAAGTAAATAACAAGCGCAAACAAATCAATCCGCGGCTGCAGCGGGCCGGTCGAACTCGGCGGGTGCTGCACAGGCGTAAAAAAAGCGCCCTGACATGCGTCAGGACGCTTTTTAAAGGTGTGAAGTGCTGGGCACTTCTTGCGCAGCGGCCGTTTACTTGGCGACCACGCGCACCATTTCCAGACATTTGTTGGAGTAACCCCACTCGTTGTCGTACCAGGCCACGACTTTCACGAAGGTGCTGTCCAGGGCAATGCCAGCGTCAGCGTCAAACACGCTGGTGCAGGTTTCGCCGCGGAAGTCGGTGGCGACCACTTTGTCTTCGGTGTAGCCCAGCACGCCTTTGAGCGCGCCCTGGCTTTGGGCCTTCATTTCTGCGCAAATTTCTTGGTAAGAGGCTTCTTTGTTCAGCTCGACGGTCAGGTCCACCACCGACACGTCTGACGTGGGTACGCGAAAAGACATGCCGGTGAGCTTTTTGTTCAGCTCAGGAATCACGACGCCCACGGCCTTGGCAGCGCCAGTGCTCGAAGGGATGATGTTTTCCAGAATGCCGCGGCCGCCGCGCCAGTCTTTGTTGCTCGGGCCGTCCACGGTTTTTTGCGTGGCAGTGGCGGCGTGCACGGTGGTCATCAGGCCGCGCTTGATGCCCCACTTGTCGTTCAGCACCTTGGCCACGGGGGCCAGGCAGTTGGTGGTGCAAGACGCGTTGGAAATAATCGCTTCGCCCTTGTAGGTCTTGTCGTTCACGCCGAAGACGAACATGGGCGTGTCGTCCTTGGACGGGGCCGACAAGATGACTTTCTTGGCGCCAGCGGCCAGGTGCTTTTCAGCGGTGGCTTTGTCCAGAAACAGGCCCGTGGATTCCAGCACGATGTCCGCGCCGATCTCGTTCCACTTGAGGTTGGCGGGGTCGCGCTCTTGGGTCAAACGGATTTTGTGGCCATTGACGATCAGCGTGTTGCCTTCGACCGAGACCTCGCCCTTGAAGCGGCCATGCACCGAGTCGTACTTGAGCATGTAGGCCAAATAATCGGGTTCCAGCAGGTCGTTGATGCCCACGATCTGGATGTCGCTGAAGTTCTGCACGGCAGCGCGCAACACGTTACGCCCGATGCGGCCAAAGCCGTTGATGCCCAATTTGATCGTCATGGTTTAAAGCTCCTTGAAGTGAATTCGAATGACTGGCCAAGCATGCCCAAGCCCGTCGGCCTGGGGCAGCTCAGCAGGCGGTTTTATTTCTTGGCCAGTACTTTGCGCACGGTGTCGGCCACGTTTTCAGGGGTGAAGCCGAAGTGCTTGAACAGCACCGGCGCCGGGGCGGACTCGCCGTAGCTGTCAATACCGACCACGGCCGCGCAGCCGTACTTCCACCAGCCGTCGGTCACGCCCATCTCCACTGCAACGCGCGGCAAGCCGTCAGGCAAAACGTCGAGCTTGTAGGCCGGCTTTTGCTTGTCAAACGTGGTGTTGCTGGGCATGGAGACCACGCGCACGGCGATCTTGAATTCCTTGGCCAGCAACTCTTGCGCTTTGAGCGCGAGTTGCACTTCAGAGCCGGTGGCGATGATCACGGCCTGCGTCTTTTTGCTCAGGCCCACATCGGCGGGCTCGGACAGAACATAAGCGCCTTTGCTGATCATGCCCAGGTCATTTTTGGGGGCATAGGGCAGGTTCTGGCGGCTCAGCAACATCGCCGTCGGTTTGGTTTTGTTTTGCAGGGCCACGGCCCAGGCTACGGCGGTCTCGGCCGTGTCGGCCGGGCGCCAGACGTCCAGGTTCGGGATCAGGCGCAGGCTGGCGGCGTGCTCAATCGACTGGTGCGTGGGGCCGTCTTCGCCCAGGCCAATCGAGTCGTGCGTGAACACATGCACCACGCGCAGCTTCATGAGCGCGGCCATGCGAATGGCGTTGCGGCTGTAGTCGCTGAAGGTCAGGAAGGTGCCGCCGTAAGGGATGTAGCCGCCGTGCAGGGCCACGCCGTTCATGATGGCGGCCATGCCGAATTCGCGCACGCCGTAGTTGATGTGGCGGCCACCGATTTTTTGGCCGTCGGCCGTCTCGGTCAGCACCACCTTGCCTTGCGCGTCAAAGCGCAGGTTGGGTGTGGACTTGGTGTTGGTCAGGTTCGAGCCGGTCAAGTCAGCCGAGCCGCCCAGCATTTCAGGCAGGCCAGCGGTGAAGGCTTCGAGTGCCAGCTGAGAGGCCTTGCGGGAAGCCACGGTTTCAGCCTTGGTGTGCGCGCCAATGACGGTGTCAACCGCCAGCTGCGAAAAGTGCTTGGGCAAGTCGCCCGCCATGCGGCGCGTGAGTTCCTTGGCCAGCTCGGGGAAGGCAGCTTGGTAGGCGGCGAACTTGGCGTTCCACTCGGTCTCTAGCGCATGGCCAGTGGCCTTGGCGTCCCAGGCGTCGTACACGTCTTGTGGCATTTCAAACGGGGCGTGTGGCCAGCCGATGGATTCACGCGTGAGCTTGATCTCTTCAGCGCCCAGCGGCTCGCCGTGGGCCTTGGCCGTGTTGGCACGGTTCGGCGAGCCTTTGCCAATGTGCGTCTTGCAGATAATCAGCGTGGGCTTGTCCGCAGTGGTCTTGGCCTTGGCAATCGCCTTGGCCACGGCCTCGGCGTCGTGGCCGTCGAGTGGGCCGATCACGTCCCAGCCGTAAGCGGCAAAACGCTGCGCGGTGTTGTCAATGAACCAGGGCGCGACCTGGCCGTCAATCGAAATGCCGTTGTCGTCGTACAGCGCAATCAGCTTGCCCAGTTTCCAGGCGCCGGCCAGGGCTGCAGCTTCGTGGCTGATGCCTTCCATCAGGCAGCCGTCACCCATGAACACATAGGTGTGGTGGTTCACCACCTCGTGGCCGGGGCGGTTGAATTCTTGTGCCAACAGCTTTTCAGCCAAGGCCATGCCGACTGCGTTGGTGATGCCCTGGCCCAGCGGGCCAGTGGTGGTTTCCACGCCAGGGGTGTAGCCCACTTCGGGGTGGCCGGGGGTTTTGCTGTGCAACTGGCGGAAGTTTTTGAGCTCCTTCATCGGCAGCGCGTAACCGGTCAGGTGCAGCAGCGCGTAAATCAGCATCGAGCCGTGGCCGTTGGACAGCACGAAGCGGTCGCGGTCCAGCCAGTGCGGGTTTTGCGGGCTGTGCTTGAGGTGCCGGTCCCACAGCGCTACGGCCATGTCAGCCATGCCCATGGGTGCGCCGGGGTGACCCGAGTTGGCTTGTTGCACTGCGTCCATTGCAAGCGCGCGAATTGCGCTTGCCATCATTTGGTTGTTGGCCATCGGGGCTCCGGGAGGGGGGTGTTCGGGGAATCGGGAAAACCCGGCATTTTACGGGCAGTGCCTCGCCATGCCGCATAGTCGGCGGCTCAGGCCTTTCATGGCTTGGAGCCAGGCCTGCGCTGGCGGCCCGTGCCCTAAACTGGTTTGACCCGCTTTTCTCAAGATTCAAGACCCATGCCTTCAGCCACCGCCATGATTCTGGCCGCCGGACGCGGCGAGCGCATGCGCCCCCTGACCGACCACACCCCCAAACCACTTTTGCCCGTGCGGGGCCGCCCTCTCATGCAATGGGCGCTGGACGGCTTGCAGCGTGGCGGCGTGGTTGACGCGGTGGTCAACACCGCCTGGCTGGGTGAACAAATTCCCCAGCATTTCGGCCCGGTGTTTGAAACCGCAGGCCAGCAGCCCGTGCGCTTGGCCTACTCCCATGAAGGCCTGGACTTTGGTGCAGCGCTGGAGACTGCAGGCGGCATTGTTCGCGCCTTGCCGCTGTTGGCGGATGTGTTCTGGGTCGCCGCCGGTGATGTGTTTGCGCCCGACTTTGTGTTTTCCAGCCAAGCGTTTGACCGTTTTGCACAAAGCGACAAGCTGGCCCACCTCTGGTTGGTGCCTAACCCGGCGCACAACCCGCGCGGTGACTTTGGGCTGAGCGCTGACGGGCAGGCCTTGAACTTGTCTTCGGACTCTCCGGAACCGAAATTCACCTTTAGCACCATCGCGCTGTACCGGCGCGCTTTCTTTGAAGCCGATTGGTGCGGCATACCGCTTGGCAATCCGGCCGGCATGAAGGCGCCGCTCGCCGCGATGCTGCGGGCTGGGATGGACCAGGGTGCGGTGAGTGCGGAGCTGTATGGGGGAACTTGGACAGATGTGGGGACGCCGGAGCGATTGGCTCAGCTCAATCAATGAGCAAACAACAATTCGTTCAAGAGCTGCTTTCCCCGCGAGGTCGTCAACTGCCCAACAGTCTTCGCCCCAGCACCGAGGGCATGTCGCGCCGTCCGTCAGCGATCAGGTAAATGACGACTTGTTCGCCAACCACGCGGTAGATGATCCGATAAGGTTTGAAGTGCAGTTGCCGATATTCTTTGATGCCGAGCACTGACAATTCTTTTGGGTAACTGCCGCGCTGGGGCATTCGCGACAGGGTTTGCGCGCAGGCCAGAAGCTGGTCGAGCAGCCGATTGGCGTTGGCAAGGCAGTCAAACGCAGCGATGTAGTCGAAGATGGCCTCCAGGTCATGTTCCGCACCCTCGGAAAGCACAACCTCGAAATGGTCCTGTGAATTGCTCATTCGGCACCTTTTGCCTAGGAGCCTTTGTGTTTGGCGCGCAAGCGATTCACCACATCCGTCACCGGCTTGACTTTGCCCTGGCTCACTTCCTGATTTCCAAGTGCCAAGATCTTGAGCAAAGCGAGGGTGTCCTGCGTTTCTTCATAGCTGGCAACGTCTTGCAAAACGGCCCGTGCTTCGCCGTTTTGAGTGATGACCAGGGGCTCCCGATCGGAAGTGATCTGGGCCAACACTTGAGCCGCATGGGTCTTCAAATAGCTAATGGGTTTGACTTGTGTGGAGTAGTGCATAACTTTCACCGAAGATGGGTCGGACCGAATATAGACTTTTAAAGGTCTCAATGCAAGCCGGCAGTTAAGCCAGTCTGCCGCCCTTCACTGGTGAACGGTGCACTTCTACAATCCACCCATGCCCAACACCTCCCCCGCTGTCTACCAAAAACGCCGCGCCGCCGTGGCCCGTGCCCTCAAAGCCGCAGGTGGCGGCATCGCCCTGCTGCCCACTGCGCCCGAGCTGCCGCGCAACCGTGACACGGACTTTCCGTACCGGCACGACAGCTATTTTTATTACCTCACCGGATTCACCGAGCCGGGCGCTTGGCTGGCGATTGAGGCCAGTGGCAAGAGCACTTTGTTTTGTCGGCCGAAAGACCTGGAGCGGGAGATTTGGGATGGCATTCGGCTCGGCCCTAAAGCCGCACCCGCTGCGCTGGGCGTGACGGCGGCTGTGAGCACAGATGCACTGAACGAAGTGATGCCGCAGCTGCTGGGCAACCAGAGCGCTGTGTGGTTTCCGTTTGCCACGCACAAGGGGCTGGAGACGCAGGTCGATGGTTGGCTGAACCAGGTGCGCGCCAAGGTGCGCATGGGCACCGAATGTCCGCAGAGCCAACACGACCTGTGCCGCCTGCTTGACGAGATGCGGCTGGTCAAGGACAGCCACGAAATCGCGATATTGCGGCGCGCCGGCAAGATTTCTGCAGGCGCGCACGTGCGCGCCATGCAAACCTCGGCCGCCATGCTGCGCGCTGGGCAAGACGCCCGTGAGTACCACTTGGACGCCGAGCTGCTGTACGAGTTTCGGCGCCACGGCTCGCAGTTTCCGGCCTACACCAGCATCGTCGCGGCAGGCGCCAATGCTTGCGTGCTGCATTACCGCGCGTGCGACACGCCGCTCAAATCAGGCGAGATGTGCCTGATTGACGCGGGTTGCGAGTTGGACGGTTATGCCAGCGACATCACCCGCACCTTCCCGGCCAATGGCAAATTCACCCCAGCTCAGCGCCGTCTGTACGACATCGTGCTGGCCGCGCAATATGCTGCCGTGAAAGCCACCAAACCGGGCAAGCGCTTCATGGACCCGCACGACGCGGCCACCCGCGCGCTGGTTGAAGGCATGCTCGACACTGGCTTGCTGGCCAAGGCCAAGCATGGCAGCGTGGACGACGTGCTGGCTTCTGGCGCTTACCGGCAGTTCTATATGCACCGCACCGGCCACTGGATGGGCATGGACGTGCACGACTGCGGCGACTACACCGAGCCCGGCGCCAAGCCGCGGGCAGAAAAAGACGCGCTGGGCCAAAGCGTAATGCGTCGGCCGTCGCGCATTTTGCGGCCCGGCATGGTGCTGACCATCGAGCCGGGCATCTACGTGCGCCCGGGTAAGAACGTGCCCAAGGAGTACTGGAACATCGGCATCCGCATTGAAGACGACGCCCTGGTAACGGCCCAAGGCTGTGAGCTGCTCACGCGTGGCGTGCCGGTGGATGCTGATGAAATCGAGGCCTTGATGCGGGGGTAATCGCTTTGGCGGCGTGCTAGGGTAATAGTCCCTATCAATGGTTTAGACAAACTCAATTGGTTTAGTTGATCGATGAGGCCTACTATTCGTCATCGTTTCAACCAAGCACCAAGGAGTTCTGCATGACCACCACCCGCCCCGAGATCAAGACCATGGCCAACCTCGAAGCCGCCTTCGCCGGCGAGTCGATGGCCCACATCAAGTACCGCTACTTCGCCAAGCTGGCCCGCGAGATGGGTGACGAAGCCACGGCGCGCGCCTTTGAAGAAACGGCAGACCAGGAAGTCATGCACGCCTTTGGCCACTTGGATTTGCTCTACCCCAAAGCCAGCATGACGCCGGCCAAGGCCCTGCAAATCGCCATTGACGGCGAGACCTACGAATACACCGAGATGTACCCCGGCTTTCGCGCCACCGCCGAGGCCGAAGGCAATGCCGCCGCCGTGGCAGAAATGAACGAGCAGATCGAAGAGTCCAAAGTCCACGCCGCGCAGTTCAAAGCCACGCTCGAAAAAGCGCAAAAGCGCTTTGCCGCCTTGGCCCGGGTGGAAGAACGCCACGCAGCGCACTACCAAGCCCAGCTCGACAAAGTCAAAGCCGCCGCTTGAATCCGAACTTTTTTTGAAAGAAGAACCATGAAAACCTATATCTGCATCGTTTGCGGCTTTGTGTACGACGAGGCCGCTGGCCGCCCTGAAGACGGCATTGCCGCCGGCACTGCCTGGGCCGACGTGCCCGCGAGCTGGGAATGCCCGGACTGCGGCGTGGCCAAGTCCGACTTTGAAGCCGTCGAGATCTAAGGCGTGAGCGATCAGCCTGTCATCATCATTGGCGCCGGCCTGGCCGGCTGGACCACCGCGCGCGAGTTGCGCAAGCTCAACGCCGCGCGCGCCATCACGCTCATCACGGCAGACAACGGCGACTTCTATGCCAAGCCCTCGTTGTCCAACGCGTTTGCGCAAGGCCGCTCACCCGCGCAGCTGGTGAGCACGCCCGCTGCCAAGATGGCCGAGACCTTGAACGTGAACGTGTTGGCGGGCACCCGCGTGGCCAGCATCGACACCGCCGCCCGTACCGTGAACTTGGCCACTGGCGGCACGCCTTTGCCCTACAGCGAGCTGGTGTTGGCCACGGGCGCTCAGGCCATCAAGGTGCCTGTCGGGGGTAACGCGGCCAGCCGCGTGGTCAGCGTCAATTCGCTGGCCGACTTCGAGATTTTTCACGCCAGCCTGCAAGCGCTCAGCAACCCGGCGCCCGCGCAAGCCGAGGTGCTGATCATGGGCGCCGGGCTGATCGGCTGCGAGTTCGCCAATGACCTGGCTACCGCCGGCTACCGCGTGCAAGTGGTCGACCCTGGCAGCGCGCCCTTGGCCGCCTTGCTGCCGGCTAGTGCCAGCGCGGCCTTGGCACAAGCCCTGGGCGCTTTGGGTGTGCAGTTTCACTGGGGCACCACGGTGCAATCGGTGGACGCTGCGGCTGGCGACGGCCTCAGCGTGACGCTGGCCAATGGCCAAACGCTCAGCGCCCACTGCGTGCTCAGCGCGGTGGGCTTGCGTGCCGACACCACGCTCGCCCAAGCGGCGGGGCTGGCGGTTGAGCGCGGCATTTTGGTGAACCGCCAGCTGCAAACCAGCGCCCCCGGCGTTTACGCTTTGGGCGACGGCGCGCAATACGCCAGCGCCGCGTCGGCTTTGTCGGTCAACGGCGTCACGCTGCCCTATGTCATGCCCATCATGACCGCAGCCCGCGCCCTGGCGGCCACGCTCAATGGCACGCCCACTGACGTGGTGTTTGGGCTCATGCCTGTGGGCATCAAAACGCCCGCGCTGCCGCTGGTGGCTGCACCGCCTGCGCAGGGCAGCAGCGGCACGTGGCAAGACAGTGAACCGGGCATCTGGCGTTGGCACGACGACGCCGGTCAGCAACGCGGCTTTGTGTTGGCCGGCGCGCAAACATCGCAGCGCATGGCTGAGAGCAAGCGGCTGGCGATTTGAAAAGCCTCATGAGCAGTTGCTGAAGTCAGAAGCAAAAAAGGCCGCCTACCCTCTCAGGTTGGCGGCCTTTTTATCGGGCCGGGTCAATCGCTCAACTTACACCGTGGCGCCCGCATTCGGGTCGTTCGGGTCTTCGTCTTTCTTGTTGCCGCCGGACTTGATCAGGTCTTCGCGCTTGATGCCCAGCCACATGGCAATGGCGGCTGCCACAAACACCGACGAGTAAATGCCGAACAAGATGCCGATGGTCAAGGCCATCGCAAAGTAATGCAGCGTGGCGCCGCCAAACAGCAGCATGGACAGCACCATGATCTGCGTGGAGCCGTGCGTGATGATGGTGCGGCTGATGGTCGAGGTGATCGCGTTGTCGATGATCTCTGTCGTCTGCATCTTGCGGTAGCGGCGAAAGTTCTCGCGGATCCGGTCAAAGATCACCACCGACTCATTGACCGAGTAACCCAGCACCGCCAGCACCGCCGCCAGAACGGCCAGTGAGAACTCCCACTGGAAAAACGCAAAAAAGCCCAGGATGATGATCACGTCGTGCAAGTTGGCAATGATGGCCGCGACCGCGTACTTCCACTCAAAGCGCAGCGCCAAGTAAATCATGATGCCGACCACCACAAAGGCCAGCGCCTTCAGGCCGTCTTGCGCCAATTCTTCGCCCACTTGCGGGCCGACGAATTCGGTGCGGCGCAGCGTGACTTCGGGGTCTTGCGCTTTCAGGGCCGCAATCACGCGCTCGCTTTGCTGGGCGGTGCTCACGCCTTTTTGCGCAGGCAGGCGGATCATCACGTCGCGTGCCGTGCCGAAGTTTTGCACCTGCACGTCCGTAAAGCCCAAGCCGCCCACGGTGGTGCGGATCTTGTCGACGTTGGCGGGCTGCGAATAGCCCACTTCCATCAGCGTGCCGCCGGTGAACTCGACCGACAAATGCAGGCCGCGCGAAAACAGAAAAAACACAGCCAACAAGAAGGTGACCAGCGAGATCACGTTGAAGACCAGGGCATGCCGCATGAACGGAATGTCCTTTTTGATTTTGAAAAACTCCATGGCGCTTATCTTTCGTGTTCAGGGGGTCAGGGAGCCGGAGGCAGCGTCTTGCCCGACGAGCCGGCAGCTGGCGCAGCGTCACTGCGCCAGACCGTGCCGATCGACACGCTCTTGAGCTTCTTCTGCCGGCCGTACCAAAGGTTGACCAGGCCGCGCGAGAAGAACACGGCCGAGAACATGCTGGTCAAGATGCCGATGCAATGCACCACGGCAAAGCCGCGCACGGGGCCAGAGCCAAACGCCAGCAGGGCCAAGCCAGCGATCAGCGTGGTGATGTTCGAGTCCAGAATCGTCGCCCAGGCGCGGTCGTAACCCACCTGAATGGCCGCTTGCGGTGATGCGCCGTTGCGCAACTCTTCACGCACGCGCTCATTGATCAGCACGTTCGAGTCAATCGCCATGCCCAATGCCAGCGCCATGGCGGCCATGCCCGGCAGCGTGAGCGTAGCTTGCAGCATGGACAGCACGGCCACCAGCAGCAGCAAGTTGACGCCCAAGGCCAGGCCCGAGAACAGGCCGAACAATCCATAGTAGATGCCCATGAACGCGACGATCACCAAGAAGCCCCAGGTCACACTGGAAAAGCCCTTGGCAATGTTTTCGGCGCCCAGGCTGGGGCCGATCGTGCGCTCTTCAATGATGTCCATCGGCGCGGCCAGTGAGCCAGCGCGCAGCAAGAGCGCCAGGTCGGCTGCTTCGGTCACGGTCATGGAGCCGGAAATCTGGAAGCGGTTGCCCAACTCGCTTTGAATGACGGGGGCCGTCAGCACTTCGCCCTTGCCTTTTTCAAACAGCAAGATGGCCATGCGCTTTTTCACGTTTTCGCGGCTCACGTCGCGCATGATGCGGCCGCCCTTGGCGTCCACCGTCAAATCGACCTTGGGCTGCTGGCTTTGCGAGTCAAAGCCAGGTTGGGCATCGGTCAGGCTGTCGCCCGACAAGATCACCTGCTTTTTAACGATGACGAAACGGCCATTGCGCTCAGGAAAACGCTCGGCGCCAAACGGCACCACGCCGCTGCCGCTTTCGGCCGCGCGGGCTTCGGCGCTGTCGTCCACCAAGCGCATTTCCAGCGTGGCGGTGCGGCCCAAAATGTCCTTGGCCTTGGCCGTGTCTTGCACGCCAGGCAGCTGCACCACGATGCGGTCCAGACCTTGCTGTTGAATCACCGGCTCGGCCACACCGAGTTCGTTGATGCGGTTGTGCAGCGTGACGATGTTTTGCTTGAGCGCTTGCTCTTGCACCCGGCGTGTGGCCTCGGGCTTGATGCTGGCCGTCAGGCGGAACTCGCCGTTGTCCGGCGTGACCGTGCTTTGCACGTCGGGGAACTGGTCTTGAATCAGGTTGCGCGTAGCGTCCACACCGGCTTGGTCGCGTAAGCGAATTTCGATGGTCTGGGCGTTGCGGCTGATGCCGCCATGGCGCAGGTTTTTCTCGCGCATGGTCAGGCGCAGATCGCCGGCCAACGACTCAGCCTTCTTGGTCAGCGCCGCCTGCATGTCCACCTGCAGCATGAAGTGCACACCGCCGCGCAAGTCCAGGCCCAGGTACATGGGCGCTGCATTCAAGGCGGTCAGCCAGGCGGGAGAGCGCGACAGCAAATTCAGCGCCACGATGTAGGTCGGCTCAGCGGGGTCGGGGATCAGCGCTTTTTGAATCGCGTCTTTCGCCTTGAGCTGGCTGTCGGTGTTGGGAAAGCGCGCCCGCACTGAAGTGCCGTCCAGGCTCACCTGGTCGGCTTTCAGGCCAGCCGCCTGCAAGGCCTGCTCGACCCGGCTGACCGTGGCCGCGTCCACCTTGACCGCGGTCTTCAGGCTGGAGACCTGCACCGCTGGCGCTTCGCCGAAAAAGTTGGGCAGCGTGTAGAGCGCGGCGATCAGCAGGGCGATCACGATGACCGCGTATTTCCAGATCGGGTAGCGATTCATAAAAGTTTTCAGGTGAGCTAAAGGAAAACGAGCCCTGGGCAGGGCTCGCTGGCAAAAGCCAAAAGCCAAAAGCCCGCCATTGGCGGACTTGGCCTTTTAAATTACTTGACCGTGCCCTTGGGCAGTACTTGCACCACGGCGCTGCGCTGCATCTGCACTTCCACGCCAGGGGAGACTTCCACGCTGAGGTAGCCCTCGCCGAGCTTGGCGACCTTGCCCAGCAAGCCGCCGGCGGTCACGACTTCGTCGCCCTTGGCCAGCGCCTCGATCATGGCGCGGTGCTCTTTTTGCTTTTTCATTTGCGGGCGGATCATCACGAAGTACAGCACCACAAACATCAGCACCAAGGGCAGCATGCTGGTCAGTGAAGACATCATGTCACCGCCTGCGGCGGCGGCAGGGGCGGTCTGGGCAAAAGCGGAAGAAATGAACACGGCAACTCCACAAGAGGACAAAAAAAGAGCACCTCAGCGTCAGTCGCCGGGTACCGGATGGGCAAAGCGCGATTGTATGCGGCGGGCTATTTCCCTTGGGCGGGCAGACCCCCACATCGGCTGCCGTAGGGAAATTGGTGCGGGGCCCGCAGCCCTCAAGCCGCCAGCCCATTCAAAAACTCATGCGCTACGGCGATGCGAATGTCCCCCAGCGCGTAGCTGTGCCTGGCATGGCGCACCACCTGTACGGCTTGCACAGGGGCCTTTTCCCGGGCAAAGCGTTGCAGGGCGCGGTGCGGTTTTTCGTCAGACAGCTTGCATTCCACCAGCTGCGTGAGCTCGTTTTTTTCGCTCAAGGCAAAGTCCACTTCGGCGCCGTCTTTGGTGCGGATGTAATGCAGCCCAGCTTCTTTGCCTTGCACGTCGTGCTGCCACTGCAGGTGCTTGAGCAGGGCAGTGGCCATGAGGTTTTCAAAGCGCAGGCCTTCGTCGCCTTCGACCAGGCCGGTGTCATAAAAGTAGACCTTGGGTGTTTGCAGCGTGGCGCGGGCAATGTTGTCGTGCCAGGGACGCACGACAAACACAATGTAGAGCGCTTCCAAAATGTCGAGGTACTTCTTGAGCGTCACGGGTGACACGGCCAGGTCGCGCGCTATGCTGGCCAAGGACAGGGGCGAGCCCACGCGTGAGCGCAGCATCTGGGCAAACAAGCGGATGGCGTTGACCTCTTGGATACGCGAGAACTCCAGCACGTCGTTGCGCACCAGGCCGTCAAAGTACTGTCTGCGCCAGCGTTCGGCCTGTTCGTTGTCGGGTGCAAGGCTTGGCTCCGGGAAGCCGCCGCGCTCCAGCAGGTGAGTCAACGCGGCATCGGACGTGGCGCCGGTCTGCTCACACCATTCGCGCACCGACAAAGGATGCAGCCTGAGCCCAAAAAAGCGCCCTGCCAGTGATTCGCCACTTTGCCTGAACGTGTCCATACGGGCGCTGCCGGTCACCAGCAGTTGCTGCGCCGCGGGCTTGCCGTCGTAGACGCCTTTGAGCCAGGTTTTCCAGCCGGCCATTTTATGAATTTCATCCAGCACCAGCAGTGGCGCTTGGGGGCTCCAGCGCTGGTTCAGGATGAGCGCGCGGTCGCCGGGCACGTCGTAGTTCAGGTACTGACCGCCCTTCTGGGCGATCAACTGGCGGCTCAGCGTGGTCTTGCCGACTTGGCGGGGCCCTGTGAGGAACACCATTTTCTGGGCCAGATCGGCCTGTACACGGTCATCAAGATAGCGCTTCATGACGCCATTTTGCGACTTTTTTAAGCTCGAATGGAAAAAAGTCGCGACTTTTATTCAAAGTAATGAGTAAAAGTCGCATTAAGGCGCGGGTCGGAGAGCAAGGGGTCGGCCTGTTCTAGAGAGCCACGCCGCAGTCGCGGCGCATTCGCGCTTTCACTTGGGCCACAGCACCCACAACCTGAGCGGCTGCTGAATCCGCGCCGCCAGCTGCCCGGCCTGGGCGCCGGTGCCCGCAAAGTAGTCGGCCCGCACCGCACCGACGATGGCGCTGCCGGTGTCTTGGGCCAGCACCAGTTTTTGCAGTTGGGCTGCCGGCCCGCTGGACGCGAGCCACACGGGTGTGCCGTAAGGAATGCTGCCCGGGTCTACCGCAATCGAGCGGCCCGCGCTGAGCGGCACGCCTTGGGCGCCGCGCGGGCCCACCTCTTGGTCGTCAGCGGGCAGGGCTTCTTCTTTGAAGAAGACGTAGCGCGGGTTGCCCCACATGAGTTGCTGGGCGCGCTGCGGGTTTTGCGCGGCCCAGGCGCGGGTGCCGTCCGGCCAGGGCGTGACTTTGCCGTAGCCGGGCGATTGCAGCCAGTTGCCGCCATAGGGCAGGTCATTGGTGCCGGCGAAGGCAACACGGATGGTTTTGCGGGAGCCGTCGGCTTCGCTCACGCTGAGCCGGCCCGAGCCCTGGATGTGCAGCACCATGGCGTCCACCGGGTTTTCGAGCCAGGCGATTTCGCGGCCGCGCAAGCTGGCCTGCGCTTCGGGCAGGGTTTCAATCTCTTGCCGGCTGAACCACGGTTTGCGGCTGGCCAGGTTGGCGGGGGGGCGGTACAGCGGAGTCTGGTAGCCCGCACCGCTTTGGCGCCGCGCTTGCAGCACCGGCTCGAAATAGCTGGTGAGCAGACCGTCGGCGCTGCCCTGCAAAGACTCCACCCGGTAGGGTTGCAGGCGGGCCTGCATCCAGGTGCGCTGTTCTTTGTCGCTGGCGGTGGCCAGGCGGCGAACGTCTGCACAGAAGGCGGCCCAGGTGGGGTTGGGGCGGCCGCAACTGCGTACCCAGGCGCCCCAGGCTTCGGGCAGGCGGTCGTCTTCAAAACCGGGCAGGTCGCGCCAAGCCACCGGCACCCAGCGGCTTTTGCTTTGCTGCAAGGCGTTGCCCGAAGGGCTTGGCGCTGCACCAATGTCCGGGCTGGGCAGGGGCAGCGGCGGGCCGACCTGGACCGACGCACAAGACCACAAGGCCAGCAGTGCGGCCATGCCCAGACCCAAGCGCAGACGCCGCTCGGCCACCGACAATGGCGCCATGACCTTACTTTTGCTGGAAGCCTTGGGGGCCTTGCTGCTGCTGGTGTTCATTGTTTGGTGGACCATGTTTTCGGGACGCCAGGGCGGCGAGCTGCCCGCTGAAAAAGAAGACCTGACGCCGCCCGACGACAAGGCTGGCCGCAGCTGAGGCCCGCTCAGCTCAGCGCCACGCCGCGCAGCAGGTTGGCCAGCTCGACCGCCGACTTCACGCTCATTTTGTCAAACACGCGGGCGCGGTGAACTTCCACCGTCCGCACGCTGATGTCCAGTTGGTCGGCCACCAATTTGTTGGGCAAGCCTTCAACCACCAGACGCATGACGTCGCGCTCGCGGTCAGTCAGCCCTTCGAGCCGTGCTTGCAGGCTGGTGGATTGACGGCGGTCCGCCAGACCTGCAGCCGATTTGAGCAGCGCTTGCTCGATCCGATCGACCAGTGCGTTGTCTGAAAACGGCTTTTCGCAAAAATCAAAGGCGCCCCGCTTGACGGCGTCCACCGCCGTTGGCACGTCGGCGTGGCCGGTCAAAAAAATCACCGGCAGGGTGGGCAGCAGACCGTAGCCAATCAGCTTTTCAAACAGCGCCAGCCCACTCAGGCCCGCCATGCGCACATCGAGCAGCACGCAAGAGGGTTCCTTGACTTCGAAGCGCTGGCTGACGTGGCGGTCGAACGCTTCGCCGCTGTCAAAGGCTTCGCTCATCAGGCGGCGCGAACGCAGCAGCCAGGCCAAGGCGTCGCGCACGCCGGCGTCGTCATCAACGATGTAGACGGTGGAAGCGGCAGAAGCAGATTGAGGCATGGCTGGTCCAAAAACACTAAGAAGTTGAAGACGCTGAAGAAGCTAACAAGAGGGAGTTCGCCGGCGCGGCGGGCAGCGTGAACTTGAAGACCGTACCGCGTGGCTGGTGCGGCTCAAAACCCAGGAAACCGCCGTGCTGTTCCACCACCGTGCGGCACAGGCTCAGGCCCAAGCCCATGCCTTCTTGTTTGGTGGTGAAAAACGGCGTGAAGAGTTGTTCGGCCACGGCCTCGGCAATGCCTTCGCCCAGGTCCGTCACGGAAAATTCCACCCAGCGGTTGTCTTCCCGCGAGGCAGCCCGCTGCACTTTCAGGGTCAGCACGCGTTCGGTGGCGGTGCCGCCGGCTTGCTGCATGGCCTGCATGCCGTTGCGCGACAAATTCAGCAAGACCTGCTCGACCATGGTCCGGTCGCACAGCACGGGCGGGCAGGCGGGATCGACCTCGGTCAGCACGCGCACCGACAACTTGCGCGCCTGCAGCGTGACCAGCGGCATGATGGCGTCAAACAGCGCCATGGGCTTAACGCTTTCCCGCGCTTGGTCGCGCCGGCGCACAAAGTCGTGCACGCTCTTGATGACCTTGCCAGCGCGCTCGGCCTGCTCGGTGATGCGCCGCAGGGCCAGCCGCAAGTCGGCCGTCAAGCTGGCCGGCAGTGCGCCGGGCATCACCAATGCGTTCTGGCTGTCCAGCAAGTTCAAAGAGCCGGTGGCGTAGCTGGAAATCGCGGCCAGCGGCTGGTTGAGTTCGTGGCTGAGCAGCGAGGCCATTTCACCCACCATGGCCAGACGGGCTGTGGCCTGCAGCCGGTCCTGGCTGGCGCGCGAGAGTTCTTCTATCCGGCGCTGTTCGCTGATGTCCAGCACCGCGCTCATCCAGCCGGTGTGTTTGCCGTTGGCGTTGATCAGCGGCGCTTCGATGATCAGCACGGGAAAACGCGTGCCGTCCCGGCGCATGAAGACCGACTCATGGCCGCCGCGCGGCAAGGTGTTGCTGGCCAGACGAATGGCTTGGCGGCTTTGGTACACGCCGGCCAGCTCGGGCGGCCAATACGGCGTGGGCTGGTTGTGGTCCAGCAGTTCGCTGGCTTCTACGCCCACCATTTGGCAAAACGCGGGGTTGACGTAGGTGATGCGCCCTTGCAGATCGCGCGCGCGCAGGCCAGTGACCAGCGAGTCTTCCATGGCCTTTCTAAAGGCCAGGGCCTCGGCCAAGTCGTTTTCGACTTTCAGGCGACGGCGCATGTCGCGCCCGAGCAGCAAGAGCACGGCCAAGAGCGCCAGCGCCAAAGCGCTGACCAAGGCGGTGAGCACGTTGGGGAACACATCGGGCACGCCCTGCCGGCTGTCCATGCGCAGCACCAAGGTGTTGCCCGGCAAGTCCAACAGTTGCTGGGCGGTGTAGCTGCGGTTGCCGCGCCCCGGCGTGCCGTAAATGGCCAGACGGGTGCCGTCAGCCTCGGTGAAAGACACGCCCTGGCCGCGCCCCAGCTCCTTGCCCACCAACTCGCCCAGCACATCTTGCAAGGCGTAGCTGGCCACGGTGAAGCCGGCCAAGCGCCCGGCCAGCGTGACGGGAATGCAAATGTCCAGCAGCTCCACGCCCATGCCGCCGGCTTGCGGTGCAAAGAAGCTGGTGGAATAAGCGGGGCCGTTGAGCCGCAGCGCGGTGCTGCAGGTCAGGTTGACGTCGGGCTGGCTGGCTTCGCGGCCCAGGCGTTCAAAGACCGGCGCGCGGTAGGGCGAGCTTTCGGCGCTGAGCAAGGCCATGCTGACGTCGCGCCACTCCACTTGCACGATCTCGCGCTGTTGCCGCAGCAGCTCGGTCGCCAGCCCGCGCCAGACCTCGGGGCGGTGCTCGCCCGCTTGCAGCGCCTGCAGGTTGCGGGCATTGCGGGTCAAGCCGTTGCGGATGTCGTTGACGATGGCCGCTGCGTCCGCTTCCAGGCGGCTTTGTTGTTGGCTGGCCTCGTAGCGGCCCGCCAGCCACACCAACAGGCCCAGCAGCGAGACCACCAGGGCCACCAGCAGCAGCCACAGCACCAGCCGGCTTTTCTGCCAGGTCTTGGCGGCGCTTTTCAGGCGGCGCCAGTGTTTTGCCAGGGGTGGGGTGGCCGGGCCGAGCGTGTCCAACGCGTCGGCCCGGCGCGGGTTCAGGCGGGGCTCGGCGCTCACAGGACGCGGTGCTCCAGCGCGGGCAGCTGGCTGCGCACAGCGGCCAAGCGCGCGTGCGCCATGTCGGCCATGACCACGCCCGGACCTTCGCCCCGTTCGGCCAACACCTGGCCCCAGGGGTCGAGCAGGGCGCTGTGGCCCCAAGTGCGGCGGCCGTTGTCGTGCAAGCCGCCTTGCGCTGGCGCAGCTACGAAGGCCAGGTTTTCGATGGCGCGGGCACGCAGCAAAACGTCCCAGTGCGCTTGGCCGGTGGTGAAGGTAAAAGCACTGGGCACCAGCAACAAGTCGGCCGCCAGGCGGCGGTACAGCTCGGGAAAGCGCAAGTCGTAGCAAATCGACAGGCCCACGCGCCAGGTCTGGCCGTCGCGCGAAGGCAGGTTGAAATGTACCGGCTCGCTGCCGGCTTGCAGCGTGCGTGATTCGTCGTAGCGCTCGGCCCCTTGCTCAAAGCGGAACAGGTGCATCTTGTCGTAGCGGGCGGCGACTTGCCCCGCCGGGTTGAACACCAGGCAGGTGTTGCGCACGCGCTGGGGCTCGCTGCACGACAGCGGCAAGGTGCCGCCGGCAATCCACATGCCGTGGCGCTGGGCTTGCTGCGCCAGAAAGTCTTGCACTGGCCCCTGCCCGAAGCCTTCTTGCGCGGCGAGTTTGTCGGTGTCGCGCTGGCCGAGCAAGCAAAAGTACTCGGGCAGCACCGCCAGCTCCGCGCCTTGGCCCGCGGCCTGGGCCAGCAGCTCGCCAGCGGTGGCGAGGTTGGCGGCCAGATCGGGCCCGGACACCATTTGAAGAGCGGCAACTTGCATGGCCGTGGAGTTTACGGTTTGTCGCTGCTGGCTTTGGCAGGGGCACGCGCTGGGTTGCGTTCAACACGGGTGATACGCGGGTCGCTCCAGGTGGAGGTGATGTGGAACTCCTGCGTCGCCGCTTCGGCCAAAGGGCGGCGCAAGAGCATCTGGGCCAGGAACGTGCCCAAACCCACCACCGGGTTGATGGTCGAGGCGATCAGCGAGGCCGTGCCCGCGTTCAGCTCCGGCACCACCACCACTTGCAGGTCTTGGGTTTCTTGGATGATGTCGGCTTTGCCCTGCATCAGCACGGCGGCGTTCACGCCCTTCATCTGCAAGTTGTTGGTCGACGCCACGCCCTGCTCAATGCCCACATCCCCACGCACCACGTCGAAGGTAAAACCCTGAGAGAACACATCGCGAAAATCGAGCGTCAGTCGGCGCGGCAGGGCTTGCAGGCTGAGCACGCCCAGCAGCTTGGCCACGCCGGGGTCGGCTTTGAGGAACTGGCCTTCTTCCATGGCGACATTGAATTGGCCGTGCAAGCTCGGGTAATGCAGGCTGAGCGGCGAGCCATCCCAGCCAAGCTGGCCTTCCATACGGCCGCGGCCGCGGCGAATCAGGCCGTCCATGCCCAGGCGCTTGAGCAACTCGCCAGAGTCCGCAATCTCCAGCTTGAAGTTCATATTCGTACCGCGCCGCTCGGCCGTTGTAGCTGGGTTGCCGGTTTGCGCTGACCATTGGCCGCTGGCGGTGAAGCTGGCTTCGGGCAGGCGCAAGTTCAGTTTGTTCAGCCGCCATTCGCGCGTGCCTTCGCGGGCCATGGTGGGCGCGGTGCGGTTGATGGCTTCCACTTCCAAGCGGCCCAGCTTTTTGCCACGCAGTTCCAGGTCTTCCACCACGATGTCCAGCGCCGGCACGGTGGTGGGCTGGGTCTGCAGCAAATTGGTTTCTAGCTCGCGCGCGGTGCTGGCGCCCAGGCTCAGGCGGGACAAACGCGCGAACAAGCGGCCCGGTGCGCTGCTGGCGCTGTTGCCGGCGGCTTGGCGGAATTCCAGCTGACCGTCAACTTCGTTGGCGCTGACCTGAGCCCGCCAGTTCAGTCCCTCGCGCTGGCCATTCAGCGCCACCTGGTGCAGGGTGTAGCCCTGCAGCTTGAACTCGCGCGCCCGCAGGGCGTAGGCCGTGGGCAGGTAGCTGCTGGCGCCGGCAAGGCCTGGACCGGGGCTGGCGCCGGCGCTTAGGGCTTGCGTGAAGGGCTCCCAGGCGTCCACGTCCAACTGGTCCAGGTTCAGGTTGACGCGTACGCCTTGCGCGGGCAGCGGGTTGTCGCCGCTGTCGCGGCCCAGCGCCAGGCTGCCGCGCAACACCTGAGGCTGCGCACCGCTGATGTCGCGCACATACAAGGCTTGCAGGGGCCGCGCCAAGCCCGGCCCGGGGCCCACGGTGAGTAGCAATTGGTCTTGTGCTTTTTTGCCGGGGGCCAAGGCGTCGCGCAGCACGGTTTTGTCAAAGCGCAGGGGCCATGCGGCAGTCGCCGGTTTGTTCAGGGGTGCTGGCATTTGCAGGCCCATGCCTTGCAAGTTACTGCTCACGCTCAGTTCCGCCTGCCCTTGGCGAAAGCCCAGGCTGGCGGTGTAGCTGGCGCTGCCATTGACTTGCCTTGCCAATCCGGTCAGCGCGCCGAGCTCGCGCGCGGCCAAGAGGCCTTCGGCAGTGACCGTGCCTTGCCCGCGAAAGCTCACCTCGGGCTCGCCACTGCCGGCGCGCTGGGCCGGGCGGCTGCCGCCTTCAAAGCGCAAATCGCCACCCAGCATTCGCGCTTGTGCGCTCGTGACGTTAAAGCTAGCTTCACTGAACTGCAGCACGCCGCGCAAGCGACTCAAGGCCGGGCTGTCGGGCGTGAACTGCACGTCGTTACCCGGCAGGCTCACGCTGCCTTGCACCGCGCTGCGCACCACGTTGTTGACCGGCACGTTCAGCTTGAAGGCGTAGTCGGCCACACCATTGCCCACCGTCGGCGCCAGCACGCCATTAATCAGACCGCCAATCGGCGAGCCATTGATGACCTGCAAGGCTTGGGCGAGCGGGCCTTTGAGCTCGGCGCTGACCTCGACCACGGGCTGCGTCAGGTCGGCCACCCGCGCCGACGCTTTGCCAAGCACCAGGGCCGGGCCATTGGGCAGCCGCGCGCGCACGCCGCTGACCTGCAGGCTGTTGTGGTCAAACAGCAGGTCGGCGTCCAACTGCGCCAGGGTAGGCCAGGGCTTGCTGCCAGCGGGCTCCAGGTACTTGGGCACAAAGGCGTAGCTGCCGCCTTTGAGCTTGGCCGTGATGAGGAAATCGTCCTTGGGCTTCTTGGCTTGAGCGTCCGGCTTGAACAGCTGAGCCAAATCGCCTTTGACCTTGAAGTTCACGTCCTTCAATTGCCCCTGCGAGATGGCGGCCCGCACGTACTGGCGCGCCGATTCGGGCAGGCTCAGCGGCAGGTAGCGGTGCACCCGGCTGGCATCGCCCCGGCTGAACTGGCCTTGCAAATCGAGCACGCCGGGAAAGCGTGTGTCGGCTTGGCTTGCCTGAGCCGGCAGAGCTCCTAGAGGTCCGGTTTGCCAGTGCGCCTGAAAACGCCCTTGGACATCGGCGTTGGCAACCTGCGCTTGGCGCAGGTCCACCGCCCACAGTTCGCCGTCACGCTTGACGCTGATGTCGGCCGACAACTGGGCGAAAGGAATGCGCGGCTCTTCAAAAACGCCGGGGAGTTCGAGCCAGCCTTGGTTCAGCATCAGCTTTCCCTGGCCGCCCGTTGGGCTGACCGAAAAGTCCAGCTGTGCCCCGCTGACGCCGGGTCGCCCGGGTTGAAAGCGGCCAGGGCCAGCCGGGGCATTGCCGGCTGCCAAGGCCAAGCCGCTGACCTTGCCGCGTGCGCTGAAAGCCTGCGGCGCCTCTAGCGGGCCTTGCCACTGCGCCTGAAAGCTGTCCACCAAGCCGCGTGGCGCCAATTGGCGGATGTGCTCACGCGTGGCAGCCGGCAAAGGCAGGCGGTCGGCAATTTGTGCCGCCGCTTGCAAATCCAGCTTGTCGGCCTTGATCTCGTGCCGCTCGGGCGCGGCGGCGCTGGCATGGCTGTGTTGCCACAGCAGGTTGCCGCCGGGCCAGCGCAGCCCATCGGCGGTTTCAAAACTCAGGCCTTCGGTGCGCCATTCGCTGCCTTGCGCCAGCGCGCGCGCGCCCAAGCGTCCCGCCATGCTGCTGAACTGCAAAGGCGCCAAGTCGGGCCCGAGTTGGGCGGCTACGTGGTCCAGCGCCAGATCGGCGGTGGCCCCGGCCAGGGCGCCTTTGTCCACGTCTACCCAGGCGCGCAGACTGCCTTGGCCCGCGGCCAGCTTGATACCCAGTTCTTGCAAGGGCGCGTATGGCGCCAGCTGCGCCAGGTCGGCGCGCTGAAACTGCGCGTACAACTCGCCGCTCCATTGCTCCCATTGGCCAGCATCGAGCGTGAGCAGGGGCTGGCGAAACAGGCCGCGCACGCTGAAGCGATCGCCCCAGGCCGGGGGCGGGGTGGCGTCCAGCCGCATCTGATGGCGCCGCCCTGGGTTGCGCAGCACGGCGTCCACCTCGGTCAGCGTCACGGGCGGCGTTTGCTTGAGCTCGTCCACCCAGTGCAGCGTGCCGCCGCGAATCACCAGCTCAGGTTGTGCAAACAGCCAGCTGCCCAGTGCATGCCCCTGGTCTTGGTGCTGGAGCGATACCGCCAAGCCGGCCACCAAGAGCTGGCCGTCGGCCGTGCGGCGCAAGTCCAGCTCGGGCTGCTCCAAGATGAGTTGCTCAAAACTGCGCTTGAGCAAAGAGCTGGGCGACAAGGCTGCGCGCACCCGTGCCAACTGCAAGGCCGGGCGGCCGCTGGCGTCGAGCAAGCTGACATCGGTCAATTCGAAAGAGGGCACCCAGCTGCCGCCCTCGGCGCTGGCGCTGATGTGGCCAATGCGCACCGGCAGCCCCAGCGCGCCGCTGGCGAGCTGCTCCAGCTGCGGACGCAGATCGGCGATTCGCGGCACAATCCAGCCGTGAATGAGGGCCCAGCCCAAGCCCAGCAGCAGCCAGGCGGCGACGACCAGTGTCAGTGCGCTGCGCGCAGCCCAAGCCAGCCAACGCAGCCGGCGCGACGCAAGAAGGGGTTGGGAGAGCGAGGGAAGGTCCGGCGACATGGGGTGCCGGGATTATCACCGTCGGTCGAGGCCCAATTTGCGCCGAATTAACAAAGGTTTCCCTCTCGATTTTCTGCCGCCGGATGATTCGTTTGACCCCGCTCACGCCCACCATCGTCTCCACACCCGCCGTTCCCGACGCCGCCTTTGTGCATGCCGGACCGCTGGTGGCGCAAGCGCCGGCCGAGGCCGTGTCGGCCGCCTACTCGCGCTACGTGCAGCGCATTCGCCGCCGTTACGCCGACCAACTCAGTGCGTTGCCGCCGGGCGCACCCGACCGCGCGGTGCTGCGCACCACCTTGGCGAGCTTGCTGGGTCAAGGCCTGGCTTTGGGCGCGGCGCTGCGGGTCTTGCGCCAGCTGGTGCTGGAGCGTCTGGTGGTGTTGGACTGCGAAGGCGCCTTGAGCGAGCAAGCCAGCCTGGGCGCTGTGACCTTGGCCATGACCCACCTGGCCGAAGTGGCGCTGGACGCTGCCATGTGCGAAACCGCCCAAACGCTGGACGCCCAGCACGGTGCGCCCCTGCGGCCAGACCTTGCTGGCCAGCGCGCCTGCATGTGGGTGATTGGTATGGGCAAGCTGGGCGCGCGCGAGCTCAATGTCTCCAGCGACATCGACCTGATTTACGTCTACGACCAGGACGGCGAAACAGCAGGTCGGCCCGACGGTGGGGGCCGGATTTCCAACCACGAGTATTTTTCGCGTCAGGTCAAGGCGGTCTATGGCCTGATTGGTGACGTGACCGAACACGGCTTTGTGTTTCGCGTGGATCTGGCTTTGCGCCCGCACGGCAACTCCGGCCCGGCCGCGGTGTCCTTGGGCGCACTGGAAGATTATTTGCAGGTGCAGGGCCGCGAGTGGGAACGCTTTGCCTGGCTCAAAAGCCGGGTGGTGGCGCCGGCCCAGGCGATTGAAGATGGCTCGGCCAAGAACCTGCGCGGCGTGGTGCTGCCCTTTGTGTTCAGGCGCTACCTGGACTACAACGTGTTTGAAGCGCTGCGCGTGCTGCACCGGCAAATCCGCGAGCAAGCCGCGCGCCGGTCGGCCGGCCATCCCGAGCGGGCGAACGACGTCAAGCTCTCGCGCGGCGGCATTCGCGAAATTGAATTCACGGTGCAACTGCTGCAAGTGGTGCGCGGCGGCCAGTTCCCCGAGCTGCGCACCCGGCCCACGCTGGACGCCCTGGACCGCTTGGCCACCGCGGGTCTCATGCCCCGCGACACCGCCGACGCGCTGGCCCGTGCCTATGATTTTTTACGCCGTGTCGAGCACCGCATCCAGTACCTGGACGACCAGCAAACCCACATGCTGCCCACCCGGGACGACGATCTGTGCTGGATTGCCAGCACCCTGGGCTTTTCGCATTGCGGCGCTTTTTTGGCCGAACTGGACGCCCACCGCGAGCTGGTGGCGCAAGAGTTCGACAAGCTCTTGGGCGGCACGCCCGAGTGCAAGGGCTGCAACAAAGCCGGCAACAGCCCGGCCGCGCTGGACGAGTTGATCGAGCAGTCCGCCGCCGACTGGCCTTTGCAGTTCCGTGAACGCGTTGAAGCCTGGCGCAGCAACCCGCGCATCCTGGCCCTGCGCGACGATTCCTGCGCCCGCCTGACACGCGTGGTCGAGCGCACAGCCGCCTGGCTGGCTCAGCCCGCCGTGCCTGACCACGTGATCACCGAAGAAGCCGCCGTGCGCCTGCTCGATTGGCTCGAACCCCTGCTGCGCCGCGAGAGTTATCTGGCCTTGTTGCTCGAACGCCCGGCCGTGCACGAGCGTCTGCTGCGCCTCTTGGGGGCGGCCCGCTGGCCCGCGCGCTATTTGCTGCAACACCCTGGCGTGATTGACGAGCTGGCCAACCATGACATGCTGGCCCAGCGCTTTGATGCGGCCTTGTTCACCCACGAGTTGCAGCAGCGCCGTGCCGCCCTGACGCGCACCCACGAAGACGACGACGAAGCCCTGCTGAATTTGCTGCGCCGCGCCCACCACGCGGAGGTGTTTCGCACCCTGGCGCGCGACGTGGAAGGCGTGCTGAGCGTGGAAGAAGTCGCCGACGAGCTGAGCGCCTTGGCCGAAGCCGTGCTGCGCCTGACCGTGCAGTGGTGCTGGAGTCGCCTGAAAAGCCGGCACCGCGAAGAGCCGCAGCTGGCCGTGATTGCCTATGGCAAGCTGGGCGGTAAAGAGCTGGGCTACGGCAGTGATCTGGACATCGTGTTTGTGTACGAAGACGAGGACGAGCAAGCCTCCGAGGTCTACGCCGCCTTTGTGCGCAAGCTGATCAACTGGCTAACCGTCAAGACCCGCGAAGGCGACTTGTTTGAGATTGACACCGCCCTGCGGCCCAACGGCAACGCCGGCCTCTTGGTCACGCGCTTCCAAGCCTACGCTGACTACCAGCAGCAACGCGGGAGCAACACCGCCTGGACCTGGGAACACCAGGCCATGACGCGGGCCCGCTTTGTCCTGGGCAGCGCCGATTTGCAGCAACGTTTTGACGAGGTGCGCGAGCGCGTCGTCATGTCAGAGCGCGACCCTGCGGCCTTGCGTCAAGAGATCGTTGGCATGCGCGAGAAAGTGCGCGCCGCCCACCCGCTGCGGCCCGAGCCGGGCGCTGCGGGCGCTCAATCGCCGATGGCCGCCAAGTTCGACATCAAGCACGGCGCCGGCGGCATGGTCGATGCCGAATTCGCCGTGCAGTTCCTGGTGCTGTCGCAAGCGGCCCGCCATCCCAAGCTGGCCGCCAACGTGGGCAACATTGCTTTGCTCGAGCGCGCTGAGCAAGTGGGCCTGCTGCCGCACGGTGTGGGTCATGCTGCTGCCCAGGCCTACCGCGAAATGCGCCGCGTGCAACACCGCGCCCGCCTCAACGAAGAACCCACCCAAGTCAGCCCGCCCGCCTTGCAAGACGAACGCGCAGCCATCGTGCGTTTGTGGGCGGCAGTTTTCGGCTAAGACAAACCCTCCCGAGTCTTACGACCTCTGCTTCTCCCTTTGGGAGAGGGCCGGGGCGGGAGAGCGACGCAAAGCAAGTCTCCGTAAATCGCACCTGGGCTCAACCATCAAGGCGGCGGCAAGCCCATCACCACCTGCCCATCCCACAGCAGCTGTTCGCCCGCCTGTCGGCGCACCAGCCGGGCTTCTTGCGCGGTAGCCTTGGCTTGGCTGCGTGCTTGCGCCCACCACGTGGTGAGCGCCGTCGGGTCAGCGCCGGAAAGCGTGACTTGCACGCGTTGATCGCTGACTTGCACTCGGGCTGTATCACCGAGAGGCTGCAAGGTTTGACGCAGCGCCTGCTCGCTGTTGACGGGCGATGTGGCGGCTGGCGCAGCCGGTGCACTGAGTGCGGCTTGGCGTGAATTTTTCAGCAAGTTCGCTCGCGCTTGCAGCTGCTGCATGTCGCGTAATTGCTGGCTCAGGCGCTGTTGCTCTGCTTGTCCGCGCTGAAGTTTTTGCACGGCGGGCCAGATGCCCAGGCCAGCCAGCAGGGCGACTGCCAGCAGCAGCGCTGCCAACCCGACGATGCGTTGCTCCCGCAAGCTCAGGCCCGCCCAGCTGCGCTGCAGGCGTTGCTGCAATGCTGGCCAGCCTCGGGCTTCGGCCGCCGTGTTCATGCGGACGCTTTCATCACCAGCGTGTCGGCTTCTTGGCTGGTGGGGTAGCCCAGCCGGCGCAGACGCTGCATCACTTCAGCGCGTTGCGCAGCGGGCAGGTCCAGCACTGTCACGCGCAATTCGCCAGCGCGGTAGTTCAGGCTGCCGATGGCGGGCGGGGCTGCGTTGCCGGCGTCTTGCAACGCCCCTTGCAAAGCGCTGAGCATGGCGTCCAGGTCGGTCGGCATGGGCGCGGCGGTGGCCAGCGCCAGGCGCTGCACTTCGCGCTGCATTTGGGCGGGCGCGTCGATCACCGTGCGCACATTCGGAAAGGTTTGCAGCAACACGCGTTGTATGTCAGCGCGGCCTTGGGCGAGTTGCCGCTCTTGCTGCCAAGCCAAGGCATTGAGTCCGATCACGTTGACCAAGAGCAGGCTCAGCACCGCTTGCCGCGCCAGGCGCCAGCGCGGCGCGCGCAGCCATTCAATGCCGGGGCGCTGCGCGCGTTTGCGCATCAGCAGACCGCGCGCCAAGTCCCAGGGCGCATGGGCGGCTGCTTGCCAGCGCTGGTGCAGCGGCCATGCCTGCACGGGGCGGTGCAGTTGTTGCTCGGCCAAGGCCACAAGTTCAGGTTCGGCGCTCAGCTGCACGGGCACAGGCTCATCTGCCGGCAGCGCGTCATTGCGCTCTGCGTCCTCAGTCACATCGCCCACACCGGGCAAGGCATGTTCGCTGGGCAAGACCCAGGCCAGGGTCTCGGGCGTCAAAGCCAACACGCTGATGCTGAGCGGGCTGCAGGCGACCACGGTGGGCGCAGCGGTATGGCCCGTGACATGCAGGCGCTGCGCACCCGGTGGCCCCCACTCCGGCAACACGCGGGCCAACGGGCGCCCCACAGCGGCCAGCCCCTGCACGGCCATGGCCAGCCACCGACGCTCGCAAGCAGCAACCCATTGGGGCCGCCCCGGACCGCCGGGTGCGGGTGCCAAGGCAAAGTGGAGCTGCGCCGGCTCGTCAAGCAACTGGTCTTCCAGCAGACCGTCCAGCACGGCTTTCAAGCGCGGCGAGCCCTGGCCCACACCTTCTGGCAAGGTCACCTGGTGCCATGAAAGGGCGCGCACCGGGGCCAAGGCGATGTTCTCGTGGCCGGGCAAGTCGGGATGGGGCAGTTGTGCGGGCAGACATTCGCCGGCTTCCACGGCTTGCCCGTCCACCACCAACACAAAGGTCAGCACGGTCTCGGCCGTCAAGGCCTCCAGCGGCAACGCAATGATCAGCTGGCTCATGGTGGGGGGTGTGTGGACTTAAAAAACGAGACAAGAAAAAAAAGAAAAGAAGAGCTGTTCAGGGCGGCTTGGCCGGAGCTGCTGGTGCGGCCGGTGCCGTCGTTGCCTCGGCCAAGCTGCTGCGCCGCAGCCACAAGGCTCGCACATCGGCCCGTTGGCGCTGTAACAGCGCGTGCTGCGCTACGCCGCTGGTAGAGCCGGGCTGCTGCCGCAACTCGGCACGCATTTCAAAAAAGCCGGAGTTCACGCTGTGCAGCATTTCGTCGAGCCCGTTGGACAGGCCGGTGTCGCTCAGGCTGGCAAAAGGTTTGCTCGCGCGGCGAGCGACCAGCTGGTTGGCGGCGGCGCGGCTCAGCCCGGGCAGCACGGCTTGCAGCACCTCAGGGCTGGCCGTGTTGAGGTTGACGGGTGTGCGACCCGGCAGCAACGTCACATGCGCTTGCAAAGCCGCCACGCTCGCGGGCGGCAAGCCCAGCCAGACCAGTTGTGACATTTGCTGCGGCCACAGTGGGGCAGTGCTGGCGGGTGCGGCGGGTGATCGGGTGGGCGTGCTGGCCGGCCGCGTGGGTGGCGCGCTCGGTGTTGCAGTCGGCGCTGCGCCCGCCGCTTGCGGTGGCGCCACCGGAGGTGTCTCGGGGGCCGCGGGTTCGACTTGCCAACCCGCGCGCGCCGCGCGCAGATTCTCCGCCAAGGTGCTGAGTTGCTCCGCGGGCAAACCCAGTTGCGCAAACAGCCGGCCGAACACGGCCAGCCAAGGCGGCGACAGGGCTTGGCCTTCGAGCAAGTTCGTCACGTTGAGCCGGGCTTGCGCGTCAGTGATGCTCACCGATAAAAAGAGGGCAGGTAAGTCACCGCCCGCTGTCGCCGCTGCACCTTCGCGGCCTGCCAAGAACCCGGCCAGCGGTGCATCGCGCACGGCTTGCGCCCAGCTTTCGCCCAGGTGGTCTACGGCGCCCTGGCTCAATCCGTCGTCGTGCAGCCGCGACCGCGCCCAGTCGAGGGCGCCGCCCAGCAACCAATCGTCTTGCAGGTGCTGGCGCTGCGCACTTTCCATTTCAATGCTGCGCCATTGCGACCAAAACGCGGCCACTGCCAGCGCCGCCACCAGCGCCACCGTCAGCAAGGCGGTGATGATGGCGACGCCCCGGTGGCGTTGCCCGCATGATGAGCATGAAGGCATGCGCTGGGTCATGGCGCCTTGCGTGCTGCAGATGCGGCGGGCGCGGCCGCGTTGTCTGGCGCGGCCGGGTTCGTCGGGTTGGGCGGCCCATTGGTGGGATTGAACCAATCGCTTTGCAGCGAGCCCGACACCGGCAAGCCCGTCGGTACTTGCAGCTGCAGGCGAATGCCGTCGGGCCATTCGCCCATCGGACGTTCAGGGCGTGGCGGTGTGCTGCTGGCAGGCGGCGGCCCGGCTGGTCCCCAGGCGCCGGCCCGGTAAAACAGCACCTGCCAATTCCTCAGGGGCATGAGGTCGGCTTGGCTGCCTGAGGAGTTGCCCGCGCCTGCCGCGCCCTGCCAAGCTTGCAGCAGCGCCTGGCGCTCGGTCAGCGGCTCAGATTGCCAGCGTGTCCAGCGCCCCGGCTGGTCGGCGCCCGCGCTGCGTTCCAGCCGCCAGGCCACCACCAGCAAGCTCTCGGCTTGGGCTGCGCTGCTGCGCCGGATCAGCCGCAGCGTCTGCCCTTCCCCTTCCCAGGCCAAGGGGTAGAGATAGGGGTTGTCAGCCAGCTGGTCCAAATCCAGCAGCCACTGCGCCAGGCCCACCTGCAAGCTCTGCGTGTCGGCCTGGTGCTGCTGCGTGGCTTGCTGGGTGCGCAGCATGCCGTCCAGGCCGCGCCAACTCATCATGGCCAGCACGGCCAGGATGGACAGCGCGACCAGCACTTCGATCAGCGTGAAGCCCTTTGCGCTCTTGACGCGCTGGTGATCCTTCATCAGTACTGCCCCACGACAGTCGCCACCCGCAGCACGGGCTCGCGGCCCTGGCTGACTTGCGCTTGTACTTGCCTGAACGCTGGGTTGCCGGTGCTGCTAACGGTCAGGACCACGCTCAAGCTTTGCCCGGCCTGTTCGCACATTTGCTGGCTGCTGCCCAAGGCCGGCCATTGGCGGGACAGACGCAGCGCGGTCAGCGTGTTGCGCGCGCACAGCTCGGCCAGTAACGTTTGAGGCGCGCGCGCCGAGTGCTGCGCCAAGCTCATGCTGACGGCCAAGCCACCGGCGAGCGCCAACGCGACGATGCTGATGGCGACCAACACCTCGATCATCGAAAAGCCCGCCTGTTTATGTGTCGTCATGGCGCTGCGCTGCTTTCAGCCGGTGCCGCTGGCTGCACCTCAAAGCCGCGCACACCGTCGCTGGCCACTGCCAAGCGCAGCGACGGCGCACGGTTGCTGCCCAGCCACACGCGCTGCGGTGCGATCACCGGCTCGGGGCCAAGCGTCACAGCCGCCGCGCCTTCGACTTGCGCAAACACCTCGGCCGAAGTCCAGCCCTGCGGCCAGGGTTGGCCATCCCAGCGGGCGCCAGCGTCCAGGCCTTCCCACTGGAAGCCGCCGGGCACGGGCGACCAGCGCAGCGCTTGGCCGCTGCGCTGGGATGCGGCGCGCGCGCCATCCAGCAAGGCCGCCAATCGGCTGGCTTCTTGTTCCAGCTCGGTGCTGGCCGAGTCTTTGAACGCCAGGCTCACACCCGCGCTGGCCAATGCCGTGATGCTCAGCACCAGCAGCAATTCCAGCAAGGTAAAGCCCCGGCTCAGCTTGCCGCTGGGGCCTGCCCTGGTACATGATGCTGCGTCCATGTGGACATCACTGACATCACTGACTTCACTTTCTCTGCCTCCTTGGTGGCCGGGGCGAACTGGCCGATCGGCTTCATGGGCAGGCGTATCCGCTGACAAGCATCGCCAGACCTTGCCGCAAGACAGGCGCGTCACCACCAGCCTGCTGTGGTTGCTGGTGCTGAGTTGCGCCGCGTTTTGGGGCTGGACGATCTGGTTTGGCCGCTGGCCTTGGACGCTGCCGCCAGCGGCGCTGCCAGCTGCCACTGCGCAGGCCCTGCCCGTGCTGCGCTCGCCTGCCGAGTTGGCGCAATTGCTGGGTGCGAAAGAGCAGGCCGCACCTGCGGCACCTGGCCCAGCCCAGCGCTTTTTGGTGTGGGGCGTGATTGCTGGCGCCAGCGGTGGCGGTGCTGCGCTCATCAGCGTGGACGGCCAGGCGCCCAAGCCTTTTGCAGTGGGGACGGAGCTGGCGCCTGGTTGGGTGCTGCGCTCGCTCGGCACGCGTGAAGTGCGGCTGGCTGCAAGCGCGAACGCGCCGGTGAGTCTGACCCTGCCTTTGCCGCCACCCGAGCTGCCTCCGCCTGGCGCTGCCCCACCGGCCGCGGCCCCATCTGCATCCTTTGGTCCGACTCCTGCGGCATCTGCGGGCAGCACTGTGCAGCCGGTGCCTGCGGCGCCGGCAACTACCAGCACTGCACCGGAGACTGCGCCGGGCCCGCCGGTCGGCTTGCGCTCGTCTCGGGCACCGTCGCCAACAAGCCCGCCTTGAGGTGGCGGGCGGTGGGCGTGCTTATTAGCGAGGCGCACCGACGCAGCAAAACCGATGCGTCGGGCACCGGCTATGGCTTTGGTTTTGGTGGCGGTGCTAACGCTGAATGCAAGCCTTCTCATCAGCCCCTCACCCTAGGCGACAGCCGGCTTGTTGACGAGCGCTCTCGGCTCGCAGCGCTGTAGGCCAAGACCGCACGGGCTCAAGCCTTGCTCAGCTCAAACCGGTGGCTTCCAATCGCCGCCCTCTTGCTCTTCGGGTGCGGGGGAAGGCAGGCCGCCATCGTCGGGGTCCACGGGCAGGTTGGACGGGTTGTCTGGATCGTCAGCCGGCGGTGCGCCTGGCAAGGGCATGGGCCGGGCGGGTGAGTGGTGCAGTTTCATAAGGGGCAGACTCGTAGCAGCCAGTAAGGCCCCAAGTGCTTAGGCTTCCGGCGGGCTCGTCTGGCAGCCTTGCCGCTGAGCCTGTGTCAGCCAAGGCCGATACGCGCCCTGATGTAGGCCACCATCACAGCGCCTGCATCTGGTGCAGGCTTTGCAACCACTCGCGCAGCCGCCGTGTCTCGGGCAGCACATACACCACGCCTGCTTGCCGACCCAGCTGGGGCAGGACGACTGCGTCTAAAAATTCAGGCGACAACACCACGCAACCGAATGACACGCGCCGCCCGCTCGCCTGGGTCAGGCGCTGCTCGCGCGCCAGCTGCGCCGGACCGGGCCGCACGCGGTGAATCGCCAAGCCCGCGTCGTATTCCAGCCAGACGATGGCGTCGCCCTGCAGACCGACGCCGGGCTCGCTGTCAAACCGGCCTGCGGGTGTGATGCGCTCCGTCACTGCAATTTGCGAAACCGGCTTGAGCCCCACGCCTGGCGTGTCCACATCGCCCACGGCCATGCCCAACAGCGCCGGTGCTGCGCCCAGCAAACGCCCGGCTGGGTTGAACACAAACACCCGGGCTTGTCGTTTGTCCACCACCATGAAGGGCTGGCCGCCGTGGTCTTGGTTGGAGAGCACCCAGGCCAGGGTCTCCCGCACGTCGGTGGTCAGGCTGGGCTCGGCGAAAGTTCCGGCCGGCGCAGGTTGCGCGGCTGGCAGATGCGTTGCCGGTGCCGCCCAAGAATTGCCGGCGGCCAGCACGCAGCCCAGCACGCCAGCCCACACGGCACCGCCGGCGCTCGCTTTTGCTTTTTTCAAGTGAACCTTCATGCCTGCGCCTCTTGCTTCCCCGGCGCACCAGCCCAAGGTCATCCTCAAAAAACGGTCGAGCCTTGAACGCTCAACCCCACGATCGGGCGCGATCTTAGTGAGCCAAGGCTGAGCTGCCAAGCTCATCTGCGCCGTAGCTGGCGCAGCGTTCAACGGTTCAGCCAACTCAAATGAAGTGGCATGGCTTAAAGCACGTCCGTGTGGCGCCGAGCTTGGCGCGCTGAGTGGCCCAAAAGTAGGCTGATCAGCCACTGCTGTGCATTACGTTCGGCAACAAAAAAGCCGGCGGTAATGGCTTCCCGCCGGCTCAAGTCAGACCTTTTCAAGCCTTCTCAGGCCTTTTCTGGCCCGTCAGCGTTTCAAGCCTTGCCAGCCTTGACCTTCAAGCGCCAGGCATGCAGCAGCGGCTCGGTGTAACCGCTCGGCTGTTCCAGCCCTTTGAAGACCAGGTCGCACGCAGCTTTGTAGGCAGCGCTCTTGGCGAAGTTGCCAGCCATCGGTTGGTACAGCTTGTCGCCGGCGTTTTGCTTGTCCACCACGGCGGCCATGCGCTCAAAAGTTTCTTTGACCTGGGCCTTGGTCACCACGCGATGCAGCAGCCAGTTGGCGATGTGCTGGCTGGAAATGCGCAGCGTGGCACGGTCTTCCATCAGGCCGACGTTGTGAATGTCGGGCACCTTGGAGCAGCCCACGCCTTGGTCCACCCAGCGCACCACGTAGCCCAAAATGCCTTGCGCGTTGTTGTCCAGCTCTTGCTGCTTTTCAGCGGCGCTCCAGTTGGGTGTGGTGGTCACGGGAACAGTCAGCAAGCCGTTCAGCAGCGCGTCGCGTTCCTTGTTGACGTTGATCTTTTCCATGTCCTTTTGAATATCGGACACCAGCACCTGGTGGTAGTGCATGGCGTGCAGCGTGGCGCCCGTGGGGCTGGGCACCCAGGCGGTGTTGGCGCCGGCCAGCGGGTGGGCGATTTTTTGTTGCAGCATGGCTTTCATCAGGTCAGGCATGGCCCACATGCCCTTGCCGATTTGCGCCTTGCCGCGCAGGCCGCAGCTCAAACCGACCAGCACGTTGTTACGCTCGTAAGACTGGATCCAGGCGCTGGACTTCATGTCGCCCTTGCGGATCATCGGGCCGGCCTGCATGGCGGTGTGCATCTCGTCGCCGGTGCGGTCCAGGAAGCCGGTGTTGATGAAAGCCACCCGGCTCTTGGCGGCGGCAATGCACGCTTTCAAGTTCACGCTGGTGCGGCGCTCTTCGTCCATGATGCCCAGCTTCACGGTGCTGTCGGGCAGGCCCAGCATGCCTTCGACGCGGCTGAACAGTTCAGCGGCAAACGCCACTTCGGCCGGGCCGTGCATCTTGGGCTTGACGATGTAGACCGAGCCCTTGCGTGAATTGCGAATCCCGTCTTTGGCCGTGCGTTGCAAGTCGTGCAGGGCGATGGTGGTGGTGACCACGGCGTCCAGAATACCTTCAGGGATTTCGCGCTCCACGCCTTTTTTGTCGGTGTACAAAATCGCCGGGTTGGTCATCAGGTGGCCCACATTGCGCAGGAACATCAGCGAGCGGCCATGCAGCACCACGGGCTTGCCTTTGCCAGCAGGCGGGGTGTAAACGCGGTCGGGGTTCAGGCCGCGCGTCATGGTCTGCCCGCCTTTGTCAAAGCTCTCGGTCAGCGTGCCTTGCAAAATGCCCAGCCAGTTGCTGTAGGCCAGCACTTTGTCTTGGGCATCGACCACGGCCACCGAGTCTTCCAAATCCAGGATGGTGGACAGGGCTGCTTCCACCACCAGGTCGCTCACGCCGGCCGGGTCGGTCTTGCCAATCGGCGTGCTGCGGTTGATCTGCAAGTCCAGGTGCAAGCCGTTGTGCAAGAACAGCACCGAGCTGGGGTCCTTGGCGTCACCTTGGTAGCCCACCAACTGCTTGGCGTCGGCCAGGCTGGTGTTGCTGCCGTCTTTGAGTTTGACGGCCAGCTTGCCGTCCTTGATGCGGTAGCCCACCGAGTCCACATGCGAGCCCTTGCGCAGCGGGGCCGTGCGGTCCAGCACATGGCGCGCGTAGTCAATGACCTTGGCGCCGCGCTTGGGGTTGTAGCCTTGGCCCTTTTCACAGCCGCCTTCTTCGGAAATCGCGTCGGTGCCGTACAGCGCGTCATACAGCGAGCCCCAGCGGGCGTTGGCCGCGTTCAGCGCGTAGCGGGCGTTGAGCACGGGCACCACCAGCTGCGGGCCGGCTTGCACGGCGAGTTCAGCGTCGACCTTGGTCGTGGTGATGCGCACGTTCTTGGGTTGCTCGACCAGGTAGCCGATTTTTTTCAGAAAGCCTTGGTAAGCCGGCATGTCGGTGATCGGGCCGGGATTAGCTTTGTGCCAGGTGTCGAGCTCAGTTTGCAGGCGGTCACGCTCGGCCAGCAGGGCGATGTTTTTGGGCGCCAGGTCGGCCACGATCTTGTCGAAGCCTTTCCAGAACCCAGCGCTTTTCACGCCCGTGCCGGGCAACACGCGGTCTTCAATGAACTGGTGCAGTTCGGTGGCAACTTGCAGGCGGTGAACAGGGGTGCGAGCGGTCATGGTTTTTATAGAAGTGGAAGGGTTGAACAAAGGGGTTGAAAAAGAGATGCCTGGCGCGGGGTCAACTGCGCATCATAAAGAGTCGGTTGTGGTTGGCCCGGCGCCCGGGAAGAACGCCAGCACCTCGGCCAAGCCGCGGCCCGTGCGCGTGGGTTGCGTGCCGAGTTCTTCAAACGGCAAGGCGTAGCGGTTCACCCACAGCGTTTGGTAGCCGTACCAAGTGGCGGCTAGCGCGTCCCAACTGTTGCTGCTGACAAAAGCGATGTGCGCAGCGGACAAACCGCAGGCTGCTTCGCCCAAGGCATAAGCGTCGGGGTGGGTTTTGTATTTGCGGATCGCATCCACGCTGATGACGTGGTCCAGGTAATCGCCCAAGCCGGCTGATTGCACGGCCGCATTCAACATGCCTGCATCGCCGTTGGACAAAATGCCGGTCACCACGCCCATGGCTTTGAGCTGCTTGAGCACTGCGATGTTTTCGGGGAAAGCCGACAAATGCCGGTACTGGTTCATCAGCCGCTCTTCCCACTCGGGCGTGAGGCTAAGGCCCAAGCGCTTGCATGCATAACGCAAGGCCGCGCGGGTCAAGTCCCAGAACGGCTGGTAATGCGCGCCGTGGTTGCTGGTGGTCACCAGGCGGGTGTATTCAATTTGCTTGTCGCGCCACAAGACACCGAGCGCCGCGCCCTGGCCGGGGAAGAATTCTTCCGCCAAGGCGCCCACGCTGTACACGTCAAACAGCGTGCCGTAGGCGTCGAACAAGACGGCGCGGGGGCGTGGCAACGTGGACGAGGAGGTACTCATCCCTGCACTTTATTCGATACCTGGTCACAGATTCATACCGCTCAGATCGGTTTATCCGTGACAAAAAGGGCGCTAATGGTCTTGCCCTTCCTGGCTAGCCGCCGATGGCGCGGATCAGCGGATTGGTCGCTGACGACCGTGGCCTGAAGGCTGGATTCACCTGATGACTTGGGGTGCCAGTGCGCGCCTGAGGCTGGCTTCACCACGGCCGTAAACCTCCGGCCTGTAGTTGACCAAGGTGTCTTTTCTGGCGGTGTTGAGCAGTTGGTTGGCCACCTGTGTTGGCGTGGCGGACTGAAACTTGCTGCCCACAATGGCTGCATAACCGCTGATGATGGGCGCTGCAAACGAGGTGCCAGCCAAGCCGGTTTTACTGCGATCCACGCCAACCACCAGGAACTGGTTTTGATAGCTGCGGTCCTGTCCGGGCCTGTTGGAATAAGACGCCAGTGACGCCTTGGCAGTGGGTGAACCATTGCTTTCCAGTGCCCCCACCATGATGGCCGACTGCGCACCCCTCAAGCTTCCAGCCAGCTGATCCCGATGACCCCAGTAGTTGTCCAGCGCCACGCCGTCGTTGCCAGCGGCTTTGGCAATCACCGCTCGGCCTTGGTGCGCGTAGTCGACGAGTGAGGAGTTCCTGGCGTCCAAGGGGGTCCAGACAAAAGGGTTGTTCGACCTGAGTCCGTAGCTGGCGTTGATCACATTCAACCCAGACGCCAGACGAATTGCCTGGTTCTGGCTGAAGTCCTGGGTTCCTATTTGAGCAAGTGGCGCAACCATAGAAGCTTCGGTGGCGGTCCATTCGCCGTGCCGCTTGCGCTCTGCCCAACCTTGCAAGTTGCCTGCAATGGTGTAGCTGCTCCTGAAATCATCCACCACGGTAATGGTGGTGCCTTGACCCTTGTAGTTATCTCGCCAGGCCTTGGTGACGTCCTGACTCATCCAGGGGCTGTAGCTCTGCCCGAATGCAACTGAGGCGAGCGCGTAAGCAACAACGAAGAGGGTGGGTTTGAGGGCGCTGTGCATGGTCAATGGCCTTATAAAAAAGAAGCTTGTTTTAAAAAAATCGTCCTCTCTTCTCAAGAGCAACGAGGAGGCGCAGATTAATAAAAACAAGCGGTTTTCTTGTTAAAAATCATTGAGTAGCAGCTAGGGCATACCCGCTGCATTTCGTCGGCACACGCTATGCCGGAGTTTTAGCCTGGGGCGTTCAGGCGGCAGGTACAGCCCTAGGCCTCAAACCGATACCCCACCCCATACACCGAGCTGATGCCTTCAGGCACGCCGGTTTGCTTGAGCTTGCGACGTACGTTCTTGATGTGGCTGTCGATGGCGCGATCGCTGACGTCGCGGAAATCGTCGTGCAGGTGGTCGAGCAGGGCTTGGCGGCCCAGCACTTGGCCGGGGCGGGTGATCAGCAGGCGCAGCAGGCGAAATTCAACCGGGGTCAGGGGCAGGGGCTGGCCTTGCCATGAGATTTGCAGTTGCGGGTCGCTGATGGTCAAAGCCGGTTGTGCGGCGGGTGCCTTGGGCGCCAGGGCGCCGCTGCTGCGCCTGAGCAGGGCGCGAATGCGGGCCACCACTTCGCGGGGGCTGAAGGGTTTGCAGATGTAGTCGTCGGCGCCGGTGTCCAGGCCGAGCAGGCGGTCGATTTCGTCGATGCGCGCTGTCAGCATGATGATGGGCACGTTGGAAAATTCGCGCACCGCCGTGCACACGCCCAGGCCGTCCAGGCCGGGCAGCATCAGGTCGAGCAACACCAGTGCGAGCGCTTGCAGGCCGTCGCCGCAGCATTGCGTGGCAAAGCCTTGGGCCTGCAAGTAGTTGGTCAGCAGGTCGGCGATCTTGGTGTCGTCTTCGACCACCAGGATGAGGGGCGCGGGGCTGCTGAGGTCGAGGCTCATGGGTGTTGTGAGGCCTTGGCGGATGGGTGGTTTGGCAAGGCGAAATCGTCTGCTTGCAGCGGTAAGCGCACGGTAAAGCGCAGGCCGCCCAGCGTTGACGGCTGAACGCTGACCTCGCCCTGATGCGCCACGGCAATGCTGCGCACGATGGCCAAGCCCAAGCCGCTGCCGTGTTCAGTGCCGCGCTGGCGGGCTTTGTCCGCGCGAAACAGGGGCTCAAACAGCTGCGCCAAATCTTCGGGCGGCACGCCGGGCGCGGTGTCTTCCACTGTCAAGACCAAGTGCTGCGCGCCGTCAGCCTGCCAATGCACCCGCACCTCGCCAGGGGCGCGGGTGTAGCGCAGGCTGTTGGTCCGCAGGTTGGCCAGCAACTGGTCGATGCGCTGAAAGTCCCAGCAGGCCTGGACAGCTGCGGCCGTGCTGGGCACCGTGAGCCGCAGGCCGCGCTGCTGCGCCGCTGCGTCAAACCGGCTGGCCACGCGGAGCAGCCATGCGTCCGCGTCACCGCCCTGAAAGTCGCAGCGCATGCCGCCCATGTCGGCCACCGACAAGGTGTGCAAATCATCGACCAGGCGGTTGAGCTGCATCACTTCTTCGCGCAGGCTGGCCAGCACGGCGGGGGTGGGTTGTCGGGCGCCGTCTTCAATCGCTTCGAGTGCACCGCGCAGCACCGCCAGCGGTGTGCGCAGCTCGTGCGAGATTTGCGCAATCCACAGCCGGCGTGCTTGCTCCAGGCGTTTGAGCGACTGGGCCATGTGGTTCATGTTGACAGCCGGCGCAGGCCGTGCCGCGCGGCTCAGACAAGCTTTGGTCCGTGAAGATGCGCTGGCCCAGGGCCTGGGTGTCGGCGGCGGCCAGCACGGCGGGTGTGACTTCGGTCAGCGCTGCGGCCGGCGCCGTGCCGCCCACCGCCACCGCCGCAACCGGTCAAGGCCAAGATCAAGGCCGCAGAGGTCAGCGCGCCAGCAACCAGGCGATACAAGAAATGGGGCATCACAAAATCAGCCGTTGTCCGGCCGCGTAGTCCAACATGGCTGCAGGTTAAAGCTCAACTGTGGAGCAAGTGTGGAGAGCGGCTAGCGAAGGCAGGGCCTGGGGGCGCAAGGCGTCTTGAATACCTCCTGGCTGCCTGCAACGAAGGCGACAAACGCGCGTTTTTTGCCGTGATAAGCTGACTCGCCCGGCCTCCAAGCCGGCGCGCCCTTGTGCGATTCGTGTGCCATGCAGGGCGCCCCGAAGTCACCTTCAGTTCATCCACTTGACGAGGACCCTATGCGTAATTCCATCGGCATCGTTCTGGCTTTGAGTTTGTCGCTGTGGGGCGCTGCCCAGGCGCAAGACAAGTACCCCAGCCGGCCCGTCACCATCATCGTGCCGCAGGCGACGGGTGGAGCCAACGACGCGATTGCCCGGGTGGTGGCGCAAAAACTCACCGAGCAAACCGGCCAGTCCTTCGTGGTGGAAAACCGGGCCGGGGCTGGTGGCAATGTGGGCACGGCCGCCGCTGCCAAGGCCAAGCCGGACGGCTACACGCTGATGATCACCGCCGACAGCGCGCAAGTCATCAACCCGTTTTTGTACCAACGCACTGGCTTTGACCCGGTCAAGGATTTCGAGCCCGTGGCGCCGCTGGCGCGCGCCGGTTATGTGCTGGTGGCCAACCCGGCCTTTCCGGGCAATAACATGGCCGAACTCATTGCCCAGGCCAAAGCCAACCCCGGCAAATTTGCGATTGCCTCGGCCGGCAATGGCACGCTCAACCACCTGATTGGCGAGATGCTGCAAAAAGCCACGGACATCAAGCTGCAGCACATTCCCTACAAGGGCGCGGCCGCCGCCGCCACCGACGTGGTCAGTGGCCAGGTGCCGCTGTCGGTGCAGAGCCTGCCTTCGTCCATTGCGTTTGTGCGGGCGGGCAAGCTCAAGGTGCTGGGCGTGGTGAACGAAAAACGCGTGTTGGCCCTGCCCGACGCGCCGACCATTGGCGAAACGGTCAAGGGCTTTGGCGCCACGCCCTGGTACGGCATGTTTGCCCCCGCCGGCACACCCAAGGAGTTGATCCAGTGGGTGCAAAACGAAGTCGGCAAGGCGCTGGACAGCGCCGACGCCCGCGACCGCCTGGCCACCCTGGGCTGCGAGTCTTTCAAGGGCACGTCTGAACAACTCGCGGCCGTGGTGCGTGACGACCTGGTGCGCTGGTCGCGCATCGTCAAGGAATCAGGCGCCAAGGTCGATTGACCCTGACGGCGCGGGTGGGGCTATCAGTCCGACTTGATCCGTGCCTGCAAAACAATCTCTTTCCAGAGTTTTTGCTGCTGCGTGATGAAGGCGCCAAATTCTGCGGCCGGGCCGCCGCCGGTGGTGGCGTCTTCGCTGGCAAAGCGTTCGGCAATGGCGGGTGAGCGCAGGGCTTTTTGGCATTCTTCCTGGATGCGTTTGACCACCTCGGGCGGGGTCCCGCCGGGGGCCATCACGCCGTACCACTGCACTGATTCAAAACCTTTGTAGCCTTGCTCGGCCACGGTCTGCACGTCGGGCAGCGAGGGCAGGCGCTGCGGCGTGCCGGTGGCAATGGCGCGCAGTTTGCCGCTGCGGATGTGTGGCAGCAGGGCCGGCGTGCCAGCAGAAAAAGCCTGGATGCGTCCGGCCAGCAAGTCGTTCAGCGCCGGGCCGGTGCCGCGGTAGGGAATGTGCGTCATGAACATGCCCGTGGTCAGCTTCAAATATTCCATGGCCAAGTGGCCGGCGCTGGCATTGCCCGCCGAGGCGTAATTGAGCTGTCCGGGCCGCGCCTTGACGTAGGTGACCAACTCCTTGAGGTTGCGCGCTGGCACGTCCGGGTGCACCACAAACAGGCTGGGTACCTTGGCCAGCAAGGTCACGGGCGTGAAGTCGCGGTTCACGTCGTAGCCGGTGTTGGCAAAGATGTAGGGGTTCACGGCCATGGAGCCCACATGGCCCAAGATGATGGTGTGGCCGTCGGCCGTCGCGCGTGCCACTTCCTGCATGGCCGGCACGCCGCCGCCACCGGCTTTGTTGTCAATCACCACGGCCACACCAAGCTGCTTGCTCAGTTCGGTGGCCACGGTGCGGGCCACGATGTCGGAGGTGCCACCGGGCACAAAGGGCACCACAAAGCGCACGGTTTTGTTTTGCGGCCAGGTGCTTTGCGCGCTGGCTTGCCAGGGCAGGCTGGCCAAGCCAGCAGCCAGAGGCAGGGCCAGGCATTGGCGGCGGGTGGTGGGGAGCTGGTTCATTGCTGTCTCTCTTGTCTAGGGTCTTGTTGTCGGCGGCGGGCCGAGACGGAGGCCCGCTCGGCGTGCGCGCATTCTAAATACGCGCTTCCGCCGGCTTGGCGCATGCCCCTTTGCTGATGCGATTAAGCGCCCTATACTCGCCAAATGAACGAGTTAGTACATTCCAGGCGTCCCGTCGCGGCCAAGCGTGTGGCGGCGGCGCAGCCGCAAAAAGCACGGGCCAAGGCGGCCAATGCAACGGGGCGCACCAATGATCCGGTCCGCACCATGGCCGACATCCTGGACGTGGCCACCAGCGAGTTTGCCAGCAAGGGCCTCAGTGGTGCGCGCATCGACGAGATTGCCGCCGCCACCAGCACCAGCAAGCGGATGATCTATTACTACTTCGGCAGCAAAGAAGGCCTCTATTTGGCCGTGCTGGAAGAAGCCTACCGCCGCATGCGGCAGATCGAGTCGGAGTTGCACCTGGACGACTTGGCGCCCGAAGCGGCACTGCGTCGCCTGGTCGAGTTCACCTTCGATCACCACTTTGGCAACCAGGACTACATCCGTCTGGTCATGTCGGAAAACATGGAGCGCGGCGAGTACCTGGCGCAAAGCAAGATCATCCAAGAACTCAACGTGCCAGCCATCGAGGCGATTTCACGGCTGTACGAGCGGGGGGTGTCCGACGGTTTGTTTCGCGCCGGCCTGGACCCGATCGACATCCATGCCTCGATTTCCGCACTGACTTTTTTCAACGTCTCCAACCAGCACACCTTCGGGCTGATCTTCAAGCACGACGCCGCTGCCGAGGCGGCGCGCCAGCGGCGGCGCAGCAGCATCGTCGAGATGGTGGTGCGTTTCGTCAAGCGCTGACCTTGACGCTGGCGGACCCGTGCGGTCCGATCGGTGCGAAGCCCAGACGGCATCGGCTTTTGGGTTTTCTCTTCACCTCATCCGCATCCTTGAATTTAAGGGTTTCCACTAATTCAGCAAGAACTAACTAGTTTGTACATTATGGTCTGCCCGCCTGCTTGGAGCCCCCTGTGATCAACAAATTCATTGACGCCTACTGCAAATTTCTCGGCTACCTGATCGGCGCCATGCTGGCCGTCATGGTGGTGCTGGTGTTTGGCAATGTCTTCATGCGCTACGCGCTGAACTCCGGTTTCACGCTGTCTGAGGAACTCTCGCGCTGGTTGTTTGTGTGGTTGACCTTCATGGGCGCCGTGGTGGCGCTGCGCAGCAACGGCCACCTGGGCACCGACATGCTGGTGGGCAAGCTGGGGCCTGCGGGCAAAAAGCTGTGCATGGGCTTGTCGCTTCTGCTCATGCTGTATTGCCTGTGGTTGTTGTTCAAAGGTGCCTATGAGCAAACCCTCATCAACCTGGGCTCGACCAGCGCCGTGATGGAAGTTTCCATGGCCTGGTTCTACGCCTCGGGCATGGTGTTTGCCGTCCTGGGCGCGCCCATCTTGCTGTCTGACTTGTGGCGCTTGGTGACCGGCCAGATCGCCGACGACAAGTTGGTGCTGATGAAGGAATCCGAAGAGGCGCCCCACGCCAGCAGCGGCGACCACGACAGCAACCACGCCTCCCGCTGAAGATCGGAACCACTGTCATGACCATCGCTGTTTTCCTGGGTTCCCTGCTGATCGCCATGTCGCTGGGCGTGCCGATTGCTTTTTCGCTGCTCTTGTGCGGCGCGGCGCTGATGCTGCACCTGGACATGTTCGACGCCCAGATCCTGGCGCAAAACGTCATGGAAGGCGCCAACAGCTTCCCGCTGCTGGCCGTGCCTTTCTTCATGCTGGCCGGCGAGATCATGAACGCCGGCGGCCTGTCCAAACGCATCGTCAATTTCGCCATGGCGCTGGTCGGCCACATCAAGGGCGGCCTGGGTTATGTGACCATCGTCGCAGCCGTCATCATGGCCTCGCTGTCTGGTTCGGCCGTGGCAGATGCTGCCGCGCTGACCGCGCTGCTGCTGCCCATGATGGTGGCCGCCGGCCATGACCGCGCCCGCTCGGCTGGCCTGATTGCCTCGGCCGGCATCATCGCCCCCGTGATCCCGCCCAGCATTGGGTTCGTGATCTTCGGCGTCGCGGCCAACGTGTCGATTTCCAAGCTCTTCATGGCTGGCATCTTCCCGGGCGTGTGGCTGGCCGCAGCGCTGTGGCTGACCTGGTGGTGGCTGGTGCGCAAAGAAAAAGTCATGCCGCCGCCACGCAAGACAGCCTCCGAAGTGCTGGTCGCCATGCGCGAAGCCACCTGGGCGCTGGTGTTGCCTTTCATCATCGTCTTCGGCTTGAAGTTCGGCGTGTTCACGCCGACCGAAGCGGCTGTGGTCGCAGCCGTCTACGCGCTCTTCATCTCGGTCTTTGTCTACCGCGAACTCAACTTCAAAAAGCTGGTGCCTCTCTTTATCTCGGCCGCCATGACCTGTTCGGTGGTGATGTTCCTGGTGGCCGCGGCCATGGTTTCGGCCTGGCTGATCACCGTGGCCAACCTGCCCGCGCAAGTGGTCGAGTTGCTGCAGCCCCTGCTGGACAGCCCGCGCCTTTTGATGCTGGCCATCATGATCCTGACCATGGTGGTGGGCACCGCACTCGACATGACGCCCACCATCTTGCTGCTCACGCCCGTGCTGATGCCCGTGGTCAAGGCCGCTGGCATTGACCCGGTCTACTTCGGCGTGCTGTTTATCATCAACAACGCGATTGGCCTGATCACGCCCCCTGTGGGCACGGTGCTCAACGCCGTGGCCGGTGTGGGCAAAATCGGCATGGACGAAGTCACCAAAGGGGTCCTGCCCTTCATGGTGGCGCAGTTCGCCATCATGTTCTTGATGATTGCTTTCCCGCAACTGGTGATGGTGCCGGCGCGCTGGTTCTATTGAGCTGGTGACCTGACTGTTCTGACTTTTTCCCCTCGGTCTTTTTTTATCTCTGGAGACAACCCATGAAACGCATCTTTATCAAAACCGTGATCGCCTCGGTCGTGCTGGCCGCCACGGGCCTGGCCGCTGCGCAGGACAAGACCATCAAGTTCGCCACGCAAAACCCCAAGGGCCACCCCATCGTCATGGGCATGGAAAAGTTCGCTGAGATCGTGCAAGCCAAATCTGGCGGCAAGATCAAGGTCAACCTGTTCCCCGGCGGCACGCTGGGCAGCGACCAGGCCAATGTGTCGGCCATTCAGGGCGGCACGCTGGAAATGGCGTCCATGAACTCCGGCATTTTTGCCAGCCAGGTCAAGGAATTCGCCATCTATGACTTCCCCTTCTTGTTCAACAACGAGAAAGAGGCCGACGCCATCGTCGACGGCCCGCTGGGCAAGAAGTTGCACGACAAGCTGCAAGACAAAGGCCTGGTCGGCCTGGCCTACTTTGAGTTGGGCTTTCGCGTCATCACCAACAGCAAGCGCCCCATCCTGAAAGCCGACGATCTGGAAGGCCTGAAGCTGCGCGTGATCCCCAACCCGATCAACGTGGACTGGGTCAAGGCCCTGGGCGCCAACCCCACGCCGCTGCCGTTTCCTGAGGTCTACGCCGCCATGGAACAAAAAGCCATTGACGGCCAAGAGAACCCGCTGACCGTGATCAACGCCAACAAGTTCTACGAAGTGCAAAAGTACGCCGTGCTGTCCAACCACCAGTACAACCCGCAGTCGGTGGTGATCAGCAAGAAGTTCTGGGACGGCCTGGACGCTGGCCAGAAGAAGATCATCTCGGACGCTGCCCTGGAAGCTGCCAAGTTCCAACGCGTGCAAGCCCGTGGCCAGGTGGCCTCGGCCCTGGAGAACATGAAAAAAGGCGGCATGCAGGTCACCGAACTGTCCCCGGCCGAGCTCGGCAAGCTGCGTGACAAGGTCCGTCCGGTGGTCGCCAAATACGGCGTTTCCGTGGGCCAGGACACGCTCAAGGAAGTGCAAGAGCAATTGGCCAAGATGCGCAAGTAAGGCGGTGCAGATTGGTCGTGGCCGCAGGCTCCGGCCGGTCTGCAACACCAGCCTGCCTTCACGCCCTTGCTGGCGGTCGGCGGGCTTTTTTCATGGCGGCTTGAATGCTTAACCGCCGGCTGAACGTGACGCGGATTTCCTTTTTGTTCCCTCCGACCCAAGAAAGACACCCATGAAAATCCTCATGCTGCACGGCATCAACCACAACATGTTCGGCAAGCGCGACCCAGCCCAGTACGGCACCGTCACGCTGGACGAAATCAACGCCAGCTTGACTGGCCTGGGCCGCGAGTTGGGCGCTAGCGTCGAGGCTTTTCAGACCAACAGCGAAGGCGCCATGTGCGAGCGCATCCACCAGGCGTATGCCGACGGCGTGGACGCGGTGCTGATCAACGCGGGCGCCTGGACGCACTACAGCTACGGCATCCGCGACGCACTGGCCATCCTGACCTGCCCGATCGTGGAGTTGCACATGTCCAACATCCATGCGCGCGAAGCGTTTCGCCATGTGTCGGTATTTGCCGAAATCGTCAAAGGCCAGATCTGCGGCTTTGGCGTGGACAGCTATTTGCTGGCGCTGCGTGCGGCGGTCTCGGCGGCTCAATCCGCTAAATCCGCCAAGTAAGGGCATGACTTGTACAGGGAGGGCTTGGGCCCTTCCTGTTGTGTTTTCTTTCTCCTCTGCTCTTTCAACATGCTCATCAACGGTCACACCGAAGTCATCGCCCACATCGGCTTTCCCACCCACGCCTTCAAGGCGCCGATGATCTACAACCCTTACTTTGAGCAACACAGCATCAACGCGCTGGTGGTGCCCATGGGTTGCAAGCCCGAGGACTACCCCACGTTTTTGCGCTCGGTCTTCAAGCTCAGCAACATCCGGGGCGCGCTGATCACCATGCCGCACAAGGTCAGCACCGTGGGTTTGGTCGATGAACTCATGCCCGCCGCGGCCATTGCCGGTGCTTGCAATGCCGTGCGCGTGGGACCGCAAGGCCAGTTGCAGGGGGACATGTTCGACGGCGAAGGCTTTGTGCGCGGCGTGCTGCGCAAAGGTTTTGCGCTCAAAGGCCGGCAAGCGCTGGTGGTCGGCTGTGGTGGCGTCGGCTCGGCGATTGCCGCGTCGCTGGCGGCCGCAGGCGTGGCGGCGATTGGCCTGTTCGATGTCAATGCGACCTCGGCCAAAGCCTTGGGTGTGCGGCTGCGCGCCCATTACCCGGCCTTGGACGTGCGCCTGGGCAGCAAAGACCCTGCGGGCTTTGACCTGGTGGTCAACGCCACGCCCATGGGCATGAACGAAGGCGACGAGTTGCCCATGGATGTGTCGCGCATCGCGCCCAGCACCTTTGTCGGCGAAGTGGTGATGCGCACGGAAATGACTGCCTTTTTAGCGGCCGCGCAGGCCAGAGGCTGCCCGGTGCAAATCGGCTCGGACATGCTGTTCGAGCAAATTCCCGCCTACCTCGAATACTTCGGCCTGCCCACCACCACGGCCGACGTGCTGCGCTCGGTGGCGCGCCTTCGCTACTAAAAAAGCGAGGCTGGTTTGCCCCTGAAGCGTTTGAGGCCGTCCACCCAAGGGGTGGTCTTGGTTGTCATGGCCATGGCCTGCTTTGCCACGCTGGACAGCCTGGCCAAATACCTCAGCGTGTTGGCCCCGCTGGCCGTGGTGCTGTGGGCGCGCTACCTGTTCCAAGTGGTCGTCACCAGCGCGGCGCTGTTGCCGCGCCGGGGCTGGGCGCTGTTCCAGACGCGCCACCCCTGGCTGCAGGTGCTGCGCGGCTTGCTGTTGACCACCACCAGCGCGCTGGCTTTTGTGAGCCTGCGCACCTTGCCGGTGGGCGAGTTCACCGCCATCTTGATGCTCACGCCTATGCTGATCACTTTGGCTGCCGTGCACACCATGGGCGAGCGTGTGTCGCCGCTGCGCTGGCTGCTGCTGAGCGGCGGCCTGTTGGGCGCGCTGATGGTGATACAGCCCGGGGCTGACGACTTCAAGTGGGCCATGCTGCTGCCCGCTGCGCTGGTGCTGGTCAATGCCGGCTTTCAGCTGCTCACCAGCTACCTGGCCCGCCACGACGACCCCGGCACCATGCACTTTTACACCGGTGCGGTGGCCACGCTGCTGTCCATGGCCGCCCTGCCTTTTGCCTGGCCTTTTGAGTGGGGCGCCAGCCCGGGCTGGGGCCTGTGGGCGCCGATGCTCCTGCTGGGTTTTTTCAGCACGCTCGGCCACTACTTCATGATCCTTGGCTACGGCCGTGCCAGTCCCGGCGCGCTCACGCCCTATCTTTACTTTCAGCTGGTGTTTGCCACGCTGGCCGGCTGGCTGGCGTTTTCGCACACGCCCGATCGCTTGACGCTGATGGGCATTGCGCTGATTGGCGTGTGCGGCGTCATCAGCACCTGGCTGGCCGGCCCCAAGCCGGTGGACCCGGTTGAAAGCGAGCCGACGCTCTAGCTGAGCTGTCCATAATCGCGCATGGACAAACTCAAGCAGCTCGAGTCCTTTGTGTCGGTCGCCACGCGCGGCAGCCTGACGGCGGCAGCCCTGGCCGAAGGCGTGGCGCCCGCCATCATGGGCCGGCGCCTGGACGCGCTGGAAAGCCGGCTCGGCGTCAAGCTCCTGGTGCGCACCACGCGGCGCATCAGCCTCACGCACGAAGGCAGTGCCTTTTTAGAAGACTGCCAGCGCCTACTCGCCGACTTTGCCAATGCGGAAGCCAGCGTGTCAGCCGGCGGCGTCAAGGCCAGCGGGCATTTGCGCGTCACCGCGCCGGCCGGCTTTGGCCGACGCCACGTAGCGCCCTTGGTCACCCGCTTTCGCCAGCAACATGCCGACGTGACGGTTTCCCTGAACCTCAGCGACCGCGTGGTCGACCTGGCCGGCGAAGGCTTTGACTGCGCGGTGCGCGTGGGTGACTTGCCCGACTCCTCCTTGGTGAGCTTGCGACTGGCCGACAACCGGCGCCTGTGCGTGGCCACGCCCGAGTACCTGGCCCGCCACGGCACGCCCCAGCACCCCAGCGAACTCTCGCGCTTTGACTGCCTGACCTTGTCCAGCGATGCCTCGCAAGCACGGGGCTGGGCTTTCACGGTGCAAGGCGAGCTGCAACACCTCAAACCGCGCGGGCCGCTGGATTGTTCAGACGGTCAGGTCTTGCACGACTGGTGCCTGGCCGGGCATGGCATTGCCTGGCGCAGCACCTGGGAAGTGCAGGCCGAGATCACCGCCGGCCGCTTGGTGGCCTTGCTCGAAGACTTTGCCGCGCCGCCCAATGGCATCTACGCCGTGTTCCCCCAGCGCTAGCACCTGCCGCTGCGGGTGCGGCTGTGGATCGACTTTCTCAAGTCGCACTACAGCCAGGGCGACTTCTGGCAACGCGGCAACTGACACCGCCCTGTTGACGATCCGGTGGGGCTCACGGATGAGCCGCTGTAACCGGGCGTAATTAGTACACAGCTCCCATGCCAAAAGCGTGAGCAGTGGTTACCTTTGTTGCTCCTTAACCCAACGGAGCGACTCATGAAACATCTCAACCGACTGACGGCCGCAGCCGCTTGCTTGGCGGCACTGGCTTCGTCAGCCTTTGCCGATACGGTCAGCAAGCAGTTCAGCGTCAGCGCCACCTTCACGCCGGCCTGCTTGACCAACAACTCTTCGCCGACGACGCTGGACTTTGGCAGTTACACGGCGTTTGGCTCAGCCGCAACGTCGGCGCCCACCACCAGCATCAGCTTCAAGTGCTCGCGCGGCATGACCTTGACGAGCGCCGTGTTTGACCCCGGCACCGACGCCAGCACCGGCACCGCCAGCACCACGCCCACCGGCGCCGGTGTAGTGGCCGGCCTGCGCTACACACTGACAACGGCGGCCGCGGTGAAAACGACCACCGGCACGGCGGCCACCACCTCGGCGGCCGGCACCGCCGACGTCTACACCTATGTGATCACCGGTGCCATGGACGGCGGCCAGGCCGGTTGCAGCACCTGCGCCAGCACCCAGATCCGCACCTTGACCATGACGTACTGATGCCTTGCCCGCCATGACTCGCATCAGCAAGCCCCAGCCTCACCCCGCCTTGGCGTTGTGCCGGGCGGTGGCGCTGAGCCTGGTCGCAGGCTTGAGCGGCCTGCCCGCGCAAGCGGGCCAAGCCAATGCCGAGTTACTGGTGCGCGTGAAGCTGGCAGCGGCCAGTGCGCCAGCGCCGCGTGTGTTTTGCAGCAGCGGTGCGGGCACGGGAACCTTGGGCGCGACGGTCACCGTGGTCTGCTCCACCGGCGCCGTGGTCGATCTGTTGCCGGCCAAGGGCGGGCAGTATGTGCCCACGCACGGCGGCGCGCAGCGCTACCTGGTGCAGGTCGGGCAGGGCACGCCGGCCCTGGGCTGGATGGACGCGCAAACCACGGCCGGCACGGTCACCGGCTGGCAAATGGTGCGGCGCTCTGGCCAGGACTACGTTGAACTCACCTTGGGTTGGTAATGACACACAACAACAAACGAGCCGAGTCTTTGGTCCTACGGTCTGGCTTGGCCGCCTGGGTTTCATCTTTTCTTGTCGGGACGATGGTCTGGTCCGCACCTGGGCTGGCAGTGCCGGCCCAGGCCGGGCAGTTTTCCGTTTCGCCCGTGCGGATTCACATGGCGGCCCGCGAGCGCGCCGCTGCCATCACCCTGACCAATGAAGGCGACACCGAGCTGGTGATGCAGGCCGACATTTACCAATGGCGTCAAAACGCCGACGGCCAGGACGAGCTGGTGCTCAGCGAAGACATGGTGCTGTCCGCGCCCATCGTCAAGCTGGCGCCGCGTTCGCGCCAAGTCGTGCGGCTGGCTTTGCTGCGCCCCCGTCCGCAAGGCATGGAGCAGACCTTTCGGCTGATCGTGCGCGAACTGCCCGAGGCTTTGCCGGCAGATGCCGCCGTCAAATTGCGCATTGCCATGGCGTTTTCATTGCCGGTCTTTGTATCGCCGCCCGGCGCTCGGCGCGAACTCAGCTGCGCGGCCGAGCGTGACCCTACCGTGGGCGTGCGCGCGTTCTGTGAAAACCAGGGCACAGCCTATGCCCAGCCGATTGACTTTGTGCTCCAGGGCAACGACGGCGCGCCCTTGGCCAGCAGCCAGAGCGGCGGTTATGTGTTGCCAGGCATTCGGCGCGGCTTTGAATTGGCCACGCCAGCGGGCACACGCCTGCCGTCTGGTGCGGCGCAACTGGTCGTCAAGCAAGACAACGGCCAAGTGCAGACCTTTGCTGTCACGCTGGGGGACTGAGCTGAATGCTTTGGTGCAGGCGATCACCATCAGCCTTGGCAGGGGCGCTGGCGGCACTCGTCTGGCCGTTGATGGGCAGCGCCTCGACCGAGCTGGCCAGCCTGAACCTCGATCGTGCTGAGCTGATGTCCCTGCCCGCCTTGGCATCGCGGCCTCAAGACAAACTCATGCCGCTGGAGGTCACGGTCAACGGCGCAGCGGCGGGCACGTGGTTGTTGGTGGAGCGAGGCGGCGTGCTCTATGCGCCGCAAGAAGCGCTGGACGAATGGCGTGTGAAGCCCGAACCCGCCGCGCAAGCACTGGCCTTGCAGGGCAGCCGTTATTGGGCGCTGCCTTCCGTGCCTGGCTACCAAGGCCGGCTGGAGCCCACCACCCAAAGCTTGGCGCTGACCTTTTCCCCCGAGGCTTTTGCCGCCACCCGCCTGGGCGCCGAGCGCCAACCCCGTTTGGTGCTGGACCCCGTGCTGCCCAGTGTGTTTGTCAACTACGACCTGAGCTACGGCCGCAGCATGCTGAAGAACGCGCCCTCGCTGGACAACTTGGGCGTGCTCGGCGAAGTGGGCATTTCGCGCGAGCTGGGCGTGTTCACCACCAGCTTTGCCGGCCGCAACCTCACCAGCGACCGCGCCCTCGGCAGCGGTGCCAGCCTGACGCGGCTGGAAAGCACCTTCGTCAAACACTGGCCCGACCTGCAGCAAACATTGCGCCTGGGCGACGGTGCCACCCGCGTCAGCCTGATGGGCCGGCCCACTTACTTTGGCGGCGTGCAATGGGGCAGCAATTACGGCCTGAGCCCGGGCTTCGTGACCCAGCCGCAACCCACGCTGCGCGGTTTGTCGTCGGCGCCGTCCACCGTGGAGCTGTACGTCAACGACGTGCTGCGCCAAGTCTCCAGCGTGCCCAGCGGGCCGTTTGCCTTGGAGAACCTGCCCGCGCTCACCGGCAGCGGCGAAGCCCGCCTGGTGGTGCGTGACCTGCTGGGCCGCGAGACCGTGGTGGTGCAGTCTTTTTTTGCCAACCCCCAATTGCTGGCCGCCGGCCTGAACGACTGGAGCGTGTCGGCCGGCCGCTTGCGCGAAGGCCTGGGCAGCACCGACAGCCGCTATGGCGCAGCCTTTGGTTCGGGCCACTGGCGCCATGCCAGCAGCAACGCGCTGACCTGGGAGGCCACGGGCGAAGCCAGCCGCGACCAGCGCTTGGCCAGCCTGGGCCTGGTGGCCGGGCTGCCTTGGCAAACGCTGGGCCGTGTGGGCGTGGGCGGGTCTGATGCCGACGCGGGCCGGGGCCGCCAATGGCTGCTGGGCCTGGACAAACAAGTGGCCAGCGCAGGCATGGCGATTCAGGCCCAGGGCGCCAGCAGCGGCTTTCGCTGGCTCGGGCAATCAGCGCCGGCACCGCGTTTGCAAGTGGCCGGCAACCTGAGCTACCTCAGCACGTCTCGGGGTGCATTCGGCCTGGGCTTTGCGCAGGTGCAAACCCATGCCTGGGCTGGCCTGGCCGGCACGCGTGTGAGCACCACGACAGCCAACTACTCGGTGCGGCTCGGCGAGCGGGCCACCCTGAACCTGACGCTCAGCAAGGTGCTCACGGGCGCGCAAGGCACGGCGGCTGGCCTCACGCTGGTGCTGCCGCTGGATCGGCGCGTGATCAGCACGGCCTCGGTTCAGCAGCGCGGCAGCCAGCACGATGTGCTGCTGTCCGCCTCTCGCTACCAGGACGACGAACAGCCCGTGGGTTGGCGCGTGCTGGGTGGCCGGCAGCGCGAGCTCGAACGCGCCGAAGGCGGTCTGTATTACAGCGGCCGTCGGGGCCAGCTCAGTGCGGACCTGAGCAGCTCGCCCGACCAGACCGCGCTGCGCCTGGGCGCCAACGGCGCGCTGGTCTGGGCCGAGAACCAATTCTTTGCCTCGCAGCGGCTGGACGAGAGTTTTGCGCTGGTGCAAGTGGCGGGTTATGGCGACATTGGCGTTGGCCTGGGCAGCACGCCGCTGACGCGCACCAATGCCCAGGGCTATGCCTTGCTGCCGCGCCTGGCGCCGCACCAGCGCAACGCCATTCGACTGGACCCGTCCGACGTGCCGGTCGGCGCCGAGCTGGATTCGATTGAGCAGCTCAGCGTGCCGCCCGGCCGCAGCGCGGTGAAGGTGGTGTTTCCCGTGCGCAGTGGTCGCGCCGCGCTGCTGCGCTTGCTGCTCGACGATGGCCAGCCCGTGCCACCAGGTGCCACGCTGTCACTGGCCGGCGACAAAGACGTGTTTTATGTGGCGCGGCGCGGCGAGGCTTTCGTCACCGGGCTGCAGGCCTACAACCAGCTGGTTTTGACCTGGCAGGGCCAGCGCTGCGCGCTGCGCGTCAGCCTGCCGGCCAGCACGGTGGATGACGTGATCCGGCTGGCGCCACAAACCTGCACGGGGGTGACGCGATGAACGCGCTGGCCATGTTCAAGTGGTGCTGCCGGCTGTTGGTGGCGGCTGGGCTGGCCGGGGTAGGCACAGCCGCGCAAGCGGCGATTACTTGCAGCATTGCCGCCCCTGCCCCCATGGCTTTTGCCTATGTGGCCAGCACCAACACGGCCAGTGCCAACAACGTGCAGCAGGGCTCGATCAGCGTGACCTGCACCCGCACCGCCGCTGCCGACCCCACCACCTTGAACCTGGCAGCCAACAACGGTTTGTATTCCTCAGGTCAGGTCAACAACGTGCAGCTTGCTGCCGGCGGCTCGAACTACTTGGTGAGTTATGACCTGTACCAAGACTCGCTGTGTAGCACCGACTGGCGAGCCTCCAACAACGGCCAGCTCAGCGCCACCTTGTTGTCCACCGCGCTGAACACCCCCGTCACTGCCACCTTTCGGTACTGGGCCTGCAAGACCAGCGCGCAGGTCTTGACCGGCTACCCCGCCGGCTACTACACCGACCGGGCTGACCTCACGCTGCTGGCAGCTGGTACGTCGGTGGCCACTGCGTCGCTGAACGTTGGCCTGTATGCGCCGGCCGTGTGCAGCATCAGCAATGGGCCCGCCAACATCACCTTCACGTATGCGGCTTTCGCGCCGTCGGCGGTGTTTGCCGGCAGCAGCTTCAAGGCCAATTGCACCAACTTGCTGCCTTACACCGTGTCCCTCAGCCCGACGGTGGGGGTGGTGGCCGGGTTGCGCTACAGCCTGGGTTTGAGTCTGAGTACCCCTGGCAGCGCCGCCAACCCGGGCCCGCCCAGCCTGTCGACCCAAGGCAATGCCACGGGCAGCGCCGTGCATTACATCAACGGCGCCATGCCTGCCGGCCAGCCCGGCCAGACCGGCGACGTGGTGCCGCAAATCCACACGTTGACGATCACTTATTGACGCCGCCTTATCCCTTTTGATCTCGATGTGCAGCCCCGACCCCCGCGACCCGTCCGGCGCCATGCCGCCGCCTGGGCCTTCGCCCAAAATCGACAGCCTGACCCGGCTGCGCCGTGCCTTGGCGCAAGACGCACCCAGCCCCGTCAAGCGCGAGTTGATGGCGCGCAGCCTGCTCATGAACACGCGCGAGCGGCCGCGTCGTTGAGGCATGGCCTGGCCGCGCCAAGCCCACCCGTAAAATCGGGCGATGCTCCAAGTCAAACAAGAATTGCTCACGGCACTCGCCGCTGAGCTCGATCAGCTGTCGCCAGGCGCTGGCGCCAAGGCGGCTTTTGAATCGCCCAAGGTCGCCGCGCATGGCGACTTCGCGTCAACCGCCGCCATGCAGCTGGCCAAGCCGCTCAAGCTCAATCCGCGCCAAGTGGCCGAGAGCTTGCGCACTGCCTTGCTGGCCCAGCCGGCGTACCAGCGCTGGGTGGACGCGATTGAGATCGCCGGCCCCGGCTTCATCAACTTCAAGCTCAAGCCCGCTGCCAAGCAAGAAACCGTGCGCGAGATTCTCAAAGCCACCACGGCTTATGGTGTGCAGCCGCCCACCGGCCAAAAAATGCTGGTGGAGTTTGTGTCGGCCAACCCGACCGGCCCGCTGCACGTGGGCCATGGCCGCCAAGCCGCGCTGGGCGACGCGATTTGCAAACTCTTTTCGACCCAGGGCTGGTACGTCTGGCGTGAGTTTTATTACAACGACGCGGGCGTGCAAATCCACACCCTGGCCACCAGCACGCAAGCGCGCGGCAAGGGTTTGAAGCCGGGTGACGCCGGCTGGCCCGAGCCGGCCTACAACGGTGACTACATCGCCGACATTGCGGCTGATTTCCTCGCCGGCAAAACCGTCAAGTCCGACGACCGCGAAGTCACGGCCAGCGGCAACATCGACGACCTGGACGCGATCCGCCAATTCGCCGTGGCTTATTTGCGCCGCGAGCAAGACCTGGACTTGCGCGCCTTTGACGTCAAGTTCAACCACTACTACCTCGAGTCCAGCCTGTACACGTCCGGTCGGGTCGAGGCGACGGTGGCCAAGCTCAAGGCCGCTGGCAAAACCTACGAGCAAGACGGCGCGCTGTGGCTCAAGTCCACCGACTATGGCGACGACAAAGACCGCGTGATGAAAAAGAGCGACGGCAGCTATACCTACTTTGTGCCGGACGTGGCCTACCACCTGGCCAAGTGGGAGCGCGGCTACACCAAGGCCATCAACATCCAGGGCATGGACCACCACGGCACCATTGCCCGCGTGCGCGCCGGCCTGCAAGCCGCAGGCGAGGGCGTGGCCGCCGGCTACCCCGACTACGTGCTGCACACCATGGTGCGCGTCATGCGCCACGGCGAAGAGGTCAAGATCTCCAAGCGCGCTGGCAGCTACGTGACGCTGCGCGACCTGATCGAATGGACCAGCGCCGACGCCGTGCGTTTCTTCTTGCTCAGCCGCAAGCCCGACACCGAGTACGTGTTCGACATTGATTTGGCCCTGGCCAAGAACAACGAGAACCCGGTGTACTACGTGCAGTACGCGCATGCCCGCATCAGCTCGGTGCTGGCGTCCTGGGGCGGTGACGTGGCGCAATTGGCCGGTGCCGACCTGGGGCCGCTGGACAGCCCGGCCGCGCAGGCGCTGATGCTCTTGCTCGCCAAATACCCCGAGATGCTGGCCAACGCGGCCACCGGCCTGGCCCCGCACGACGTGGCTTTTTACTTGCGCGAACTCGCCGCCTGCCACCACAGCTACTACGACGCCGAACGCATCTTGGTGGAAGACGAAGCCGTCAAGCAAGCCCGCCTGGCGCTGGTCGCGGCCACGCGGCAGGTATTGCACAATGGTTTGCAGGTGCTTGGCGTGAGCGCACCAGCCAAGATGTAAAGAAGGATTTCCATGCGATCAAGCGGACCAGGAACTGGCTCTAAAAGCCAGCGTGGCGGCACCTTGCTGGGCTTTGTGGTGGGCGTGTTGGTGGGGCTGGGCACGGCGCTGGCCGTGGCGGTCTACATCACCAAGGTGCCGATTCCCTTCATGAGCAAAAACGCACCGCGCCCCGCCGATATGGACGCCGCGGAGAGCAAGAAAAACCGTGACTGGGACCCGAACGCTGGCCTCCCCGGTCGCGCTGCACCCAAGCCGGAGGCGCCTGCTGGGGATACACCCGCTACAGCGGCGCCAGCCGCGCCTGCAGCACCCGCCGTCGCCGCTCCCGTGGCCGCACCCAGCAAGCCTGCGGCCGATCCGCTGGGCGACTTGGCCAATTCGCGGGCCAAGGCCGAGCCAGCCAAGCCTGCGCTGCCAGCCCCTGCCGCCAAGGCCGCGCCGGCGGCAGCAGCGCCAGCGGCGGCGTCGCCCGCGCCCGCCGCCGGTGCCGACCCTTTCATTTATTTTGTGCAGGTGGGGGCCTTTCGCACGCCTGAGGACGCTGAGCAGCAGCGCGCCAAGGTCTCGCTGCTGGGCGTGCAAGCCCGCGTGTCCGAGCGTGAACAGTCTGGCCGCTTGGTTTACCGGGTGCGCCTGGGGCCTTTCGAGAAAAAAGACGAGGCTGAAAAAGCCCGCGACAAGCTCGACCAGGGCGGCATGGACACCGTGGTCGTGCGCACCCAGCGCTGAACGAAATTTTTAGTGGGCGACGACTGAACTTTTTGCGTCGCCTGCGTCCAACGGTTTGACTGTTTCATTGACAACCCGGCCGGAGCTCTTGCGCGAACCGAGCCTTTTGAAGGAAAAACGAATGCTGCGACGTGATTTTTCGACTTCGGCCCTGGCAACCACCGCCTTGATCAGCGCTGGCCTGCCCCTGGCTGCCCAGGCCCAGGGCAAGCCACCGACCGAAGGCCAGGACTACCTGACGCTGGACAAGCCGGCAGCGCTCGAGTCTGGTGCGGACAAGGTCGAAGTGGTCGAGTTCTTCTGGTACAGCTGCCCCCATTGCAATGCCTTTGAGCCGCAACTTGAAGCCTGGGTCAAGAAGCTGCCCAAAGACGTGGCGTTTCGCCGCGTGCCGGTGTCTTTCCGTGCCGACTTCGAGCCGCAGCAGCGCCTGTACTTTGTGCTCGAAGCCATGGGCAAGCTCGACGAGCTGCACAAAAAGGTCTTCTACAGCATCCATGTGGACAAACAGTTGCTGAACACGCCCGAGCTGGTGAGTGCCTGGGCCGAAAAGAACGGCCTGAACAAAGCCAAGTTCACAGAGCTCTACAACTCCTTTGCCGTGAGCACCAAGGTGCGCAAGGCTATTCAGTTGCAAGACCAGTACAAGGTCGACGGTGTGCCGTCGATGGGCGTGGCCGGCCGCTATTTCACCTCCGGCTCGCAGGCCGGCACCATGGAGCGCGTGCTCGTGGTGGTGGACTATTTGGTGGCCCAGCAGCGCAAGAGCGCCACTGCCGCCCCGGCCAAGCCCGCCAAAGCGGCTAAGTGATCGGCTGAGCCGTCAGGGCTTGTAGGGGCTTGCAAGGGCTTGCCGGTGGCTTGGAGCCGGTGGTTGAGAAGCCCTGTTGGGGGCTTCGCGTTTTTTTCAGGCTCGGCCGTCAAGGCTGACAGGGCTGGCTACAATCGCCCGAGCAAAAAGGCAGCAAGATTCGTGCCTTTTTGCAGCCTGAAAACCCTTGCTGGAACGCGCCCGATGAACCACTTCCCGCCTTTCCTGCTGGCCTTGGCCTTGGCTTGCGCCCTGCCGGCCCAGGCTGAAAAGGCAGATCGCAACAAACCGCTCAACGCCGAGGCCGACGCCTTGCGTTATGACGACCTGCGGCAGACCAGCGTTTTCACCGGCAACGTGGTCATCACCAAGGGCAGTATCGTCATTCGCGGCGGCCGGGTCGAAGTCACCCAAACACCCGACGGTTTTCAGCGCGCCACCATCACCGCCACCCCGGGCCAGCTGGCTTACTACCGCAGCAAGCGCGACGGCGTGGACGAAGCCATTGAGGGCCAGGGCGAGCTGATCGAATACGACGGCCGCGCCGACACCGTTCAGTTCACCCGCCAAGCTGTTCTGCGCCGCTACGTGGGCGCCAGCTTGGCTGATGAGACCAGCGGCGGCCAGATCCGCTATGACAACAGCACCGATGTGTTCACCGTTGACGGCCGCGCGCAGTCGAATCGCACAGCGGCCAACCCCAGCGGGCGCGTGCGCGCCACCCTGGCCCCGCGTGTGACGGCAGCGCCAGCTGGTGCGGCAAGTTCGGCCCCGGCTGCCGCGCCAGCCACTCCACCACCGCGCTTGCGGCCCAGCCTGAGCTTGGGTGGCGACAAGCCCGACGCCAACGAGAAGAAATAAGCGATCCGATGGAACTGTCCCGCCTTGACCCGTCCGTCGCTGCGCCAGGCGATGCTGCCGTTCCCGCTGTCGGCCCCAGCGTGCTCAAGGCCGAAGGCCTGAAAAAATCCTACGGCAGCCGCTTGGTGGTGCGCGACGTGTCGCTGGCGGTGCAAAGCGGCGAAGTGGTCGGCTTGCTCGGTCCGAACGGCGCGGGCAAGACCACCTCGTTCTACATGATCGTCGGCTTGGTGCGCGCCGACGCGGGCCGCATCAGCATCGACGGCCAAGCCGTCGAACGCATGCCGATTCACAAGCGCGCCCGCCTGGGCCTGAGCTACCTGCCGCAAGAAGCCTCGATTTTTCGCAAGCTCACGGTCGAAGAAAACGTGCGCGCCGTGCTGGAGTTGCAGCACGATGCGGCCGGCCAGCCCTTGTCGGCTGACGAGATCACGTCACGCACCGACGAGCTGCTGCGCGAGCTGCGCGTGGACCACTTGCGCGACTCGCCCGCGCCGGCTTTGTCGGGTGGCGAGCGGCGGCGTGTGGAAATCGCTCGGGCGCTGGCCAGCCAGCCGCGCTTCATCTTGCTGGACGAACCCTTTGCCGGCATCGACCCGATTGCCGTGATCGAGATCCAGCGCATCATTGGTTTTTTGAAGGCGCGCGGCATCGGCGTGTTGATCACCGACCACAACGTGCGCGAAACCCTGGGCATCTGCGACCACGCCTTCATCATCAGCGAAGGCCATGTGCTGGCCGAAGGCACGCCTTCGGAGATCGTGAATAACGCCGATGTGCGCCGGGTCTATCTCGGCGAACACTTCAGGATGTGATGGCCTGATGAAACAAGGCCTTTCTCTTCGCGTCTCGCAGCACCTGGCGCTCACGCCACAGTTGCAGCAGTCGATTCGCCTGCTGCAGTTGTCGACGCTGGAGCTGAGCCAGGAAGTCGAGCAGATGCTGGATGAGAACCCGTTTCTGGAAGTGACGGACGAGGCCGCGCCGCGTGAAGAATTTGGCTTGGCCGAGGCCGATGCGCCGGTGGCGCAAGAGGTGCGGGAGTTTGAGTTCACGGGTGAGGCCGCCTCAAGCACCACCACCAGTGCTGATGAAGCCGCGGCGCCCAGCGAGTTTGAAAGCGAGCCCAAGCTCGAAGAAAGCTGGGAAGGCGACGGCACGGTCGAAACCGCGCCTGACGACAGCGAGTGGGGCAGCGACGCGCCATCGCGCAAGAACAACAACGACAGCGACGACGAAACCGACGCGACCGAGCTGGCCCGCAGCCAGGAGTCGCTGCAAGACCATCTGCACCGCCAGGCCCTGGGCTTGCGCTTGTCGGACGAAGACAAGGCGGCGCTGCACTTCCTGATTGAATCACTGAACGACGACGGCTACCTGGAAGACACGCTGGAATCGCTGGCGGCGGGGCTGGCGGGCGACGACTTGGAAGAGGCCGAAGAGCTGGCCCAGCGTTTCGCCATGGCGCTGAATTTGCTCCACAACATGGAGCCGCCCGGTGTGGGTGCGCGCAGCCTGGGCGAATGCCTGAGCTTGCAGCTGCTGGACCATCCCAACAACGAAGCCACGCGCTGCGCCATCGCCATTTGTAAGCAGCCCATGGAGCTGCTGGCCAAGCGCGACGTCAAGCGCCTGGCGCTGGCTTGCGGCTGCGCCGACACGGTGGTCAAAACGGCGATTGGCCTGATTGGCCGGCTCGACCCAAAACCCGGCCGGCGCTTCGTGAACGTCGAGCGCAACCTGGTCGTGCCCGACGTGCTGGTGGTTCAGTCCGGCAAAGGCTTCAAGGTCTCGCTCAATGGCGAGGTCATGCCCAAGCTGCGCGTGCACGACATTTACGCCAACGCGCTCAAGCAGCACAAGGGCCAGGGCGGCGCGGCGCTGCAGCAGCGCTTGCAGGAAGCGCGCTGGTTCATCAAGAATATCCAGCAGCGTTTTGACACCATCTTGCGGGTGTCGACTGCCATCGTCGAGCGGCAAAAAAGTTTCTTCACGCATGGCGAGTTGGCCATGCGCCCGCTGGTGCTGCGCGAGATTGCTGACGAGCTGGGCCTGCACGAGTCGACCATTTCCCGCGTGACCACGGCCAAGTACATGAGCACGCCCTTTGGCACCTTTGAGTTGAAGTATTTCTTTGGCAGTGGCCTGGGTACCGAGACCGGTGGCAATGCATCGAGCACGGCGGTGCGCGCGCTGATCAAGCAATTCGTGGCGTCGGAAAGCGCGGCCAAGCCACTGAGCGACAACCAGATTTCCGAGATGCTCAAAGAACAAGGCATTGAATGCGCCCGCCGCACCGTCGCCAAATACCGAGAAGCCCTGCGCATTGCGCCGGCCAACCTGAGAAAAACACTGTGATCTTTTTCGTTTCCACTTGCTGCGGCAGGGCCCTCGCCCGATCAGGCCTGGCATGAACCATCTGCAGCTTTTCTTGCCCTGCGCCGCGGGCGTCGAGGGCTTGCTGGCCACCGAAGTCCAGCGCATCACGGGCGTGCAGCCCAAGGCTTGGCGCGCCGGTGTGCAGTTGCAGGGTTCGTGGCGCGACGCGATGCAGCTCAACTTGCACAGCCGCCTGGCGCAGCGCGTGCTGATCGAGTTGCAGCACAACCAATACCGCAGCGAGCAAGACCTGTATAACGCCGCCGGCAACGTGGCCTGGGAAATCTGGTTTGGTCCGCAGCAAAGTTTCAAGGTCGAGATCACGGCGCAGCACAGCCCGCTGACCAGCCTGAACTTTGCGACGCTGAAAATCAAGGACGCGATTGCCGACCGCTTTCGCGCCAAGTTCGACGTGCGCCCGGATGTGGACACGCGCTGGCCCGACGTGCGCATCTACGCCCACCTGACGACTGACACCGTGACGATTTACATCGACACCTCGGGCGAGCCGCTCTTCAAGCGCGGCTGGCGCGAAGACAAGGGCGACGCCCCGCTCAAGGAAACCCTGGCCGCCGCCATGATTGCGGCCAGCGGCTGGGACCAGCTGGCCGCCCAAGGCGTGCCGCTCTACGACCCGTGCTGCGGTTCCGGCACGATTGCCATTGAAGCCGCGCAAATCGCCTGCCACATCGCGCCGGGCATCAACCGCCGCTTTGCGTTTCAAAAATACATTCCCTTCCAGCCGCATGTGTGGGACGGTTTGCTGGACCAGGCTGAAGCGGCGATCACCGAGCCGACGGCGCCGGTGTTTGGCAGCGATGTGTCTTTCCGCATGGTTGACTTCGCCGAGCGCAATGCCGAACGCGCAGGCGTGGCCAACGCCGTGCAACTGCGCGGTGGCGACGCGCTGCAGCGCATGCCGCCCGCGCCCAGCGGCGTGATGCTGGTCAACCCGCCGTATGGCGAGCGCATTGACGTGGCCGGTGTGGCGGGCATCACCGGCGTGCAAGGCCGTGACCAGCGCCAGCAGTCGGCCCGCCAAGACGCCTACCAAAACAGTCAAAACAGCCGCGCGCCTATGGGCCGCCCCGGCGCCCAGGCCGCCGGCTTTTTTACGGGGCAAGCACTCGATGAGTTTGGCCAGCCGCTGATGCAGGATCGGCAAGATCGGCAGCCCTCGGGCGAGGCTCAAGACGAACGGCGCGACCGCTCAGCCAACCCCGGCCGCGAACAGGCCCAGACCAGCAGCGGCGACGAAGCGTCTGATTTCTTTCCGCAACTGGCCACGCACTGGAAGAAAAACTACGCCGGCTGGACCGCCCACGTGCTCACGCCCGACCTCAAGCTGCCCAGCAAGATGCGCCTGAAAGAGTCGCGCCGCGTGCCCTTGTGGAACGGCCCGATCGAATGCCGTTTGTTCCGCTTTGACATGGTGGCCGGCTCGGCCCGCGCCAAGCCGGGTGCACCCGCAGACGTCAAGCCTGGCACGTCTGACGCTAAATCTTGATGACAAACGAAGCAGAGGTCGCGCAGCCCGTCGTGGTGCTGGACACCAATATCGTGCTCGACGCCTGGGTCTTCAGCGACGCCGCCGCCAAGCCGCTGCGGCAAGCGCTGGAAGCGGGCCACTTGCAATGGCTGGCAACCGCGCCCATGCGCGAGGAACTGGCCCGCGTGCTGGACTACCCGCAAATCGTCAAACGCCTGGTGTTTTATGAAGTCGCCGCCGCCGACGTGCTGGCCGCTTTTGATCGCCACGCCGTGCTCGCGCCCGTGGCGCCCAAGGCCAGCGTGACCTGCAAAGACCCGGACGACCAGAAGTTCATCGACTTGGCGGTGGTCGCGCAATCGCTGCTGCTGAGCAAGGACCACGCGGTGACCTCCATGGCCAAGCGCTTGCGCGCCTTGGCCGTTCAAACGCAGACGGCTTACTTGCCAGCCTGAGCCCAGCCAAGCCGCTGGCCGCATTTTTCAGGCGAAAGTCACAGCAGCGTAGGCTGTCCTTCAGGCGCGGCACCCGCTGTGCGCCTGGCCCGCGGGGCAGCTGCTGGCGCTGGCGCCGCATGAAAGCTGTGCGCGCTGGCCAGCGGCCAGTAGTCGCCAAACACACTCGGCAGTCCTTTGAGCGAGCCCAGCAGCGCGCCGGGTTCGATGTGCATGATCAGGCGGCTCAGGAGCCGCACATCGGTGTCGCTCAGGCGGCGGGTGATGTGGTGCGCCGCAATTTCCTCGGGGTGCCGCAGCCCGGCGGCTTGCACCAGCTCTTTCAGGGCTTCCAGCGTGCTGTGGTGAAAGTTGCGCACGCGCGTGGCTTTGTCGGGCACCACCAGGGCTTGCTGGCGCAGCGGGTCTTGCGTGGTCACGCCCGTGGGGCAAGTGCCGGTGTGGCAGGTCTGGGCCTGAATGCAACCCAGCGCCAGCATGAAGCCGCGTGCGGCGTTGCACCAGTCGGCACCCAGCGCCATCAGCCGCACGATGTCAAAAGCGCTGACTACTTTGCCTGCCGCGCCCAGCGAAATGCGGTCGCGCAAATTGGCACCGACCAGCGTGTTGTGCACCAGCAGCAAGCCTTCTTGCAAGGGCGAGCCCACATGGTCGCTGAACTCCACCGGCGCGGCACCCGTGCCGCCTTCGGCCCCATCGACCACGATGAAGTCGGGCGTGATGCCGGTCTCCAGCATGGCCTTGACCATGGCAAACCATTCCCACGGATGGCCGATGCACAGCTTGAAACCGGTCGGTTTGCCGCCCGACAACTGGCGCAGCTTGGCGATGAAATGCATCATTTCCACGGGTGTGGAAAACGCACTGTGGCTGGACGGGGAAATGCAGGCTTGGCCTACCGGCACGCCGCGCGCCTCGGCAATCTCGACCGTGACCTTCGCGCCCGGCAGCACGCCGCCGTGGCCGGGTTTGGCGCCCTGGCTGATCTTGAGCTCGATCATCTTGACCTGCGCGTCGCGGGCGTTTTGAATGAAGCGCTCTTCGCTGAAACTGCCATCGCTGTGGCGGCAACCAAAGTAGCCCGAGCCGATTTCCCAGATCAGATCCCCGCCGTGGGTGCGGTGGTGGCGGGAGATCGAGCCCTCACCCGTGTCGTGCGCAAACCCGCCCTCTTTGGCGCCTTTGTTGAGCGCCATGATGGCGTTGGCCGACAGCGAGCCAAAGCTCATGGCCGAGATGTTGAACACGCTGGCCGCATAAGGTTGGGTGCAGGGGGCAGCGCCTGCGCGCGGCTGGCCGGGCACGCCGCCCACCCAGTGCCTGAAGTTGGCCGAAGGCAGCTCGGTGGGCGCCATGGAGTGGTTGATCCACTCGTAGCCTTGCTTGCCCACGTCCAGCTGCGTGCCAAAAGGCCGGTTGTCCGCCTCGCCCTTGGCGCGCTGGTAGACCAGCGAGCGTTGGGCGCGAGAAAACGGCGACGCCTCGCTGTCGCTTTCAATGAAGTACTGGCGAATTTCCGGGCGGATGTACTCGAACAGAAACCGCATGTGGCCAATCACCGGGTAATTGCGAGTAATGGCATGCCGGCGTTGGCGCAGGTCCACCAGGCCCAGCCCGGTCAGCCCGCTGGCCACGATGAGCACCGTCCAGCCCTGGCCAGCCACCACCACGCTGAACAAAGCCAGCAAGGCCGTCCAGGCGCACAAGGCAAACACCCAGTAACGGGAGGGCAGCACGGCATTGAGTCGGTCGAGCATGGCGGCGCTTTCAGTCAGGTGGCTTGGCAGGGGTGGCTGAGTTGACAATAGAGGCTGATCAGGGGCTGGATCATGAAATGGATCTGGCTTCCCACACAGCCTGGACGCTGGCTCATCCGTCCGGTCATTTTGTGGCCGTTTGTCTTTCTTTGTAAACCACCTCGGAATTCTTTGTCATGCCTTCTTCCGCCTTGCCCGCCGACCTGCTGGAACCGACCGACTTCGACGAACTCGACGCCATCCTGGACGACATGCGCAGCCGCCTAGATGAAACCCCGCAGTGGGAGTTTTGTGAAGGCTTCATGGCCGCCGCAGTCTGCAGCCGCCGCCCGCTCCCCTTGGCCGAATACCTGCCGGTGCTGCTGGGCCTGCCCGCCGAAGGCGAAGCCCCGGCCGAGGGCGACGGCTCCTTTGCCAATGACGCTCAGCGTGAGCGCTTTACCGCGCTGTGGCTGCGCCGCCTGGTCGAAGTGCAAACCGCGCTGGACAGCGAAGTCACCGATCTCGAAGACGACCGCTGCTACCACCCGGAGGTGACCGACCAGCGCGCCGCCGTGGCCGAGTTGCCGCCCGAAGAGCGGGCGCAGTTTGACGGCGAGGCGCTGCCCTCGTTTGCCCAGGTCTGGGGCTTGGGCTTCATGTTTGCCGTCGAATCCTGGCCCGACGAATGGACGCCGCCCCGCGACAAAGAACTCGCCAGCCAGCTCGACGACGCCCTGCAGTCCATCGTCGCCATCACCGAAGACGACACGGAAGAAGCCACCATTTCGCCGCTGCTCGACGGCGGCCCGCCCAGCACCAGCCTGGCCCGCATCAACGCGCTGGCCGATGCGATTTGGGCGGTCTATGACTTGCGCACCCTGTGGCGCTCGGTCGGCCCGCGCATCGCGACGGTGCGCAAAGAAGCTGGCCCCGGCCGCAATGACGCTTGCTCGTGCGGCAGCGGTAAAAAATTCAAGAAGTGCTGCGGCCAGACGGCTTGACGGCCTTCAGCCCATGAATTGCCGCAGCGCCTTTGCGGTCAGCGCGGGTTGCTCTTCCGGGATGAAGTGACCGGCCGGCATGGCGTGGCCGCTGACCTCGCCGCTGCACTGGTCTTGCCATAAAGCCAGCGGGTCAAACAGGCGCTGCACCACGCCGCGCTCGCCCCACAGCACCAGCATGTCGCAAGCCACGCGCCGGCCTTCGGCCCGGCTTTGGCGGTCGTGCGTCAGGTCCATGTCGGCGCTTGCGCGGTAGTCCTCGCAGGCGGTGTGCAGCGCCTCGGGCGTGCAGAAGGTGCGCTCGTACTCCGCCAGTGCCTCGGGCTCGATATAGGCCAGGCCCTGGCTGCCCCAGCCGCCCAGCTTGGCGTGCAGGTACGCGCGTGCTGTGGGAGGGTGGTTGGCGCCCATCATGATCTCGGGCAGCGGCGAAGGCTGAAGCATGTGGAACCAGTGGTAGTAGGCGCGGGCGAACTGCATATAGGGCTCGGTCAAGCTGCGGCCTTCGTACATGTCCAGCGTGGGTGCGATGTCGATCACGCACAGGCGCGTGACGCGCTCTGGATGGTCCAGCGCCAGCCGGTGCGCGACACGCCCGCCCCGGTCGTGCCCGCACACCGCGAATTGCGCGACGCCCAGCGCGTCCATCACGCTCGCCATGTCTTGCGCCATGTTGCGTTTGCTGTAGTTGCTGTGGTCCGGCAGGCCCGGCGTTTTGGACGAGTCGCCGTAGCCGCGCAGGTCGGGAATGACCAGCCGGTAGCGCTGGCCCAGCAACTCGGCCACGCGCCGCCACATCATGTGCGACTGCGGAAAGCCGTGCAGCAGGAGCAGGGCTGGCTTGGGCGCTTCACCTACCGGCTGGCGCTGGTAGCGCGCGAAGATCGATGCGCCATTGACCTCGAAGCTGGCGCTCTCAAAGTCGCTTCCCCATCCTTTGGCTGTTTCCATGGTTTGCCCTTTCAGAGCTGAAGACAAATCGGTTGGCGTGTCGGCAGTGTCGGCAGTGTCGGCAGTGTCGGCGTATTGGCGTATCGGCGTGTACCGAGTGGTGTCAGGACGGGGCTTGCAACAGCTGCAGCAAGCGCGCCAACGCATGGGCCACTGTGGCCTTGCGCACAGCCTGACGGTCCCCGGCGAACTGCATTTTTTCCGCCATCACGCCCGTGGCTGTGGCCCAGCCCAGCCAGACCGTGCCGACCGGTTTGCCGGGGCTGCCGCCACCCGGACCTGCCACGCCGGTCACGGCGACCGCGCACTGCGCCCGGGAATGCGCCAAGGCGCCAGCGGCCATCGCGCGCACCACGGGCTCGCTGACGGCGCCATGCTCAGCAATCAAGGCCGCGGGCACGCCCAGCAGCTCGGTTTTGGCAGCGTTGGAATAAGCCACCAAGCCGCGCTCAAACCACAGGCTCGACCCTGCCAAATCGGTGCAGGCCGCAGCGATCAGCCCGCCGGTGCAGCTCTCGGCCGTGGCCAGCAGTTGGCCGCGTGCTTGCAGCAAGGCGGCGAGTTCTGTGAGCGTGGCTTTGTTCATGCGCGGCTCCAAAAAGTCCACAGAGCGATCACCAGCAGCGTGCAAAAAGCGGCCAGCACATCGTCAATCATGATGCCAAAGCCGCCGCGCGGGCCGAAGCCTTTGAAGTGCCGGTCCGCCCAGGCCATGGGCCCGATCTTGACGGCGTCAAAGGCCCGGAACAGCAGGAAGGCGATGAGCTGCGCGCCAAAGCTGGCGGGCAGCAGCAACCACAGCACCAGCCAAAACGCTGCCACTTCGTCCCAGACGATATGGCCTGAATCGGCCACGCCCATGCGGTGCGCGGTGACTGTGCAAGCCCACCAACCCACCAAGAGCGACAAGGCAATCACCACGCCCACGCCCATCGGTGTGAGCCATTGGTCCAGCAGCAAAAACGCCAGCCAGGCCCACAAGGTGCCGGCGGTACCCGGCGCCACAGGGCTGAGGCCAGCGCCGAAACCCAGGGCGATGAAGTGCGCCGGGTGCGCGAACATAAAACGGGCTGTGGGCCGGCGCATCGGAGCGGCCGTGCTGCCGGGGTCAAAAAAAGAATGGGGCGAAGCGCCGGGCGGCAGCGCTTGCACAGGCGGGGTCGGCAAGTTCATGGTCTGATTCAGTCTGGGCTGAAGTGGTCGTAAGAAGCGAAGCGGCCGGCCAGCGGCTGGCCCTGGGCGTCTGGCACGCGCAAGCCGGGCTCGGCATCGATGCGCCCTATGCGGGTGACGGGTGTCTGCGCTTTTGCAGCGGCAGCGCTGACGGCGGCGCGGGCGGAAGCGGGCGCGGTGAAGGCCAGTTCGTAGTCGTCGCCGCCGGCCAGCACGTAGTCGAGCGGCGCCTGGGCCAATGCGGCCGATGCAGCGGCCCAATCGGCATGGTGTTGCGCGGCCAGCAGCGTGCTGGCCACTGCGGCGTCTATCGTCGCGCCGACATCCGATGTTCGCAGCACATGCTGCAAATCACCCAGCAAACCATCGCTGATGTCGATCGCCGAGGTGGCCACACCGCGCAGCGCCAGGCCCAGCGCCACCCGCGGGCTGGGTTGCTCCAGCCGCTGGCGAGCTTGCACCAAGACCGCGGGTGGCAGGGGGTGCTGGCCTTGCAAGGCCTGCAGTGCAAGCTTGGCGTCGCCAAGTGATCCGCTGACGTACAGGTCGTCGCCAGCTTGTGCCCCTGAGCGCCGGAGCGCCTGGCCTTGCCCGCCGGGCGCCAGCACTTCACCAAACACCGTAATGCAAATGTTCAAGGGGCCGCGCGTCGTGTCGCCGCCCACCAGTTCGCAGCCGTGCGCGTCGGCCAAGGCCCACAGGCCGCGTGAAAAGCTGGCCAGCCAGATCTCGTCAATGGCGGGCAGGGACAGCGCCAGCGTGAAAGCCAGGGGCTGGGCGCCGCAAGCGGCCAAATCACTCAGGTTCACGGCCAGGGCTTTGTGGCCCAGGTGCGCCGGGTCGACGTCCGCAAAAAAATGCCGGCCTTCAACCAGCATGTCGCTGGAAATCGCCAGCTGCGTGCCGGGCCGCGGCTGCAGCAGGGCGCAATCGTCGCCCACGCCCAGCACCGCCCGCTGCGGTTGGCGTGTGAAATAGCGTGCAATCAGATCGAATTCGCCCATAGAGCGCTGAGCATACAACCGCTGTTGCCAGGCCACGGCTCAGTCGGGGGCGACGAATGCACGGGGCCGGTGGCGCAAGCGCGCCCGCAGTGCCCGGCCAATGCGCAGGCGATCCGCCCGGCTGACGCTGCGCGCTTGCAAGGCCAGCCGAAAGGCCAGGTAAAAACTCACGCTGAGGTTGCCAAGGCCAATCAGTGGAATGGCCAGCACGCTCCACCAAAACGCCGGCAGCTGCCAAACTTCACGGCCCAGCGTGATGGCCGCAGCCGTCAGTTGGCCTGCGGACAAGGTGACGTGCCGCACTTCGAGGCCCAAGCCCAGAAAGGCCGTGACCGGCGGCAACAGGCCGAGCATGAAGCCGAGCGAAATATTCGACGCAAAGCCTGAGATGTGGCGCCGCATCAAGGCTGCCCAACGCGGTGCCCGATCACGGCCCAGCAGCCGCGTGATGCGCGGGTTGTAGCGCAGCGCCGAGTCCATCCGGTGCAGCACAAACCAGTTCTCCACCCAGCCGGCGATCAGGCTGGCGCTGAACAGCAATACCCCGGTCAGTACGGCCCAGAGCAGCGTGGGGCCGAGCACGGTCAAGCTGGCCAACACATGCAACGCGTCGCTGCGATCCATCAACGCCGTGCCGCCGGGCAGACTGATCAGCGCATGGATCAGCAGCACCGCAGGCACCACCATCAGCACATTGCCGAGCACCGCCACCACTTGCGAGCGCACCAGGTGCGTGACCTCATCCACAAACGCTTCTACGGCTTCGCCCGGGCCCAGGTCCAGCAGCTTGGCCGCCATCGCCGGTGCGGTCATCGCGGGCTGTTTGGTGGCCAGCGTGAAGTGCAGCAATTGAATCAATACAAAGCTGGCTGCATAAATCACGCTGGCGGCAAAGCCCGACCAAAAAGCCGACAGGCCCAGTGCCAACACGCCAAATTTCAGCCAGGTGGTAAGCCCGGTGACGGCGCCGCCGCCCAGCGCGGCGCTGAACATGTCTCGGTAGTCGGCCCGGTTGCGGGTGATGTAGTGCTCGCCGGTTTCGGCGCTGCGCTCGGCCACCTTCGCAGCCAGTAGCGTGGAGTTGGCCGTCACCAGTGAACGCACGCTGAGTGCATCGGGCGCGGCTTGCGCGCGGCGCGCCAAGAGCTTGACGGTGGCCAGCGCAGGGTCGGGCGCGATCAAGGTGTCCAGTAAATCACGCACGCGCAAAAAGCGTTCACGCAACTGGCGTAAGCGAAACACCAGGCCGACCGAAATGCCGTTTTGGTCCAGGTGGGCGTACACGCTGTTGATGGCGCGCCGGCAAGCGTCCAGTCGGGCGCGGTATTGCTGCACGGCGGCCAAAAGGCGCTCTGGGCCGGCGTTTGGCGGGCCTTCCTGAAACAGCGAACGCAGTTCTTCCACGTCGCCCGGCAGCGCCTGGAAGGTGCGCGCGCGCTGGTCTTCGGCACTCATGCGCAGCCGCAAGTCCGCCGCGAAGCCGGTGGCGCGGATCTGGGCGGTGCAGTAGCTGATGGCGTCCAGCAGTTGGTGCTGCCAGTCCAACCAAGAGCGATCCGGTTGCTGCAGTAGCGCAGTCAGCCGGGCCACCTGCTCGGCGCTCAGGAGGTTGAGCCACTGGGCATCGAAGCGGCTGGGTTCCAGCAGGGCAAAGAGCTCGGAGGCGTCCTGCGTCTCGGGTGTGCCGGGCAGCCAGCGGCGCCGCAAGCGGTCTGCGACGGCGCTGATGAAACTGCTGTGGGTGGACAAGCCAAAGTCGACCAGCAAGCTGGCCAGGTCCACGCCCTGCAGCAGGCAATGCCACCACTGACGCAGCTTGGCTTGCAGTGCGGCTTGCAGCTCGACGGCTTCGATCAGTTGCATCAGCCGGGCCACCGTGGCTTCCGGGGAGCGGCGGTCTCCACGCAGCCATTGCAGGGCACGCACCAGCCACAAATGCCGCTCGGCCAGCGGCGCGTCGGGATCAAGGCCGGCTAAGAGCTCGGCGAGCGTGGGCTGTCGGCGTGAAAAAAACACGCGCGCACCTGGGCCTCAGTGCAAGACCCGGGGTGCTGCGCTGGTGCTGGCGTCGAGCACAAACAGGTCAATCGGCGCCTCAAAGTGCGTGCCGTCCTCGGCCACGCAGAAGTAGCTGCCGTGCATGGCGCCGGTGGGGGTGCGCAAGCGCGACCCACTGGTGTACTGGAATGATTCGCCGGGTTTGAGCAGGGGCTGGTGCCCGACTACGCCCAGGCCCTTGACCTCTTCGGTGTGGCCGTTGGCGTCGCTGATGACCCAGTGGCGCGAGATCAGCTGGGCCGCCACCTCGCCGGTGTTGGTGATGGTCACGGCGTAGGCAAAGGTGAACACCTGGCGCGCGGGGTCGGATTGTTCGGGCAGGTGCTGGGGCTGCACCTCGCAGGAAAATTGGTATTTCGGCATGGCTGAGTGGCGGTTGGGACTGGTCATGTTAACTGCGCGCCATGGCTGAGCTGGGTGTCATCTGGCCCAGGCTTTTCACCGACAATTCAGTGCATGAGCAAACCCACCTACCGCATCGCCCCGTCCATTTTGTCCGCCGACTTTGCCCGCCTGGGTGGCGAGCTGAAGAACGTCATCGCCGCTGGCGCCGACTGGATCCATTTCGACGTGATGGACAACCATTACGTGCCCAACCTGACTTTTGGGCCCATGATTTGCAGCGCACTCAAGCCCCACGCTGTCACCGCCAGCGGCCAGCCAGTGCCGATTGACGTGCACCTGATGGTGCAGCCGGTGGACGCGCTGGCCGCCGCCTTTGCCGATGCCGGCGCGGATTTGATCAGCTTTCATGCGGACGCCACGCCCCATGTGCACCGCAGCGTGCAGGCCATCAAGGCCAAGGGTTGTCAGGCCGGGCTGGTGTTCAACCCGGCTGCGTCGCTGGAGGTGTTGGACTGGATGATTGACGAGATCGACCTGATCCTGATCATGAGCGTCAACCCCGGCTTTGGCGGCCAGAGCTTCATTGACTCGGCGCTGCGCAAGATCGGAGACGCTCGCCGCCGTATTGACGCTTCGGGCAAAAACATCCGCCTGGAGGTCGACGGCGGCATCAAGGGCGACAACATTGCGCGCGTGGCAGCCGCCGGCGCCGACACCTTTGTGGCCGGCAGCGCTATTTTTGGCAAGCCCGACTACAAGGCGGTGATTGACCAGATGCGGGCGGCGCTGAGCTGAAGACCGGTTTGCCCTTTTTGACTGCCTCAGAGGGTTGAAGGGGCGCTTGGTTCGCCATCAGACTTGTCAGTGGGCCGAGCGCCTCAGGCTTTTCACGAAATATCAAATTTTGATAACAATAGTTATTCAATAGTTATCAGAACTTGGTTTGGAGTCGAACGGCGATTAAGACGCTTTAAGATGACAGGGAGTACACCGTGTAAGCACTAGGTGCCATTTTGACAATCTGGTGTCACTGGGGAAAAGGCCATGAGAATCGCAGTTCTGGAAGATGACGAAACGCAGCGCGAATGGATGAATTCGTTCTTGATGGCCCTGGGCCATGTGTGCTACCCCTTCAGCACCGCCGAGGCCTTGCTGCGGGAACTCCGCCGCGAAAATTACGACATGCTTATCCTGGACTGGAACTTGCCCGACATGTCGGGGCTGGATGTGGTGCGCTGGGTGCGTGCCAACCTGAGCGTCAAAGTCCCGGTGCTGTTTGTCACCAGCCACGTGGAAGAAAGTGACTTGGTGGAAGCGCTCAATGCCGGGGCTGACGACTACATGAGCAAGCCGGTGCGCGTGCCCGAGCTCTTGGCCCGTCTGCACGCCCTGTTACGTCGTTCCTACCCCCAAAAGGGCGGCGAGATTTACGTGTTTGGTGACTACGTGTTCGAGCACATGGCCAAGACCCTCACGATTCGCGGCGAGCCGGTTGAGCTCAAGCACCGGGAATATGAGCTGGCTTATCTTTTGTTCTCACGCATGGGCGAGTTGTTGTCCCGCCGCTATTTGCAAGAAACCGTGTGGGGTGGGCAAGCCGACGTGCTGTCTCGCACGCTGGACACCCATATTTCCCGCCTGCGCGTCAAGCTCGATTTGCGCCCAGATAAGGGTTACCGGCTGAGTTCGGTCTATAGCCTGGGTTACCGTTTGGAGCCCTTGAACGGATCGACCAGCCTGGGCATGGGCCAGAGCGCGCCGGCTGCCCTGGCTGCTGAGCAACACGATTGAGCCCCGGTCTGCCTTTCCTGACTTCGCCCGTCGACGCCTTGATGGTGGACCTTGACGGCACGCTCGTTGACACCCTCGGCGATTTCACCGCAGCCTTGCGTCTGATGCTGGCCGAGTTGGGCTTGCAGCCACCGGATCAAGCACCCATCAGTGCTACAGCCGTTGAGACCATGGTGGGCAAGGGCTCTGAACACCTGATCGCTTCGGCCTTGTCGCACGTGCTGGCTGCTGCGCCGGCTGCGGGCCAAACGGCCGAGAGCCTTTATCCCGCCGCCTGGGACAGCTACCAGCGCCATTACTTGGCCATCAACGGCCAACACTCTAAGGTCTACCCCGGCGTGCTGGAGGGCTTGATGCAATGGCAGGCCGCCGGCCTGCCATTGGCCTGCTTGACCAACAAACCAGTGGCGTTTGCCAACGAGTTGCTCAAGATCAAGCAGCTGAACGGTTTTTTTGCCGTCGTCTTCGGCGGTGATTCGTTCGACCGCAAAAAACCCGACCCCTTGCCTTTGCTCAAAACCTGCGAAGCCCTGGGCACACAGCCGGCCCGTACCTTGATGGTCGGCGATTCCATGAACGATGCCCGTGCAGCCCGCGGCGCCGGTTGCCCGGTGGCCTTGGTGACCTATGGCTACAACCATGGCGAGCCGGTTCAAACCGTCGATGCCGATGCTTACATCGACTCACTGGCTTCGCTGGCATTGCCGCCACGCTCGGGCTAAGGGCCAGAGGGGCTCAGGCCCTTTGCTACACTTTGGTCATGTTCATTCATCGTCTCATTCAGACAGGTTCTGGCGACCGGGGAGCCTGGCCCTGGCGTCGCTGCCCAGCCTCGCGGCACTGAGCGGCGCTTGCCCTGGAGTCCTTTTTGACAAGTACTCGGGTGGTCCCCACAGTGCGCACTGAATGAAACGCGGCAGCGCTTGCTGCTGCTCCCGGCCTGCCTTCTGCGCAAGCCCTGAGTGACTGGCAGCGGTGCATGCCGCAAGCCCAGCCTGCAAAAGGACCCCCGTCGTGATTTCTGAACTCGAATTCAAAAGCCTGGCCCAGCAAGGCTTTAACCGCATTCCCTTGCTGGTCGAAGCCTTTGCCGACCTGGAAACCCCGCTGTCCCTGTACCTCAAGCTGGCCTTCAGCAAGGACGGCGGCAAATACAGCTTCTTGCTTGAATCGGTGGTCGGTGGTGAGCGCTTTGGCCGCTACAGCTTCATCGGACTTCCTGCGCGCACGCATGTGCGGGCCAGCGGGTTTGGCCTTTCTGCGGTGACCGAAGTGGTCACCGACGGTCAAGTGGTGGAGACATCAAAGCTCAATCCGCTGGACTTCATCGCGGCCTACCAGCAGCGCTTCAAGGTCGCCCTGCGCCCCGGCATGCCGCGCTTTTGCGGCGGCTTGGCGGGCTACTTTGGCTACGACACGGTGCGGCACATCGAGAAGAAGTTACAGGCCAGCTGCCCGCCCGACACCCTGGGTTGCCCGGACATTCTGCTGCTGCAATGCGAGGAGTTGGCCGTTATCGACAACCTCTCGGGCAAGCTGTACCTGATGGTCTATGCCGACCCGGCGCAGCCCGAGGCCTATGCCAATGCCAAGAAGCGGCTGCGCAGCCTGAAAGAGCAGCTGCAGTACTCGGTCAGCGCGCCGGTGGTCAAGCCCAGCCAGGGTTACCCAGCCGAGCGTGACTTCGCCAAGGCTGATTATTTGGCGGCGGTCAACCGCGCCAAGGATCTGATTGCCGCAGGCGACTTCATGCAAGTGCAAGTTGGCCAGCGCATCAAGAAGCGCTACACCGAGTCACCGCTGTCGCTTTACCGCGCGCTGCGTTCGCTCAACCCCAGCCCCTACATGTATTTCTACAACTTCGGGGATTTCCACGTGGTCGGTGCCTCGCCGGAAATTTTGGTGCGGCAGGAAAAAGCAGTGGTCGACGGCGTGCCCAGCCAGAAAATCACCATCCGCCCTTTGGCCGGCACGCGGCCACGTGCCGCCTCGCCCGAAGCCGACAAGGCCGTGGAGCAAGAGCTGATCAATGACCCCAAGGAGCGCGCCGAACACGTCATGTTGATCGACTTGGCGCGCAACGACATTGGCCGCATTGCCAAGACCGGTTCGGTCAAGGTCACTGAAGCTTTTTCAGTAGAGCGTTACAGCCATGTGATGCACATCGTCAGCAACGTCGAAGGCGTGCTCAAAGACGGCATGAGCAATATGGACGTGCTCAAAGCCACCTTCCCGGCGGGCACGCTGACCGGCGCACCCAAGGTGCACGCGATGGAGTTGATCGACCAGCTCGAGCCCACCAAGCGCGGTATTTACGGCGGCGCTTGCGGCTACCTGAGCTACGCGGGCGACATGGATGTGGCCATTGCGATTCGCACCGGCATCATCAAGGACCAGACGCTGTATGTGCAAGCAGCAGCTGGCGTGGTGGCCGACTCGGTGCCCGAGCTGGAGTGGAAAGAAACCGAAGCCAAGGCGCGTGCCTTGCTGCGCGCCAGCGAGCTGGTGGAAGAAGGGCTGGAGTGAGCACCATGCGTAAAACCAAGCTCCTGATGATCGACAACTACGACTCGTTCACCTACAACATCGTCCAGTACTTTGGCGAGTTGGGCGCTGAGGTGGAGGTCTTGCTCAACGACGAAGTCACGGTGCAGGACATTGCCGACCGGCCGCCCGATTTGCTGGTGATTTCACCCGGCCCCTGCTCGCCAGCCGAAGCCGGCATTTCGGTAGCGGCCATCCAGCATTTCGCGGGCAAGCTGCCGATTTTGGGTGTTTGCCTGGGTCACCAGGCGATTGGCGCGGCGCTGGGCGGGCGCATCGTTCGCGCGCAAGAGCTGATGCACGGCAAAACCAGTGTGATCACCACCACCCAGCAGGGTGTGTTTGCCGACTTGCCGGCGCAGTTCACCGTCAACCGCTATCACTCGCTGGCGATTGAGCGCGCTAGTTGCCCGCCTGAACTAGAGATCACCGCCTGGACCGAGGACGGTGAGATCATGGGCGTGCGTCACAAGACCTTGCCGATCGAGGGCGTGCAATTCCACCCTGAAAGCATCTTGACCGAGCATGGCCATGCCATGCTGAACAACTTTCTCCAGCAGGCATCCCGGAAGTGACCATGACCCAACGCCACCACATTTCGCCCCAAGAAGCCTTGCAGCGCACCATCGAACACCGGGAGATTTTTCACGACGAGATGCTGCACATCATGCGCCTGATCATGAGTGGCGAAATGTCGCCCGTCATGATGGCGGCGCTGATCACGGGCTTGCGCGTCAAGAAAGAAACCATTGGCGAGATCACGGCTGCAGCGCAAGTGATGCGCGAGTTTTCCACCAAGGTGCAGGTCAGCGACACCACGCACTTGGTGGACATCGTGGGCACGGGGGGGGACGGCTCGCATACCTTCAATATTTCCACTTGCGCCATGTTTGTAGCGGCCGCAGCAGGCGCCAAGGTCAGCAAGCATGGTGGGCGCAGCGTGAGCAGCAAGTCTGGCAGCGCCGATGTGCTGGAATCCCTGGGCGTGAACATCAACCTGTCGCCAGCGGCCATTGCCCGCTGCCTAGACGAAGTGGGCGTGGGTTTCATGTTCGCCCCCAACCACCACCCGGCCATGAAAAACGTCGCGCCTATTCGCAAAGAGCTGGGTGTGCGCACCATCTTTAATATCTTGGGCCCGCTCACCAACCCGGCCGGCGCGCCCAACATCCTGATGGGTGTTTTTCATTCGGACTTGGTCGGCATTCAGGTCCGCGCCCTGCAGCGCCTGGGCGCCGAGCATGCGCTGGTGGTGTATGGCAAAGACGGCATGGACGAGATCAGCCTGGGCGCGGCCACCGTGGTCGGTGAGTTGAAAAACGGTGAGATCACCGAGTACGAAATTCACCCCGAAGACTTTGGACTGCCCATGGCCGGCCAGCGTGCGCTGCGGGTGGACACGCCCGAACAATCCCGCGCCTTGCTCGAAAGCGTGCTGGACGGCGCACCCGGCGCAGCCAGCGACATCGTGTTGCTCAACGCTGGCGCGGCGCTGTACGCGGCGAACCGCTGCGACTCGATCGCAGCAGGCTTGGTGCTGGCGCGCGAGGCGGTGGCCTCGGGTGCCGCGCGCCGCAAGCTCAATGAGTTGGTCGCGGTCACGCAAGCTGCCACCACCTGAATTTTTTAGCGATCCTCTTACCGGACAAGCCATGGCCGACATTCTCAACAAAATCATCGCCGTCAAACGCCAGGAAGTGGCTGCGGCCCTCAAGCGCAAACCACTGGCCGCCATGCGCGCCGACGCCGAGTCGCGCATGCTCACCCGCGACTTTGAAGGCGCGCTGCGTGCCAAGCTGGCGGCCGGGCTGCCCGCCGTGATTGCAGAAGTCAAAAAAGCCAGCCCGTCCAAGGGCCTGCTGCGCGCCGACTTTATTCCGGCTGACATTGCCCAGAGCTACGCCGAGCACGGCGCGGCCTGCTTGTCGGTGCTGACGGACCAACAGTTTTTCCAAGGCAGTGTGGACCACCTCAAGCAAGCCCGCGCATCGTGTGATTTGCCTGTTTTGCGCAAAGACTTCATGGTCGACGCCTACCAAGTCTATGAAGCCCGCGCCATGGGCGCTGACTGCATCTTGCTGATCGCCGCCTGCCTGGACGACGCGCAAATGAAAGACCTGGAAGCCCAGGCCCATGCGCTGGACATGGCCGTGCTGGTCGAAGTGCACGACCGCGCCGAGCTGGACCGCGCTTTGCTGCTGAAAACCCCTTTGCTGGGCATCAACAACCGCAACCTCAAGACCTTTGAGGTCACGCTGGACACCACCATCGGCCTGCTGCCGGCCGTACCCGCTGACCGCGTACTCATCACCGAGTCGGGCATTGCCACCCCATCTGATGTGCAGCGCATGCGCCAAGCCAAGGTGCATGCCTTCTTGGTGGGCGAAGCCTTCATGCGGGCCGAAGACCCGGGCCAGGCCCTGGCCGATTTGTTTGCTTGAGCTTGGGGCAAGCAATAGCAGTGCTTGAGCTGACATGCGCCAGTCCGTGCCCCCGCCAGCGCAGGCCTCGCTAGACCTGCCTGAGCCGTCGGGACTCCCCGCCGCCTCGTTAGCTGCTTGGGAGCCGCAAGCTTGGGCCGTGGCGCCGGGTTGGCAAACCTTGATCCAGTCTTTCTTGCAAAGTCCGACCGGGCTGCAGTTGGGTCAATTTCTGAGCCACCGCTTGGCGGCTGGCGCGGTGGTTTATCCGCCTCAGCCTTTTCGCGCCTTGGCGCTCACGCCGCCGGAAGAAGTGCGCGTCGTCATCCTCGGGCAGGACCCGTACCACGGTCCGGGTCAGGCCCAGGGGCTGGCCTTTTCAGTGCCTGCGGGCTGCAAAGTCCCGCCTAGCCTGCGCAACATTTTGGCCGAACGCGCCCGCGACCTGGGCCCAAGCGCCGGTGCTGGGCCGCAGGACAGCCTGGAAGCTTGGGCCCGCCAAGGCGTGTTGCTGCTCAATACCTGCCTCACGGTAGAAGCCGGACAGCCCGCCAGCCATGCGAAGCAGGGTTGGGAAGCGCTCACTATTCAAATTGTTGAGGCGATAGCGGCCCAGGCTCGGCCGACGGTCTTCATGTTGTGGGGTGCCCATGCGCAGGCCCTGGCGCACTTGGTGCCGCCGCACCATTTGATGCTCACGGCCAACCACCCCTCGCCCCTGTCGGCGCGCCGCCCGCCCCAGCCCTTTTTAGGTTGCGGCCACTTTAGTGCCGCCAACCAATGGTTGACCATGCACGGCCAGAAACCCATCCTTTGGTAGCCCGCCGACATAAATCCATGGCATAATCCGTGGTTCGCTGAAGGATGGGTGCCCGAGTGGCTAAAGGGGGCAGACTGTAAATCTGTTGGCTAACGCCTACGCTGGTTCGAATCCAGCCCCATCCACCACTGGCTCTTTTTGCTCAACAGCTGGCTGCGCAGCAGTTGTTGGTGAAGGTCTGGCGGTTCAGGTGATAGTCAGTTGACTGATGGTGAGTTGCAGAGCTGCGGGAGTAGTTCAATGGTAGAACCCTAGCCTTCCAAGCTAATGACGCGGGTTCGATTCCCGTCTCCCGCTCCATGCCTTGGTGTGGGTCGGTTTTTGCAGAGCTTGTCGAGATATTGGTTACTTTGAAAGCCCATTTGGCTCAGTGGTAGAGCACTCCCTTGGTAAGGGAGAGGTCGCGGGTCCGATTCCCGCAATGGGCACCAATTTTTTGCGTCGGTGGCGCTGCGTTTTCTAGTGCGTCACTTGACCGGTCGTTAGATGGTTTCGTCACTTTTCGGAGTTGAATAAATGGCAAAAGAGAAATTCACGCGGACAAAACCGCACGTCAACGTGGGCACCATCGGTCATGTGGACCATGGCAAGACCACCCTGACAGCCGCTATCACGACCGTGCTGGCAGCCAAGTTCGGCGGCACCGCCAAGGGTTACGACCAAATTGACGCAGCACCTGAAGAAAAGGCCCGCGGCATCACCATCAACACCGCCCACGTCGAGTACGAAACGGCCAACCGCCACTACGCGCACGTTGACTGCCCAGGCCACGCTGACTATGTGAAGAACATGATCACGGGTGCTGCCCAGATGGACGGCGCGATTTTGGTTTGCTCCGCTGCTGACGGCCCTATGCCTCAGACCCGTGAGCACATCCTGCTGGCTCGCCAGGTGGGTGTTCCTTACATCATCGTGTTCCTGAACAAGTGCGACATGGTCGACGATGCCGAATTGCTCGAGCTGGTCGAGATGGAAGTGCGCGAGCTGCTGGACAAGTACGACTTCCCAGGCGACGCCACCCCCATCATCCACGGCTCTGCCAAGCTCGCCATGGAAGGCGACAAGGGCCCGCTGGGCGAAGAAGCCATCATGAAGCTGGCCGAAGCCCTGGACACCTACATTCCCCTGCCAGAGCGCGCTGTTGACGGTGCCTTCCTGATGCCTGTGGAAGACGTGTTCTCCATCTCCGGTCGCGGCACCGTCGTGACCGGCCGTATTGAGCGCGGTATTGTCAAAGTCGGCGAAGAGATCGAAATCGTTGGTATCGCTGACACGCAAAAAACCATCTGCACCGGCGTGGAAATGTTCCGCAAGCTGCTGGACCAAGGCCAGGCTGGCGACAACGTCGGCATCTTGCTGCGCGGCACCAA
>JBBAPH010000006.1:0-144883 GCA_040400935.1 Polaromonas sp.
CTGCCGCCAAGTTGTCCGGGGTAACACCTGTCACGCCAGCGTCTTTGTAGTCGTCCACTGTCAACACCGCTGGCGTTGTACCGTTGCCGTTGTTGTAGGCTTCGAGCTTGGCCAGCGCCTGGTTGGCTGCTGCCACCAAGGCCTGCACTTCTGGAGTTGTGTCAGCACCAGCTGGCACTTGCTTGAGCACTTGCGCGTTGACTGCCGCTAGGTTGTCCGGGGTGACGCCTGTCACGCCAGCATCTTTATAGTCGACCACTGTCAGCGCCGCTGGCGTTGTACCGTTGCCGTTGTTGTAGTTTTCGATCTTGGCCAGCGCTTGATTGGCCGCCGTTACCAAAGCCTGCACTTCAGGCGCCGTGTCAGCACCGCCCGCAGCTTGCTTGAGCACCTGGCCGTTCACCGCTGCCAGGTTGTCTGCCGTCACGCCGGTGATGCCTGCATCAACGTAGTTCTGCAGCGTAGGAGCTGCTGGCGTTGTGCCGTTGCCGTTGTTGTAAGCCTCGATCAGGGCCAGCGCCTGGTTCGCTGCCGTCACCAGCGCCTGCACTTCAGGGACAGTGTCAGCGCCGCCCGCAGCTTGCTTGAGCACCTGGCCGTTCACCGCTGCCAGGTTGTCTGCCGTCACGCCGGTGATGCCTGCATCAACGTAGTTCTGCAGCGTAGGAGCTGCTGGCGTTGTGCCGTTGCCGTTGTTGTAAGCCTCGATCAGGGCCAGCGCCTGGTTCGCTGCCGTCACCAGCGCCTGCACTTCAGGGACAGTGTCAGCGCCGCCCGTGGCTTGCTTGAGCACTTGCGCATTGACTGCAGCTAGGTTTTCTGTGGTGACGCCCGTCACGCCAGCGTCTTTGTAGTCGTCGGTTGCAAGTGCGGCTGGCGTTGTGCCATTGCCGTTGTTGTAGTTCTCGATCTTTTGCAGCGCGGTGTTGGCCGCAGCCACCAGCAACTGCACTTCAGGGGCCGCGTCGGCACCGCCCGGCACTTGCTTGAGCACTTGCGCGTTGACTGCGGACAGATTTTCTGCCGTAACGCCAGTGATGCCTGCGTCAACGTAGTTCTGCAGCGTCGGAGCTGCTGGCGTTGTGCCATTGTTGTAAGCCTCGATCAGGGCCAGCGCCTGATTGGCCGTTGCCACCAATGCCTGCACTTCAGGCGCCGTGTCAGCACCGCCGGGCACTTGCTTGAGCACTTGCGCGTTGACTGCCGCTAGGTTGTCTGTCGTCACGCCAGTGATGCCAGCTGCCACGTAGTCTGATACGGTCAACGCCGCTGGCGTTGTGCCGTTGCCGTTGTTGTAAGCTTCGACCTTGGTCAGGGCGTCTGCTGTCGCGCTAACCTGGTTTTGAATTTCAGGCTGGGTATCTGCTCCGCCTTGCGGCAGCGTCAAAATTTTGGCATTGACAGCTGTCACGTTATCAGCCGTGACACCGGTCACGCCGGCGTCTTTGTAGTCGTCCACGGTCAACGGCGCTGGAGTCGTGCCGTCGCCGTTGTTGTAGTTCTCGATCTTTTGAATCGCGGTGTTGGCAGTTGTCACCAAGGCTTGAACTTCTGCGACCGTATCCGCACCGCCTGCAGCTTGCTTGAGCACCTGCGCGTTGACCGCTGCCAAGTTGTCGCTCGTGACACCTGTCACGCCTGCAGCGACGTAGTCGGCAACCACCAACGCCGCTGGCGTCACGCCGTTGCCGTTGTTGTAGTTCTCGATCTTCTGAATCGCGTTCATCGCTGCGCCTACCAGCGCCTGCACTGCCGGCTGATTGTCTGCACCGCCGGTCGTTTGGGCCAACACCTGCGCGTTAACCGCTGGAAGGTTGTCTGTCGTTACGCCGGTCACACCAGCGTCTTTGTAGTCGTCGGTGGTCAGCGCTGCTGGCGTCACGCCGTTGCCGTTGTTGTAGTTCTCGATCTTCTGGATCGCGGTGTTGGCCGCTGTCACGAGGGCCTGCACTTCAGGGGCAGTGTCCGCACCGCCCGGCACTTGCTTGAGCACTTGTGCGTTGACTGCTGCCCAGTTATCTGCCGTAACGCCAGTGATGCCTGCGTCAACGTAGTTTTGCAGCGTCGGAGCTGCAGGCGCCGTGCCATTGCCGTTGTTGTACGCCTCAATCAGGGCCAGCGCCTGGTTGGCCGCCGTCACCAATGCCTGCACTTCAGGCGCCGTGTCAGCGCCGCCTGGCACTTGTTTGAGCACTTGCGCGTTCACCGCTGCCAAGTTCTGCGTCGTCACACCCGTGATACCCGCAGCCACATAGTCCGATACCGTCAGGGCCGCAGGCGTCACGCCGTCGCCATTGTTGTAGGCTTCAATCTTGGCCGAGGCCTCTACCGTCGTGGTGACCAGTTTTTGGATCTTTGGCTGACTATCTGCTTCGCCAGGCAAGAGGCCAAGAATCTTGGCGTTGGTCGGCGCAAGGTTCTCTGGCGTTACGCCTGTGATCCCGGCGTTTTTGTAGTCGTCCACGGTCAGCGCTGCGGGTGTCACGCCGTCGCCCTTGTTGTAGTTCTCGATCTTTTGGATCGCTGCACTGGCCGTAGTGACCAGCGCTTGAACCTCAGCCGTCGTATCCGCACCGCCTGTCGCTTGCTTGAGCACCTGGGCGTTGACCGCGGCCAAATTGTCGGACGTCACCCCCGTAACACCGGCGGCAATATAGTCAGCCACGATCAACGCGGCCGGACTGATACCGTCCCCATTGTTGTAGTTCTCAATATGCTGGATAGCGGAATTCGCTACCGCGACTAACGCCTGCACGGCAGGTTGGGTATTTGCTCCGCCTTTTGTCTGAGCCAATACATTCGCATTGACCGCCGCAAGGTTTGCGGGAGTCACACCGGTGATGCCCGCATCTGCATAGTCATCGATGGTTGGCGCCGATGGGGTGGTGCCGTCGCCGTTGTTGTAGTCCTCAATCTTTTGAATTGCTGCGTTAGCTGAAGCAACCAAGGCCTGGACTTCTTGCACTGTGTCAGCACCGCCTGGCTCTTGCTTGAGAACTTGGGCATTGACGGCAGCCAAGTTGTTTGCATTTACACCGCTAACGCCAGCATTGGCGTAGTCTTCAATCGTTGGCGCTGCTGGCGTCGAACCATTGCCACCGTTGTAAGCTTCTATTTTCTGAAGAGCTGCGCTGATGACTGATGCACTCGAGTCCATCGCGACGAACCCGGCCCCGACCGCGATAAGCCCTAACCCTGGGAAGCCCGCGCCGGCAACAGCGGGGAGTAGCGGAAATGCGGCGAGGTCAACCGAGTCTGACCAGATCAGCTGGCTGCCCTGCACGGAGGAGGCAGAATAGCCTGCAAACGTTGATTCAATGGTCTCGATGGGCGCATCTAAACCGGTTGAAAATGAAAAATCTAGAGCCGGATCAAATGCGCCGTCAAAAAACTCCAGAATCTCAATACTTTGTCCATCCTCCAGCTCAATCGCCAATTTCTTGCCATCACGGCTGACCTTCTTAGGTTTGGCGGGCTTGCCCGTTACCTCATCCACCAGCTTGTAAGACATCCCAGCCTCGGCAACTGCTGTGTAGGCTTCGCCTTGAGGCTTGGAACCGTCTGCCGCGGCAACGACCTGCGGTTTATCGTTAGATCGCTCAACTGAGGTTGTAGAACGAGCGGCTTTGGTCAGGATGGTTTTAGTCATTTTTACAATATTTCTTAAACTTTAAGACTTGTTTTCTTTGAAAAGTTAATCTAAAAGTCAAAGGATATAGAACGTCACCTCCAAAAAAGTTAAGAATAGATAAAGCTCAGCCGTAATTGACCCCCGATCTTTAGCGGTCGGGTGGATAACAAAAGCTAGGCCTATTCACCTGATGTCCTGAGCCGTCCACGTGTCAATTTCCAGCGCTGTTGTGAGCTCTGGCAGAGGGGAAACGACAGGTGGTTCGCTTCAGGGATGTGGTGATTTACCGTCGGCCTGGGCCACACGAATCCCACAGCAAACTTCGGAAAACGACAGTTAGGATGAGAGCTTCAGGCCGGAATTACTGTGTACGGCCGTCCACATTCATGTGTTGGCGTTAACAATTCACGCAGAAGATGCCGTCGAGCCGCTTCCGCGATCAGATCGGATGAGCAGGCCGACCAAGCCACCGCAGTTGCCGCTCCAGTCAAAACAGCAACGACCAAGAAAAAAGCCTTTGAGCATTTCTGCTCAAAGGCTTTTGATCTGAGTTGTTGGTCGTGTGAAACCGCTCGAAAGAAGCCTTGTAACCCGCGCCGATTTACACCCCCGTCTGTACCCCCGTTTTGCCTTCGCTGCCCCTCACAGTCCGAAAAACTGGGGTGTTTCTTCCGGACGAGCTTTCCTTGAGGTAACTCGACAACAAATAAGTCCCGGCAACTGCCGTTCATAGAGGGCATCCAGTCGCCTTAGTTGCAAGTATGAGCGCGCACGAAGCAAGGTCAACTCGAAAACCCGGGCAATCGTTAAGCAAGTTTCCACTTTTTCGTCGCTAGGGCATTTAGCAAAACGCCTACAAGCTTTAAAGGGCTCCCGCTCTTAATGCCCAGCAAACGATCGGGGAACCTGAACTGTGATTTACACGCTCGGCTATCAAAATCTTGCCCCCGCGCGCGTGCGCGAGATCGTGCTGGCGCTCGACGCGGTGCTGCTCGACTGCCGCTTTAAACCCATAAGCCGCATCCCAGGCTTCGGTGCGCGCCAGTTAGAGGCATTGATGCAGCCCCAGAAGGGCGAGCCGAAGTCGAACCAGCCGCGTTATATGCGCATGGGCCACCTGCTCGGCGGGCGAGGCCACGTCACGGCTGGCGGCATTGAGACGCTCCAGCCCTTCGACCAAGACGTGGCCAACTGCGTGCTGCTGTGCCTCGAAGAGCATCCGATTGATTGCCACCGCCACGGGGACATCACGGGGCCGCAATTCCCCGCCGCGCTGCACATCTGGCGCGACCGCTTGTTCTTCTCGCGAGACCTCTCACGAGTGCAGGCTGGGGAAATCGACTTCCCGGAGCTCGCGTCAGGCAGTTGGAACGACTGGCTCGAAATCCTCGCGAAAGTCAAAGACTGAACTAAAGCTCAACTTGAACACGGCCGGCGCTTGTTAGCCTCTGCCGACACTTTCGTGTGGTCGGAGATGCACGTCAGAACCAGCGAGCCCTGATGCAGCGCCTGGCCTAAGCGCTGTCGGTGGGCTGTGAAACCGACAAAACTCGGTTTCGTAGGTTTCGTAGCCTCCACATTGGGGGTATCCCGTTTTTTCAGCCTTGCGAGCCAGCTCACGCCGCGGGCGTTGCTCTCAGCCCGGCGCAGGTGCGTGCTAGGGTAATCGGGCAGGACGCTGCGCTGCTCGACTGCCGCTTTAACCCCTTGACCGCCAGCCCGGCTTCGGCGCGCGCCGGCTTGAAACCTTGACGACGATCAGCGCAGATGACCGGTTGCATAGCCACCCGCGCCGACGTTAGGTCGGCCCAATTCACCGAACAATAACTTGCGCTCTATCAGCTTCACTACGCTCCTCGGCGGCTATAACGACAGCCGTTTTGGCCGCGAGGGCGACGTGGAAGCGGTTTTCCGTCAGACTGAAACAATCTTATTCAATGCCAATAGTTTGTCGGCTCGCTCTGCGCTGGCTAGTTTTTCACTTTCGGTCATCTCGTAGCACTTCGGGCTGAAATTAGGGTCACGCATCAGCGGATAAGGGACCGATCCGTAGGTTTTCCGAAAATGTCGAAATGTGTACCAGGTCGCAAAGACCATGCTGATGACGCCGATGTGCGCAAACATATTGAGGCCGATGAAAAAGAATTGAGCAGTGTAAAGCCCAAACGCCAAACTCCAGAAACAACCCAACAAGATACTGGCGAAATACTTGATGTGCGGTGGCGCACTACGCAGGGGATTAATATTGGGATTAACAATATTCCATCCGCCGCGGAAAATTATGAAGAAAAATTTCAAAAAAGAGAACATATATGGAGCCTAAAAACGCACGCAAAATAGCCGCCGAAATAGGCGACCACCGGCCCACAGTAACACAGATCGCCTCTCTGCAAGACTTTATTTAGCCAGACCCGAGGAACCTAAGCGACGATGGCGATTAAGAAAGCACACCGACAAAGTCCTGTTCGATTCGCCCGCTGACGGGCTGTCACGTCATGTTTTGCGTGACTGGCTCGTTTCGTTACGCGGGTTTTACGGTAATTTGCCCTGGTGGCTTTGCAGTAGGCTTAGCGCACCAAAGGCCGGATCGTGGTGAAGCCACCGTCCACCGAAATGATCTGGCCCGTCAGGCGAGACGCAGCCTCGCTCAGCAAGAAGGCCATCACGTCGGCCACCTGGTCGGCCGACTGAACCCCGCCCAACGGGTACTGACGCGCCGCCCCCTCCCGCATGGCGGGCAGCTTGAGCATATTGGCAGTCATGGGCGTGTCGGTCAGGCCGGGGGCGACCGCATTGACGCGCAGCCCTTGTGCCGCATAAGTGGCCGCGGCACTGCGCACCAAGGCCTCGACACCCCCTTTGGCGGCGGCAATGGCTTCGTGGTTAGCCACGCCAATGCGGGCCACCACCGAGCTGGCCAGGACAGCGGCACCGGGGCCACCCGCCAGCGCGGTGATGAAGGCCTGAAGCATGAAAACCGCGCTGTCGAGGTTAATGCGCATCACCTCGCGGTAAGCATCGGTGCGAGTGCGATGCAAGGGCGCGATCAGGGTGCTGCCCACGCAGTGCGCAAGCAATGACGGTGCGCCGCCGAGTACCTCTTGGCAAGTGAGCAAGGTTTGCGCCGCGCCATCAGGGGTGGTGACGTCTGCGGCGATGCGGACGGCTGCGTCGACGTCAGTAAGGCGGTCCGCATCACGTCCAACGGCGGCGACCCGCATCCCTTGGCTGTGAAAGTGGCTAGCCAAGGCTCGCCCGATGCCGCCGCTGGCGCCAGTGATGAGAACGATTGCAGTCATGGGGAAGCTTTCAAAATCAAGTCCGGCCGCAACGCCGAAGGTTGCGGTTGCCGCTAATGACGTGGCGGCAAAAGCGGGGTGCGCCGCCGTAAAAGCGACCTCAGCGGGTGAAGTCCGGGTCAGCTCGGCCAAGAGTGAGCTGCCCCAATGCAGGGTGCAACCCCTCAACAGGCCCCGGGAGATGTCGGTGCGAGGACTAATGCTGACCAAATGGCGGTCACATTTGTTTTTTCATGGTGGTTGCGACCACCCAGTTTCCCCTTAATGCAAAGTAAAGCCCCCCCACCCACAAGAAGACATGCAAGTTGTCATTCAGTATGACACTTGTGAGGCTCTCGGGCTTGGTCACTATCCAGATAATACCGGTAGAGATCGAGCAGATCGTGATGCCACTGACCCTTGTGATCAAATCGCCAATCTCCGCAACGAACGGAATCGCGCTGATTTTTTTGAATGATGCAAGCCCCCCAATTAACAATCCGGCACCCGCAGAGATCTCACCAAAGGTCACCACCCACCAAACTAATTTGGGTATATTAAAGGCAGCGCCTACCGCCGGATCAAACGGTAACTTATTCAACCCTTGCGTGATAAAAACAACTGCCAATGGAATTCTGAGGAGCATGTGACTCCAGCTGAAATCGGGCAGGTATTTCCAGTAGCTTTTTACTGCTTGGGTTCGCATCGGGACTCCTGATTATTGTCATAAAATTGATAAATAACTAACTCGAAATTTTTTTACAGTCACCGCACCTTAGTTGTTGATTTTTACCGCATCCAAAAATACCCATAATGCGGTAATTCCGCAAAAAATGACAACGAAACATGTAGCCCACAATACATAAATGCGGAACAACTTGTTTCTTAACTTTAAAGCTACTTTTTCAGACATGATTTCCCTGCAAAAAAACAAACCGGTAGTCCACCGTGACCTTCTGCGCTGCCGCGTGCAGACGCGCGGCAGCCAAATTGCCTGGCGAAGCGTCAACACCCACCACGTGGGCGCCCCGCTGGGCCAAGGCTTCGGACAGCAAGCCGCCGCCGCAGCCGACATCAAGAACGCGCAACCCGACCAGCGCATTGCCAGGCTCGCGCCCCAGGTGCGCTGCTATTTGGGCGACCACATAGTCCAGCCGCAAGGCATTGACCACGTGCAAGGGCCGCATCGGTCCACGGCTGTCCCGCCAGGTGGCGCTCAGCCGGTTGAAGCGTTCGATCTCAGCGGTAATGGCGGTCATGCTGGGGCAATCTAGAGATAGCGACAAACCGCCACGGCCCTGCGTGAGCCTGCACTGACCAGGGCGCACCAAGCCCGCAGAGCGATACCGTAACGACCCGGCCCGAGAGCGCGAGCGGCCTCATCGCGGTGAGCGACCTCGTCAGCTTGGCAGTCCAACAGGGTCTGGCGCAACGAACCGAGTGCCGGCTGCCCAACCAACGCGTCTATTTGCTCGGCGTAATGTTGGTCTACGAAGGTTTCGACCGCTTCAATCGTGGCGTAAACCGCTTTGGGACCTAGCAGGGCTGGCAGTGCGCCCGTCAGAAAACCGGCCAAACGCCACAAGGGCAGCAGGCGGCTGAAGTGGGCAGACGGCAACCAAGCCTGAATCTGCTGCAAATGATGTTGCTCTGTTGTCAGGTGGTGCTGAGCAAATGCGATCAAGGCGGGATCCCGGGCAAAGCGCAACACCCCTTGGTAGATGCAGACTGCGCCCACTTCGCCAGCATGGTCGGTGCGCAGGTCGGCCAACACGTGCGCGGGCAGATGTTGGCCAGACGTCTGAAGGCCGAGGTTTGGGCGAACAACATCGCCCTGCCCTGCACCCGATGCAACAGCCGCCTTGGTCACTATCAGCCCTTTTTGGCCCAAGCGCTGCACCAACCTTTGCCGGAGACTTGTTTACCTGCAAACAGCGGGCAACCGCCAGCTGCATCAGTGGCCTTGCCTATGAACAAGGCACAGTTTGCACAAACTTGCCCTGCCGCGTATTTGGGAAACTTTTTGCTGTCAGCCTTCGTCGCATCGGCCACGTAGCCTAGGGCCACAGATTGCGGATTCTTTTCGTCCACCATGGCTTGGCCATAAGCCGCAGTGGTGAGCAGAGAGCCGCCGGCGGCCAGCGTCATGAAGAAGGTGCGTCGAGTGTTGTCCATGAAAATTCCGTTTTAAAAACAAGCCGAGGTCAATTGGTACGAACTGACAAGGGCTTGCGGTCTTGGCGTTTCGTTGATTTATGTCCATCAATCGGTCGGTAGGCGAACATGACTGAGTTGAAATCGAACCCGCAATATAGCTCAACCTTAAAATTTAGCAACTCAAAATCGCTGCCAAGTTCAATATCTAAGCAATAATCAACTCATATCCAACTCAAACATCTATGACAGAAGCTCAACCTGATCCACTCTCAACACCGCTCTTGGCTTCGAAGCAGCCGTTTTTTCGCAGCGGTGCAGTTGCGCGCATGGCCGGTATGCCGGTGGCCACCTTGCGTGTTTGGGAACAGCGCTACCAAGCCGTGCAACCCACCACCGCAGCGTCTGGTCATAGGCTTTACTCCACCGCGGACGTTGAACGCGTGACGTTGCTCCGCAGACTTACCGAGCAGGGCCACGCCATAGGCGTGCTGGCAGCGCAGAACGTCGAGCAATTGCGTGGGCTGATGACCATCCCCACATTCGGGGGCCCAAATATCAGCAGTGACCGGGCACCCCAGCCAACCGCCCTGCGCATCGTCGTGGTGGGGCAAGCTCTGGCAACTCGCGTGCAGCGATTAGCGAGGCGTAAAAATACGGGGCTGGTTTTGCACTGCGTCGCCGTCTTTGATTCATTGGCCCAAGCAGCGCAAGCAGCCCAGCCGTCAAATGGGCCAAGCGTCGATTTTTTACTTTGGCAAGCCTCGAGCCTACAAACTGGCGCGCTGCAAGAGCTGCGCATAGCTCAAGGTGCATGGCGCGCACAACTAGCGGCTGCGTCGTACCGCTTTACCAGTGCTGCTGGGCGTGCAGAGTTGCTCGACGCTGGCGTTGCGGTGTTTCACGAGCCGGCAGACGATGAATCCTTGTATCAGTGGCTGTCGTCGTTAAAACGCAGCGCTGCATCGGCCGACAAAGCCTTCAGTTCCGTAGCGCCTGCGGGCACCGATGCCTTAGGCCAATCCAGCCATCACGTATCTGCGCCCCGCTTTGATGACCTGGCATTGACGGAGTTTGCGGGGCTGAAGTCAGAGATGGCTTGCGAATGCCCCAGCCACTTGGCGGAGTTGCTGCTACAAATTTCCACCTTTGAAACTTACAGCTCGGAGTGTGCCAATCGGAGCGAAGCCGACGCCCGATTGCACGCTTATTTGCAGCGTGTCGCTGGCGCTGCGCGCATGCTGTTCGAGGCGGCCCTGGAGCAGGTAGCGATTGCCGAGGGCCTACCACTGCCCCCCGCACCCAACCGCCCCGTCAGACCATGACGCTGCGCAACTCGAGCCAAGCAATCAAAGACTTAGGCGACCTGAACCACCTTGACGAACTGGTCGTGGACAAGCGCTACGGTCAGCGATCCTCAGCCAAGAAAAACCGGCGCAATCGGCACTACGAAAAACAGTTCATTCGCAACAGCCTGGCCCACCATGTCCAAAAAGATCCCGCAGAGGACGAAGAGCCGGGGTCCCGACCGGGCCATGACCAAAAGGCTCAGTGCTGACTTCATTCACCGCTGGTGGAAAATTTCACCGAACTGGGTCTTGGAAGCGGTCTGCACGCAGGGTTATGACCAGTGTGTCGCGGTGACCGCCATCGGCTAACGGCTGAATTGGCGTGCTTTCATGGATCACGCGTGCATCGTCGAGCAACACCACTGACCACGGTTGCGTGAGGGTGAACCTCTCACCCTGTCGACCGTTGGCGTCAAAGACGCGTGTCTCTGCACCCTTGATTTTTTCGCGGTTGACCATGAACACGGCAACAAAATCAACACCATCGCGGTGGGCACCTTCCGGCGTGGGTCGACCTATTCCGCCAGCGGTGTCGATGCGAAATTGGTGCGTCTCGATACACCACTTCGTTTCAACGCCGCGCAAGAGACTTGCAGTCCCTCCCAGGGCCTTGAGAATCTTCAACCATGCTGGTCTGCGATTGGTTTTTTCAAGTACCGGCTCGAACCAACGCTCAATCCCCCCGTGCAAGGCGTTGTAATCAAGCGGCTGCCAGTGCGGTCGGTGCGGAACTGGGGCCAACGCCTTGTTCTCAAAAATAAAGCTGCTGTGACGACGGCGTCGATAACGGCCGCCGTCTTTCAGATGGTGGTCAGGCGGCAGATCTTCCCAGTCACCAGCGAGATCACCCAGCTCATCGATTGAGCAATTGGCCCACTGCGCAACACTGCTTGCGCTGAGAACACAAAAGCCGCTCAGCTCCATGGATGCTCGGAGGCCGTTGAGTTGCGTGTACTGGGGGGTGAGGTCGTTCATTTTTTGCGCTGCACGTGAATTTTTAATCGAATGGCGGGCCTAAAAATCAAACGTTCCCTACCGGAGGCTGCAAAAGAAACACTGGCGGCTGCTGTTACCTTGATTTCAAGGCACCAGCAGTTGAATATCACCGGCCCGGCCGATAAGAGCGCGCCGGTGGCCGTCGCGATGCAACTCCAGCCATTCGAGGTCCCGGGACTGAAATTGCAAGACGGCCAAGTGGTGCGCGTCCGCAGAAGCAGGCGACGACACGACACTCACCGTACCCGCAACCGCCGCGCCCGCGACCGCCAGGGGGCTGCCCGGCGCCTCGGCACTCAAATAGTCTGCGGCCGCTCGCGACTGCCGCACCCGGGACCACGCCTCGACCACTGCCTCGCCCGTTGTCAACACCAGCGCTCGCACAGGTACCCGCAGTTGCCAGCCCAAGCGCGCGCTCCAAAATACCAACTGGGCGGCTGGCTGCGCTGCAAGCTCCGCACACTTGGGGCTGCGCGAATCGGTAAAGACCGTCAGCGTCCCACTCGCCGCATCGGCCTCTCGCAAAACGACAGTTCGGGCCTGAGGCTCACCGCCCAGGCCCTGAGTCGCCAGCACGGGCGTGCGCCACTCGTGGTGACGATCATGCGGAGCACGAGCGAGTTCTTGCCAGATGCGCGCGGCCAGCGAGGGCAAAGGCACGCGCTCGGGGCGGGGGCGGGGCCGCAATTCGTCGGTCATGCTCTTCGAAGTTCAGCTAAGTTCTGCGGGGTTGAGGACCACGCCGAGCTCTCGCAGACCCTTGCTGCGGCTGCGGTGAATGGGCGGGTTGAAGTCCGGTGGCTTGTCACCCACCCACGCCAAAAACCTGGCCATGGCGGGGTGACAGCGCAGTGCCTCAGCACTTGCATAGCGACGCGCCAGCTCGATTTCCGTGAACAGCGCGTGGACTTGGCGATGGCAGACACGGTGCAGCCAGACCGTATCAACACCGCCACGCGACTTCGGCACCAGATGGTGCGCATCACGCAAGGCTTTGGGGATGGGACGGGTGCACAACGCGCAGGCGACGACTTCAACGCTTGCCGGACCCGCCCGCGCCAGCACTTGCTCACGGGCCTGCCGTCGCTTAATTCGGCCTTGCATCTGAGCCGGCGCTCAATGAAAAGGCGCTGCAACGCATGGCGTTTCAGCGAACAAACCGCAGCAATACCGCAGCGGCAGCAGCAATGTGTGCCAGCGTCACCAGCACCGACAAGCCGTGCAGACGCACGAAACGCGCACGCTGACCGTGATCCGTGGCGCTGTTGATGGCCGGCATGAGAATTTGCCGAGCCAGCACGGTGGTTAGCGCAATGAGTGCTAGCACCGCGGCGCTCAGGCCATCGGACGGCAGGGCAAGCAGCGCCGCGGCAGTGGCTGTGCCCAGCACAAACAAGTAAAAGGGTGGGAAGGCGCGGCGAATAAGCATTCGCGCTTCCGTCACGGGCAAGACTTTGAATAAGAACGCAGCAAAGCCCGCGGCAAACAACAGCATGCCACCGAAAAGCCAGGCAGTAATTAGCAATGCAACTTGGGACAGAAGGCTTTCATTCATGCAGGAAGATCCATAGGTAGCATGAGCACCACATGCTCACTTGATGAGTTTACTGGGCCCCTCAAAAAAAGCGGCGGGGTTCACTAAAGCCCTTGCGCGCTTGCTGCCTGCCTGTGACTGCGCCTTGGTGAAAGTTATAGGAACCGCTTTTTTGAACAGTACGCCCCCCCAAGCGGGCGAATCGAACGTTGACCAACCGCGGCAGGTCAAGCCCTTCGATCAGGACGAGAGCAACTGCGTGCTGCTGTGCTGCCCCACGTCCCCGGCGCCCGGGAAAATTTGGCCAACGGATAAATAGCGCAGACGCAAAAAGACCCGAAAACCTTTCGGTCCCGGGCCTTTTAGTTACTGCAACTTTTTAGGAGATCTCGAACCTGTCGAGGTTCATCACCTTCGTCCAAGCCTTGGCAAAGTCGCGGACAAACTTGCCGTGGTTGTCGTCCTGGGCATAGACCTCGGACAAAGCGCGCAGCTGAGAGTTCGCGCCAAACACCAAGTCCACCCGCGTTCCGGTCCATTGCACTTGGCCGGTTTTCCTGTCGCGGGCCACAAAGGTGTCAACCCTTTCGCTGTCGGGGCTCCAGGCCAGGCCCATATCCGTGATGTTCACAAAGAAGTCATTGGTCAGCTGACCAACGCGCGAGGTGAAAACACCGTCCGCAGAGCCCCCGACGTTGGCGCCCAACACCCGCAGCCCACCGACCAGCACCGCCATCTCAGGGGCGCTGAGGCAGAGCAGTTGGGCCTTGTCCACCAGCAGCTTTTCGCCTGGCTGGCTGAAGCTTTTGAGCTGGTAGTTGCGAAAGCCGTCGGCTTGCGGCTCCATGACCGCAAAGCCTTCCACATCTGTCTGCGCTTGCGAGGCATCGACCCTGCCTGGCGTGAAGGGCAGGCGCAGGTCGTGCCCTGCGGCGCGGGCGGCCGCCTCTACTGCCGCGTCGCCCGCCAGCACGATCAAATCAGCCAGCGACACTTTCTTGGCGCTCGCGCCTGCCCCGTCGTTAAAGCCCTGTTGCACTTTTTCCAGCACAGCCAACACCTTGCCAAGTTGCTCGGGCTGGTTAACCTGCCAGTTCTTTTGCGGCGCCAGCCGGATGCGCGCGCCATTGGCGCCACCGCGTTTGTCTGAGCCGCGAAAGGTCGAGGCTGACGCCCAAGCGGTACTCACCAGTTCTGCCACGCTCAGGCCGCCGGCCAACACTTGGGCCTTGAGCTGGATGACGTCTTGTGCGTCGATCAGAGGATGCGTCCGCTGCGGCAAAGGGTCTTGCCAGAGCAGGTCTTCGGCTGGCACGTCGGGGCCGACGTACAGCGCCTTCGGGCCCAAGTCACGGTGCGTGAGCTTGAACCAGGCACGGGCATAAGCGTCAGCGAACTCGTCTGGGTTCGCGAAAAAGTGACGCGAGATTTTTTCGTAGGCAGGATCCATGCGCAAGGACATGTCGGCCGTGGTCATCATCGGCGCGTGACTTTTGCTGGGGTCATGCGCATCGACGACCATGTCTTCGGCCTGAACATCCTTGGCCCGCCACTGATGCGCGCCGGCAGGGCTCTTGACGAGTTCCCACTCATACTTGAACAACACCTTGAAATACCCCATGTCCCATTGCGTCGGGTTGGGCTTCCAGGCGCCCTCGATGCCGCTGGTGGTGGTGTCGCCGCCGTGGCCTTGGCCGTGCTGATTGATCCAGCCAAAGCCCATGGCCTCCATGGGCGCAGCCTCGGGTTCAGGTCCGACCAGCTTAGCGTCACCCGCGCCGTGCGCCTTGCCGAAGGTATGGCCGCCCGCCACCAAAGCAACTGTTTCCGCGTCGTCCATGCCCATGCGGGCAAAAGTCTCCCGTACATCACGGCCAGAAGCCACGGGGTCGGGTCGGCCGTCCGGGCCTTCGGGGTTCACGTAAATCAAGCCCATTTGCACGGCAGCCAGCGGCTTTTCGAGCTCTCGCTCTCCGCTGTACCGGCTATTGGCCTGGTCGCTGGCCGCCAGCCACTGGCCCTCTGAGCCCCAGTAAATATCTTCTTCTGGCGCCCACACGTCCTGGCGTCCACCCGAAAAGCCAAAGGTCTTGAAGCCCATGGTCTCCATGGCCACGTTGCCTGCCAAGATCATCAGGTCAGCCCAGGAAATCTTGTTGCCGTACTTTTTCTTGATGGGCCACAGCAGGCGACGTGCTTTGTCCAAATTGCCGTTGTCGGGCCAGCTGTTGAGCGGCGCAAAGCGTTGGCTGCCGCTGGCGGCGCCGCCGCGGCCATCAGCCGTACGGTAAGTCCCCGACGAATGCCAAGCCAAGCGAATGAACAAGCCGCCGTAGTGGCCCCAATCTGCCGGCCACCATTCTTGCGAGTCTGTCATCAAGGCTGCCAGGTCTGATTTCAATGCCTCATGGTCCAGGCTGCCGAATTCATGCCGGTAATCAAAGTCCTCGCCCAGCGGGTTGGACGCCGGGCCATGCTGGTGCAGGATGGCGATATTGAGCTGGTTAGGCCACCAGTCGCGGTTGCTGCGCATGACGGATGCAGGCTTGGCAGCGCCTTGGGCGCTGGAAAAGGGACACTTGGACAAATCTGACATGGATGGTTTTCCTTTTGAATGACTAAAGAACCGTCGAAGATCGGTTGGCAACCTCCCACATCCGATAGCTTATTTAAATTGCAACAAATCATCCAATCAGGATTGGCTATCTCGTCCATAGGGTGCTTGGCACAGCCCTCGCCTGAAAGCATGCACATGCCCAGCGGTTGGAGGCGCTGACGTTAGTGGCCGATGCGTTCTCACCAACAACGCTTGCGCCACCCTGCTTCGCTCAGCCTCTAGCATTGATGAGATAGCTCCCCATCAAAGCAAAGTGATCGTGCGCCCGCTGAGTGGCGACAACATGCTTGACACGGTTGTCTTCGGCGTCCATGACCAGGTTGATGAATCCGCGCATGGACAGTAATTTCAGACGCCGATGAACCGTCGTGGGCGAGAACATGTCAGCCCGGCCCATCACCTGAAGCACGGTGGGCATCTCACCGGCGTGCCAAGCCAACCCGAGCATATTGAGCAGGCGCTCCCCTTGAAAATCTAAACTGTTGCCCTCTTGCAGGACCGCATGGCCCGTTTCGATCAACTGGAGATAGTCCATGTATCGCATGGCATGTTGGTTTTGCTGGGCTGGCGCGGCTTGTAGGTTAGAAGTCATCGGGCGATAACCTTATTGCTAGATTTGACTGTGTATGGGAAACAGCGCTGAAGCTGTTTTTGGGATTCATGTCAGCTGGCCTATGCATGTGTCTGCGCAGTCAAGCGAACCAAAAAATACCCGCTGTCACAGAGGCTCACAGCGCTCACAGCCCCCGCGACACGACTGCAACCGGCCACCAAATGACCAGTCCGCAAATTCCCGCTCAAGTCCACCAAGAGCGTGGGGCTGGCGGTGCTTGGTGGGCATACAGCGCATTCATCAACAGGCAGGCGATGAACATCAAACGCAGCAAAACAAAAAAGGTCAGTAGAGGCGACATCGGGCCGTCGATGTAGCCAAAGACTGTCAGGTAATCCATGCCGAACATGGTCACTTCTGAGGCCAAGCAAACCAGCGCGACCCGCTCAAAATGCCATGCCTTGGCATAACTGCAGCCGTAAACCAGCAACCAGAACAAATAGAGCCACCCGCGCTTTTGCAGGTAGGCCGAAAACGTCTCCATGTTCGGAGGGAAGGTCAAAACTTGATACACGGCCTCCGGGAAAAACATCAACCTCCCCAGAAACCAAAGGGTGCACAACAGCAAAAAAATATTTCGGTATTTAAAGCCGTTGCCGGGAGCGCTGGCCTTGTAAAGCCCTAAACCTGGCGCCAGCAGCATGCGCAATTCTTCAGCGTTGACCAGCGGACCAGCCACCCGCGCAGCAACCTTAACATAGCCTGGACCCGGCGGCAGCTTCGAGCGTCCGCTCAGTTTTGCAGCCATGGCCCGGCTCATACCGTTGAATCAGCCATGTGCCAACGCATAGGGTCAAAGGCGTTCATTTGCTTGACCAAGCCCGCGAGGGTGTCCACGCCCATCTTGCTCAGGACGCGGCGCCGGTGAAGTTTTACTGTGCAGGCGGCCGAGCCGTTGAGCGCTGCAATTTCGATATTGCCAAGGCCGCGAACCATCAAAAAACAGATATCACGCTCGCGCTTGGTCAATGTCTTTAATCGGACTCGCAGCCCGGCCTCGCTCAATTCGTGCGCAGAGGTTTCAACGTTCAGCGCCATCGCCTTTTCGACCACGATGCACATTTCTTCGAGCGTGAAAGGCTGGGCCAAAAAGTCCACCGCGCCCTGCTTCATGGCTGTCACGACTTCTTTGGAGTCATCGTTGCCACCCAAGAAAATCATCGGCACCGCATGCTCGAGCTGGTTCAGGTCGAATTGAAGTGCAATGCCGCTCCAATCATGCAGCTGGGTGTCGAACAGCAACACGGCTGGCAATGCGAGTTTGAGCTCGTGTAAAGATTTGAACTCTTGCAAAAAAGCCGCAGGCCCGCAGAAAGTCATCACGTTGAAGCCCCTCTCTTGCAAGGCGTTGCGCAGTGACTTGCGCGAGGTGCTCACCAACCGAATTGACGCCTCGCAGTTCGCCGAGTCGTCGCAGCCCTCACCGCCTTTAACGATGTAGACATTACCCCTGGATAAATAAGATGTCTTCAAGATGTATCCAAGTGTTCGTTAAAGATTTGCCAGCGATATGGGCTATTTGGAGTATGTGCATGCCCACCAAAAATCGAACCTTTTCCCGACATCGCATTTTTTGCGCGTGATGGGCGCAGGTTTCACGCCGGCCTGGGCGCTGTGTAAGGGGCACTCGGACAAACCGGACATGGATGGATTCCCTCGAACTTTTGGTCTCCGGAGATAGCAAATAGCCATTAACTATACGATAGCTTATTTATATTACCGAATATAATCCAATTATTATTCGCTATGAAGCCCATAGCGTGCAGACGGAACGCTTTTTTGGCGGACTGTGGCACCCAGCCTGACCACTGGCTTTTCTTTTAGCGCCAAGCAATAGTGGTGTCGTACACCGCGTTGTTGCCGCTGAACGCACGGGCTCTCTCGGGCCCACCACGCTGCCCGCGCTGGTAGAGCGCAGGTTCATGACTTCGCCCGCCGCCGGCGCCGTGATGACTTGCCGGCCAGCCGCGTCTACGGACTTGCGCAGATCTTGCTCAATTTCTGACACCCGAAGGCTCGCCACCTTGAGCTGGTCGCTGGCTTGGATGCCCCCCCACGGATAGGCCAATTGGCCGATACCAATTGTCAAAACCCACTGAACACTGGTTACACCTGAAAAGTTTCGTAACAACCAGGAGGAGTTTTGATGGCCACCTTGAACACCACGTCTTTCGCGAAGACACCGCAAGCCGGCGACGATACTTTTACCTATGCGGAGGGCACGCTTCAGCCCGCAGCGAAGCCCAATATCCTGCTCATGGATGTGATGGCTAATGATTTGGGCGGCAAAGCCAAGACGCTTTATTCGGTAGACGACGGCTCACCTTTGACGAACCTCAAGGACCTCGCGGAAAGCGATGTTGAAAAAGACCTAGCCGGAACCACCCAAAGCGGTGCCCTCCTGAAAATCGTTGACGGCAAAGTTCAGATTGACCTGACGCCCGCACTTGCGGCTAACGGCAGTTACAAGTCCCTAGACCAAATGGGCAACGGCACGCTCAGCTGGGCCACAGTGAACTACCCCATCACCGGCACCAACGATGCGCCAGTGGCGACCTTCACGGCGGCGCAAAGCGCAACGGAAGATGGCATCGCAATCAGCGGCCAGTTGACTTTGACGGACGTGGATTCGAATGCGACGGCCAGCTACGCCCTGGTGGGCAGCCCGATTGCCGGACTGACGATCGACAGCAGCGGGAGTTGGACGTTTGACCCGATGGTGACCGCTTACCAGTCGCCTGCCGAGGACGCCAAGCTGCTGGTCAAGATGACTTACTCGGTGACCGATGAGCACGGCGCCACAAGCAATGAGAGCTTGTTGATCACGCTCACCGGATGGTCCCCATGAAACGTCACGGTGCAATGAATCGAATTTTCCGCCTGGTCTGGAGCGAAGTCAGCCAGGCCTGGGTAGCCGTGCCCGAAGTGTCGCGTGGACGAGGGAAAAACACGCGCAGCCATCTGATAGCCGCCACCGCCTTGAGCCTGCTGAGCAGCTTGAATGCGCATGCCGGGCCAACGGGTGCACAAGTCACCGCAGGAGCAGGCTCAGTGACACAAAGCGGGGGCACCACCACCATCAATCAGGCCAGCCAGAACTTGTCACTGAGCTGGAAGAGCTTCAACATCGCACCGACCGAGACGGTAAATTTCGTGCAGCCGTCGGCTTCCGCCATCGCCGTCAACCGGATTTATGACAATAACGGCAGCCAAATTTTGGGCCGGATCAACGCCAATGGCCAGGTCTTTTTGATCAACCCCAACGGCGTGCTGTTTGGTGCAGGCGCGCAAGTCAACGTGGGCGCCTTGGTGGCCTCCACGCTCGATGTAAGTGACACAAGTTTGGGCGGCAACAACCGCAGCTTCAGCGGCACGGGTAAGGGCAGCGTGGTCAATTGGGGCGCTATCAACGCGGCAGGTTCGGGAAGCTCCGCAGGAACGGGGGGTTATGTGGCCCTACTGGGCAACAGCGTCAGCAACCAAGGCAGCATGAGTGCGCCGCAGGGCACGGTGGCCCTGGGCGCGGGCAGCGAAGTCTCCTTGACTTTTCAAAGCAACAGCTTGGTCAAAATGACAATCGACCAGAGCGTGCTCAACAGCCAAAGCGCCAACGGAGGCGTAATCCACGCCAGCGGTGGCCTAGTGCTGATGAGCGCCGGTGCGAAAGACGCACTGCTGGCCAGCGTGGTCAACAACACCGGCGTCGTTGAAGCGCGCGCATTGGCCAACAAAGGCGGCACCATCGTCTTGCTGGGCGGCATGGCGGCGGGCACGGTGAATGTGGCGGGCACCCTCGATGCTAGCGCGCCCAGCGGTGGCAATGGCGGCTTCATTGAGACCAGCGCCGCCAAAGTAAAGATCGCCAACGCGGCGCAAATCAGCACGGCAGCTGCTGCGGGCAAAACCGGCATCTGGTTGATTGACCCCACCGATTTCACCATTGCTGCCAGTGGTGGCGACATCAGCGGCGCGGCGCTCGGCGCTTCACTGGCCAGCAACAGCGTTACGGTCCAATCGACCAGTGGCAGCGCTAGTGCAGGCGCACGTGGCGACATCACAGTCAACGAAGCCGTCACCTGGAGCGCCAACACCAGCTTGACGCTGAACGCGCTGCGCAACATCAACATCAACCAAGCCATCAGCGCCAGCACGGGCAGCTTGGCGCTGCAGTACGGCCAAGGCGCCATCGCGTTGAACAACGCCGCTGTCTACAACGTCAACGCAGCGGTCAATTTGTCGGCCGGGCAAAACTTCAGCACCACACTGGGTTCAGACGGCACGGCCAAAGCCTTGACTGTCATCAACAGTGTGGGTGCCGCCACCAGCATCAGCACCACCGACTTACAGGGCATCAGCGGCAACGTCGCAGCCAACTACGCGCTGGGCAGCAACATCGACGCTGCGGCCACATCGGGCTGGAACGCCCGGCTGGGCTTCGCGCCCATCGCGGGGTTCACCGGCACGCTGGACGGCCTGGGCCACTACGTCAGCAACCTGCTCATCAACCGCCCGGGTACTGCTAGCGTTGGGCTGATTGGCACGGCCGGTGCGCTGGCCGTTGTGCAAAACATCGGGCTGCTCGGCGGCAATACGTCTGGCGGCGCAGGCACTGGCGCCTTGGTCGGCAGCGGCGGCACTAGCAGCGTCATCAACAGCTATGCCACCGGCAATGTCTATGGCGCGGCCAGCACCGGCGGATTGGTCGGCACCATGACGTCCGGCAACATCAGCAACAGCTACGCCACGGGCAACGTCAGCAACGGTGTGGCGGCATCGGTGGGTGGCTTGCTGGGCAGCGGCACCACCGGCAACGTCAGCAACAGTTACGCCACCGGCAGCGTCACCGGCGGCGCGGGTGCGGGCGGCCTGGTCGGCGCGATCACCAGTGGCAACGTCAGCAACAGCTACGCCTCTGGCGTGGTCTTTGGCGGTGCAGGCTCAGGCGGCCTGGTCGGCACCATCACCACCGGCAACGTCAGCAACAGCTACGCCACGGGGAGCGTCAAGGGCGATGCCGGCACCGGCGGACTGGTAGGCGTGGGCACCACCGGCGTCATCACCAACAGCTACGCCACGGGTTTGATGACCGGCACCGGTGCCGGTCGGGGCGGTCTGATTGGCAGCACCAGCGCGTCGCACGTCGGTAGCTTTTGGGACGTCGAGGGCACCGGCATGGCGACCTCCACCGGCGGCACCGGCGTGGGCATGACCACCGCGCAATTGCAGACGCAGGCCAATTTCACCAGCGCCACCAACGCCAACAAAAATAACAACCCGGCCTGGGACTTGGCCAACACCTGGATCATGTACAACGGCATGAGCATGCCGCTGCTGCGCAGTTTTTTAACGCCCTTGACCGTCAGCGCCAACAACCTGAGCAAAACCTATGACGGCGCGGCTTACGGCGGCGGCGGCGACAACGGCGTCAGCTACAGCAGTGGCACCAGGCCCGGCAGCAATTTGGCGGGCACGCTGGCGTATGGCGGCAGTGCCATGGGGGCCAGCAACGCGGGCAGCTACACCATCAACTTGTCTGGCCTGTACTCGAACCAGCAAGGCTATTTGATCAACTACGCGCCCGGCGCCTTGAGTGTGGCCCGCGTCCCGGTGAGCATTTCCGGCGTGCGCGCCTACGACAGCACCAGCACGCTGGCCGCCAGCATCTTCACGCTGAGCGGGGTGGTCACTGGCCAAGACCTGACCTTCACGGGCAGCGGCAGCATGTCGAACCAACACGTCGGCATCGGCAAAGCCGTGAGTTTGGACACGCTGGCTTTGCGCGACGGCAATGCGGGTCTGTCTAGCAACTACACCTTGGTCGGAGGCAGCTACCAGGCCCGAGTGAACGCCGCCGCGCTCACCATTTCAGCCGGAACCATCAGCAAAACCTACGACGGCACGCTGGCAGCAGCGGGCACTGGCAGCGTCACCAGCGGCAGTTTGTTTGGGACCGACAGCCTGAGCACCAGCGGCTTGTCCTACACCGACAAAAACGTCGGCAATGACACCAAGACCGTCACGGCCAACGGCGTCAGCGTACTGGACGGCAACGGCGGCGCCAACTACAAGGTCACGTACATCAGCAACACCAGCAGCTCTATTGATCCGCGCGCCCTGCACGTCGTGGCGCAGGCCGTCGACAAAATTTACGACGGTGCCACCACCGCCAGCGTGGCCTTGAGTGACAACCGGGTAGCCGGCGACGTGCTGAGCCTGAGCTTGAAACCCAGCCTGACCGGCAGCGTCACCTCGGGCACGTACATCAGCATCACCGACGCCAGCGGTTCCAGCACGCAAATCGTCTCCGGTTCCTCGGGTGCGAACTTCGCTGACAAAAATGCCGCCGTGGACAAAGCCGTCTTCGTGGTCGGCATTCAGGTGCTGGGCAAAGATGCCGGCAACTACACCGCCAACACCACCGCGCTGAGCACCGCGACTGTAACGCCCAAAGCCCTGACCGTGGTGGCGGCAGGCCAAAACAAGGCGTATGACGGCACGACCAACGACGCGCTGGTCTTGAGCAGCAGCGGCGTGGTGCGCGGCGACAACTTGCTGCTGACGGGCACCGGCACCTTTGCCGACGCTAACGCCGGCACCGCCAAAGCGGTGGCCGTAACGGGCATCACCGCCCGCGGCGGCGACGCCGGTAACTACAGCTTGAACAACACGACGGCCGACACCACCGCCAGCATCACCCGCAAGATCATCACCGTGGTGGCCAGCGGCACCAACAAAGAATATGACGGCAGCACCAACGATGTGGTGGTGTTGAGCAGCAGCGGTGTGCTGGCGCAAGACCTGAGCAGCGTGCAGCTGACGGGCACCGGCGCGTTTTCCAATAAAAACGTCGGCGTGGGCAAAGCCGTGGCGGTGAGCGACATCAGCGCGAGTGGCAGCCAAGCGGACAATTACCAACTCAAAAGCAGCACCGCCACGGCCTACGCCTCCGTCACGGCCAAAAACCTGGCTGTGGTCGCCACCGGCAGCGACAAAACCTACGACGGCAGCACCACCGGCGCGGTGCTGTTGAGCAGCGCGGGCGTGGTCAGCGGCGACACGGTCAACTTGGCCAGCAACAGTGCGCTCTTCAGCGACAAGAACGTCGGCACGGCCAAGACCGTCAGCGTCAGCGGCATCAAGTTGTCGGGCACCGATGCCAAAAACTACACCAACAACACCGCCGCCACCACCACGGCGACCATCGCGGCCAGGGGCCTGACGGTGCTGGCCCTCGGGCAAAACAAGGTCTATGACGGCAGCAGCACCGGCCAGGTGAGCCTGAGCAGCGGCGGCGTGGTCAAGGGCGACAACTTGCTGCTGTCGGGCAGCGGCGCCTTTGTAGACGCCAACGCCGGCACTGCCAAGACCGTGAACGTGACGGGCATCGCCATCAGCGGCAGCGACGCCGGCAATTACAGCCTGAACAGCCGCCTCGCCAGCACGACCGCCAGCATCACACCCAAGCTCATCACCGTGACAGCGCTGGGCACCGACAAAACCTATGACGGCAACACCAGCGACACCGTCAACCTGAGCAGCAGCGGTGTGCTGGCGCAAGACCTGAGCCAAATGCAGTTCAGCGCGGTGTCGGCCTTCACCAACAAAAATGTCGGCATCGGCAAAGCGGTGACGGTCTCCAACATCAGCGCCAGCGGCAGCCAGTCGGGCAATTACAAGCTAAGCAATAGCAGCGCCACGGCGTACGCCACGGTCACGGCCAAAGCCATCACGGTGGCAGCGGTAGGCAGCAACAAGGAATATGACGGCACCACCACCGACGCCGTGGTCTTGAGCAGCGACGGCGTGGTCAGCGGCGACAAGGTCACCTTGGCCAAAAGCAGTGCCGTCTTTGCCGACAAAAACGTAGGCACCGGCAAAGTCGTGACGGTCAATGGCATCAGCCTGTCGGGCACGGACGCCAAAAACTACAGCTACAACGCCAGCGCTGTCACCAGTGCCAACGTCATGGCCAAAAGCATCGCGGTCACCGCCAAAGGCAGCAACAAGGTCTATGACGGCAGCACCACGGACGTGGTCATCCTGAGCAGCACGGGGGTGGTCCTGGGCGACAACGTGAGCTTTGCCAACACCGCCGCCACGCTGGACAGCAAAAACGTGGGCAGCGGCAAGCTGGTCACGGTCACGGGCCTCAGCGCGCTGGGCAGTGATGCCGGCAACTACACGCTGAGCAACCTGTTTGCCCTGACCACGGTCAACGTCACGCCGCTGGCGACCAGCGTCACGGCGACGGGCACCAACAAAACCTTTGACGGCTCGACCAGCGCCAGCGTGACGTTGCAAACCACTGGCATGGTCAGCGGCGACTCACTGGGGTTTGCCAGTACCTTGTCCAAGTTTGCGACCAGCGCTGTCGGCACCAACAAGACGGTCACGGTCTCCGGTGTCAGCACCTCGGGCGCCGACGCCGCCAACTACAGCATCGTTAACAAAACAGTGAGCACCACGGCCAGCATTGCCGCTCGGTAAGCGGCTTGGCGCGACGTTCAGCCACCGCCTAGCACTTTAAGAATTTGAGAATTCAAGCATTAAAAAATTACAAACGACGAATGCGCTTCACAGTTGCGCGTCGGTTTGCGATGGAGTTTTCTAACTGGCTTCAGGTCTTGCACAGTTAGCGGTTTGACATTAACTCTTAGGAAACACCATGAAAAAACAACTGAAATTAACGGCTGCGGCCCTGGTTCTGGCAGCGACGGCATCGACGTCTTTTGCGACCACCCTCGACTATGTCGTCAGCATCACCGACATTGACACCATCCACACGCTGGCGCAAGCAGGTATGGCGCTGGCCTTTGGTGCCAACTCCGCCGAGCAAAATGTCGGCTTGGTGTCTCAGATCGGCGACGAGAACATTGCCTACATCAACCAAGGCGCAAGCGATGGCACCGGAAAGAACTTTGCAGCCATTGTCCAAAACTCTACCACTGCCACGGTCGGAAATGTTGGCTACATCTTTCAGACTGGCTCTGGTAACCGTGCGGTGATTTACCAGCATTGATGCCCTGCCGGCTGGCGCAAGGTGACATGAAAAGCTGGGGCATCGCCTGCGGGTTGGCCGCCTGCTTGTTGTCCCCTGCGTTGGCGCAAACGCTGCCCTTCAGACCTTCAGCAGCGTCGAAAGACGGTGTTGAAGGTCTCGTGGTGAATTCCACCATCAGTGCCAGTGGCATGGCCTTTGTGACGAACTTTCTAGACTTTTGGCGAGAAAAGCCAGACAGCGACAAGTACACGATCGATATTGCCGAAAGCGCGTCCAAGCGATTGGGCAATCAGGTGTGGGTTTCTTTTGGCCAACGGCGGGTGTTTGTCAGTAACTTGCCGATTCAGCATGAACGGATTCGTCTGCTGAGCGAGCAGGCAGCCATCACCACTTATGAGGCCTTGAAAACCTTGGCCCTGCCCTTTGGCACGGTGCTGGACCCCGATGTGGCCGACGACGAGTTGTAGTCGATATTCCCAGCAATTTCACTTTTTCAGCAGAGCTATGTTTCCCCGGTTTAAATTCACCTTCGCTTTTGTGTTGCTGTCAGCCGCGCTGCCGTTTTGGGTGGCTTCGCCTGCGTTGGCGAGCGAATTGGTCTACACCCCGATCAACCCCTCGTTTGGCGGCAACCCGAACAACGCGCCTGGTTTGATGAATATTGCGCAGGCGCAAAACGGCTTTACCGCCAAGCCCCTGTCGCCGCTTGAGAGCTTTAACCTGAGCCTGCAACGGGCTGTTTTGAGCCGCTTGACGTCGCAAGCGCTGAACACCATGTTCGGTCAGAACGTCGACAACCCCAACAATCTTCTGCTGCCGTCCGATCCGAAAGATACGCCGGGGGATCCGCTGCCGCCGAAAAAATACGACACCGTCGGCTACACAATTCTCATCACAAATACGACTCCCGCGACATCGACCTTAGCCGGCGTCTTGACAATCACCACCACGGACAAAAGCACAGGTGCTGTCGCCACCTTTGAAGTTGGCACACCGATGCTTCCGTAGCCATTGTCCCCATGCGATTTCTCAGTTTTTGCCTTGCCTTTTTTGTGCTCTTGTATCTCGCGGCCTGCACCAGCGTGCCGCCTTCCAACGTTGACTCGAATGCTGTGTTGACGCCCACCTCCAAAATCACGCGTGACTTGCTCAGACTGCCTTTGCCCAAGGCCAAGGTCAGCGTGGCCGTGTACGGCCTGCGCGACCAGACGGGGCAATACAAGCCGTCCCCCGACAGCTCTTACTCCAACGCCGTGACCCAAGGCGCGGCGTCGATGCTGGTCAAGGCCTTAAAAGACTCGGGCTGGTACCTGCCGGTCGAGCGTGAAGGCCTGCAAAATCTGCTGACCGAACGCAAGGTGATTCGCGCCATTGAGTCACCCACCGAAAAAGGCAAGTCAGCCATTGAGCTGCCCAGCTTGTTGCCCGCCAGCTTGATCGTGGAAGGCGGCGTGATCGCCTACGAGTCGAATGTGCGCACCGGCGGCAAAGGCGCCAACTACCTGGGCATTGGCGCCCACAGCAGCTACCGCGTTGACCAGGTTACGGTCAGCTTGCGCTTGGTAGACACGCGCACCGGTCAGATATTGGGCGTGGTGACGGTCACCAAAACTATTTATTCGTACCAGCTGAACACCAGCATTTATGCCTTCATCTCCTTTCAGCACCTGTTGCAGGGAGAGACTGGCTTCACCACCAACGAGCCGATTCAGCTGGGCGTGCGGCAAGCACTGGAAGCGGCGGTGATTCAGCTGACGCTGCAAGGCGTGCGCGACCGGTTTTTAGAGCTCAAAGACGAGCAAGCCATTTATTCACCGCTGGTGCAAAGGTATTTGCGAGCGGACCGAGACAACTCGAACGAACCGGAAGAAGCCGCGACCGCGCCCATGGCTTTGATTGGGTTCAGCGCGCTACCTTCTGAAAGCCACGTCGGCATGGTGCAGCCCATGGTGATTTCTCCAGCGCCTGCCTTGCCTGCAAAACCGCCGGCAGCCCCGCCAAGGCCCGGTGCCAACGCGCGGCCTGACAGCGCCCCAAGGCCCGCCGTGACCCCCGCCATTGAACAGCTTTGAGCTTTTGTTCATGACCTGTCGCCCTGCACTCTTTGCCTTGCCGCGCCTGCTGCTCGCCTTGCTGGCTCAGGGCGTGCTCGGCGGTCATGCACTGGCTCAGGACTTGTCCCTGCTGTCGGAATTTGGGCGGACGGATTTTTCTCAGGGCAGCGCGCTGATCATTCAAAACGGCGACAACAACCGGGCTGATATTTCGCAGTCCAATGACTTTGGCAGCAGTGCCAACTTCGCCGACATTGAGCAAGATGGTTTTGACAACGATGCCTCAATTACCCAGTCCGGGGACCAGAACAGCGCCCGCATCCATCAAAGCGGCGGCGGCAATATAGCCAACGTGAAGCAAACAGGTTTTGGCAACGCGGCAGACATCATCCAAACCGGCGGGTTCAACGCGCTTTATGCAACTCAAATCGGCAATAACAACAGCATCGTTCTTTCACAGCCGGGCTTTGCCACTGCCAACTTGGTGCAGATTGGCGACAACAACAGAATCAACGCAACCCAGGCGGTGGGCGGCACGCTCAGCATTCGGCTGGAAGGCAATAATTTGACAGCCACGGTTCGTCAAAATTGAGGCCCTTTTGACAAAGCGACCGCTTGTTGCCCTGCTGGCTTGGTGGTTGTTTGCAAGCGCTTGTGGAGCGGCTCAGGCAACGGGGCCCAGTTTGCCGAACATGTCCAACGTACCGAATATCGGCTCAGTGATACAACAAATGCAGCCGAGTCAGCCAATAAGTCCGGCAGTTTCCGGAGTCCCCTCGCCGGTCCAGACAAAGTCAGACGCAGCAGACCAGTCCATCACCTTTCGCGTCACATCTATCGAAATCACGGGCAACACGCGAATCGCCACCGAGCAACTGCATGCTCTGGTGCGGGATGCTGAAGGGCAAGACCTGACACTGGCGGCTCTCACCGAAGTGGTAGCTCGGATTACGGCCCACTACCAGCGCCACGGTTTTCCTTTGGCCAGAGCCATCGTGCCGGGCCAAACTTTGGTAGCTGGTGTGGTGCAGGTACAAGTCATTGAGGCGCGTTACGGCGCTGTGGTGCTAGTCAACCAAACGATGCTGGACAAGGCGCTTCTGAGCTCACCACTCAAGCCGCTGCAAAGAGGTCAAGTAATTGAGCAGGGGCCGCTTGACCAAGCCCTTTTGCTGCTATCTGATATTCCCGGTGTTGTAGGGAATTCGATCCTGAAACGAGGTGTACGCTGGGGTGAGACTGACTTGGAAGTGACCGCGACATCGCCAAGCAAAAGTGTGTCTGGTCAAAGCGTCATCGACAACTACGGTAACGCGTATTTGGGGCACCTGCGCATAACTCAAAGCTTGCGTGTGATCGATCCCTTCCAGCAGCATGGGGGCTCAACACTAGACCTCAACGGTTTGACTTCAGGTAACGGCTTGAACTACGGCCGCGTCGCTTACGAAACAACGCAGGCCGGCGCAGCGACGCGTGTCGGCGGGGCCTATTCAGCGCTGCGGTACACCCTTGGTGGACCGTTGGCGACAAGCGGTTCGTATGGAGATGCGCAGGTTGCGCAACTGTGGGTGCGGCGCAGCCTTTTGCGCAGTTACACGACCAATGTTTCGGCCCAGCTGCAATACGACAAGACCCAGTTGCGAGACCACTCGGGCGTCGATATCGACAACAACCGGAACACGAACAAGATCTCGGCAAGCCTCGCCGGGGATGTGCAAGACGGGCTGTGGTTCGGAGCCGTGAATAACTGGAACCTGAGCCTGGTACAGGGTGCAGTGGGTTTTGACAATGCCGCAGCTCAGCTGGCAAATGCCGGCCATTCTGAGGGGCGTTTCAGCAAGGTCAACGCTCAATTTTCAAGACTGCAAAAACTGAACACCTACGGCAGCCTGTACGGTGCCATGACGCTGCAATGGGCTAACCGCAACCTCGATTCATCTGAAAAATTAGCGGTCGGCGGCCCCAACAGCGTTCGAGCAAGTCATGCCAGTGCGCTGTCCGGTGACCTGGGGGCCTTGCTGAACCTCGAATACCGGCACAGTTTGGGTACAGCATGGGCAGGCTCTTGGCAGTTGACATACTTTTTCGACAGTGCCAACGTCAGACTCAACCAGATCGCTTTGGGCGCCAACGAAAACCGCGCGCACATGAGCGGCGCGGGCGTGGGGCTGGCGTGGTCTGGACCTCAGCAAATTCTTGTCAAAGTGCAGCTGGCAAAGCTGTTGAGCGCGCCATCAGGGGTGGCGGATGTGAGCGGTTCGGTGCGGGGCTGGGTGGAAATTGCTCGCGCATTTTGAGCTGCACGACAGGGGCAGAGCCAGCCGAAAGCCCGCGAAAAACCGTTTAAACACTTCAACCACACACAATATTTTTCAAGGTACGAGTTGAGCCTCAAACCCAAGCAATAAGGTGATTGATGACCGATAACCTGAAAGCTGCGGCACTCCTGAATCGGGTGTCCATCCTGCCGCCGGGTTGCTCATGACCTGCCTCCAATAGTTCGTTCTGCTGTTTGCGCTTTTTCTTCGCGCGGCTGCGCGATCGCGCCGTTGTTAACCTGCTGCGGACCGTGTGCAATGTTGGCCTGCTCAACAATCGTCGCTTGCTTGGGATACTTCAGATCCACCACTGCCAAAATTGTCGCCCTGCTCTGTGCTTGAGCTTTTAATGCCAGACCAAGGAAAGCCTCCAGGCTCGCCTGATGCGTCTGCTGCTGGGAGCGCCTCGCGTGACTGACAAAAATCGATTGCAAGGCCGTTGCCTGTCCCACCAGCATCGCCTCTAGGCTGGTCAGGTCGCCGCCCTTGATCCGTTTCGTGCTGACCTCGAGGTGTACCAACTGCGTGAGCATATCGGTGTCGTCCCTAAAAACGCTGTCTTGGTAAGCCGCCGTCAACGCCGCCGCGTTGGTGGCCGGGGACAGCGCCCCTTTTTTTTGATTGCACGGCCTGCAAATGCTGCTAATGCTTCTTCGGCCACCGCAGTTGCTTTGGGGTTATCGATCAGGGTGAAGACCGCTGCAATGCGCGCCATGTGCTCAGCGCACTTAGATGCCAGTGCCCGAATCGTCGCCAAATCTGTGGCGATTTCTTTTTCAATTTGGTCATGCTGTTCAACCCAAAGGCTGCGCGCTCCGCCACCGATGCCCATGTGCTGAGGCTGCAACTCGAAAAACTCGTTGATGGGCCACTTGCCACCCAGCAAGTCGGACATGCGGTCGACATAGAGACGGGCGGCAGGTGATTCTTCTGCCTTTTCGTTGCGAAACATGCGCGTCCCGGCAGTACTCTGCGGATAAGCCACCAGGCATCGAGAAAATAAGCCTTGGTCACGGAGGACGGGGTTGCTCAGCCATTTGAAAGCGCGATCGGTTGTGCCATCAAGTGCAGGGCGACGCGTCGCCCAAATAGCTTAGAGGAGCCGTCCCCAGACCGCACGCGGTCAACGGGTGAGCCGTCCTCTCATGGCTGCGTTCTCCCGGGAAAACCAGCGCGCCATGCCCCGTCAGCGGGTGCAATTCCCGAAGGATGGTCACAGCCTGCGCGGGCAGGGGGACAAGGTGGGGCTCGCCATTTTCCTTGCCCTCCTTTTTGCGCTTCATGCGCGCTGCTAGAATAGTACACAACGCCGCGTCTAGGTTGATCTCAGCCCATGGCGCCACCCTCAACTCGCCAGGTCGCTGGGACAGCATGGGGGCCAGTTGCAGCGCAGCCCTCACGATCGGCCCACCTTGATAGCCACGGATGACGCGAATCAGCTGCCCCAGCTTGACCGGCTCGGTGATGGCGGCATACCGCCAAACCGCACGGGCTGTGCTGAGTACCCTGTGGGCAACGTCAAGTGCGCCGCGTTCCTCCACCTTGCGTATGACGGCCAACAGCTCGATGGGTTCGATTTCGCTGATCCGCCGCTGGCCCAAGAAAGGGAATAAGTCATTCTCCAGGTTGCGCCTTTCGCGGATGGCGTAGTGGCTGCTCCAACGGCTCTCGTGCTTGCCAAACCATTCCAGGGCGGTTTCCTTGAAGGAATCCGACCCGGATGATTTGTCCTTGAGCTTGGCCAGCTTGCGCGCCGCCACTGGGTCCCGTCCTTTGGCCTTTTGGGCCCTCGAGTCATCACGGGCATGCCGCGCCGCTTTTAGTGAAACCGCTGGGTAGCTACCAAGTGCCAGCTGCTTTTCAACTCCGCCGATTCGGTACTTCCAGAACCAGCGCTTTGAGCCGGCTGGACTCACTTGCAGGTAACGCCCGCCCGCATCGGTCAAGCGTGCCTATCGTTTGCCGAGTGGACAAACTGCGTTCTAACATTCGGGGTTGGTGAGCATGGAGGCAGATCCGGCGGAAGGGGAAAAGTCTCTCGCTGAAAAATTGGGGGTGCAAGTCCTCCAAAGCGCCAAGAAAGCCGTCCGACACCCCATTTGTGCCCCCGCTCGCGCGGGGCAGTTAATGTCTGCCCTTGTAGGATATTGACGCGTAAAAGCCCGATTCACCAATGAAAAAGGCCTTCAAGAATCGCTCCTTGAAGGCCTCTGTACTGTCTCTTGGTCGGTGTGAAAGGATTCGAACCTTCGACCCCTTGCACCCCATGCAAGTGCGCTACCAGGCTGCGCCACACACCGAAGCTTTAAATTATAGCGCGGCCGACGTCATCAAATGCTGGTCGGCACTGAGCAAGTCGCGTATTTCAAAGAGCTCGCGGCGCAGGAGTTGTAGCTTGGGCAAAGACATCTCAGTCAAAGTAGAGGCGTCTGATGGCAAGGCCAGCGCGGCAGGGTCATCGTCCAGTTCGGAATCATCGACAAGAACCTCAACCCCCTCCAGCAGCACCTCCCCGTTGCGGCGCTTGTCGCGCTCGCCTTGCACGATTTCTTGAAGCTTGTTACGGGCGCCGCTGATGGTGAAGCCTTGGTCGTAAAGCAAATCACGGATACGGCGAATCATTAGCACTTCGTGGTGCTGGTAGTAGCGGCGGTTGCCGCGCCGCTTCATGGGCTTGAGTTGCGTGAACTCTTGCTCCCAATAGCGCAGCACATGCGGTTTGACGCCGCACAAGTCGCCGACTTCACCGATGGTGAAGTAGCGCTTGGCAGGAATGGGGGGGAGGGAATTCTCCAATTAAATCAACGCCTCGGTAAGGGAACCGTTGAATCTACTCGAAGTGCAAACCGAGTGCAAATGCTTGGCTGACTTTTTTTGAAGAAGAATCAAATTTCTTCTGGCCCATCGCCCTGGATTTGCTCTTTGAGCTTGTGGCTGGCGTGAAACGTCACGACCCGACGGGCCTCGATGGGGATGGACTCACCGGTGCGCGGGTTGCGGCCAGGGCGAGGCGCCTTGGTACGAATCTGGAAATTGCCAAAGCCAGAAATCTTGACGTCCTGGCCTTCGACCAGGCTGTCGGAGATCAGGTCAAAGAAGGCTTCGACCATGTCTTTGGACTCGCGCTTGTTCAACCCGATTTGCTCAAACAGCAAGTCGGCCAGATGCGCCTTGGTCAGCGCCGGGGTTTCCAGGCTTTCCACCGAGAACACCATGGCGCTCAAGTCGGATTCAGTCGCGGATTCTGCTCGCTGGGGGTCTGGGGCGTTCATGGCTGTCATCCCCGCAAGCGCGCGCCCAGCGCGGATTGCAGACGAGCCGTCACGGCAGTCACCGCGGCTTCAATTTGCTCGTCGGTCAAGGTCGCATCGTCGCTGTTTAAGACCAAACGAACCGCCAGGCTTTTCTCGCCGAGCGCCATGCTGGCGTTGGCTTGCTGAGGCCGGTAGATGTCAAACAGCGTGGCAGAAGCCAGCAAGCGGCCCAAGCCAGCGCCATCGATCGCCGCCATGAGCGCCGCATGCGTGACGCTTTCGTCAACGATGACGGCAATATCGCGCTCCACGGGTTGGAGCTTGCTGACGTTTTCAAAACGAGGCACGGGGCGCGGCAGCAATGCTTGCAAGTCCAACTCAAACAGCACCGGGGCCTGCGGCAAGTCATAGCTTTGCCGCCACTGCGGGTGCAGTTCGCCAATAAAACCAATGGCCTGTCCTTGCACATGCACGCTGGCGCTGCGGCCGGGGTGCAAGGCCGGGTGAGCGGCGGCGACAAATTCAGCCTTGAAGGGCGACAGCAAAGCCTCGACTTCGCCTTTGACGTCAAAGAAGTCCACGTTGCGACCGGCTTGCGCCCAGCCCAGGGTGTCGAGCGGACCGTAGGCCAGGCCGGCAGCACGCATGGGCTGGTCAAAGCCTGCCACGGTGGTGTCGGTGTTTTGCGTAGCGGGGTTGCGCAAGAACACGCGGCCCAACTCAAAAATCTTCACGCGCCCGGCCTTGCGGTCCAGGTTGAACTTGAGTACTTGCAAGAGCGAGCCGAGCAGGGACGAGCGCATGACGCTCATCTGGCTGGCAATCGGGTTGAGCAGCTTGATCGGGTTGGGGTTGCCCGCCAACTCATGCTCCCAGCGTTCTTCGACAAAACTGAAGTTGATGGTTTCCTGATAGCCCAGGGCAGCCAGGGCGCGGCGCACGGCGAACGGGCTGCGCTCGGCCTCGGCGCGCAAGCGGGCCGAGATGGGGGCTTGCGGTGGGGTCTGCGGCAATTGCTCGTAGCCAACCATGCGCACCACTTCTTCGATCAGGTCTTCCTCGATCTGCAAGTCAAAGCGGTAACTCGGCGGCGTGACGGTGAGTGTGCCCTCGCCTTCTTGAACAGGCAGGCCCAGGCCGCGCAGCGCGTCGGCGCACTGCGCCTGCGTGAGTGCCATACCAATGACTTTGACGGCTCGCGCCACGCGCAAGGTGACCGGCTTGGCCTCGGGCAGGCTGACCTGCAAGTCGTCCACCGGGCCGCAGCGGGTATCTGACGTGCCGCAAATTTGCAGCACCAGCTCGGTGATGCGCTCGATATGTTCAACCGTGTTTTGCGGGTCCACGCCACGCTCAAAGCGGTGGCCGGCGTCGGTAGAAAAGTTAAAGCGGCGCGAGCGGCCGGCAATCGACTTGGGCCACCAGAAAGCCGCCTCGACGTAGATGTCCCGCGTGTCGTCAGACACCGCCGTGGCGTCACCGCCCATGATGCCGGCCAGGGACTCGACCTGCGACTCGTCGGCAATCACGCCGACTTTGTCGTCTAGCGTGACGGTGTTGCCATTGAGCAGCTTGAGCGTCTCGCCAGCACGGCCCCAGCGCACGTCCAGGCCGCCGTGGATTTTGGCCAGGTCAAAAATATGCGAGGGGCGGCCGAGCTCAAACATCACGTAGTTGGAAATATCAACCAAGGCCGTGACGCTGCGCTGGCCGCAGCGCGCCAGCCGGTCCACCATCCACTGCGGCGTCTTGGCTTGAGGGTTGACGTTCCGCACCACGCGGCCGGAAAAGCGGCCGCACAAATCAGGCGCGCTGACGCGCACGGGCAAACGCGCCGTGTCATTCACGGCCACGGCCGGGAAGGTGGGCGACTTGAGCGGCGCACCTGTCAGTGCCGCCACTTCGCGGGCCACGCCATACACGCTCAGGCAATGCGCGAGGTTGGGCGTGAGCTTGAGGGTGAACAGAGTGTCGTCCAGCGCCAAATGCTCACGGATGTTCTGGCCCAGTGGCGCGTCCGCTGCCAATTCGAGCAGGCCGCCGTGGTCTTCAGACAGTTTGAGTTCGCGCGCCGAGCAGAGCATGCCGTGGCTTTCTTCGCCGCGCAGCTTGCCGATCTTGATCAAGAAGGGCTTGCCGTCTTCACCAGGCGGCAACTCGGCACCCACCATGGCGCACGGCACTTTGATACCGACGCGGGCATTGGGCGCGCCGCAGACGATGTTCAGCAGACTGCCCTGCCCCACGTCCACTTTGCAGATGCGCAGCTTGTCGGCGTTGGGATGCTGCACGGCTTCTTTGATCTCACCGACGACGATGCCGGCGAACGGCGGCGCTACGGGCTGGAGTTCTTCAACCTCCAGACCGGCCATGGTCAAGGTGTCAGCCAGCTGCTGGGTGGAAAGCGGTGGGTTGCAAAACTCGCGCAACCAGGATTCAGGAAATTGCATGCTGTGTTCTCGGTCTTCGGTGGCGGTGGTCTGGACTTATTTGAATTGCGACAAGAAACGGATGTCGCCGTCAAAGAACAGACGCAAGTCATTCACGCCATAACGCAGCATGGTCAGGCGGTCCGGGCCCATGCCAAAGGCAAAGCCGATGTATTTTTCAGGGTCCAGCCCCATGTTGCGCACCACGTTCGGGTGCACCTGGCCCGAGCCCGCCACTTCGAGCCAACGGCCAGCCAGCGGGCCGGCCTGGAACTGGATGTCGATCTCGGCGCTGGGTTCAGTGAACGGAAAAAAGCTGGGTCGAAAGCGCAGCACCAGGTCGTTCGACTCAAAAAAGGTGCGGCAAAAGTCGGTGAAGACAACCTTCAAGTCTTTGAAACTCACGTTCTCGCCAATCCACAGGCCTTCGCACTGGTGAAACATGGGCGAGTGAGTAGCGTCGCTGTCCACGCGGTAGGTGCGACCGGGCGCGATCACGCGAATCTCGGGCATCAGGCCGCCCGCATCAATCAGGGCGCGGTGCTTTTTGACATGCTGCACCGCGTAGCGGATCTGCATCGGGCTGGTGTGGGTGCGCAGCAGGTTGGGCGCCACGTCGGTGCCGCCCTCCACGTAAAACGTGTCGTGCATGGAACGCGCAGGATGGTCTTCCGGCGTGTTGAGAGCCGTGAAGTTGAACCAGTCGGTTTCAATCTCCGGGCCTTGGGCCACGTCAAAGCCCATGGAGCCAAAAATGCCTTCAATCCGCTCCAGCGTGAGCGATACCGGGTGCAGGCCGCCGGTGCTGTGCGAGCGACCGGGCAAGGTCACGTCAAGCGCCTCGGCTTTGAGCTGGGCCTGCAATTCAGCCTGAGCCAGCGCCTGGCGGCGCTCATTCAGCGCCGCTTCAATGGCTTGCTTGGTCAGGTTGATGGCGGCGCCGCGGGACTTTTTTTCCTCGACGCTCAAAGCGCCCAGGCCCTTCATCAACTCGGTGACCCGACCGGCTTTGCCCAAAAACTGGGCCTTGGCGTTTTCAAGGTCGACGGGGTTGGCGGCGGCGGCAAAACTGCGCTGAGCGGCAACAACCAGGTCATCAAGCGATTCGGTGGGGTTCGTCATTTTTTTGAAGGCCGAGCGGCAAAGGCAAAAGGCTGAGAGGAATGCAAAGCAATCAACGGGCAGAAGGAGCACAACACCGGGTTGCCGCCATGAAAAAGGGCCAGAGCCTTTTCAAGCTCCAGCCCCGTCTTCGGGTACGAACTGCCGCGCAAAGCGGCAGGTCCACCTTCAAGATCAAGCGGCCAGCTTGGCCTTGACTTGAGCCACGATGGCGCCAAAAGCGGCGCTGTCGTGAATGGCCATGTCAGACAGAACCTTGCGGTCGATTTCGATGCCGGCTTTTTTCAGGCCGTTAGCGAACTGGCTGTAGGTCATGCCGAATGAACGGCTGGCGGCGTTGATACGCGCAATCCACAACTGACGGAACACGCGCTTTTTGGTGCGGCGGTCACGGTAGGCATATTGCCCAGCCTTCATGACCGCTTCTTTGGCGATACGGAAGACGTTACCGCGGCGGCCGCGGAAACCTTTGGCAAGGGCGAGAACTTTTTTGTGGCGGGCGCGAGCCGTTACACCACGTTTGACGCGAGGCATGTATTTACTCCTTGTTCGTCGTTAATTAAATACCCATGCCTGGCAGCATTTGCGCCATGTGACCCATATTGGTCTCATGAACTGCAACTGCACCGCGCAAGTGGCGTTTATTTTTGGTGGTCTTCTTGGTCAGGATGTGACGTTTGAAGGCTTGACCGCGCTTGACGGTGCCACCTGGACGAACGCGAAAACGCTTTTTCGCGCTGCTCTTGGTCTTCATTTTGGGCATGTGACTGCTCCTTTTCATTTGTGCTCGTGAGGCGCTGCGAAATCGTTTCGCAGGCTTGATGGCCCCGAGCCACTTGTCAGCCGCCGGTTGTGACACCGATGACCGAACGACAGGGCTTGACCCCTGCCGCCTTCGCCACACCTAGGCTTAAACCCTGGCCTGGCAGGACACGCAGTGCGTGCCCTCTATATGCCTGCCGGTGACCAAACCTGCAGACGGAATTTTTAACTCAACCTTTTAAGCGCCTGTCGGCACACTCGGTGCTGCTGGCGCTTCTGCCGCGGCCGGTTTGGCTGCGGGCTTTTTCTTGCCCGGGGCAATCATCATGACCATCTGACGGCCTTCGAGCTTGGGGAACTGCTCCACCAAGATCAAGTCAGCCAACTCATCACGAATCCGCGCCAACAAGGCCAGACCCAACTCTTGGTGCGTGATCTCACGCCCCCGAAAGCGCAAGGTGATCTTGCACTTGTCGCCATCTTCCAGGAAGCGTTTAATGTTGCGCACCTTGATGTTGTAGTCCCCATCGTCGGTACCGGGCCGGAACTTGATTTCCTTGACCTCGATGACCTTTTGCTTGGATTTTGCTTCCGCCGCCTTTTTCTGCTCGGCATATTTGAACTTGCCGTAATCCATGAGGCGACACACCGGCGGCACCGCCGTTGGCGAGATTTCCACCAGATCCACGTCGGCCTCACCGGCCAAGCGCAAGGCCTCCATCAGACTGACGATACCCAAAGGCTCGTTGTCTGGTCCGCTCAAGCGGACTTCAGGGGCCATGATTTCACGGTTCAAGCGATGCTTGCGTTCTTCACGGTGACGGCGGTCACGAAATTCAGTAGCGATGGTTCTGATCCTTCAAAACTTGCTATAAAAGCTATAGCGGCTTGCGCCCGCCCGTACAGGACGAAGGCCAAACTGATCAACGAAAGTCAATAAATCAGGCTTTTTGTGCAATGTCCGAGGCGATTTGCGCAGCAAAGGCTTCGAGGGACATCACGCCAAGGTCTTTGTTACCTCGGGCGCGCACTGCCACTGCGCCAGCTTCCTTCTCTTTGTCACCTACGACAAGGATGTAAGGCCGCTTTTGCATGGAATGCTCACGTATTTTAAACGTAATTTTCTCGTTCCGCAGATCCAGCTGAACCCTAAGCCCTTGATTTTGCAGCGTTTTGGTGATTTCCTTGCAATATTCGGCCTGCGCATCGGTGATGTTGAGCACCGACACCTGCACCGGCGACAGCCAAGTTGGCAGGGCGCCGGCATGCTCTTCGATCAAGATGCCGATGAAGCGCTCGAGGCTGCCGACGATGGCGCGGTGCAGCATGATGGGGCGGTGGCGGGCGCCGTCTTCGCCCACATATTCAGCGCCCAAACGCTCAGGCATGTTAGGGTCGACCTGGATGGTGCCGCACTGCCATTCGCGGCCGATCGCGTCTTTGAGCGTGTACTCGATCTTGGGGCCGTAAAACGCACCCTCGCCGGGCAGGTAAACGAAGTCGCAACCCGAGGCGCGCAAGCCGTCGGCCAATGCCTTTTCAGCCCGGTCCCAGCTTTCTTCAGAGCCAATCCGTTTTTCAGGACGCGTTGACAGCTTGTAGATGATGTTGGTAAAGCCAAAGTCCTTGTAGACCTTTTGCAGCAAGGTGGTGAAGGCCACCACTTCCGATTGAATCTGGTCTTCGGTGCAAAAAATATGGCCGTCGTCCTGCGTGAAGGCGCGCACGCGCATGATGCCGTGCAGGCCGCCGCTGGGCTCGTTGCGGTGGCACTGGCCAAACTCACCAAAGCGCAGCGGCAAGTCGCGGTAGCTCTTGATGCCCTGGTTGAAGATGATGATGTGGCCGGGGCAGTTCATCGGCTTGAGCGCGAAGTCGCGCTTTTCCGATTCGGTGACAAACATGTTCTCGCGGTACTTGTCCCAGTGGCCGGTTTTCTCCCACAGCCCTTGGTCCAGGATCTGCGGGCCTTTGACTTCGAGGTAGCCGTTGTCGCGGTACACCCGGCGCATGTACTGCTCGACTTCTTGCCACAGCGTCCAACCCTTGGGATGCCAGAACACGGTGCCCGGCGAGTGCTCGTCGATGTGGAACAGGTCCAGCTCGCGGCCGAGCTTTCGGTGGTCGCGTTTCTCAGCCTCTTCAATCATCAAGAGGTGTTGCTGCAGGTCTTCCTTGCTGGCCCAGGCCGTGCCGTAAATGCGTTGCAGCATTTCATTGCGGTGGTCCCCGCGCCAATAAGCGCCAGCCACTTTCATGAGCTTGAAATGCTTGAGCTTGCCGGTGCTGGGCACGTGCGGGCCGCGGCACAGGTCTTCAAAGGCGCCTTCGCTGTAGAGCGACACGTCTTCGCCCGTAGGAATGCTGCCAATGATCTCGGCCTTGTAGTTCTCGCCCAAGGCTTTGAAATGGGCCACGGCTTCGTCCCGCGGCAGCACGCGGCGTTTGACGGGTTCGTCTTTGGCGGCGAGCTGAGCCATGCGTTTTTCGATGGCTTCCAGGTCTTCCGGCGTGAAAGGCCGCTTGTAGGAAAAGTCGTAGAAAAAGCCGTTATCGATCACCGGGCCGATGGTCACTTGCGCATCCGGGAACAACTCTTTGACGGCGTAGGCCAGCAAGTGCGCAGTGGAGTGGCGAATCATCTCCAGGCCATCGGCGTCTTTGGCCGTGATGATCGCCAAGCTGGCGTTGGCGTCAATCAGGTGGCTGGTGTCCACCAATTTGCCGTCGACCTTGCCGCCCAACGCGGCCTTGGCCAAGCCGGCTCCAATCGACGCCGCCACGTCGGCCACGGTCACGGGCTGCGGAAATTCGCGAACGGATGCATCGGGAAGCGTGATTTGAATCATGAGGTCTGGCCAACAACGAAAAGGCAGAAAAATCTGACGCAGCGCGGCGAAAACCTGCACAACGCCATGAAAAAAGCGCGGAACCCGCGCCTTCAAAGAGCAACCCGTGATTTTACGCGCTTGAGGCTGGCGCAAAAAACCCCAGCGACGCTGAGCGCCACCGGGGTTTGAAAGGCATCACAACAGCCAGGACGCGCAGCGTCCGGCTGGCTTTTTTTCAGTGGAACTGCTCTTCTTCGGTCGAGCCGGTCAGCGCCGTGACGCTGGACTTGCCGCCTTGAATCACGGTGGTGACTTCGTCGAAGTAGCCGGTACCCACTTCCTGCTGGTGCGACACAAAGGTGTAGCCCCGCTCGCGTGCTGCGAATTCTGGCTCTTGCACTTTTTCGACATAGGCCGACATGCCGCGTTTGACGTAGTCCTGGGACAGGTCAAACATGTTGAACCACATGGAGTGAATGCCAGCCAAGGTGATGAACTGGTACTTGTAGCCCATGGCGCCGAGCTCACGCTGGAACTTGGCAATGGTCGCGTCGTCCAGGTTTTTCTTCCAGTTGAAGGAGGGCGAGCAGTTGTAGGCCAGCATCTTGCCGGGGTGAACCTTGTGCACGGCATCGGCGAACTTCTTGGCAAAAGCCAGGTCCGGCGTGCCGGTTTCGCACCACACCAGGTCAGCGTAGTGGGCATAGGCCACGGCGCGGGAAATGGCTTGGTCAATGCCCTTTTTAGTCTTGTAGAAACCTTCGGACGTGCGCTCGCCGGTCAGGAAAGGTTTGTCGTTCTCGTCGTAGTCGCTGGTCAAGAGGTCCGCAGCTTCCGCGTCGGTGCGGGCGATCACCAGGGTGGGCACGCCCAGCACGTCGGCAGCCATGCGCGCGGCGATGAGTTTTTGGTTGGCTTCCACGGTAGGCACCAGCACCTTGCCGCCCATGTGGCCGCATTTCTTGACGGAAGCCAGTTGGTCTTCAAAGTGAACGCCAGCAGCGCCTGCCTTGATCATGGACTTCATCAACTCAAAGGCGTTGAGCACGCCGCCAAAGCCAGCTTCAGCGTCGGCCACGATGGGGGCGAAGTTGTCGATGTAGCCGGCGTCGCCTGCGTCAATGCCCTTGGCGTGCTGGATCTCGTCGGCACGGCGGAAGGTGTTGTTGATGCGCTCGACCACGGTCGGCACCGAGTCCACGGGGTACAGCGACTGGTCGGGGTACATCGAAGCGTAGCTGTTGTTGTCAGCGGCGACTTGCCAGCCCGACAGGTAGATGGCTTTGACGCCAGCCTTGACCTGCTGCATGGCTTGGCCGCCGGTGAGCGCGCCCAGGCAGTTCACATAGGCTTCGTTGTTCACCAGGTTCCAGAGCTTTTCAGCACCGCGGCGAGCCAGCGTGTGCTCGATCGGAAAAGAGCCGCGCAAGCGGACCACGTCGGCGGCGCTGTAGCCGCGCTTGATGCCCTTCCAGCGGGGGTTGGTGGCCCAGTCTTTTTCAAGGGCGGCAATTTGCTGTTCGCGGCTGAGCTGTTCGGTGAGGGTCTGGGGCATGAGAAAACTCCTGAAGGTTGAAGAACAAGAAACCTGAACGACCTGGGTGAGTCGATGGGTCAACTTTAAGTCTTCTACAAGACCTCGGCGAGCTCTTATGTCTTATATAAGATATAAATTTTCCCGTTTACTTTCAATGACTTAGCATTCAAATATCTCAATGTGAAATCTGATTTCCCGTATTGGGAAAAAATGATGCGACGCAGCATTTGCTCATTCCGTATTACGAAATGCTTGTTTCACTTCGCAAAACGCCAATTACAGACTCAGGGGGCCATCCAATCACCGCTGTCCAGCCGAGGCTTGCCTTGCACTCTGGCGGGGGCGATTTCGTAGAGCAGGCAGCGCAGCAATTCGGTGCCTTCGGCGTGTTTCCACGCTGCGCCAGCCTCTGGCGCAGCAGACAACAGTTGCACGCTGCCTTCACGCTTGGCGTATTCGCCCGTGGCTTGCGGCCAGACTTCTTCGATCTCGTCGAGCAGCACCTCCAGCGCAGGCGTGATGGCGTAGACCTCGCCCAGTACCCAGTTGCCTTGGCTGCGTTCGTGGTTGCCTTCCTCTTGGTCACTGCCCACTGCGTCCCTGCCCTGCAACAACAAACCCGGGTAAGACCCCAAGTGAAACAAGCAACCCGCCACGCGCGCCCATCCCACAAAGCGCGGTGCGGGGCTCAAGCGGTTGATGTCTCGCACGCTGCCGCGCCGCAAGGTACCGTAGACAAACACATGACGAGGGCCGGGCGGTGCCTGCTGCATCACATCGCCGTCCACGGCATTGGCGCATGAAAGAAAAGCAGCATCTGGCATGGGCAGCTCAGGCATGATCAACAGCCACTTCATGTTGGCACAGCCAGCATGCAGGCGAAGAAGTTTTATAAATCCAAGGGGGCAAGAATGACGCGCATTGTGGCCTACGGCTGCCTGGCCCTGAGCATGGCGCTGGTGGGCAGCTATGTGGCCTTGTCCAAGCCGCTGGTGGCGGTGTTCCCCGTGTTCTTGCTGGCTTGGCTGCGCTTTGGCCTGGGCGGTTTGGGCATGCTCGCCTGGCTGCGCAAACCGCCGGCTGAAGCCCCACTTTCCCGCACCACACGGCGGCTGCTGTTTGCCCAGTCCTTGTTCGGGAATTTTTTGTTTTCGATCTGCATGTTGCTGGGCATGCGCCTGAGCAGCGCTGTGGCCGCGGGCGTGGTCATGGCGGCCATTCCTGCCGCGGTGGCGCTCATGAGTTGGCTGTTTTTGGGCGAGCAAGTGGGCCCGCGCGTCTGGCTGGCCACGGCCTGCGCCGTGGCTGGCGTGGCGTTGGTGTCGGTGTTGGGCGCCGATCCGGCGCAAGCGCCAAGTGCGTCCTGGCTTGGCAGCTTGCTGCTGGTGGGCGCGGTGTTGTGCGAAGCGGCTTATGCCGTGATCGGCAAGAAGTTAACCGGCGATTTGAGTGCCAAGCGCATCACGGCCTTGATCAACCTCTGGGGCTTGGCCTTGATGACGCCGCTGGGGCTGTGGGCCGCTTGGGGCTTTGATTTTTCCAGCGTGGCCCTGCCGCTCTGGGCCTTGCTGGTTTTTTACGCCCTGGCGGCCAGCGTCTGGAGTGTCTGGTTATGGATGACGGGTTTACAAGCCGTGCCTGCGCAGGAAGCCGGCATCTTCACCGTGATGCTGCCCATCAGCGCCGCAGGGGTCGGCGTGTTCGCCTTGGGGGAGCAGTTGAACACTGGACAGGCCGTTGGGTTTGCCCTCGCCCTGGCTGGGGTCGCACTGGCCACTTGGAGGCCAAGACAGCCCGTGGCGGAATCGGTGCGAGACCTGCGAAAACCTCAGCCGCCAAACGCCAGCTGAGAGCAACTGGCGCAGCGGCTCAGTGCTTAGCCGAATGCGAGCCCGCGTGATGCTTGGCCTGTGCCAGCGCAGCCTCAATGCTGTGGCCGCCATGCGCAATCACGGTAGGCGTGATCGAACCCAGCACCATGCCCAGCACCGCCGCAGCCAGGCCCACCAAGTTGGGCGGAACCATGGCCGTCGGGGCAACGGTGTTCAACACCAGCCAAGTGCCTACACCCAACACCACTGACAGCAAAGCGCCTTGTGTGTTCGCGCGTTTCCAGAACGCGCCAGCCAAGAGCGGCACGAAGGCGCCGGTCAAAGTGACGTTGTAGGCGTTTTGCACCATCTCATACATGGTGCTGTTGCTGTTCAAGGCAAACAGCAAGGCAAAGCTGGTGAAGGTCACAAGAATGACGCGCAGCAGCAGCAAAAACTGGCGGTCACTCATGTGAGGGACAAAGGGGCGGATCAAGTTCTCAGTGAAGATGGCCGTAGGCGCCAGCAGCGCACCGCTGGCCGTTGACAAGATGGCCGACAGCAAAGCGCCAAAGAACATGATCTGCGCCCAAATCGGCATCTTGCCCAGCACCAGGTCGGGCAGGATGCGCTGGATCTCGCGCGCATTCTCGGACTTGAACAGCTCGCCTAGTTCGGGATAAGCGACCAGGGCGGCATACGCAATATAGATAGGCACCGAGGCAATCAGCAGGTACAACAGGCCGCCGAGGATGGTGCCGTGCTTGGCCGTCTTTTCGTCCTTGGCGCTAGTCATGCGCTGGAAAACGTCTTGCTGCGGGATGGAGCCAAAAGCAAAAGCCACGAACGCGCCCGCCATCGCCCACCAACCGCCAGCGCCCATGTCGGCGGGGAACATGACGAACTTGCCATCGGCGGCAGCGCGGGCGATCACGGTATTGAAGCCACCGGCACTGTCCCCCACCAACATCGCCACCAACACCAGCCCGATCACGATGATGATGCTCTGGAAAAAATCAGTGAAGGCCACCGACCACATGCCGCCGAAGACGGTGTAAGTGAGCACCACCGCCGAGCCGGCCATGATGGCGTGGTCGAGTGAAATCGCACCACCAGACAGCACATGGATGATCAAGCCAAGGGCCGTGAGTTGGGCCGATGTCCAGCCCAGGTAAGAAATCGCAATCGCCAAGCTGATCAGCACTTCCACCGACTTGCCATAACGGACCTTGAAGAAGTCACCGATGGTCAGCAGGTTGAGCCGGTAAAACAGACGTGAGAACAGCAGTGCTGCGAGGACCAGGCACACCGTGGCGCCAAACGGGTCTCCCGGAATGCCGTGCAAGCCGTCCTTGGCAAAGGTGGCGGAAACCGCCAGCACCGTCTCGGCGCCAAACCAAGTGGCAAACACGGTGGCCACATTCATGTACAGCGGCAGGCTGCGGCCAGCCACCAGGTAGTCCTTGGAGCCATGCACGCGCCTGGCGGCAAACAGGCCAACGGCCACCGTCACCAAGAGATACGCGATCACGAAAGTCACCAGCATGATGTCCACCCCCTGCGGGGCCCAGCTTTAAAGCCGCGAAGTGTAAATTCAATTGAAGAGCTTCCGGCGCAAAAAGCCCGGAGAAAACCTCTGAATCAGGAGGCTGCCAGGGCAGCGGGGGCGCTCAGGCAGCTTCAGGCCGGCGTCACGCACCACGGCGCGGCGTCGTGCACCAAGGCGTGCCACAAAGCCCAGGAAGAACTGGCCACCAGTGCCGCACCAGCCAGTCGAATGGCCAGGTCGCCAGTGTCCGACCCGCGCAGGCGCTGCCATAGCCAGGGAGCGGCCAACAGGCTGAGGCTGCTGCCCAGCGCAAACAAGGCCATGACCCCCGCCCCCTGCCACAAGCCTGGGCTGAGCGCCGCCACCAGCAAGGCTGAGTACAGCAGGCCGCAGGGCAAAAATGCCCAAGCCAGGCCCGTCAGCAAAGCCGCTGCCCCGCGGGCACCACCTCTCCCAGCAGGCAGCAGCGCCAGCACACGAGCCCACAAGCGCCGCGCGCCCTCTTCCAACCACACCGGCTGGCGCGCCTGCCAGAGCAGCACCAGCCCAAGCACGATCGCGGCCACATGCACCAACACCCACACGGGCCGCAGCGAGGCGGAATGGACGCTCAGCCAACCCACCGCCTGCATGGACCCTGCTGCCACCGCACCCAAGGCGCTGTAGCTCAGCAGCCGGCCGAGCTGAAACAGCCATTGCGCCGGGCTGATGGCAGGCGATATGGGCGCTATGGGCGAGGTGGTGGGTGCTGGCGCCTGCAAATCCGCAGAGGCCAGCTTGAGGGGAATGAACGAGGCAACGGCATCGGCCCGGTCAGCGCGGCGGCCTAAGGCAGCGCAGGCCGCGCCGCACATGGCCGCGCAATGCGGGCCGCCGGCCAAGCCCATCAGCAAAGCAGTCAGCGCCAAAGAGGTGTCCATCAAATGATTTTAGAAAACCGGGAGCGGTTGCGGTCGGCTTGCAAATAGCGGTCAAACACCATGGCCACCGCACGCACAAAAAACCAGCCCTGCGCGGTGACCTCAATACCGTTGTCCGTCACCTCGACCAGGCCCTGGTCGACTTGGACCTGCAAGGCTTGCAGTTCGCTGGCGAAGTACTGCCTGAAGTCGATCAGGTGGGCCAACTCGAAGGCTTCGAATTGCAGCGCGCCCTGGCACATCAGCGCCATGATGACGCTGCGCCGAATCAGGTCGTCACGCGACAAGGCCAGGCCGCGCACCACGGGCAAGCGCCCTTGGTCCAGGTGGTCGTAATACTCCTCCAAGGTCTTGGCGTTTTGGCTGTAGGTGGCGCCCACACGGCCAATCGCCGATACCCCGAGCGCGATCAGATCGCAGTCGGGCTGGGTGCTGTAGCCCTGAAAGTTGCGGTGCAAGCGCCCTTGCCGGCGTGCCACGGCCAAGGCGTCATCTGGCAGTGCGAAATGGTCCATGCCGATGTAGACATAGCCCGCCTCGTCAAACGCTTGCATGGCCCGCTCGAGCATGGCCAGCTTGGCCGCTGGCGACGGCAGTTCGGCGCTGGCAATGCGCCGCTGCGGCTTGAAGCGTTCCGGCAAATGCGCATAGCCATACAGCGCAATGCGGTCGGGCCGCAATTGGGTCATTTGCGCCAAGGTACGGTCAAACGACTCCGGCGTTTGCTGCGGCAGCCCGTAAATCAAATCGACGTTGATGGATTCAAAGCCCAAATCGCGGGCGGTCGCCACCAGCTCGAACACCTGCTGCGCGGGCTGCACGCGGTGCACGGCTTTTTGCACCGCCGCGTCGAAGTCCTGCACGCCAAAGCTCAGCCGGTTAAAGCCCAACTCGGCCAGCACCGCCAAGCGCTCTTTATTGACGGTGCGGGGGTCCACTTCAACCGAGTACTCCCCGCCGGGCGTGAGCTGAAAGCTGCGCCGCACCATGGCCATGAGGCTGCGCAGTTCGTCGTCGCTTAAAAAGGTCGGGCTGCCACCGCCCAGGTGCAGTTGGCTGAGCACCTGGCCCGAGCCCATCTGGGCCGTGTGCAGGTCCAGTTCACGGCTGAGGTAGCGCAAGTAAGGGCCGGCCCGCTCATGGTGCTTGGTGATGATCTTGTTGCAAGCGCAGTAGTAGCAAAGTGACTCACAAAAAGGGATGTGGATGTAGAGCGAAAGTGGCATGGAGCGCCCCACGCCGCTGCGCCGCTGAGCCAGCGCCTGCACGTAGTCAGCTGCAGTGAACGCCTCGACGAAGCGGTCGGCCGTGGGGTATGAGGTGTAGCGCGACCCATTGAGGTCGAGCTGGCGCAACAGATCGGAAGAGACAACAGCCATGACAAAGCTCCAGCAAGGAAGCAGTACTGTCGCGCGTCCCGCAGCCAGCCACTTTGACGTGGGTCAAGCTCCGCAGCAACACACATACTCTTACATCACTGTCGTGCAAAAAAGCGAAAGTAATTGAAAACAAGAGAACAGCCTCCCGCAAAATCAAGTCATGCAAAATCGAGACATGCTGAAAAAAGAAACCATCAAGGTCGCGTGCTCCAACTGCAACCTGCGGGAGCTCTGCATGCCTTTGGGCCTGAACGCCGAGGAGCTGGACCGGGTCGATGAACTGGTGGCCACGCGGCGCAGCGTCAAGAAGGGCACCTCGCTTTTTCACAACGGCGAAAAGTTCACCTCGCTCTACGCCATTCGCACCGGATTTTTCAAGACCAGCGTCAACACCGAAGACGGCCGAGACCAAGTCACCGGCTTTCAGATGGCCGGGGAGATCATTGGCCTGGACGGCATCGTCAACGACCACCACACCTGCGACGCCATTGCGCTGGAAGACGCCGAGGTCTGCGTCATGCCCTTTGACCGCATTGAAGAAATCTCGCGCGAAGTCAATGCCTTGCAGCACCATGTGCACAAGATCATGAGCCGCGAGATCGTGCGCGAGCATGGCGTGATGTTGCTGCTGGGCAGCATGCGCGCCGAAGAGCGCTTGGCTGCGTTTTTGCTGAACCTGGTGCAGCGCTTGGAGGCCCGGGGCTTTTCCAAGTCAGAGCTGATCTTGCGGATGACCCGGGAAGAAATTGGCAGCTACCTGGGCATGAAGCTGGAAACTGTCAGCCGTACTTTTTCGAAGTTTGCCGAGGACGGCATCATCGAGGTCAAGCAGCGACACATCTACATCCAGGATGCCGAGGCGCTCAAGCGCTTGGTCAACCCACAGTCTTGTTTGTAACCGGCGTTCGCGCCTCGTCATCGCTTTCGGTCAGCCAAAGCACCACCCTGCTGCTGACGATGGTGATGGCCCAAAAGCAAAAAAACGCGACGGTGTAAACGCTGCGCCGGCTGGGCTGGCCCCAGCTGCCGGGCCAGCTGATGTCGCCCGGGTCCACCAGGGCAAAGATCAACACTTCCAGCGCGCAGGCCGCCATGAACGACGGCCACAGCACCAAGCCCCACAAACGGATTTTTTGCTCGCGCGCTGGCAGCGCAGAGACATCACGGTTTGGCATGCACAGGCCCTACGGTGGCGCTGTGGTTGCGGCCCACCACCGCTGGTTGCAAAGCGGGCGGAGCCGTTTGAAGTTCACGCCGGATCTGCACGAACTCGCGGTACTGCTCTTCGGACACCACCCGGTCTGGCCCCTGGAAAATATAGACCGCTGTGATGGCGCAGGCGACCACGGCCGACAAAGGGCCACCGATCACCATCCACACATAGGGCTCTTTCCACCACGGCCGGGCGGGCGGCTGGCATTCTCGGTCGGCGGCTAGCGTGGTGTTCATGGAAAAGTCCTTTGACAAAAGACAGGAAGAACCGAGCTTCAGCGCGGCACCAGGAAAACTGATTTTTCAGCGACTTCCGTAGGAGCCGCGCCTTGGCTGCGCACATGAAAGCTCAAAGGGTGCGAGCCGGCGCTGGTGCTGCCCGGCGGCACTTGCACACGCACGGGCACCCAGCGGGAATGGGCGGCGTCAATCTCGACATCGTCTTCAGAGACCACCTGCGCGCCCGGCAAACCGTCCACGCTGATCTGGTAGCGCTGCGCCTGCTCGGTCGCGTTCATGATCTGCAAGCGGTACACGTTTTCAACAAAGCCCTGACCGACCACCCGCGCCATGGCGCCGCGGTCGCGCACCACGTCCACCTTGAACGGTGTGCGCAGCACCAGGCTGGTCAGCAAGGCCACGCTGATGATGGTCAGCACGGCTGTGTAGATCAGCACACGCGGCCGCAACACCCTGCGCAAAATCGCCAGGCCTTGCAGCTTGAGCGCCATGGCGTTGGGCGTGCTGTAGCGGATCAGCCCGCGCGGGTAGTGCATCTTGTCCATCACGGTGTTGCACACGTCAATGCAGGCCGAGCAGCTGATGCATTCGTACTGCAAGCCATTGCGAATATCAATACCGGTGGGGCAGACCTGCACGCACAGGCCGCAGTCAATGCAGTCGCCCAGGCCCTTGGCATGGTATTGCTCGGGCGTGTCGCTGCGGGGGCGCACGCCACGGCCCTCGCCCCGGGCGCTGTCGTAACTCACGACCAAGGTGTCGCGGTCAAACATGGCGCTTTGAAAACGCGCATAAGGACACATGTACTTGCAAACTTGCTCGCGCATCCAGCCGGCATTGCCGTAGGTGGCAAAGCCGTAGAACAAAACCCAGAACCATTCCCATGGGCCTAAGGACAAGCCCGCCACTTCGCGGGCCAACTCGCGGATGGGCGTGAAGTAACCGACAAAGGTGAAGCCGGTCCACAAGCCAATCGCGATCCACACAGCGTGCTTGGCGCTCTTGCGCGCCAGCTTTTTGGCGCTCAGGGGCGCGTTGTCCAGCTTCATGCGCTGCGGGCGGTCGCCTTCTATCTTGCGCTCCACCCACATGAAGATTTCGGTGTACACCGTCTGCGGGCAGGCGTAACCACACCACAAGCGACCGGCCACCGCAGTGAATAAAAAGAGCGACAAGGCGCTGATGATCAACAGACCCGTCAGGTAGATCAGGTCCTGCGGGTAGAGCACCAGGTTGAAGATGTAAAAGCGTCGCGCGCCCAGATCGAACAGCATGGCTTGGCGTTCGTTGATGGTCAACCACGGCAGACCGTAAAACACCAGCTGCGTGATCCAGACCATGGCCCAGCGCCAATGCGCAAACCAGCCCTTGACCGCCCGCGCGTAGATTTTTTCGTCAGACTGGTACAGCGAGGTGACGACGGTCGAGTCGTCGTCAGCCCCCTGCCCTGCCGCAGCGTCCATGGGCTGGAGCGTTATGGGGACGATGGGAATGACCCGCCGCTCAGCGCCCACACGGTTCAAAGAAGTCACATGCGGCCTTGCTCTGTCGGGGTTTCACTCAAGGGGACAGCAGGTCAAGGCGCTTTGACCGGCGTCAGCGCTGGCACCACCGAGCCCGCAGGCGCCGGAGCGGCGGCAGCCGGCACGCCGCCCAGGCTCAGCACATAAGCGGCCACCACATGGATTTGCTCAGGCGTGAGCTTGGGGGCTTGCGCCGGCATGACGTTGTTCTTGCCGTACTTGATGGCGTTGATGATGGCCGCCTCACCCCAGCCGTGCAGCCAGTAGTCGTCGGTCAAATTAGGCGCGCCCATGCCCTTGTTGCCTTTGCCGTCCACGCCATGACAAGCCGCACAGGCCGAGAAATGCTTTTTGCCACTGAAGGCTTTGACCTCGTTGTGCGGGCTGCCCGACAGTAACAGCACGTAATGCGCCAAGTCACTGATGGCGGCTTCGTCGCCCACCGCCGCGGCCATGGGCGGCATCACGCCATTGCGGCCGTTGGTGACGGTCTGCACGATGTGCGCGCCGCCGCGCTCGCCCAGCCAGCCGGCATTGCCATTGGTCAGGTTGGGGTAACCCTTGCTGCCGCGTGCGTCCGAGCCGTGGCACTGGGCGCAGTTGTTCATGAACTGGCGCTCGCCAATGGCCAGTGCGCGCGGGTCGGTGGCCAGCACCTCCACCGGCTTGGCCGAAAACTCGGCATACAGCGGCGCCAGGTCGGCACGCATCCGGGTAACGTCACTGTCGTGCTCGGCCTGCGTGGACCAGCCGGCCAAACCTTGGTAGCTGCCCAGGCCGGGAAAGATGGCCAGGTACCCCAGCGCAAACACCACGGTGAGGATGAACAGCCACATCCACCAGCGTGGCAGCGGGTTGTTCAGCTCGCGCAGGTCTTCATCCCACACGTGGCCAGTGGTGTTGTCGTCGGGATGCAGCGGGTTGGCCTTGACCACGGCCTTGCCCGCCAGCCACAACAGCACTCCGCAGGCCAGGATCGAGACCAGGCTGATGGCCGTGACGTACCAGGGCCAGAAACCGTTGATGAAATCGCTCATGACTGTTTGCTCCCGGCATCGGCCAGCGTTGACTCGTCGTTGCTAAAAGGCAGCTGGGCTGCGTCGTCGAATTCCGCCCGGCGCGAGGGCAGGTAGGCCCACACCAGAATGCCGACAAACGCGATGAAGGCTGCGACCGTGACGCCGCTGCGAAGCACATTGATGTCCATGGGGAGGTCCTTACTTCAAGGCAAGGCCCAGGCCTTGCAGGTACGCGATCAGCGCGTCCAGCTCGGTCTTGCCTTTCAGTTCTTCAGGTGCAGCGGCGATCTGCTCGTCGGTGTACGGCACGCCCACGGTGCGCAAGGCATTCATGTGGCGCTGGATGGTGTCGGCCGCAGCGGGCGTGGTTTCTAGCCAGGGATAGGCCGGCATGATGGACTCGGGCACCAGGTCACGCGGGCTGATCAGGTGCAGACGCTGCCATTCGTCGCTGTACTTGCCGCCCACGCGGTGCAAATCGGGGCCGGTGCGCTTGCTGCCCCACTGGAAGGGATGGTCATAGACAAACTCACCGGCCACCGAGTAGTGACCGTAGCGCAGGGTCTCCGCGACCAGCGGGCGGATCATTTGTGAGTGGCAGTTGTAGCAACCCTCGCGCACATAAATATCGCGACCTGCGACCTTCAGTACCGAGTCCGGCACGATGCCAGCGATCGGCTGCGTGGTGGATTTTTGAAAGAACAGCGGAACAATTTCCACCAGGCCGCCGACCGCCACCACCACCAGGATGAGGGCGATCATCAGCCAGTTACTGGTCTCTACTTTTTCATGGGAAAAGGACATGGCGGTTTTCTTTCAGGCGTGGGCCAAAGCCCTGGGAATACTTGCGTTGACGGCCTTGCCGGCCAGTGCGGTCATGGTCACGTTCCAGGCCATGATGAGCATGCCGGCCAGGTACATCAGGCCGCCGCAAAAGCGCACCACATAAAACGGGAAGGTGGCCTTGACGCTTTCCACGAAGGTGTAGGTCAGCGAGCCGTCGGGGTTGATGGCGCGCCACATCAGGCCCTGCATCACGCCGGCAATCCACATGGCGGCGATGTACAACACGATGCCGATGGTGGCAACCCAGAAATGCAGCTCAATGGCTTTGAGGCTGTGCATTTTTTTCTGGCCGAACAAACGTGGCACCAGGTAGTACAGCGCGCCCATGGAGATAAAGCCGACCCAGCCGAGCGTGCCGCCGTGCACGTGCGCAATGTTCCAGTCGGTGTAATGCGACAGGGAGTTGACGGTCTTGATCGACATCATCGGCCCCTCGAAAGTGGCGATGCCGTAGAAGGACAGGGCCACGATCATGAAGCGGATGATGGGGTCGTCACGCAGCTTGTGCCAGGCGCCCGAGAGCGTCATGACGCCGTTGATCATGCCGCCCCAGCTGGGCGCCAACAAAATCAGCGAGAACACCATGCCCAGCGACTGCGTCCAGTCCGGCAGCGCGGTGAAATGCAGATGGTGCGGGCCAGCCCACATGTAGGTGAAGATCAGCGCCCAGAAGTGAACGATGGACAGCCGGTACGAATACACCGGCCGCTCGGCCTGCTTGGGAATGAAGTAGTAAACGATGCCCAAAAAGCCCGCGGTGAGGAAGAAGCCCACGGCGTTATGGCCGTACCACCACTGCACCATGGCGTCTTGCACACCGGCATAGACCGAGTAAGACTTCATCCAACCCGCAGGCACCACGGCGGCATTGACGATGTGCAGCAAGGCCACGGCAATGATGAAGGCGCCGTAAAACCAGTTGGCCACATAAATGTGGCGAACCTTGCGGATGCCGACCGTGCCGAAAAACACAACCGCGTAAGCTACCCACGTCAGCGCGATCAGGATGCCGATCGGCCACTCCAGTTCCGCGTATTCCTTGCCGCGCGTAAAGCCCAGCGGCAACGAAATGGCGGCGCCCACGATCACCGCCTGCCAACCCCAGAAATGGAAAGCCGCGAGCTTGTCCGAGATGATGCGGGTCTGGCAGGTTCGCTGTACCACGTGATAACTGGTGGCGAACAAAGCACAGCCACCAAAAGCAAAAATGGCGGCATTGGTGTGCAGCGGCCGCAAGCGGCCAAAGGACAGCCAGGGAATGCCGAAGTTCAGTTCAGGCCAGGCCATTTGCGCGGCGATGAACACCCCCACCAGCATGCTGACCACTCCCCAGACCACCGCCATGGTGGCGAACTGGCGCACGATACGGTCGTTGTAGAACGTCGAGCGGGATGCTGACCAGCCGCCGCTTGCAGCGGGGAAAGAAGCCGAAGAGGAAGCAGTGGGAGAAGTAATAGCGGCACTCATGACAACTTTCAAGAACCCAAGTTGCGTAAAGTGTTTCGCCGTGCGCGTTAACGCGTCTTGATATGGATCAAGTTTTCAGATGAGGTTCTGCTGATCTGGCTGGCCAGCGTCTTGCAAAATTCGCTGCCCTTCGCTGTCTATGTCCTCGAACTGACCAGACCAGACAGCCCAGGCCAGCATGCCAATGATGGCCAGCGCCAACACCACGGACAAGGGAACCAACAGGAACAAGATATCCATCGCTCAGTACTCCACAGGGCTGCGCGCAAGCCGCGCTGCATTGGCCAACACCAACAAAGAACTCAGCGCCATGCCCAGGCCCGCCAACCAAGCCGGCAACCAACCCATGAGGGCCAGCGGTACACACACGGCGTTATAGGACGCGGCCCACAGCAGGTTTTGCCGAACAATGGCCAGCGTTTGGCGCGATTGCCTCAACAGCGCTCCGACCAGCCCGAGTTGCGCCGAAGGCAGCAGCAAGTCCGCTTGCGCCTGGGCCAGCGGCACGGCCTCCCCCACGGCCAGCGACACATCGGCGCGCGCCAACACCGGCCCGTCATTCAAGCCGTCACCCACCATCAGCACCCGGTGCCCCACCTTCTGCAAGGCGGACAAATGCACCAGCTTGCTTTGCGGCGTGCAGCCGCCCTGGGCTGTGGCGATGCCCAGCCGCGCAGCCAGGCGCTGCACACTCGCTGAGTGGTCGCCGGACAAGACCTGAACGTCCAGGCCATCGGCTTGCAGGCGCTTGACCAGGGCCTGGGCCTCGGGTCGCAAGACTTCGTCCAATTCAAAATGGGCCAGGCAACCTGAATCGTCGGCCAGATAGGCGCGCAAGCCTTCGCCGTGCGTGCCGGGTGGCAGACCGCAGAACTGCGCAGACCCGAGGCGAACCACGCCTTTGATCCAATGCCCGGCCGGCCCTAAGATGCGAGCCTCCAAGCCTTGGCCGGGGTGCTCCTGCAACTCAGTCACTTCAAACGCGCCAGCGGGTATGGCCCTAGCTGCTTGATTAGCTGCTTGCTTAGCCGCTTGATTAGCGGCTTGTGCCAAGGCGCGCGACACCGGGTGCAAAGACTGCTGCGCCATGGCCCCAGCCAGCCCCAACACCAACTCAGTGCTCAGGCCCACGCGGCTGATGTGGCCGCCTTCAGCGCACAGCGTCACGCCTTGCAAGCCCAGGTGCGCCTGAGTCAAGGTGCCGGTCTTGTCGAACACCACGGTGTCCACGGCGGTCAAAGTCTCCAGCGCTTGCAGGCGCCGCACCAAAATGCCTTGGTGCGCCAGCCAGCCAGCGCTGGTGAGCATGGCGCTCGGCGTGGCCAGTGACAAAGCGCAAGGGCAAGTCACCACCAGCACGGCCACCGCCGCCATCACGCCCCGAGCCGGGTCGCTGGACCACCAAAACAGAGCAGCCGCAGCAGCGGCCAACAACACAAAAACCAGAAACGGCCGGGCTACGCGATCGGCCAATTGCGCCAGACGCGGCTTGTCCACCGCGGCGCGCTGCATCAGCGAAACGATCTGCGCATAGCGCGTCTGGCCGCCCAGCTGCTGGACCTGCATCTGCACCGTGGCGCTGAGGTTGTAGCTGCCCGCCAGCACCGCTGCGCCCAAGCTGCGCGCCAGCGGTCGGGATTCGCCGGTCAACAAGGACTCATCCACAAACGTGTCGCCGGCGATCAACACGCCGTCGGCGGGAAAGGCCTCACCGGGTCGCACGCGGAGCAAGTCACCGGCCCGCAAGCGCGTGAGCGGCACGCGCTCGCATTGGCCATTGGCCAGCAAGCGCTCCACGCTGTCCGGCAAGCGCTGCATCAGCGCGTCCAGCGAGCCAGCGGTGCGCTCGCGCAGGCGCTGCTCCAGCCAGCGCCCGGTCAGCAGGAAAAACACAAACATGGTCAGCGAGTCGAAGTAGACCTCGCGGCTCCACCAGCCTTGCGACTCGAAGGTCGCTGCCGAGCTGATGGCAAAGGTGATCAAGATGCCCAGCGCCACCGGCAGGTCCATGCTGACTTGGCGGTGCCGCAGGTCGCGCAATGCATTGGCAAAAAACGGCCGGCACGAAAACAGCAGCACCGGCAGCGTCAACACCCACGACGCCCAGCGCAAGAGCTTTTCAATGTCTGGCGTGATAGTGCCCGGCTCGGCGATGTAGGCCGGAAACGCATACATCATGACCTGCATCATACAAAAACCGGCCACCAGCCAGCGCCACAGCAAGAGCCGCGAAGCCTGGCGTTCCCGATTCAAATCGAGGCTGGCACGGTCGGGCAGCAAGCGGTAACCCAAGGGCTCGGCAGCTTGCAGCCACGAGGAAGGCCGGGTCTTTGCCGACGACCAGACCACGCTGGCCCGGCGGCTGGCCGCACTCACGCGCACCGACTCGACGCCGGGCAAGGCCAGCAAGGCCTGCTCCACCGCCAGCGAACACGCCGCGCAGTGCATGCCTTGGACCGCCACACTGGACTCCCAGCGCGTAGGGGGCTGTTCAGCTTGCCCCAACGACCGGCTGAAGCTCGCCCAGACGTCGGGCTCGTCCAGCAATGCCAAGCGGCCAGCCTGGTCGGCCAGGTCGGCGGCGCCGCTGTGCGGGACGCTCTCGCCCATCGGCCGCTGCCCGCCAATAGCCACGGTGCCCGCTTTGCCCGCTGTGCCCGCTGTGCCCGCTGCGCCGGCTTTGCCTGCTATCCCCGTGAATGGCCAAGCAGCTCGCACGGGCAGCGCCCGGGGAGCCTCAGCCATCGAGCCAGGTAGCACAGCAGTTTTCATGACTCCGAGCGTAGCGCTGGCGCCGACGACAAACCTTGATCTTCATCAAGCCAAGCCAAGGGCCAAAGCCTAATCTCGGCCTTGTCGAGCATGCCGTTTGACCCTGAACAACAAAGGAGCCCACCATGTACCAACGCATTTTGATCGCCACCGACGGTTCAACCCTGTCCAAGAAAGCCGCCAACAGCGGACTGGAACTGGCAGCGGCCTTGGGCGCGCAAGTCGTCGCCCTGAACGTGGTGCCGAAGTACCCGGTGAGCTACTTCGAAGGCAGCATGACCATGGGCAGCAAAGACGTGGCCCGCATTGAGGGCCAATGGGCCGAAGGCGCGCAAGAGGTGGTGAACACCGTCAAGGCCCAGGCCGAAGCGCACGGCCTGAAAGCCAAGGCGGTGACCGTCAAGTCAGACCTGATCGCCGAGTCCATCATCAGCGCAGCCAAAAAACACAAATGCGATTTGATCGTGATGGCGTCGCATGGCCGGCGCGGACTCAAGCGCATGCTGCTGGGGAGCGAGACCACAAATGTACTGACGCACTCGAAGATTCCGGTGATGGTCTTGCGTTAAGCCCCAAGAACAGGGGCCAAAAAGCGCCGACAAGGGGCGCATCACGCGGCCCTGGTCGGCTTTATTGGCGTCGTCGGCGTTGCACCGTCCAGGCTTGCGGCTGGGCCGCGTTCAAGCCTCAGGCGAACAGCGCTTTGTACTGGTCGCGCAGCAGGTTCTTTTGCACCTTACCCATGGTGTTGCGCGGCAATTCGCTCACCACCACGCAGTGCTTGGGAATCTTGAAGTTCGCCAACTGCGATTTGAGGCTGGCCACAATCGCCGGCGCGCTCACCGCGGCTCCGGGCTTGGCGATCACCACGGCCACGCCGACCTCGCCAAAGTCGGGATGCGGCACGCCAACCAGCGCGCTTTCGGCCACGCCCGGCATGTCGTTGATGTAGCCCTCGATCTCAGCCGGGTACACGTTGTAGCCGCCGCTGATGATCAAGTCCTTGCTGCGCCCGACGATGATGACGTAGCCGCGCTCGTCAATCTTGCCCACGTCGCCGGTCTTGAACCAGCCGTCCGCGGTAAACTCTTCGCGGGTTTTTTCGGGCATGCGCCAATAGCCCTTGAACACGTTCGGGCCCTTGACCTGGATGCCGCCAATCTCGCCCACCGGCAGGTCTTGCCCCTCGTCGCTGCGCACGCGCAAGGCCACGCCCGGCAAAGGAAAGCCCACCGTGCCGCCGCGCCGTTCGCCTTGCGAAGCCAAATAAGGGTTGGAGGTCAGCATCACGGTCTCGCTCATGCCGTAGCGCTCCAAGATGGTGTGGCCCGTGCGTTCTTGCCAGGCTTTGAACGTCTCGATCAGCAGCGGTGCTGAGCCGGCAATGAAGAGCCGCATGTTGGCGCAGGCCTGGCGGGTCAGGCCCGCCTCGGCCAAGAGCCGCACGTACAAGGTCGGCACGCCCATGAACACTGTGGCTTCGGGCAACTTCTTGACCACCAGCTGCGGGTCGAACTTGGACAGCCAGATCATCTTGCTGCCGTTGATCAGCGCGCCATGGATGCCGACGAACAAACCGTGCACGTGAAAAATCGGCAGCGCGTGAATCAACACATCGCCGCCCTGTTTGGGCGTGCGCCAGCCCCAATAGTCTTTCAGCGTGAGCGCGTTGCTCAGCATATTGCCGTGCGTGAGCATGGCGCCTTTGCTGCGGCCGGTGGTGCCGCTGGTGTACAAAATCGCCGCCAGATCGTCGGTGCCTTGCTGCGCCACCTCGTGCTGGTCGCTGCAATGCGCTGCGCGCTCCAGCAGGGAGCCGCCGCGCTGGTCGTCCAGCGTGAAAACGTTTTGTGTGCCGGACTTGAATGCGATCTGGCTGACCCAGCCAAAGTTCTTGGGGCTGCAGACCACCACGGCGGGTTCGGCGTTTTCAAGGAAGTAGCCGATCTCCGCGCTCTGGTAGGCCGTATTCAAAGGCAAAAACACATACCCGGCGCGCAGGGTCGCCAAGTACAGCATCATGGCTTCAACGGATTTTTCAACCTGCACGGCCACGCGTGCGCCCGGCGTCAGCCCCAAGGACGCGAGCAAGTTGGCCATCATGGCCGTGCCGCGCTCCAGGTCGCGCCAGGAGTAGTTCAAGCCGTTGTCGGTTTCTACCGCGACGCTGTCCAGATCAGACGGGAAAGCCGCGCGCAGAGCGGCGAAGAGATTGTTGTTTTTCATGCAGGAATCAGCGTGGCGGAGAGTCAGGTCAAACGGGTCAAAGAAAAATATCAGTCGAGCTTGGCACCTGAGGCCTTGACGACCTGAGCCCAACGCTTGACTTCGTTACTCACAAAATTGCCGAATTGGGCTGGGCTCAAGCTGCCGAAATCGGCGCCGTTGGAGGCCCAGATGGCTTTGAGTTCGTCCGACGCCCCAGCGCGGCGCAGGTCTTCAACGATCTTGGCTTGCACATCGGCGGGCGTTCCCTTCGGCGTCCACATGCCGTACCAGGTGGTCACGGTGTAGTCGGGCAGGCCCAACTCGGCGGCGCAAGGCACATCCGGAAACGCGGGGTTGCGCTTGGTGCCGGCGACCATCAGTGCCTTGATGCGGCCACCCTTGATGTGGTTGGCAGAAGAACCCAGGCCGTCGAACATCATGTCCACGTTACCAGCGATCAAGTCTTGCAAGGCCGGACCCGCACCGCGGTAGGGAATGTGGGTGATGAAGGTCTTGCTTTGCTGCTTGAACAACTCGCCTGCCAAGTGGTGCGAGGTGCCGCCGCCGGCAGAGCCATAGTTGTACTTGCCGGGCGAACGCCGCACGCGTTCCAGAAATTCCTTGAAGTCGCCGGGGTGGTTCTTGGGGTTCACCACCAGCACCTGGGGCACGTTGGCCATCAGGGCCAGGGGCACGAAGTCTTTTTCAATGTCGTAATCGAGCTTGGCGTACATGGACGGCGCAATCGCGTGGTGCACGGCGCCCATGAACAAGGTGTAACCGTCGGGTGCGGCCTTGGCCGCAATGCCGGCGCCCAGTGTGCCGCCCGCGCCGCCGCGGTTGTCGATGATGAGTTGCTTGCCCGTCATCTTGGCGAACTGCGCAGCCAGGGGGCGGGCAAACGTGTCAGTGCCGCCGCCAGCGGGAAAAGGCACGACCACAGTGACCGGCTTGGACGGCCAGCCCGACTGGGCGAAGACGCCCAAGGAGGCTGATGCGAGCCCGGCGCCAGCCGCCCATTCAAGAACGTTGCGTCGGTTAGGTTGTGAGAAGGGGCGCATGGTGGTCTCCTGGATTTTGGATAATTCACGGGGCTGCGAGATAGTCCTCAAGGATAAGTGAGCCAAAACCACCTACCGTCGGCGCTCGCGCGTGGCCCTCAAATGTAGAGCCCCTGCACCCTCGACGACACGGGGATTTTCCCCTGGGACAGCTGACTGCGGTGCTTGTCCAGGCGCTTGAGGTCGTACAGGTAATTGACCATCAAGCCATACGACTGGCGCAGACCTTTGGGCGACAAGTCGCCCGCCCAATTGAGGCACTCCACACGCGCACCGTTGCCCAGGTGAAAGCGGGCCACGGCGTCCAGCGGCTTGCCGTCTTGCACTTGCCGGCCCAGGTATTCGGCGGCGGCCTGCATCAACAGGCCGCGCACGGGCGACTTCTCGTCGAGCTGCAGCACGTTTTCGGCAGCGGCCAGAAATGCCGGGGCATTGGGCGCGGGCAACTGCAAGGCCTTGGCCAAAGCGGTCTGAGCCTTGGTGTCCAGCCGCCCCAAGAGCTCCGCCGCATGTTGCCCCAGCCAAGGGCGAAAACCCGGAATCGGCGACAAAGTGGCGAATGTTTTCAAACGCGGAAACTCGTTGTGCAGCGTCTCGACCACCCGCTTGATCAGTGAGTCGCCAAAGCTCACACCACGCAAGCCAGTCTGGGTGTTGCTGATCGAATAAAAAATCGCCGTGGTGGCACGCTCCAAATCACTGGCCGCAGCCGACTCGTCGAGCAGCGGCGAAATGGCCGACGCCAGCTCATCGACCAGCGCCACCTCCACAAAAATCAACGGCTCATTGGGCAGGCGGGGGTGAAAAAAGCCATAGCAGCGGCGGTCGCTATCCAGACGGTTCTTCAGGTCGGCCCAGCTTTTGATCGCGTGCACGGCTTCGTACTGAATCAGCTTTTCAATCAGCGATGCAGGGGAGTCCCAGCTGATGCGGCGCAACTCCAAGAACGCCACGTCAAACCAGTTGGTGAACAGGTGCTCCAACTCAGCGTCCAAGGCCAGCAGCCGCTTGTCGGCCTTCAGGTGCGGCAACAACTCGGCGCGCAAGTCCACCAAAAACCGCATGCCCTCCGGAAACACGGCAAAGCGCTGCAGCAAGCGGGTGCGCGGCGACATGAAGGCCCGGCGCATGCGGATCTCGGCCTGGGTTTCGTCGACCGTGCCAATGGCCGACTCATACGCATCGCGGGCGGCCCGGATTTTGTCGGACTTGGGGCCGAAGTTCTCGCTCATCAACAACCACACGTCACGGCGCTGCGCGGCATTGGCCAGGCCATACCACTCGGCCAGCGCCAAGGCCCGCCTGCCCGCTTCCACCTCGCTGAGCTGGCTGTCCACGATGGCTTCCATCTCCAGCGAGATGCGCCGCAGCAGACGCGGCGACAAGGCTTCTTCTTCGCGCTTGAGCAAAGCGGTCAGACGTTCGCGGGTGGTGCGGGCGGCGCGATCAGCGGGCGCATCGGCGGGGCCAGCCTTGCTGCGGTCCGCCGTAGCCGCTGCACCTGCGTTGCGCACACTGGCCGGCTTGCCCGACACCTTGGCTGCCGCGTCGCCGCGCTTGAAGTTCAGGCCGCGCATGCTCTGCATGCCGCGAAGGATCCAGTTACCGGCGCTCATGCTGCCACCTGTGTGAGTTTGTTTTGCTGACGGGCCAGATCGCGCAAGGCTTCGCGCTGGCGGGTGATGTGGGTGCGCATGGCGACTTCGGCGCCTTCGCAATCGCGGCTGAGCAAGGCGGCCAGCACGCTCAGGTGTTCGGCCAGGCTCTGGGCCAGCCGGCCGGGCGCGTGCAATTGCTGCTGGCGGGACAGCTTGAGGATCTTGCGCAAATCCCCTATGGTCTGGGCCAGCCAACGGTTGTTGGCCAGCAAAATAATGGCCTCGTGGATAGCCAAATTGGCGGCGTAATAGTCGGTGATGCGGCCAGCCTCGGCATGCGCCTTCAGGCTGTCATGCAATTGGGTGAGGGTGCGCAAATCGGCATCTGACGCATTGCGTGCCGCCTCAAAAGCGCAGCGACCTTCCAGCAAGGCGATCACGGGGAAGATTTCGTCGAGGTCCTGCTCGGTCACTTCGCTGACGAAGCAGCCCCGGCGAGGCTCATGCCGCAGCAGGCCCTCGGCCACCAGCACCTTCAGCGCTTCGCGCAGGGGTGTGCGGGAGATGCTCAAACGCGCGCAGAGCGCCACCTCGTCGAGCAGACTGCCGGGGGCCAGTTCACCCGCAAAAATCTGTTCGCGCAGCCGACTGGCCACCTCCACATGCAATGAGTTCGGAATCAAGCGCATCCATCAGCTCCACAGGTCACAAAACCATAATTACGGATTATTATGGTCAACTGAACCGCTTGCCACAAGAGCATCTGACGGGAAGATGCTCTCAAAATGCAACAACCGAGGTTAAACCCCTAGCGAAAGCGCCAACCCAGACCCAAAAGCTAAAAAAGGGCCTATTGGCTGGGTTTTTTGACGCAAAAAGGCGGGAAAAAGTGCCTCAGCCGCAAAAAGGGCGGGCGAACGGCAAGAACTTCGGCTGGCTAAGACCGCGGATGTCTGAAACTGCGGACGGCTAGAAGTCGTGAAGCCCGCGGCAGCGCCAGTCAGGCCGCCGGGGCCTGGCCCCTGCTAACGCGCTTGTCGGCCCAGCGCCACAAAGCGGCGCCGCCCAGGATCATGGGCAGGCACAACCACTGCCCCATGCTCAGGCCCAGGGCCAACACGCCCAAAAAGTCGTCGGGCTCGCGAAAGAACTCGGCAATGAAACGCAGTACGCCATAACCCACCAGGAACATCGCCGAGACCTGGCCCATGCGGCGCGGTTTGCGGGCGTAGAGCCAGAGCAGCACAAACAGCAGCAGGCCTTCCAGCAAAAACTGGTAAATCTGCGAGGGGTGGCGCGGCAGGGCCGAACCGCTGCCGGGGAACACCATGCCCCAAGGCAAGTCCGCGCTGGCCGCACGGCCCCACAACTCACCATTGATGAAGTTGCCCACCCGGCCGGCCGCCAGGCCCGTGGGCACGCACGGGGCAATCAGGTCCATCACCTGCAGCCAGGGCTTGCCGCGGGTTCGGGCAAACCACCACTGCGACACCAGCACGCCCAGCAAGCCACCATGAAAGCTCATGCCGCCCTGCCAAACGGCAAAAATTTCCAGCGGGTGACTCAAGTAATAACCCGGCTTGTAGAACAGGCAATACCCAATGCGCCCACCCAGCACCACGCCCATCACGCCAAGGAACAGGATGTCTTCCACATCGCGCGGGCTCCAGGCGCCCGGGCCGGTCAAGCTGGCGTAGGGCTGGTGGCGCAAACGGCGCATGGCCAGCAACCAAAAAAGGCCGAAGGCGGCCAAATACGTCAGGCCGTACCAGTGGATGGCGAGCGGGCCAATTTGCAGGGCAACCGGATCGATGGCGGGGTGGATCAGCATGCGAGGGATTGTGCCAGCGCGCCCCGTGCCAGCCAGTCACTCTGGCTGGCAGGGGCATTGGCCCCACGGCCCTTTTGATCAACGACAATGCAGCGCTTGAATTCCTTTCGTACTCGCTTTTTTTAACCCCCCGGGACAGACCATGACGCAAGACAAATTGGCCGACGGCGACAGCATCAACCGCCGTAGCAAAAACATCACCGAAGGCGTGTCGCGCGCGCCCAATCGCTCCATGTACTACGCCATGGGTTACGAAGCGGCCGACTTCAAAAAGCCCATGGTCGGCGTGGCCAACGGGCACAGCACCATCACGCCTTGCAACAGCGGCTTGCAAAAGCTGGCCGATGCGGCGATTGCCGGCATTGAAGAAGCCGGTGGCAACGCCCAAGTCTTTGGCACGCCCACCATTTCGGACGGCATGGCTATGGGCACCGAGGGCATGAAGTATTCGCTGGTCAGCCGCGAGGTGATTTCAGACTGTATTGAAACCTGCGTGGGCGGCCAGTGGATGGACGGCGTGCTGGTGGTTGGCGGCTGCGACAAGAACATGCCCGGCGGCCTGATGGGCATGCTGCGCGCCAACGTGCCCGCTATTTATGTGTACGGCGGCACCATCTTGCCGGGCAGCTACAAAGGCAAAGACCTGAACATCGTCAGCGTCTTTGAAGCCGTGGGCGAGCATGCTGCTGGTCGCATGAGCGACGAAGACCTGCTGCAGATCGAGCGCCGCGCCATTCCTGGCACCGGCAGCTGCGGCGGCATGTACACGGCCAACACCATGTCCAGCGCGTTCGAGGCCCTGGGCATCTCCCTGCCCTACTCTTCGACCATGGCTAACCCGCACGACGAAAAAGCCAACTCGGCCAAGGAGTCGGCCAAGGTGCTGATCGAGGCGATCAAGAAGAACATCAAGCCGCGCGACATCGTCACCAAGAAAGCCATCGAAAATGCCGTAGCCGTGATCATGGCCACGGGCGGCTCGACCAATGCCTTTTTGCACTTCCTGGCGATTGCGCACACCGCAGGCGTTGAGTGGACGATTGATGATTTTGAGCGCGTGCGCCAGCGCACACCCGTGCTCTGCGACCTCAAGCCCAGCGGCAAATACCTGGCGGTTGACCTGCACAAGGCCGGCGGCATTCCACAGGTCATGAAGATGCTGCTCGAAGCCGGCCTGCTGCACGGCGACTGCCTGACTATTTCCGGCCAGACGATTGCCGAGGTGCTGAAAGACGTGCCGGCCACGCCGCGCGCTGACCAGGACGTCATCCGCCCGATGGACAAGCCCATGTACGCACAGGGCCACCTGGCCGTGCTCAAGGGCAACCTGTCGCCTGAAGGCTGCGTGGCCAAGATCACCGGCATCAAAAACCCGGTGATGACCGGCCCGGCCCGCGTGTTTGACGACGAACAGTCTGCTCTGGCCGCCATCCTGGCCGGCAAGATCAAGGCCGGCGACGTGATGGTGCTGCGCTACCTCGGCCCCAAAGGCGGCCCGGGCATGCCTGAAATGCTGGCGCCTACCGGCGCTTTGGTCGGCGCTGGCCTGGGCGAAAGCGTGGGCCTGATCACCGACGGGCGTTTTTCCGGCGGCACCTGGGGCATGGTGGTCGGCCACGTCGCACCGGAAGCGGCTGCGGGCGGCAACATCGCTTTTGTGAACGAGGGCGACTCCATCACCATCGACGCCAAGCAACTGCTGCTGCAAGTCAACGTGAGCGATGAAGAACTGGCGCGCCGCAAGGTCGGCTGGACGGCCCCCAAGCCACGCTACACCCGCGGCGTGCAGGCCAAGTTCGCCTTCAACGCATCGAGCGCCAGCAAGGGCGCGGTGCTCGACGACTATTGATGTGCAGATACCCCGGCGCCAGCCGGGGTCAACGCCGCTGCCTAGAGTTGCGTTGAGTAGTTGGTACAGCGCGTTCTTAACTTCACACGAGCACCGTCATGAAAAATTCTCTGCTGCTGATTTCCCTGCTGGCCACTGCGGCCGCCTCCACCCCAGCCTTGGCTGACATGCAACTGGCCACCGCCAAGAACTGCATGGCTTGCCACGCAGCCGACAAGAAACTGGTGGGGCCTTCTTACAAAGATGTGGCTGCCAAGTACGCTGGCCAAAAAGACGCGGCTGACAAGTTGGCGCTCAAAGTCATCAAAGGTGGCGCTGGCGCCTGGGGCCCCGTGCCCATGCCGGCCAACCCACAGGTCAGCGAAGCCGAGGCTAAGAAATTGGTGGCCTGGATCCTGACGCAGAAATAAGCTGATTCAGCCCATCAAAAAGCCCACACTGGTTTGCCAGTGCGGGCTTTTTTATGCGCCGCTGAAACCAAGTTCAGCGGCTAGCTATTCACCGCTCAGCTCTTTTCAGACAGCTGATCCAGAATCGCCGGGTTCTCCAACGTAGAGGTGTCTTGCGTCACGGCCTCGCCCTTGGCAATGCCGCGTAACAGGCGGCGCATGATCTTGCCGCTGCGCGTCTTGGGCAGGTTGTCACCGAAGCGAATTTCCTTGGGCTTGGCGATCGGGCCGATCTCTTTGCCCACCCAGTCGCGCAGCTCTTTGGCAATCGCCTTGGCTTCTTCTCCCGTGGGTCGAGAACGCTTGAGCACCACAAAAGCCACGATGGCCTCGCCGGTCAAATCGTCCGGGCGGCCGACCACGGCGGCCTCGGCCACCAAGGCCGAGTGACCGACCAGGGCCGATTCAATTTCCATGGTGCCCATGCGATGGCCTGAGACGTTGAGCACGTCATCAATGCGGCCGGTGATGCGGAAATAAGCGCGGTCTGCGCTGCGCACGGCGCCGTCGCCAGCCAGGTAATACGTGCCGCCCATTTCTTCGGGGAAATAGCTCTTCTTGAAACGCTCGGGGTCGTTCCAGATGGTGCGGATCATGGACGGCCAAGGGCGCTTGACGACCAGCATGCCGCCCGAGCCATTCGGTACATCAGCGCCGACTTCGTCGACGATGGCGGCCATGATGCCGGGCAAGGGCAGCGTGCAGCTGCCGGGCACGGTCGGCGTGGCGCCGGGCAGCGGGGTGATCATGTGGCCGCCGGTTTCGGTCTGCCAGAAGGTGTCCACGATGGGGCAGCGCTCGCCGCCCACGTTCTTGTGGTACCACATCCAGGCTTCCGGATTGATCGGCTCACCGACCGAACCCAGGATGCGCAGGCTGCTCAGGTCAGACGCCTTGGGGTGCACCTTGGGGTCGGCTTCTGCGGCCTTGATCAGCGAGCGGATGGCCGTGGGAGCGGTGTAGAACACCGTGACCTTGTGACGCTCAATCATCTGCCAGAAGCGGCCAGCGTCCGGGTAAGTCGGCACGCCTTCAAAAATGACTTGCGTGGCGCCAGCGGCCAGCGGGCCGTAGGCCACGTAGGTGTGGCCAGTGATCCAGCCAATGTCGGCCGTGCACCAAAACACATCGCTGGGCTGAATGTCAAAGGTCCAGTCCATCGTCAGCTTGGCCCACAGCAAATAGCCGCCGGTGCTGTGCTGCACGCCCTTGGGTTTGCCGGTGGAGCCGGAGGTGTAGAGGATGAACAGCGGGTGTTCGGCACTGACAAATTCAGGCTCGCAGCTGCTGGACTGGCTGGCCATGGCGTCGTGCATGAAGCTGTCACGGCCAGCGACCATGGCGCATGCCGTGGGCGTGCGCTGGTACACGATGACGTTCTTGATGGAGTCGCAACCGCCCATGGCGATGCCTTCGTCCACGATGGCTTTGAGCGGCAGCTCTTTACCGCCGCGCAGCTGGTAGTTGGCCGTGATGACGGCCACCGCACCCGCGTCTTGAATGCGCTCTTGCAAGCTCTTGGCAGAAAAACCGCCAAACACCACGGAGTGCGTGGCGCCAATTCGCGCGCAGGCCTGCATGGCGACCACGCCTTCCACCGTCATGGGCATGTAGATGACCACGCGGTCGCCTTTTTTGACGCCCATGCCCTTGAGCGCATTGGCAAACTGGCAGACCTTGGCGTGCAGTTCTTGGTAGGTGACGTGGGTGACCTTGCCGTCGTCGCTCTCAAAGATGATGGCGTTGCGCTTTTCGGTCGGCGTGCCCAGGTGGCGGTCCAGGCAGTTGTAGGAGGCGTTCAGGTCGCCGTCTTCAAACCATTTGTAGAACGGGGCCTTGGACTCGTCCAGCACCGTGGTGAAGGGCTTTTTCCAGCTCAGGTTTTCGCGGGCCAGGCGCGCCCAGAAACCGTTGAGGTCGGTCTCGGCTTCTTTGCACAGGGCTTCATAAGCGGCCATGCTGCCAATGCGCGCACTCTTGGCCAGGGCGGCTGGCGGCGGGAACACCCGGTTTTCAACCAGGGTGGATTGGATCGCGGAACTGGGGGTGGCGCTCATGGGCTGTGTCTCCTCGTCTAGGTCTTGATATTGGTATGGGGGGAATGCGAAAAAAACCGACTGTCCGTTCTGGCACTTACAGGCCACTGACTGGCTGCGTGCCGGCGGCAGGGGTCAACGCTGAAGCAGTGCGGACCTGGGCTGACCGCCACGCTAGCGCAGAGTGAATGCTAAACCCTACAATTCCCACTTTTCCCAGCTGCACCGACTGCGGCGAAAGTGACCCATGACCGACCCCCGCCCAGCTTCCCCTGCCGCCCTGCGCCCCCTGCCCCGCTTTATTTTTGCCAGCCGCTGGCTGCAACTGCCGCTGTATGTCGGCCTGATCGCGGCGCAAGGCGTGTACGTGTACCACTTCATTGTGGAGTTGCTGCACCTGATCGAGGCGGTGTTTGGCAGCCAGACGGCTTTGCAAGCCCTGGTCACCAGCATTGGCTACAAAAGCGACGTCGCCCTCACATCCTTGAACGAGACCGTCATCATGCTGGTGGTGCTGGCCTTGATTGACGTGGTCATGATCTCTAACCTCTTGATCATGGTGATCGTCGGCGGCTACGAAACCTTTGTCAGCCGCATGAACCTGGAAAGTCACCCCGACCAACCCGAGTGGCTGAGCCATGTCAACGCCTCGGTGCTCAAGGTCAAGCTGGCCACGGCCATCATTGGTATCTCGTCCATCCACCTGCTCAAGACCTTCATCAACGCCGCCAATTACGACGAGAAGGTCCTGATGTGGCAAACCATCATCCATGTGGTGTTCTTGTTCAGCGCCCTGGCGATCGCCATGACCGACAAGCTGATGAGCCGCAGCGCCGAGGCCAGCAACCACTGAGCGTTCAGCGGCGCAGCAAGATCGCAGCGCCTATCAAGCCCGACAGCAAGGAGCCGCACAACACGCCCAGCTTGACCTGGGTGTCGTAATCCGGTCCTTGCCCGGCAAAAGCCAAGGAGCCAATGAACAGGCTCATGGTGAAACCGACGCCGCACAACACGGCCACGCCCAGGAACTGCCGCCAGGTGGCGCCCTCGGGCAAGGCCGCACCGCCAAAGCGGATCAAGAGCCAGGCAGCGCCCATCACGCCCACCGTCTTGCCCAGCAGCAGGCCGGCCGCAATGCCCAGGGGCACCGTGCCCACCAGATCAGCCAAGGTGATGCCTTGCAGCGACACGCCCGCATTGGCAAACGCGAACATGGGCAGCACCACAAAAGCCACCCAAGGCTGCAGCGCATGCTCAGCCCGGTGCAGCGGCGAGCCGCCCAGTCCATCATTCAAGGGAATGGCTAAGGCCGTGACCACCCCGGCCAGCGTGGCGTGGATGCCGGATTTGTAGACCAGCAGCCAAATCACCAAGCCAACAGCCACGTAGGGGCCGACTGCCATGACGCGGCTGCGGTTCATCAGCCACAGCACCACCCCGCCGGCTGCTGCGCCGGCCAAGGCCACCAAGGTCAGCTGCGCCGTGTAGAAAAACGCAATGATCAAGATCGCGCCCAAGTCGTCCATGATGGCGACCGCTGTCAGAAACACCTTGAGCGACGTCGGCACCCGGCTCCCCAGCAAGACCAAGATGCCCAAGGCAAAGGCAATGTCGGTGGCCGCCGGAATCGCCCAGCCGCGCAAAGCCACGGCGTCGCCCCAGTTGATGGCCACGTAGATCAAGGCCGGCACAGCCACGCCGCCCACGGCAGCAGCGGCTGGCAGCATGGCCTGGCGCACCGAGGCCAACTCGCCCTCCAAGAGTTCCCGCTTGATCTCCAGACCCACCAAGAAAAAGAAGACCGCCATCCACAAATCGTTGACCCAGTGCAACAAGGATTTGGACAGCACCAGCCAATCTCCGCCGATCCGCACTTCACCAGGAAAGCTGACCCACCAACCATAGGCCTCGCGCCAGCTGGAGTTGCTGATCAGCAGCGCCAGCACGGCGGCCAAGGCCAGCACGATGCCGCCCAGCGACTGGGGATTGAGCCAGGACGTGGCGCTTGCTTCGGTGTCTTTTTGCATAGGGTGCAGTCTAAAGTCCGCCCCTAACTCAGCCGCAGCCAAGGGTTAAGCCTTGGCTCACACCATCTGCCCAGGCACTACCCACGAGTCGAACTGTTCGGCCGTGACCCAGCCAGAAGCCAGTGCCGCTTCGCGCAGCGTGGTGCCTTGGGCATGCGCCGCCTTGGCGATCTGTGCTGCCTTGTCATAACCAATGTGCGGATTCAACCCGGTCACGAGCATCAGCGATCGGTCCAGCAACTCGGCGATGCGCTCTCGGTTGGGCGCAATGCCGCGCGCGCAGTGGTCGTTAAAACTCAGCATGCCGTCGGTGAGCAGCCGCACACTTTGCAAGAAGTTGTGGGCGATCAGCGGGCGGAACACGTTCAGCTCAAAGTTGCCCATGGCTCCCCCCATATTGATCGCTACGTCGTTGCCCATCACCTGGCAGCACAGCATGGTCAGCGCCTCGCTTTGCGTCGGGTTGACCTTGCCCGGCATGATGGACGAGCCCGGCTCGTTCTCGGGAATCGTCAGCTCGCCCAGACCGCAGCGCGGCCCGCTGGCCAACCAGCGCACGTCGTTGGCGATCTTCATCAGGCTGGCGGCCAGCCCTTTGAGCGCGCCGTGTGCGTGAACCACCGCGTCGCTGGCGGCCAAGGCTTCGAACTTGTTGGGTGCTTCGGTAAAGACTAAGCCCGTCAAGGCATTGATCTCGGTGACTGCGCGCGCCGCAAAGCCAGGCGGCGCATTCAAGCCCGTACCGACCGCCGTGCCGCCAAGGGCCAGCTCCGACAGGTGCGGCAGCATCGCCGTGATGTGCTTTTCGGCCTGGCTCAGCTGCGCGACATAGCCTGAAAATTCCTGGCCCAGCGTCAAGGGCGTAGCGTCTTGCAAATGGGTGCGGCCGATCTTGACGATGCCCGCAAATTCCTCGGCCTTGGCCTGCAAGGTGGTGCGCAGCACTTGCAGCGCGGGCAGCAAATGCTCGCTCAACACGTGCACCGCCGCCACGTGCAAGGCAGTGGGAAACACGTCGTTGGACGACTGGCTGCGGTTGACCTCGTCGTTCGGGTGCACCCAGCGCCGCATGCCGCGCTCGCCGCCCAGCAGCTCGCTGGCGCGGTTGGCCAGCACCTCGTTCATGTTCATATGGGTTTGCGTGCCCGAGCCGGTTTGCCAGACCACCAGGGGGAATTCGTCGTGGTGGCGCCCCGCGATCACCTCGTCAGCTGCCGCCATGATGGCCTTGGCTTTGTCACCGGCCAGGAGACCCAGCGCGAGGTTGGCCGAGGCGGCGGCACGTTTGACACGGGCGAGCGCGGCGATGAACTCGCGCGGCAAGCGCTCGCCTGAAATAGCGAAGTGATGCAGCGAGCGCTGGGTCTGCGCGCCCCACAGCTTGTCTGCTGGCACGCTCACAGGCCCAAAGCTGTCGGTCTCGGAACGGGTGGCGATGGGCGAGGGTTTCATGTCAGGGCCCTGTCGGGTTAGCTGTCAAAATACGCAGGCTTGGCCAAGCTAGCAGACAGTGCTGGCCTCGACCATCAGCCAGCAGCCCTTGTGCGTTCTTCTTCGTTCCTCTTTCCTCGTTCCTCTTGTTCCCGTCCTTGCCCACACGACCATGACCACCAACATCCAGCAAGCCGATCTGATCGAATCCGTCGCCGCCGCCCTGCAATACATCAGCTACTACCACCCGGCTGACTACATTGCCCACCTGGCCAGAGCCTATGAGCGCGAGCAAAGCCCGGCCGCCAAGGACGCGATTGCACAGATCTTGACCAACTCCAAGATGAGCGCCACCGGCCACCGCCCGATCTGCCAGGACACCGGCATCGTCAACGTGTTCGTCAAGGTCGGCATGGACGTGCGGCTGACCGGCTTTACCGGCAGCTTTGAAGACGCCATCAACGAAGGCGTGCGCCGAGGCTACAACCACCCCGACAACATGCTGCGCGCCAGCGTGGTGGCTGACCCGCAATTCGAGCGCAAGAACACCAAGGACAACACCCCCGCAGTGATCTTCACCGAGATCGTGCCAGGCAACAAAATCGACGTGACCGTGGCGGCCAAAGGCGGCGGCTCTGAAAACAAAAGCAAGCTGGCCATGCTCAACCCCGGCGACTCGATCGTTGATTGGGTTTTGAAAACCGTGCCGACCATGGGCGCTGGCTGGTGCCCGCCCGGCATGCTGGGCATTGGAATCGGCGGCACCGCTGAAAAAGCCGTGCTCTTGGCCAAGGAAAGCCTGATGGACGACCTGGACATGTACGAGCTGCAAGCCAAATCGTCGGCGGGTCAGCCGCTGAGCAAGGTCGAAGAAATGCGGCTGGAGCTGTTCGACAAAGTCAACGCTCTGGGCATTGGCGCCCAAGGCCTGGGTGGCCTGACCACGGTGCTGGATATCAAGATCAAGATGTACCCCACGCACGCTGCCGGCAAGCCCGTGGCCATGATCCCCAACTGCGCTGCCACGCGCCACGCGCACTTTGTGCTCGACGGCAGCGGCCCGACTTACCTCACCCCGCCTAGTCTCGACCTGTGGCCCAACGTCAACTGGACGCCCGACTACGTCAAGAGCAAAAAAGTCAACCTGGACACGCTCACCAAGGCCGAAGTCGCCAGCTGGAAGCCCGGCGACACCTTGCTGCTCAACGGCAAGATGCTGACTGGCCGCGACGCCGCGCACAAGCGCATTTCAGACATGCTGACCAAGGGCGAGAAGCTGCCCGTGGACTTCACCAACCGCGTGATTTATTACGTCGGCCCCGTGGACCCGGTCGGTAACGAAGCCGTGGGCCCCGCCGGCCCGACCACCGCCACGCGCATGGACGGTTTTACCGAGATGATGCTGGCGCAAACCGGCCTGATCTCCATGATCGGCAAGGCCGAGCGTGGCCCGGTGGCGATCGAGGCGATCAAGAAACACCAGAGTGCTTATTTGATGGCCGTGGGCGGCGCCGCCTACCTGGTCAGCAAGGCGATCAAGACCGCCAAGGTCGTCGGTTTTGCCGACCTGGGCATGGAAGCGATTTACGAGTTCGACGTGGTCGACATGCCGGTCACGGTGGCGGTCGACGCGGGCGGCACCAGCGCCCACATCACCGGCCCGGCCGAATGGCAAAAGAAAATCGCGACCGGTCAGTTCAAGACCATCGCGGTGACCGCCGTCTAAGACCCTAAGGCGCTGGGCTTGATCGGCGTTTTTGACAGCGGCATCGGCGGGCTGAGCGTTCTAAAAGCGCTGCTCGCCGAGCTGCCCGATGAAAACTTTGTCTATGTGGCCGACAGCGGCCATGCGCCTTATGGCGAGCGTGACGACGCGCATGTCTCAGCGCGCGCCCACACCCTCACGGCCCACTTGGTCGAGCAAGGCGCACGCGCCGTGGTGGTGGCCTGCAACACGGCCACCGCCGCTGCTATTCACCATTTGCGCAGTGACTATGCGCACCTGCCCATCATTGGCGTGGAACCTGCCCTCAAGCCCGCCGTGGCACTGAGTCGCACCGGCCGCATTGGCGTGATGGCCACGCGCAGCACGCTGGCCAGTGACAAGTTCAAGCAATTGCTGGGCTCGCTAGAAGGTCAGGCCGAGTTTGTTTTGCAGCCTTGCGACGGCCTGGCCGCCGCGATTGAGAAAAGCGTGAACGATCCCGTAGCGGGCCTGAATGATGTTCGGACCTCTTGCGCCTTGCACACCCGCGTCATGGGCCGCTTTGGCCTGCAGCCGGGCGAGATCGACACCTTGGTGCTGGGCTGCACGCACTACCCGTTTGCGCAAGACAGCTTGCGCGGCTTGCTCGGGGCGGACCTGGCCTTGATTGAAACCGGCGTGCCGGTGGCGCGCCAGACGCGGGCGCGGCTCGCTGGCCTGCCAGCGTTGCAGCCTATGAGCCGCCCGCGCCAGGTGAGCTTGCTGTCGACTGGCAACCCGGCAGATCTGCAAGCCGCAGCCCGGCGTTGGCTAGACCCATCACTGAACGCCAGCGCCTTGGTCTGAACCATAGAGGCGCGGAGGCCCATCACCGCTCAGGGCTGGGCCGCTGCCCCGACTGCCTGACCCTGCCAGCCACCGCCCAAAGCCTTGTACAGCGTGACCTGGCTTTGCTGCTGCGCCAGGCGCGTTTGCACCAATGCCTGCTGCGCGGTGAACAAGGAGCGCTGGGCGTCGAGCAAGTCCAGGTAGTTGGCAATGCCGTTTTGAAAGCGCAGATCCGACAGACGCAAACGCGCTTGTTCGGCGTCGGTCTGCGCTTGCTGGGCCCGCAGTTGCTCGCTCAGCGTGCTGCGGGCAGCCAACGCATCAGCCACTTCCCTGAACGCCGTCTGGATGGCTTTTTCATACTGGGCCACAGCGATTTTTTGACCGGCTTGCGCTGAAGCCAGCCCCGCCTGGTTGCGGCCCGCGTCAAAAATCGGCAGCAGCAATTGAGGCGCCACCGCCCAGGCCCAATTGCCGCCGCTGAACAGACTGGACAAACTGCCGCTGACCAACCCTGCCCCGGCCGTCAAGGAAATGCGCGGGAAAAACGCAGCACGCGCTGCGCCAATGTTGGCGTCGCTGGCCAGCAGCTGTTGCTCGGCCTGGCGAATGTCGGGGCGATTGGTCAGCAGATCCGACGGTAGGCCGGCAGGTACATCGGCGAGTCGAACCACAGCCGTTGCCGCGGCCGGGGCCACGCTCACACCCTGGCCGAGCAGCCAAGTCAGCGCGTTTTCGTCCAAGGCGCGTTGGCGTTGCTGCTGCGCCAGTGCGATGCGGGCGGTCTCGAGCAGCGACTGCGCCAAGCGCAAATCCAGTTCCGAACTCACGCCTTGGTCAAAGCGCAATTGGCTCAGCCGCAGCGACTCTTCGCGGCTCTTCAAGGTCTGCCGCGTCAAGGCCAGCAACTCGTCGCTGGCGCGCAAGCTCAGGTAGGTGTTGGCCACCGACGCGATCAAGCTGATGCGGACCGTGTTGCGGGCCTCTTCCGTCGCCAGGAACTGATTGAGCGCGGCTTCCTTGAGGCTAGCCACGCGGCCAAAAAAGTCCAACTCGTAAGCACTGATGACCAGACCGGCGTTGTAGGTCGTGTTGACGCCGCCGCTGGCCGTGGGCTGGCGGGATCCGGTGATGGACGCGCCAAGCGAGGGAAATTGGTCAGCCCGGCGGATGTCGAACTGGGCCCGGGCCTGCTCGATGTTCAGCACCGCCACGCGCAAGTCGCGGTTGTTGCTCAAGGCCAAACTGATCAGGCGCTGGAGTTCAGCGTCAGCAAAAAACGATTGCCAAGCCTGCGTGGCCGCACTGCTTCCGGCACTGCCAGCTTGCAGGGGAAAGTTGGTAGCCACAGGCGCCGCCGGGCGCTGGTGCACGGGCGTGAACGAGCAGGCGGACAACAAGGCAGATACCGCCAGCACCGTCAGCCGCCGCTTGGGGAAAGAAGACTTAAACATGGCTGCCTCCTGCGCTGCCTTCGGCGGGCGGGGGTTCTATGCCCGCTGCTTGCGCGTGTTCGGCATAGCGCTGGCGCTGGCGCTCGCTGCCCTTGAAGAAGCCGCGCACCACCACAAAGAAAATCGGCACAAAGAACACGGCCAGGAACGTGCCGGTGACCATGCCGCCAATCACCGCCGTGCCAATCGCGCGCTGGCTGGCCGAACTCGCACCCGAGGCCAGCACCAGCGGCAGTACGCCCAGCATGAAAGCCAGCGAGGTCATGACGATGGGCCGAAACCGCAGGTGCGCCGCGGCCAGTGCCGACTCCACCACGCTTCGCCCCTGCGCCTGCAAGTCTTTGGCGAACTCGATGATCAAGATCGCATTCTTGGCCGACAAGCCGATGATGGTGATCAGACCCACCTGGAAATACACGTCGTTGGCGTAGCCACGCAGCAAGGTGGCCAGCAGCACACCCACCACGCCCAGCGGCACGACCAGAATCACGGCCAGCGGAATCGACCAGCTTTCATAGAGCGCGGCCAGGCACAGGAACACCGCCAGGATGGCAAAGGCGTAAAGCACCGTGGCTTGCGAGCCGGCGAGCTTTTCTTCGCGCGACTGGCCCGTCCATTCAAAACCAAAGCCAGCGGGCAGCGTGGCGGCGATTTTTTCCATCTCGGCCATGGCTTCCCCCGTGCTGTAGCCGGGCGCAGCGGCACCGCTGATGCGCATGGCCGGGTAGCCGTTGAAGCGCACGGTTTGCATGGCGCCTTTGATCCAGCGCGTGCTGGCAAATGCCGCCAGCGGCACCGGCCGGCCTTGGGCGTTGAGTGCGTTGATGCGCAGCAGGTCGTCGGGCTGCATACGAGCGGGCGCGTCGGCCTGCACCACCACACGCTGCAGGCGACCCTGGTTGGGAAAGTCGTTCACGTAGCTCGAACCCAGCGCCGTGGACAGCGCGCTGTTGATCGCGTCAAAGCTCACGCCCAGCGCATTGGCTTTGTCGCGGTCAATGTCCAGCTGCAGTTGCGGCGCGTCTTCCAGGCCCTCGGGCCGCACTTGTGCCAGCACCGGGCTCTTGCTGGCTGCGCCCAGCACCTGGCCGCGCGCGGCCAGCAGCGCATCGCGGCCAGCACCTGCGCGGTCTTGCAGGCGGAAGCTAAAGCCGCTGGCTGTGCCCAGTTCAGGAATGGGCGGTGGGCTCAGCGGGAAGATGAAAGCGTCACGGATCAGCGACAGCGCGCCAAAAGCGCGGCCCGCCAAGGCTTCGGCCGATTGGCCAGGCCCTTCTCGCTCGCTCCAGTCTTTCAGGGTCACGAAAGCCAGCGCCGCGTTTTGCCCTTGACCAGAAAAGCTGAAACCCAGCACGCCGACCATGCTCTTGACTTCAGGCTGCTTGAGCATGAAAGCTTCGACCTGCTCAATGACCGAACGGGTGCGCTCTTGCGTGGCGCCCGGCGGCAGCTGGATGTTGACCAGCATGGTGCCCTGGTCTTCGGCCGGCAAGAAAGACGTGGGCAAGCGGCTGTACAAGAGCGCGACCACCGCGATGATGGCCGCGTAAATCAGCAGGTAGCGGGCAGCGCGCTTCAAGAGCCGCGCCACCAGGCTTTCATAGCCCTTGGCCGTGGCCGAAAACCGGCGGTTGAACCAGCCAAAAAAGCCGGTCTTGGAATGGTGGTGCCCGGCTTCCACGGGTTTGAGAATCGTGGCGCACAAGGCCGGCGTGAGCGACAAAGCCATGAAGGCTGAAAAGCCAATCGCGGCCACCATGACGGCGGAAAACTGGCGGTAGATGTTGCCCACCGAGCCGGCAAAAAACGCCAGCGGCACGAACACCGAGATCAGCACCACGGTCACGCCGATGATGGCGCCCGAGATCTGGCCCATGGCCTTGCGGGTGGCGGCCAGCGGCGGCAAACCCTCTTCGCTCATGATGCGCTCGACGTTTTCCACCACCACGATCGCGTCGTCCACCACGATGCCGATCACCAGCACCATGCCGAACATGGTCAGCACATTGATGGAAAAACCCAGCGCCAACAAGCTGGCAAAAGTGCCGAGCAAGGCCACCGGCACTACGATGGTCGGGATGATGGTGTAGCGAAAGTTCTGCAGAAACAAAAACATCACCAAGAACACCAGCACCACGGCTTCTACCAAGGTGATGGCCACTTGCTTGATCGAGATGCCGACAAAGCGCGAGCTGTCATACGGAATTTCGTAGCGCACCCCGGGCGGGAAATAGCGCTTGAGCTCGTCCATGCGCTCGCGCACGGCCTGGGCCGCTGCCAGCGCGTTGCCGCTGGGTGCGAGCTGCAGGCCAATGCCTGTCGATGGTTTGCCGTTCAGGCGCGCCGAGGTGGCGTAGCTCTGGCCGCCCAGTTCAATACGCGCCACGTCTTTGAGCCGCACCGTTGAGCCGTCCGGGTTGGCGCGCAGCACCACATTGCCAAACTGGGCCACATCCGATAACTGGCCATTGACCACCACCGTGGCTGCAATGCCCTGCCCTGCCACGTTGGGCAAGTCACCAATGGTGCCGGAAGCGACCTGGGCGTTTTGCGAGCGAATAGCGCCCGTGACATCGGCCGCCGACAAGTTAAAGCTCACCAGCTTGGCCGGGTCCAGCCAAATGCGCATGGCGCGCTCGGTGCCGAACAACTGCGCCTGGCCAATACCGGGCAGGCGTTGCAGCTCGGGCAGGATATTGCGGGAGGCATAGTCGCCCAACGCGATCGGGTCAATGTCCGGGTTGTCTGAGGACAGGATGGTGAACAGCAAGAAGTTGCTGCGCGCCTTGTCCACCCGCACGCCTTGCTGCGTCACGGCCTGCGGCAAGCGCGGCGCGGCGCGGCCCAGGCGGTTTTGCACATCGACCTGTGCCAAGTCCGGGTTGGTGCCCGGCTGAAAGCTCAGTGTGATGTTGCCCGTGCCGTCGGCCTGCGCGACGGATTCCATGTAGATCAGGCCGGGCGAGCCGTTCATCTCGCGCTCGATCACGCTGATGACGCTGTCTTCCAGCACCTTGGCCGAGGCACCGGGGTAAGCCATGGACACCACGATCGAAGGTGGCGCCACAGGCGGGTACTGCGCAATCGGCAGCTGGGTCACGGCCACGCCGCCCACCACCAGAATGAACAGCGCAATCACCCACGCGAAGATGGGCCGGTTGATGAAAAACTGAGCCATGTACCGGGCTCCTTACTTGGCTGCCGCAGGCGCCGATGCGGCGGCTGCAGGCGCGGGCGCCGGGGCTGCAGCGGCCGGGTTAGCGGCTGCCGGCTTGGCACCGGGCGCATGCCAAGGCACGGGCTTGACCGGGCCACCGCCTTGCAGTTTCTGAAAGCCGTCCACCATGACTTGCTCGCCAGGTTTCAAGCCGTCCAGCACCACCCAGTCGGTGCCGCGCGCCGAACCAATCTTCACCGGCCGGGGCGCCGCCTTGCCTTGCGCATCGACCACCATCACGGTATCGCCCTGCGGGCTGCGCGTGACCGCTTGCTGAGGCAGCGTCATGGCTTGCTTGGCCTGGGCTTGCTCCAGCCGCACCCGCACAAACAGACCCGGCAGCAAGTCGCCGTTGGGGTTGGGTACCTCGGCGCGCAGCGTCACCTGGCCAGTGGTGGCATCGACCGTCAGGTCTGAAAACAAGAGGCGACCGGGGCGCGAATACTCGCTGCCGTCTTCCAGCACGAGGCGAACGCTGGCGCCTTCCGCGCCTGCTCGCTTGAACTGACCGGCCGACATGGCGCGGCGCAAGGCCATGACATCAGTCGCCGACTGCGTGAAATTCACAAACAGCGGATTGATCTGCTGCACCACGGCCAGGGGCGTGGCTTCGCCCTGCCCGACCAGCGCGCCTTCGGTCACCAAGGCACGGCCAATGCGGCCGGCAATTGGCGACGTCACGTTGGCATAGCCCAGGTTGATGCCGGCGGTCTGCACGTTGGCCTTGGCGACAGCCACATCGGCCTCGGCCTGCTTTTGCGTGGCCACGGCGTTGGCGTATTCCTGCTTGCTCACCGCGTTGGCGTCCACCAAAGGCCGGTAGCGCTCGGCCAGGGCGGTGGCTTGCGCCAGGTTGGCTTCGGCCTTGGCTTGCCCGGCCTTGGCGCTGGCGCTGACGGCGGCATAAGGGGCTGAGTCGATCTGGAACAAGGGCTGACCAGCTTGCACGTCGCTGCCTTCACGGAACAAACGCTTTTGCAAAATGCCGGCGGCACGCGCCCGCACCTGGGCCACGCGCGAGGCTTCCAGGCGGCCCGGCAGTTCAGTGACCAACCCCACATCGCCCAGGCTGACGGTAACCACACCGACCTCAGCCGGTGGCCGGGCAGCCCCTGGGCCGCCGGCAGGGCCAGCCGCAGCACCAGAACCCGACTTGCCGCAAGCGGCCAAGGTCAGGGCCAGCGCCGAGACAAGCAGCCATGCAGGCAGGCGCGAAAAGCCCGTCTGAGAAAACAGGGGCACCGAAATAGACGAGCGCATGGGAGAACCTCTTAGGGAATCTTTGAAAGGAATCTGAAAAACGAAACAGCTCAAGCCGGTGGATCAGAGCCAAGTCTTTGTGAAGCTGCTGGCAAGCAACGGCGCCATCGACCGGTCGAGCCGCGGCGGGCTCGAACGCCAACCTCAGCGCTCTGCTCACCTCACCACTTCAAGGGCTCAGTGCAAGTGCCGGGGTTTGCGGCCACCACCGTGGCCCGAGCCGCCCGAGGAGCCACCACCGCCGCCGCGTGGGGGCTTGCCCAGCTGCATGGAATTGACCAGGGCATCGAAGCGTTGCTCGAAGAGCTTGTTAATCTCGGCCACCACGCCGCCGAGCTCGGAGCCGTCAAAGTGCCGCTCCAAGAGGCCAATCGCGTCTTGCACCAGCAAGTCGCGCTGCACCTGCATGATGGCGGCTGGGGTTGGACCTACGAAATACATGGCGAAGTCATCACGCGCCTCACCCGAGGAGTCTTCGTCCTCCTCGTCAAAGTCCGCGTCGTAAAAAGTCACTTCAATCGGTGCGCCTGTGTCGGCCAAATCATTCAGACCCATGCACATTTCGTCGAGGACCTGACGAAAATCCTCTTCGCCCGACACCGTCCAGCACATTTGCAGCACATGTTGCTGGGCATCGAGCCGAATGCCGGGTTCTTCTTCATAAGAGCTGGCAGCGCCGTCGGCCAGCGATTTAGCGCCCGCGTACTTCCAAAGGGGTTTGAGCGCTTCCTGGAGCTGCTCAAAGCTCACTTCGGCGCGCAAAGGCACATCGCCATGCACATGAATTTCAAAGGGGGAGTTGTAGCGAGGCATAAGCTGATCTTACTTGTGGGGGCACCACTGCTGTCGCCCCACGAACGGGGGAGACGCCAAGCGGCACCAGGTCGCCATTGTCGCCAAAAAGTCAGCTCGTCCAGCCCCGTGACGCGCAAGACGCATCAGCCCAGGCCGCCTTGGGCTTTGAGCTCGGCAATGGCCTGGGGCGGCCAATCCAGCAGCTCGGCCAGCACCTCATCCGTGTGCTGGCCCAGCGCTGGCGGGTTGCGCAGGGGCACGGCCGAAGCCGACAGCTTGACCGGCATACCGACGTTGAACCAGCGGCCGCGCCGCTCGTCGCTCAGCTCCACCACCATGGCGCGTTCCCGAACATGCGGGTCGCTGGCGAGTTCTTCGGTGCTGAGCACCGGGCCGCTGGGCACGCCGATCTGGCGCAACAGCCGGGCCACTTCGGCCTTGCTGTGGCGGCGCGTGAAGTTCTCGACCTGCGCCCAGAGCGCGACCCGGTTTTGCTGGCGGCCCTCGGCGCTGCCAAAACGCGGATCAGCTTGCAAAGCCGCGCCGCCGACGAGTTCCGCCAGCGCGGGCCAAACCGCGTCTTGAATGACCAGGTAAACATAGTCGTTAGAGCCACCAGGGTGGCAGGCCACCACGTTGCCCGGCAGCGCCCCGCCCGAGTCATTGCCCGAGCGGGGTACGGCCGTCATGGCCTCGGTGGACTGGCTGTATTCGGGCAGCGGACCCTGGGCCAGGCGCTGGTGGTCGCGCCACTTGACCCGGCACAGGTTCATGACCGCGTCCATCATGGCGCATTCGACGTATTGCCCCAAGCCCGTGCGGCTGCGCTGCTGCAGCGCGGCCAGGATGCCGACCACCAGGTGCAGGCCGGTGCCCGAGTCGCCGATCTGCGCGCCCGACACCAGGGGCGGCGTCTCAGCCGTGCCGGTCATGCTCATGGCGCCGCCCATGGCCTGCGCTACGTTTTCGTAGGCTTTGTAGTCGGCGTACGGCCCGGTGGAGCCAAAGCCCTTGATGGACGCCAGCACTACGCGGGGGTTGATCTGGTGAATCACTTGCCAGGACAAGCCCAGCCGCTCAAGCGCGCCGGGGCCGAAGTTCTCCATCACGACATCGCACTTCAGCAACAGCTCGCGGAAGGCGGCTTGGCCAGCCGGGTTCTTCAGGTCCAGCGTGACCGAACGCTTGTTGCAGTTGAGCATGGAGAAATACAGGCTGTCGACGCCCGGCAGGTCCCGCAACTGGCTGCGCGTGACGTCGCCGGTCGGCGGCTCGATCTTGATGACGTCGGCGCCCAGCCAAGCCAGCAGCTGCGACGCGCTGGGCCCCGCCTGCAAATGCGTGAGGTCCAGCACCACCGTGCCTGCAAGTGCCGTGTCCATAACTGGCCTTTTGTCTGTTTTTAGGTATTGCCTGAGCGAAACCCACGCGCTGGGCCCGCCGGGCATTGAAGCGCCGCCATTGTGCCGTTCCCCTAAGAAGGCGCTGAAAAGTGCCCAGGCCGCGGCTCGCCATCATCACGACCTTGGTTCCGTATCATGGAACTTACCCAGCCTTCCGGGTCGCAAACAGCCCAGCTTTTGCCATACTCGCTCCATGACCGGAAAAACCGAAGGCGCGCAAAGCATCGCCAAAGCCGCCCTGCTGCTGCGAACGCTCTCCACGTTTGAATCCATGGGCGCGTCGCTGATGCAGATCGCCCACCTGACCCAGCTGCCCAAGGCCACCGTGCACCGGATCTTGGCGGCCATGATGGACGAACGGCTGGTCGAGCGCCCGCCCGGCACGCGCCATTACCGCCTGGGCCCCGACATCTTTGCCTTTGGCGTGCCCATGGGCGATTCCTTCAACCTCAAGCCGCTGGCCAGAGCCTCGCTGGAGCGCTTGGCCAGCGACACCGGCGCCACCGCCTACCTGGGGGTGCGCAGCGGCTACGACATGCTGTGCCTGGACAAGGCCGATACCGTGCCGCCCCGGCCCTCGCTCTTGCTGCAGGTGCATGACCGCTGGCCGCTGGGCATTGGCTCTTTCAGCTTGGCGCTGCTGGCTTTTTTGAACGAGCCCGATGTGGCCGAAGTCATTGCCTTTAACCAGCGCCGGGTCAGCGAAGAAGAAACCCTGACCTTCCAGCACATCCAGCGCTCCATCCAGAAAACCCGGCGCAACGGCTATGCCCAGCGCACCACGCGCTCTTACCGGGGGCTGGCGGGCATCGCTGCGCCGGTGTTTGACGACAGGCGCTACCCCATCGCCTCGCTGTGCCTGGTGGGAGAAGCCAGCGAGATGAACGCCGCCAAGCTGTCCAGCCTGGGCGGCAAGCTGCAGCGCGAGGCGGCCTTGATCACCAAGCTCTACGAGGGCGCGCGCTTGCAGCAGCAGCAGCAAGAACGCTGGCGCCTGGCGGTACGGGGCTCGGCCACCCAGCGCGTTCCCGAGTGAGCGAGTGCGCTGAGGCGACTGGCTATCCGGTCGGCCCAATTGGGTCGGCCGAGTGGGGTCGGCCAATTAATTCGGCCGCGTGGGGTCGGCCAAAAATCCAGATGGTGGAACCAGCCCCCTGACAAGCTCAGGCGCGCTGCCTAGACTCGCGCTGAACAAAAAAAGCCATGGCGCACCCGCTCTCTTGCCGGGGCAGCGCCAGAGGCCAACACCTCAGGAGACAACTGCCATGCAACACACTCGCCTCGCCCGCCCCCGACCCGGCTCTTTCTTCAGCCTGCTGCGCGGCGCCCTGTGCGCCAGCTTGCTGGGCCTGGCCGCCGCCCCGGCCTTGCAGGCCCAAACCGCCGCCAGCTACCCAAACCAGCCGATCAAGCTGATCATTCCCTTCGCACCCGGCGGCTCCAGCGATATCGTGGGCCGTGCCTTTGCCCAGTACCTGGCCGAGCAGACCAAGCAGACCGTGATCGCCGAGAACAAGGCCGGTGCCAACGGCATCATCGGCACGCAGTTCGTCAAGGCTGCCCCGCCGGACGGCTACACGCTGGAAGTGACCACCAACACCACGCACGCGGCCAATGTCAGCCTTTATAAAAAGCTGCCTTACGACGCCATGAAGGACTTCGAGCACATCGGCGCCTTTGGCACCTCGGCGTCCGTGGCTGTTGTGCCCAAGGACTCCAAGATCCGCTCGGTCGCCGACTTGGTGAGCTTTGGCAAGGCCAACCCCGGCAAGCTGTTCTACGGCTACTACAACTCGGCTTCGCAAATGTCGTCGGCACTGTTCTCGCTGCGCACGGGCACGCCCATGACCGGCGTTTCGTACAAGGCCATTGGCAATGCCGTGACGGACCTGCTGGGCGGCCAGATCCAGGTGCTGTTCATGGAGTACCTGCCCGCGCTGCCGCAAATCAAGGGCGGCACGGTCCTGCCCCTGGGCGTGACAGCCGCCAAGCGCTACAAGGCCTGGCCGCAAGTGCCAGCCATTGCCGAAAGCTACCCCGGCTACGAGATCGGCTTTCACCTCGGCCTGGCAGCGCCCGCTGGCACACCGCCTGCCGTGGTGAACCGCCTGCATGGCTGGCTGTCTCAGGCCCTGGCTGACCCGGGCTTCAAGCAGCGCCTGGACGACCTGGGCATGGACGCCCTGGCCTTGAGCCGCGACGAGTACATCCAGTTTTCTGCCCGCGAGATCACGCGCTGGGCCGAGCACGTCAAGGCGGCTGGCGTCGAGCCGCAATAAGACCATTCGATTTTTTAAAAAACCACGGGAACACCTCATGCGCCTCGGCTACTTCACGATGCCTTTGCATCCTTTGCACCGCAATGCCACCGAAACCCTGCACGAAGACCGCGAGACCATCATCTTTGCCGACGAACTCGGCTTTTATGACGCCTTCGTCGGCGAGCATCTGACCGACCAGGCGGAGAACGTCACCAACAGCCTGATGTTTTTGTCCTCGTTGATTTTCCAGACCAAGAACATCAAGCTGGGCTCGGGCACCTCCAACCTCTCGCACTCGCACCCTACGCTGCTGGCCTCGCAAGCGGCCATGTTCGACCACTTGGCCAAGGGCCGGTTTATCTTTGGCATCAGTCCGGGCGCTCTGGCCTCGGACGCCGAGGCGCTGGGCATGCTGGACGAAGACCGCAACCGCCTGTTTGCAGAAGCCATTGACGTGATCCTGGCGATCTGGGAGCGCGAGCCGCCCTACAACATCGACTTTCCGAACAACCGCTTCAAGGTCACCACCGCCAAGACGGCCGTGCCCGAAATTGGCCGCGGTGTCTTGCTCAAGCCCTACCAGCAGCCTTACCCGGAGATCGTGGGCACGGTCGTGGCGCCGCATTCCAAAGGCGTGATCGCCATGGGGCAGCGCAACTTCCACCCCATGTCGGCCAACTTTTTGCTGCCCCACTGGCTGCCCAGCCACTGGACCAATTACGCCGAAGGCAAGCGCCTGGCGGGCCAAGTGGCCCATGCGTCGGACTGGCGCGTGGCCCGCACCATCTTTGTAACCGACGACGACAGCAAAGTAGAGACTTACGGCAAGAGCGACGCCAACAGCCCTTACCGCTACTACTACAAGCAGATGCTGACCAAGATGCGCATGTCCAACCGGCACGTGATCTTCAAGCGCCACCAGGACGAAGACGACGCCCTGCTGACGCTGGACCGCCTGCTGGACGATCTGGTGATCACCGGCACGGTCAACCAGGTGGTGGACCAGATCCTGGCGCTGCGCGAGCAGGCCGGCGATTTTGGCGAGATCGTCTACGCTGGCATGGACCTGGTCGACCCGAAACTGGGCCGGCGCTCGATGGAACTGATGGCGCATGAGGTGATGCCGCGCGTGAACGCCGCCATCAAGAGCGGTCAAAAAAGCGAAGCTACCGCCACAGCTTGAAGCCCTGACCCCAGCGGTGGGGCGGCTTGCATCACTTGTACTTGACCGAGGAGACCCTTGCGCATGACCTCTTCCCTGACCTTCTCTTGGCGACTGCTGGCTGGCGCCACCTTGTTCTTGTCCCTGGGCCTGGCGCAGGCGCAGCCCTTCCCAGGCAAAACGATACGCATCATCGAACCGGCCGGCCCGGGCAGTGCGGTGGACACCGCCGCACGCGACCTGGCGCCCAAGCTCAGCGAGGCCCTGGGCCAGCAGATCATCATTGAAAACCGCGCCGGCGCCAACAGCGCCATTGGCGCACGCGAAGCCGCTCGAGCCCCGGCCGATGGCCACACGCTGTTCCACGGCAACATCAACAACGCCTTGAACGACCTGCTCACCAAAGACGCCTGCTGCCGCCTTGGCGAAGCCCTGTTGCCCGTGACGCGCGTGGTGATCACGCCCTTGGTGCTGGTGGTGCATCCCAGCGTCAACGCCAAAAATATCAAGGAGCTGCTGGCCTTGGCCAAGGCGCAGCCTGAGCTGCTGACCTATGCCTCGGGCGGTGCGGGCTCGATCACGCAGCTGCTGGGCGAGTTGGTCAAGACCACGGCGGGCGTCAATTTGCGCGAAGTCCCCTACAAGGCCATCGGCGCTGAACTGCCCGACCTGCTGGCCGGTCACGTGATGGCCGCCTACCTGGCGCCCGTGGTGGTGGCCCAGCACATCAAGAGCGGGAAGCTGCGCGCACTTGGCGTGGCCGGTGGCAAACGCGTCGGGCTGATTGCCGACGTGCCGACCCTGAGTGAGGCCGGCCTGCCAGGTGTGGAGGCTTCGGGCTGGAACGGTATTTTTGTACCGGCCGGCACGCCGCCTGCCGTGATTGCGCGTCTGCAAACCGACATCGCCAAAATTTTTGCCGCGCCCGCCTACAAAGCCCAAGCGACCGAGCGCGGCTCGGAGCTGGGCGGCGAAACGCCCGAGGAATTTGCGGCCTTCGTGCGGGCCGAGATCGTCAAGTGGGGCAAGGTCATCAAAGACGCCAAGATCAAGATCGAGTGAGCCTTTTCAAAAATCTTCTTTGAGTTGCCATGCCTTACCAAACCATTAGTTCCGTTCAGATCTTTCATGAAGTCTATGGCGACAGCGGCCCCTGGCTGTCACTGAACTCGGGCGGGCGCCAGCGCTACCTGGAAATGGCGCCGCTGGCGCGCCTGATCGCCGCGGAAGGCTTCAGGGTGCTGGTGCATGACCGGCGCAACACCGGCGCGTCAGACATCGTGATCGGTGGCGAAGACAGCGAAGAAGAAATCTGGGCCGACGACCTGCACGCGCTGATGCAGCACTACGGCGCCACGACGGCTTTTTACGGCGGTTCCTCAGCCGGTGCGCGCCTGTCGATGGTGATGAAACGCCGCCACCCCGAAGCCGTGCGCGGCCTGTTGCTGATGCGCATCACCGGTGGCGACTTTGCGGCTGGCCGCCTGCCGCGGATTTACTACGGCCAGTTCATCGAGGCAGCCCGTGCGGGCGGCATGGCCGCCGTCTGCGAGACAGAGCCCTACCGCGAACGCCTGGCCCTGAACCCCGCCAACCGCGAACGCCTGATGGCCATGGACCCGCAGGACTACGTCGCCGTGATGAGCCGCTGGCTGGCCACCATGCTCGAAGGCCCCATGAAGCCCGTGATGGGCATGCCCGAGGCCGAGCTGCGCGCTTACGACCTGCCGGTGCTGGTGGTGCCGGGCAACGACAAAACGCACTCGTCGCTCAACGGCCGTGCCGCCGCCAGCCTGATCCCCACCAGCGAACTGTCGCCGCTGCCGCTGGAAGACCAAGACCTGGACATCATTCCCTTCCCCGAATGGAAAGCGCATTACCCGGCGCTGGCCCACAAGTTCGCCGACTTCATGCGCCGCCACAGTTAAGCGCTGGACCAGAGCGCTTGAGCGGGCACAGACCCGCAGACGTTGATGCGGGCGACGACCTGCCAGCGCCTACCGGGTCGAATTAAAAAATGGAGACAAGCACATGCCAACACCTCGCACCCCCTGGACAAAACGGCTGCTGACCTGGGCCGGCTGCGCCGCTCTGCTCGCCTACGCCAGCGGCAACACAGCGCTGGCCCAGGGCTACCCCAACAAGCCGATCAAGGCCATCGTGCCCTATGCCGCAGGGGGCTTTGCCGACCAGAGCTCGCGCATCATTGCCGAAGCCCTGGGCCGTGCGCTCAAGCAGCCCATCGTGGTGGAAAACCGCGCCGGTGGCGGCGGCCGCATTGGCTCGGACGCGGTCAGCAAGATGACGCCCGACGGCTACCAGCTGCTGCTGACCACCAACGGCACACATACCTACATGGCGGTGACGGAAAAGAACCTGTCGTACGACCCGGTGACCGACTTCACTCCGATCTCGCTGATCGGCAGCTACGGGCTCTTGATGGTGGTCAACCCGAGCTTGCCCGTGAAGAACGTCAAGGAATTCATCAGCTACGCCAAGAGCAACCCGGGCAAGCTCAACTACGCCAGCTCTGGCCCGGGCAGCGGCCTGCATTTCGCGGGCGAGGTGTTCAAGTCCATGGCCGGGGTGGACATGGTCCACGTGCCCTACAAAGGCTCAGGCCCCGGCCTGCAAGACGTGATGGCAGGCGCCGCCCAGCTGATTTTTGCGGGTGAAGCCAAGCCCTTGGTCGACGCCGGCAAGGTGCGCCTGCTCGGCACCACCGCCGCCGTGCGCGACCCGCGCTTTCCCGACATGCCCACCATCGGCGAAGCCGCCCTGCCAGGCTATGACCTGACCTACTGGGTCGGCCTGTTCGGCCCGCGCGGCATGCCCGCCGACATTCAAGCCAAGCTCAACGCCGCCGTCAAAGTGGCCATGGCCGAGCCGGCCGTGCGCCAGCGCCTGGAAGGCATGGGCATGGTGCTGGTCAGCAGCTCGCCCGACGCCATGGTCCAGCAGATCCGTACTGAAACAGCCAAACTGCGCGCCATTGCCGCAGCCATTCCCGGAGGTATTGAGTGAGCACGTTTGAAGAAGACGAAAAAAGCGCCATGCGCCCAGCTGACAGGCTGGACTTTTCAGCCATCATCGACCGGCCCGCGCTGAAGCTGCCGCGCGGCGCCCGAATGATCGTGTGGCCGGTGGTCAATGTGGAAGAGTGGGACATCAGCCGGCCCATGCCGCGCCAGGTGTCGCCACCGCCCGGCGGCATCACGCCGGTGCCCGACGTGCCGAACTGGACCTGGCATGAGTACGGCATGCGGGTAGGCATCTGGCGGCTGATGGAGTCGCTGCACAAGCACAAGATCAAACCCACCATCTCGCTCAATGCCAAGGTCTGCGAGACACGGCCGCGCGTGGCGCAGGCGGCACTGGACGCGGGCTGGGAGTTCATGGCGCACTGCTACGAGCAGATGGCGATCCAGAAAGTGGCCGACCAACGCGCCATGATCAAGCAAACGGTGGACGTGCTGACCCGCTTCACCGGCAGGCAACCCACCGGCTGGCTAGGCCCAGGCCGCAGCCAGACTTACGCCACGCTGGACTACGTCAAGGAAGCGGGCTTCAAGTGGTTTGGCGACTGGGTGCTGGATGAACAGCCTCAGTACGTGCGCACCAAGGGCGGCCCGCTGCTGTCAATTCCGTACTCCGTCGAGCTCAACGACATCACCATCATGGTGGCGGCGCAGCAGGATTCCAACGCCATGTACCAGCGCACCCGTGACGCTTTTGACCAGCTCTACAAAGAGTCGGGCAAGGGCGCGCGCATCATGGCCTTTGGCGTGCACCCCTACATTTCCGGCGCGGCGCACCGCATCAAGTACTTCGACGCCATGCTGCGCTACATGAAAAAGCAACCCGGCGTGGTGTTCTGGAACGGCGAACAGATCCACGATTGGTACGTGTCGGCCAGCCAGGCGGCAGCCAAGCGTTGAGCCCATGACCACGGCCGCACCGCTGCACTACCTGAGCATCAGCCAGGCAGCGCAGCGCTTGCGCAGCGGCCAGTTGACGTCGCTGGAACTGGTCAACGCCTGCCTGGACCGGATTGCCACCCAAGACGGCGAGCTGAACGCCTTCATCACCGTCAGCGCCGAACGGGCGCGGCAAAAAGCACGCGCTGCGGACCAGCAGCGCCAAGCCGGGCAAGACCTCGGCCCGCTGCACGGCATACCAATCGCGCACAAGGACATGCTGCTCACCGCCGGCGAGCGCACCACCGCAGCCTCGGCTTTGTTGCAAGACTGGGTGCCCACGCAAGACGCGGCCGTGGTCCAGCAACTCCAGCGCGCTGGCGCCATCAGCCTGGGCAAGACCAATTGCCACGAGTTCGCCTTTGGCTCGCCGCTGCCCGGCGATCTTTTCCCACCCGCGCGCAACCCCTGGAACACGGCGCACATGCCCGGCAGTTCCAGCAGCGGCTCGGGGGCTGCGGTGGCTGCGGGCCTGGTGATGGCCGCCACCGGGACCGACACCGGCGGCTCCGTGCGCCACCCGGCCGCCGCCTGCGGCGTGGTCGGCATGAAGCCCACCTACGGGCTGATCAGCCTGGAAGGCGTGCTGCCGCTGGCGCCCAGCATGGACCACGTCGGCCCACTGACCCGCAGCGTCGCCGACAACGCGCTGATGCTGCAAGCCATGGCCGGGCCGGGCGCGCCCGACTTTTCAGCACGACTGGGCCAACCCCTGCGCGGCATGACCTTGGGCGTGCCTCGCCAAGCCATCGCAGCTGAAGCGCACGACCCCGAGGTGTTGGCCGCCTTTGAAGAAGCCCTGCGCGTGCTGCAAGGCCTGGGTGCCCGCTTGGTCGATGTGGCCCCGGCGGGCCTGGCCCAGGCTCCGGAGTTCGCGAACCTCATCATTGCTTACGAGGCCCATGCCCAACATGCCCAGACGCTGCGCACCCAGCCGGACAAACTGGGGCTGGCCTTGCGGCAGCGATTGGCCCTAGGCGCAGCTTGCTCAGAGGCCGCGTACCAAGCCGCGCTGGCGGGGGCAGCCGTGCTGCGCGAGCGCTACGCCGACCTCTTTGCCAGCAGTGTGGACGCCGTGCTCAGCCCCGGCCGGGAATTCCCAGCCGAAACATTGCAAGCCCTGATGGCCGCGCCCACCGGCCGGCGCAGTACCTGCAACCGCGTCTACAGCCTGACCGGCGCGCCCGCGCTGACCCTGCCCATGTGCTGGAGCAGCACCAGCCTGCCGCTGGCGCTGCAGATGGCCACGGCGCACCAGCAAGAAGCCCTGCTCTACCAACTAGCCCACGCCTACGAAACAGCAGCGGGCTGGGCGGGCCAGCACCCGCCCTGAGCTCCCGCATTTTTCGTCACCACTCATCGCCACCACAAGGAACCTCATGCCTTACCAACTCATCAAGCGCCTTGCAGTTTGTTCAGCCCTGCTCGGGGCAGCACTGGCAGCGCAGGCCCAGGGCTATCCCAACAAACCGGTGAAGATCATCATTCCTGCGGGCCCGGGCGACAGCTGCGATTTGATGATGCGTTTGATTGGCCCCAAGATCACCGAAAAAACCGGCCAGCCCTTCATCATTGAAAACCGTCCCGGGTCCAGCGGGCAGCTGGGCCTGAACCTGATCAAGCAAGCCGCGCCCGACGGCTACACGCTGGGTTGCGGCCAGGGCGGCAACATGGTGATCGTTCCGCTGGCCTACGACAAAGTGAGCTACGACTCCGTCAAGGACTTCACGCCGATAGCCTTGGTCGCGTCGAACTTCCTGGCGCTGGTGGTGCACCCCGACGTGCCCTTCAAGACCACGGAAGAACTGATTGCTTTTGCCAAGGCCAACCCCGGCAAAGTGAGCTTTGGCACCAACGGCGAAGGCGGCTTCCTGCACTTCGCCACCGAGCTGCTGCGCCTGCAAGCGGGCTTCACGTACTTGCACGTGCCCTACAAGACCGTCGCCGCCGCCATGACCGAAATCCTGGGCGGACAGATCAACGCGTCGCTCACCTCGTTCAATGCAGTGCAGCCCTATGTCAGCTCGGGCAAGGTGCGTGTGCTGGGCCTGGCCCGCGCCACCCGTTCGCCCGATTACCCCAACGTGCCGACCCTGTCAGAAGCCGTGCCCGGTTTTGCCTCTGGCGGCTGGTTCGGCGTGATTGCGCCGGCGGGCACACCCAAGGAAGTCATCGCCACCATGAACCGCGAAATCAACGCCGCCCTCAAGCTGCTCGATGTGCGCCTGAAGATGAAAGCCTACGGTTTGGAAATTCACACCGAGGCCCCGGAATTTTTCACCGACACCCTCAAAAGTGATTTCGTGAAATGGGGCAAGCTGATCAAGGACATGGGGTTTAAACCCATGTGAATGCTGGTGATGCAGTGATCAGCGCTGGCGAGACGCGGTGCTGTGTGCTGGTGCCCGGAACGGGAATCGAACCCGTACGCCCGCTATGAACGAAGCGGCGGATTTTAAGTCCGCTGTGTCTACCAATTTCACCATCCGGGCGACGCGCTATTGTCGCGAAGTTTGAGCCAAAAAAAACGCCGCTGCGGTGATGCAACGGCGTTCAATTTGGAGGCGCGGGGCGGAGTCGAACCGCCCTAGCCGGATTTGCAATCCGGTGCATAACCGATTTGCTACCGCGCCCTGTTTTTCTCTTTCGGCTTTCACTTCAGCCAATAGAAAAGGACAGCATTTTTAAGTGCTGCCCTTTTTATATTGGAGCGGGAGAAGAGTCTCGAACTCTCGACCTCAACCTTGGCAAGGTTGCGCTCTACCAACTGAGCTACTCCCGCGATTACAGCTTCAAATTATAGCGTGCTTTTTGGGCTTTTTGAAGGGCCCGTAAAAAAGCGCTCTTCTTTCTCAGTGCTTGATCGGATCGATGATTTGCGACGCAGGTGAGCTCACCGCAGCGGTGGTCGACACAGCAGCAGCCGCCGCAGCCAAGGCCACTTCCTCGTCCGACAAAGGCACCGGGTGGCGTTCCAGCGCCACTTGCAGCACTTGGTCGATCCACTTGACCGCCACGATCTCCAGACCGCTTTTCACGTTGTCCGGAATCTCTTGCAAGTCCTTGGCGTTTTCTTCGGGAATCAAGACCGTCTTGATGCCACCGCGCAGAGCCGCCAACAGCTTTTCTTTCAAGCCGCCGATGGCCGTGATCTCACCGCGCAAGGTGATCTCACCCGTCATCGCCACATCACTGCGCACGGGAATGCCAGTCAGCGCCGAGACAAAGGCCGTGGTCATGGCCGCGCCCGCGCTGGGGCCATCCTTGGGCGTGGCGCCATCGGGCACGTGGATGTGGATGTCGCACTTGTTGAACTGCTCGTCCTTGATGCCCAGCATGCGCGAACGGCTGCGCACCACCGTGCGGGCGGCCTCGACCGATTCCTTCATCACGTCGCCCAGCGAGCCGGTGCGGGTGATCATGCCCTTGCCGGGCATGATGGCCGCTTCAATGGTGAGCAGGTCACCACCGACTTCGGTCCAGGCCAGGCCGACCACTTGGCCGACTTCGTTCTTCTGCTCGGCGCGGCCGTAGTTGAACTTGCGCACGCCCAGGTATTCATTGAGGTTGTCCGGGCCCACCACGACCTTGGGCGTCATTTTCTTGAGTTGAATGCCCTTGATCACCTTGCGGCAGATCTTGGAGAGTTCGCGCTCGAGTGAACGCACGCCGGCTTCACGCGTGTAGTAGCGCACGATGTCGCGCACCGCTTGCTCGGTGATCTCCAACTCGCCGTCACGCACACCGTTGTTCTTGACCTGCTTGGGCAGCAAATAGCGCAGCGCAATGCTGGTTTTTTCGTCTTCGGTGTAACCCGACAGGCGGATCACTTCCATGCGGTCCAGCAGGGCTGGCGGGATGTTCATGGAGTTCGAGGTCGCCACGAACATCACGTCGCTCAAGTCGAAGTCGACTTCAACGTAGTGGTCGGCAAACGCGTGGTTTTGCTCCGGATCCAGCACCTCGAGCAAAGCGCTGGACGGGTCACCGCGAAAGTCGGTGCCCAGCTTGTCGATCTCATCGAGCAAAAACAGCGGGTTGCGCGTGCCGGACTTGGTCAGGCTTTGCAGCACCTTGCCGGGCAAGGCGCCGATGTAGGTGCGGCGGTGGCCGCGGATCTCGGCCTCGTCGCGCATGCCGCCCAGGGCCATGCGCACGTACTTGCGGCCAGTGGCTTTGGCAATCGATTGGCCCAAAGACGTTTTACCGACGCCCGGGGGGCCGACCAGGCACAGGATGGGCGCCTTGACCTTGTCCACGCGCTGCTGAACCGCGAGGTATTCAACGATGCGATCTTTGACTTTTTCCAGGCCGTAATGGTCTTCATTGAGCACGTTCTCGGCATTACCCAAGTCGTGCTTGATCTTGGTTTTCTTGCTCCAGGGCAGGCCGGTCAGCACGTCGATGTAGGTGCGCACCACGGTGGCCTCGGCCGACATGGGGGACATGAGCTTGAGCTTTTTGAGTTCGCCCTCTGCCTTTTTGCGAGCCTCTTGAGGCATCTTGGCGGACTTAATCTTTTTCTCGATCTCTTCGATGTCAGCGCCCTCTTCGCCCTCGCCCAGTTCTTTCTGGATGGCCTTGACCTGCTCGTTCAAATAGAAGTCGCGCTGGTTTTTTTCCATCTGGCGCTTGACGCGGCCACGGATTTTTTTGTCGACGTTCAGGATGTCGACTTCTTGTTCAAGTTGCTCGTACAGGTTTTCCAACCTAGCCTTGACGCCGTCCAGGTCCAAGATGACCTGCTTGGCGTCGAGCTTGAGTGGCAGGTGCGCAGCGATGGTGTCGGCCAGGCGGCCGGCGTCGTCGATGCTGGCGATCGAGGTCAGGATCTCCGGCGGGATTTTCTTGTTGAGTTTGACGTAGTGGTCGAACTGCTGCATCACGGCGCGGCGCAGGGCCTCGACCTCGCTGGTTTTGTCGCCAGGCGGCGCAGCTTCGGGCGCCACCGGCGTGACGTTGGTCACGAAGTGGTGTTCGCCTTCTTCGATCTTGTTGACGCGGGCACGCTGCTGGCCTTCAACCAGCACCTTGACGGTGCCGTCTGGCAGCTTGAGCATTTGCAAGATGGTCGCCACGCAGCCGACCGAGAACATGTCTTCGACAGACGGCTCGTCCTTGGCGGCGGCTTTTTGGGCCACCAGCATGATGCGGCGCTCCGCTTCCATGGCGGACTCCAGCGCTTTGATGCTCTTGGGGCGGCCCACAAAGAGCGGGATCACCATGTGGGGAAACACCACCACGTCCCGCAGGGGGAGCAGCGGCAAATCAATCGGGGTGGGAGGCAATGAAGTTTGTCCGGACATATCAACCTTAAACGTTAGCCTCGGGAAGCCTGTTCGCGCACGCGGCGGTTGGGATCAGGAACAGGCAACACAGTCAGACAGACATGGGGCGAGCCAGGGCTTTTTCAAGCCTGAGCTGGCTGGCCTCGCCAAATTTCAAGCCTTTTGGCAGGCTTTTCGCAAGCTTGGGGGTCAAGCTTTTTTCGCCGCCTCATGGTAAACCAGCAGGGGCGGCTTGTTCTCTTCGATGGTGGATTCATCCACCACGACTTTGTTGACATTGCTCGTGGTGGGCAAGTCAAACATGGTGTCGATCAGGGACTGCTCCAGGATGGAACGCAGACCGCGGGCGCCGGTCTTGCGGGCCAAGGCCTTGCGGGCAATCGCCTTGAGTGCGGACGGACGAATCTCCAGGTCCACGCCTTCCATTTGCAGCAACTTGCTGAACTGCTTGACCACCGCGTTTTTAGGCTCGGTCAGGATCTGCACCAGCGCGTCTTCGCTCAGTTCGGCCAGGGTCGCGACCACCGGCATGCGGCCGACCAGTTCAGGAATCAGGCCGAACTTGATCAGGTCTTCTGGTTCCACGTCCTTGAAGGTTTCGGTCAGGCTGCGCGATTTCTTGCTTTTGACCGAAGCGCCAAAACCGATGCCCGAGGCTTCGGTGCGGCTTTCAATGACTTTTTCCAGACCGGCAAAGGCGCCGCCGCAAATGAACAGGATGTTGGTGGTGTCGACCTGCAAGAAGTCTTGGTTCGGGTGCTTGCGCCCGCCTTGCGGCGGCACCGAGGCCATGGTGCCTTCGATCAGCTTGAGCAACGCCTGCTGCACGCCTTCGCCCGAGACGTCGCGTGTGATGGACGGGTTGTCGGATTTGCGGGAGATCTTGTCGATCTCGTCGATGTAGACAATGCCTTGCTGGGCGCGCTCAACCTCGTAGTTGCAGCTTTGCAGCAGCTTTTGGATGATGTTTTCAACGTCTTCACCCACGTAGCCGGCTTCGGTCAGCGTGGTGGCGTCGGCCATGACGAAGGGCACGTTCAGGGTGCGGGCCAGGGTTTGCGCCAGCAGCGTCTTGCCCGAACCGGTGGGGCCGACCAGCAAGATGTTGCTCTTGGTCAGCTCGACGTCGTCTTTCTTGGCGGTTTCTTTGTGGCGCAGGCGCTTGTAGTGGTTGTAGACCGCCACCGCCAGCATGCGCTTGGCGGGTTCCTGGCCGATCACATAGGCGTCCAGCGTGCCTTTGATGTCGGTGGGCGATGGCAGTTCGCTGCGCCCAGGCGCACCCTCTTCCAGACCGGGCAACTCGTCACGGATGATCTCGTTGCACAGATCAATGCATTCGTCGCAAATAAAGACGGAAGGGCCAGCAATCAGCTTTTTGACTTCATGCTGGCTTTTGCCGCAGAAGGAGCAGTAAAGCGTTTTTTCGCTGGAAGAGCCTTTTTTTTCGGCCATAAATCGTGCTTTCAAGCCCAGGCGGGCAACTATGCGTCAATGATAACCAATCGGCCCAGGCGCTGGCCGAGCGAAAAGGGGGGCGATTTGGCCCCAGCGGCAGCAACTGGCGGCGGGGGAAACAGGCGCTTGGGCTGAGCCGGCGGCCTCATGAAAAACGGCGCTGTCCCCGTGGGAAAGCGCCGTTCATGGAACCCGACGAAAAATCAGGGACGCTTGGCGATCACCTGGTCCACCAGGCCGTAGGTCTTGGCGTCTTCGGCAAACATGAAATAGTCGCGCTCGGTGTCGCGCTCTATTTTCTCGATCGGCTGACCCGTGTTGTCGGCCAGGATGCGGTTGAGCTGATCACGGGTTTTCAGGATGTCGCGGGCGTGGATCTCGATGTCGCTGGCCTGGCCTTGCGCACCGCCCGAGGGCTGGTGAATCATCACGCGGGAGTTGGGCAGCGAAAAACGCTTGCCCTTGGTGCCAGCGGACAGCAAGAAAGCGCCCATGCTGGCGGCCATGCCCACGCACAGCGTGGACACGTCGGGCTTGATGAACTGCATGGTGTCGTAAATCGCCATGCCAGCCGTCACGGAGCCGCCGGGCGAGTTGATGTAGAACGAAATGTCTTTGTCTGGGTTTTCGCTTTCCAGGAACAAGAGCTGAGCCACCACCAAGTTGGCGGTCTGGTCGTTGACCGGGCCGACCAGGAAGATCACGCGCTCTTTCAAAAGGCGCGAGTAAATGTCGTAAGAGCGCTCGCCGCGGCCAGACTGCTCAATGACCATGGGCACCATGCCCAGGCCCTGAGTGTCGAGCGCGCCGCCGCGTGTGTTGGAAATCATCATTTTTCTCTCCAGGAAAGACTAAAAGCCGACCTTTGCCAAAACACGTCTGACAAAGCTGATTGCGTTGTACTGTACCTAAAACAAAGTGGGGCTTGAGCCAACAGACACAAGCCCCACTTCACCAGCGTTTAATCGGGCGGGAACGAGCCCCGCGCCTGACAGGGTTTACTGGTTTTGCGCCATCAACTCGTCAAAGGAGATGGCTTTGCTGTTGACCTTGGCTTTGGACAGCACAAAGTCGGTGACGTTGTTTTCAATGACCACGGCCTCGACCTCGGCCATGCGGCGGTTGTCGCTCAGGTACCAACGCACCACGTCTTCGGGTTTTTCGTAGCTGGCAGCCAGCTCTTCGATATGGGCCTTGAGCTGGTCAGGCTTGGCTTGCAACTCGTTGCTGCGCACCAACTCGGCCACCACCAGACCCAGGCGCACGCGCTTTTCAGCTTGCGGGCGGAACAGGTCTTCGGGGATAGGGGCTTTGTCGGCGTCTTTGATACCGCGTTGCTTCAGGTCAGCGCGTGCGCCTTCGATCATGCGGTCAAGTTCGGCCTGGATGCTGGACTTGGGCAAGTCCAGCTCAGCGTTGGCGATCAGGGCGTCCATCACGGCCGCCTTGTTGCGCGCCAGCAAGCGGAACTTCAACTCGCGCTCAAGGTTTTTGCGAATGTCGGAGCGCAGACCGGCCACGGATTCGTCGGCAATACCGAGCGACTTGGCCAAGGCTTCATTGACTTCTGGCAGGTGCGCAGCTTCGAGCTTTTTCACCGTGACCAGGAAGTCAGCTTGTTTGCCGGCCACGTCTTTGCCGTGGTAGTCAGCGGGGAAGCTCAGGGGGAAGGTCTTGCTTTCGCCGAACTTCATGCCGCGCACGGCATCTTCAAATTCCTTGAGCATCTGGCCATCGCCAATGATGAACTGGAAGGCTTCGGCTTTGCCGCCTTCAAACGGTTCCCCGTCGATCTTGCCTTCAAAGTCGATGGTGGCGCGGTCGCCGTCTTGCGCTGGTGCATCAGCCGCGCGCTGGGCAAAAGTACGGCGCTGCTTGCGCAGGATGTCGATGGTTTTGTCGATGGCTTCGTCGGTGACTTCAGCGCTGACTTTCTCAACCGTGGCGCCGGACAGGTCGGCGATCTTGACTTCAGGGTAGACCTCGAACACGGCATCAAACAGCAACTCGCCTTCGGGCGCGCCTTCTTTTTCGCTGATGCGGGGTTGGCCGGCCACGCGCAGCTTGGCTTCGTTGGCCGCGGCAGAAAAAGCCTCGCCCACTTTGTCGTTCATGACTTCGTAATGCACCGAGTAGCCGTAGCGCTGGGCGACCACGTTCATGGGCACTTTGCCGGGGCGGAAACCGTCCATCTTGACGGTGCGGGCCAGGCGCTTGAGGCGGCTGTCAACCTCGGACTGGATGGTGTTGACGGGCAGGGCCAGCGTCATTTTGCGTTCCAGCTTTTCCAGCGTTTCTACGGTCACAGCCATCATGTACTCCTGAATTTCTCTTCGTTCGTTGACAAATAAACCCCAGCGCCTGATGGAGCTGCCGGTTCTGAAAGGAAAGGTGGTGCGCGGGGCGGGACTCGAACCCGCACATCCTTGCGGACGTCAGGACCTAAACCTGGTGCGTCTACCAATTTCGCCACCCGCGCGCCTGAAATAAAAACGGGAATTCTCAGCCTAAAAGGCGTTGAACCCCCGCTTGAAATCGGTCAGCCGGGCATTTTAGCCTGTCCGGCGCTGACCGAGCAGCCGCCAGGATTTGTTCCCGCCGGTTTTCAAGCCCTGGCAGCGGGCTCGCGCCGAACACGGAACCAAGCGGCATACATGGCCGGCAAAGCCAGCAAGGTCAGCACCGTGGCCACGATCAGGCCGCCCATGATGGCCACCGCCATCGGCCCCCAGAACACGCTGCGCGACAGCGGGATCATGGCCAATACGGCGGCAGCGGCCGTCAGCACGATGGGCCGCAGGCGGCGCACGGCCGACTCGACAATCGCGTCCCAAGCGGGTACGCCGCGTGCGCGATCTTGCTCAATCTGGTCAATCAAAATAACCGAGTTGCGCTGGATCATGCCCATCAGGGCAATCACGCCCAAGAGGGCCACAAAGCCAAACGGTCGGTCCAGCAGCAAGAGCGCACCGGCCACGCCCGCAATGCCCAGCGGGCCGGTCACGAACACCAGCACCGCGCGGCTGAAGCTGTGCAGTTGCAGCATCAAGAGCGTGAATGTCAAAAACAGCATGACCGGCAGGCCAGCGGCAATCGACGAAGAGCCCTTGCTGCTTTCTTCCACCGCGCCGGCCACGTCAATGCGATAACCCGTCTGACCAGCCGCGTGCCAGCGCTCTTCCAGAGCGCGAAGCCCGGGCAACAGCTCTTGCGTGACCGTGGCGCCTTGCAGGCCCTCGCGGATATCGCTCTGCACGGTGATGGCGTAGCTGCGGTTTTCACGCCACATCACGCCCGGCTCCCAACCGAGCACCGGCTTGGCGATTTGCGACAGCGGTATCGACTTGCCCGAGGCGGTGGAGACATAACCGCTGAGCAAGTCGCTGGCGCCCTGGCGGTCTTCAATGGGTTGGCGCAACACAATGTCCAGCAGGCGGTCGCCGTCGCGGAATTGGCCGACCGGCGCGCCCGCCAAACCAACGCGTGCACTTTGAGCGATGGACTGGCTGCTCACGCCCAGCGCGCGGGCTTTGGCTTGGTCCACCTCCAGGCGCACCACCTTAACCGACTCGTTCCAGTTGTCGTTGACACCGCGGGTGTTGGGACTGGCGCGCAAGGCCGCCACCACCTCATTGGCTCGCTCGCGCAGCACCAGGGGGTCGCTGCCGACCACACGAAACTGCACGGGGTACGGGACGGGTGGGCCGTTGGGCAGCAGCTTGACGCGGCCCCGCACCTCGGGAAATTCGGTGGCCAGCAAGGCCGGCAGCGCCACGCGAATACGTTCGCGGGCCTTCAGGTCTTGCGCCAACACGATGAGCTGCGAGACATTGGTTTGCGGAAAAATCTGGTCCAGCGGCAAGTAAAAGCGGGGCACGCCCGAGCCCACCCAGGTGCTCACTGACGTGACACCCGGCTCGGCCATGAGGCGAGCCTCCACCCGCTTGGCCGTGGCTTCGTTGGCTGCAAACGAGGTGCCCTCGGCGAACCAAATGTCGACCATCACTTCAGGTCGGCTGGAATCCGGAAAGAACTGCTGTTGAACCTTGCCCATGCCCAAAATGCCCAGGGCGAACACCAGCACCGTAGCGCCAATGGTCCACCAGCGGTAGTGCACGCACCAGGTCACCGCACGGCGAAAGGTGTTGTAGAAAGCCGTGTCGAAGTGCTCATGGTGGTCTGCACCGTTCGCAGGCGCAGGCCGGTTCTTGAGGATCAAGGTGCCCAGATAGGGCACAAAATAGACCGAGACAATCCAGCTCAGCACCAGCGCCATCACGGTCACGGCAAAAATGGCGAAGGTGTATTCGCCTGTGACGGACTTGGCCAGGCCGATCGGCAAAAAGCCGACGGCGGTGATCAAGGTGCCGGTCAGCATGGGCATGGCCGTGACTTCATAGGCAAAAGTCGCAGCGCGGACTTTGTCGTAGCCCTCTTCCATCTTGCGCACCATCATTTCCACCGCAATGATGGCGTCGTCCACCAAGAGGCCCAGCGCAATGATGAGCGAGCCCAGCGAAATTTTGTGCAGGCCCACGTCCCAGTAGTTCATGGCCAGAAAAGTCATGGCCAGCACCAGCGGAATGGTGATACCCACCACCAGCCCCGGGCGCATGTCCACGTAATAGCGACGCCACAGCGGCAAGCTGTTGCCATTGGGGCGCTTATGCAAACCCAGGCTGATAAAGCTGACTGCCAGCACGATCAGCACGGCCTCGATCAGCACTTTGACGAATTCATTGACCGAGGTCGTCACGGCCTTGGGCTGGTCTTGCACCTGCACCAGCGTCACGCCGACCGGCAGCGTCTGTTTGAGCTTCAGCGAGAGCTTGTCCAGGGCGTGGCCCAGGGCCACGATATCGCCGCCCTTTTTCATGGACACACCCAGCGCAATGACTTCCTTGCCTTGGTGGTGGACCTTCACACTGGGTGGGTCGATGTAGTCACGCTTGATAGTGGCGATATCGCCCAGGCGCAACTGCCCACCTGAAGCCGCGCGAATGGGCATGGCCGCCAGTTGATCGGGTGACGCAAACTGGCCGCCGACCCGCACTTGCACCACGTCCAGCGGGGTTTGCAGGGGGCCGGCAGATTCGACCGCGTTTTGCTGGTTCAACTGAGCCAGCACTTGGTTGAAGTCCAGGCCCAGCTGGGCCAGGCGCTTTTGCGAGATTTCAATAAAGAGCTTCTCGTCTTGGGCGCCGAACAGCTCGACCTTGGCCACGTCGGGCACGCGCAGCAGTTGCTCGCGCACATCGTCCGCCACACGCTTGACTTCGGCGTAGTTAAAACCGTCCGACTCCAGCGCATAGATCACGCCATACACGTCGCCAAATTCGTCGTTGAAAAATGGCCCTTGCACACCGCCAGGCAAGGTGGCGCGCATATCGCCGACCTTTTTGCGAACGGAATACCAGACGTTGGCCACATCAGACGCCTTGGACGAGTCCTTGATCTGAAAAATGATCTGCGACTCGCCGGGCTTGGAATAGCTGCGTATCTTGTCGGCGTAGGGCACCTCTTGCAGCGTGCGCTCGATCTTGTCGGTCACCTGCTCGGCCACTTGCTGGGCAGTCGCGCCCGGCCAGTAAGTGCGTACCACCATGGCTCGAAACGTGAAGGGCGGGTCTTCGTCCTGCCCCAGCTGGAAGTACGAGGCCAGGCCCAAGATGAGCAAGACCACCATGAGGTAGCGCGTCAGCGCGGGATGCTCCAGCGCCCAGCGCGAGAGGTTGAACTTGTCCGAAGGCTGCTCAGAAGGTGAGGGGGTCATGGGCCGGCTCACTTGGCTACAGCGGGAGCGGCCGCAGCACCAGGCTGCATGGGCTGAACTGCCGGCACCTGAACTGCCGGCACCACCGGCTGCCCCGGCGCTTGATAAATCGTCACTTTCTGCCCAGGCGACAGCACATGCACGCCCGCACTGACCACCCACTGGCCCGGTTGCAGTCCACTGGCGACCACGATGTCATTGCCATCTGCTGCCGTGATTTGCACCGGCTGCATGCGCACGGTCATGCTGGCTTGGTCGAGCACCCAGACGGCCGAGCCTTGAGCTTCTTGGCGCAAGGCGCTGGTCGGCACCTTGATCGCAGGACGGCCTTGCTGCCCGCCCAGGCCGGGCAACGTAGCGCTGACCGTGGCGCCCAAAGGCGGCGGCGTGGCCGCTTCCAAAGCCAGCTTGACGGTGAAAGTTCGGGTCAAGGCGTCAGCGCTAGCGCCCACTTCACGCACCCGGGCCGCCCATTGGCCGCCCTGCCCCCACGCTTGGACCCGAGCCACTTGGCCAAGCTTGACGCCGGTGACCTTGTCTTCAGGCACCGATAGCAGCACATCGCGTGGGCCGTCGGCCGCAATGCGGACCACAGGCACGCCAGCCGCCACCACTTGTCCCACTTCAGCTTCGACGGCTGTCACCACACCGGCGACGTCGGCGACCAAGGCCGCGTAGTCGGCTTGATTGCCCTGCACAGCTTGCTGCGCTTGCGCTTGCTCGAGCTGTGCCTGGGCGGCTTTGAGGCTGGCCTCGCGACGCTCCAGCTCTGCGCCGCTGATGAAGTTCTGATCTTTCAGCGCTTTGTAGCGCTTGTAGTCCGCCTCGGCCAAGTCGCGGTTGGTGCGCGCGGCGTTGGTCTGCGCCCGGGCGGCGTCCACGGCCAACTGGTAGTCGCGCGGGTCCAGTTGAGCCAGCACCTGGCCGACCTTGACCTGCTGGCCGACTTCCACCGAGCGGCGGATCAACTTGCCACCAACCCGAAAGCCCAGGCGGGATTCCACACGGGCCCGCACCTCGCCGGAGAGTTCTTGGCCGGAACCAATTTGGCCGGCGGTGATTTGAATCACTTTGACCGCGCGTACAGGCTCAGGCGCAGGGGTGGGGCGGGAGCAGCCGGCAGCGGCCAAGATGGCCAGACAAGCCAGCGTGGAGATTATTTTTGTCATGAATGAGGCTTAAGGAGAGGATCGCCAGTAATGACTGACCGGTCAGTAATCTATGTCAATTGCCCAGCACTGTCAAGCGACAATCTTGGCATGGACCGACTCAAGCTGCTGATCAATTGATGACTTTGCACCACGGCGTTGCGCATTACGAGAACTTTCCGGTGGCGTCCGTTCTGTGCCCGCCGCGCCTGCGTCCGCCCATCTTGGCCATCTACCATTTCGCCCGAACGGCGGACGACCTGGCCGACGAGGGCGATGCTTCGCCTTCGGAGCGCCTGGCCGATCTGGCCGCTTTCAGAGCCGACCTGAGCGCTTGCGCTGCTGGTGCGCCGACTTCTGAGCGCTGGCGCCCTGTCTTTGCCAGCCTCAGCCCCATCCTGACGCAATGGCGCTTGCCCATGCCACTGCTGACCGACTTGCTCAGCGCCTTTGAGCAAGACGTGGTGCAGCAGCGCTACCAAAGCCAGGCCGAGTTGCTGGACTACTGCCGCCGCTCGGCCAACCCCGTCGGCCGGTTGCTGCTGCATCTTTACGGCGTGAACGAGCCGCTGGCCCTGCAGCAAAGCGACGCCATTTGCGCCGCCCTGCAATTGATCAACTTCTGGCAAGACCTGAGCGTGGACATCCCGCGCGGGCGGCTGTACCTGCCCGCCGACTTGATCGCCCAGCACGGCGTCGCGCCAGACGCGTTGCTGGCCCAAACCCTCACGCCCGAGACCCGGGCCTTGACCGCCGCCGCCATCGCCTGGGCCAAAGACCTGATGCATAGCGGCGCGCCGCTGGCCAAGCAAGTGCCCGGCCGCGCCGGCTGGGAACTGCGGCTGGTGGTGCAAGGCGGCTTGCGCCTGGCCCAGCGGCTGGAGCAAAACGGCTTTGACGCGCTGGTCAGGCGCCCCAAGATTGGCAAGGCCGATGTATGGCCCATGCTGTGGCGCGCTTGGCGCATGTGAGCCTGCAGGGCGACTGTTAAAAGTTGCGGCGACAATCTGAGGCATGACGCCAGAGCAGTATGTTCAGCAAAAAGCCGCCGCCTCGGGCAGCAGCTTTTATTACGCCTTTTTGTTTTTGCCCAAGGACAGACGCGCGGCCATCACGGCCTTTTACGCGTTTTGCCGGGAAGTGGACGACGTGGTTGACGAAGTCACCGACCCTGGCGTGGCCCATACCAAGCTGGCCTGGTGGCAAACCGAAGTAACCAAGGCGTACGCGGGCCAGTCCAACCACCCGGTCATGAAGGCACTGATGCCCTGGGCCGGGCCCTTCGGTATTGAGGCCCGCCACCTGAACGCCGTGATCGAAGGCTGCCAGATGGACCTCGCGCAGAACCGCTACCTGGACTTTCCCGCCCTCACCCGCTACTGCCACTTGGTGGCCGGCGTGGTGGGCGAAGTGGCCGCCCGAATTTTTGGCCAGACTGACGAGGCGACCACCGCTTACGCGCACAAGCTCGGCCTGGCGTTTCAGCTCACCAATATCATCCGCGACGTGGGCGAAGACGCCATGCGCGGCCGCATTTACCTGCCCGTCAGCGAGCTGCAACGCTTTGACGTCAAAGCCCACGAAATCCTCAAGCGCCAGTACTCCGACCGCTTCACCGCGCTGATGGCGTTCCAGACGGACCGAGCCTTGGCGCTGTATGACGAAGCCCTGGCCCTGCTGCCCGAGGCCGACCGCCGCGCCCAAAAGCCGGGGTTGATGATGGCCAGCATTTACCGCACCTTGCTGCGCGAAATCCAGACCGACGGTTACCAGGTGCTGCACCAGCGCGTGAGCCTCACGCCGCTGCGCAAGTTCTGGCTGGCCTGGAAGACCCAGGCCTTTGGCCGTGTGGTGTGAGTCGGGGCACTTCTTGACTCGCCCGCAAACCGCGCCATGAAAGTCGCCGTCATTGGCGCAGGCTGGGCGGGCTGCGCTGCCGCTGTCGAACTCAGCCGACGAGGCCATCAGCCGGTATTGTTTGAAGCATCCCGCCAAGCCGGTGGCCGCGCCCGCAGCCTGAGTGCCGACCTCAACGGCCAGCCCCTGCTGCTGGACAACGGCCAGCACATCCTGATCGGCGCCTATTCCCAAACGCTGGGCCTGATGCAAGACCTCGGCGTGGACCCGGGCGAGCATTTGCTGCGCCTGCCGTTGACGCTGCAATTTCCCGATGGCCAAGGACTGCGGCTCCCGTCGTGGCCCGCCTGGGTGCCGCCTGCGCTGGTGGCGTTTGCAGGCATTTGCCGCGCAACGGGGTACAGCGCAGCCGACAAAGCCTCGCTGCTTCGCGCTGCACTGGGTTGGCAGCGCGCGAGCTTTGAATGCCCCGCCGACTGGACCGTGGCACGCCTGTGCCAAGGCCTCACGCCTGCCATGCAGCAGGGCTTGATCGACCCCTTGTGCGTCTCGGCCTTGAACACAACGACCGAGCAGGCCAGCGCGCAAGTCTTCTTGCGCGTGCTGCGCGACTCGTTGTTCCAACCCGGCGGCGCTGACCTGCTGCTGCCGCTCACTGATTTGAGCCGCCTGCTCCCCGACGCTGCCTTGCGCTGGCTCGCCGCGCGCGAATGCCCGGCCCGCTTGGGCGCCCGCGTGACGCAGATTGCCCGCACCGCGCCGGGCTGGCAAGTCAGCACGACAAGCACAAACGAGCCAGAACCCTTCGACGCCGTGGTGCTCGCCTGCCCCGCCCTGGAAGCCGCCCGCCTGCTGGCGGCTGACCCGGCCTTGGCGACAGCCGCGCAAGCGTGGATCAAGCAAGCCCAAAGCCTTCGCTACGAAGCCATTGCCACGGTGTACGTGCAAGCCAGCGGCGCCTCCCTGCCCTGGCCCATGCTGGCACTGCACGCCTGTGCCGGTGCGCCTGCGCAGTTTGTCTTCGACCGCGGGCAATTGGGAGGCCCGGCCGGCTTGCTGGCTTTCGTGGTCAGCGCCAGCTCCGGCGACCAAGCCCAGTTGCGCAAGGAAGTGATGACCCAAGCTATGCGGCAACTTGGCCTTGCAGACAGCCATTTGCAGCACGTGCAAACCGTGGTGGAAAAGCGCGCCACCTTTGCCTGCATGCCCGGCTTGCAGCGGCCGCCGCTTCAGGTTATGGCCAATGACCGCACGCTGCTGGCCTGCGGCGACTATGTGGAAGGGCCTTACCCCGCCACGCTAGAAGGCGCGGTACGCGCCGGCCTGCAAGCAGCGCGGCACCTGGGCTGAGCCCTGAGGACGTCAAGCGCTGGCTTGACGCCCCAGCGCTTTGACCTGCAACTGCGCCGGGCGGGCCAGACAGCGGTCCAACCAAGCGCTCACAGCCGGGCTGCCTTGCAAGATGCTGGGCACGGGCATGAGCCAGGCCAGCACGGAGGCCACGCAAATGTCAGCCACCGTGAAACGCCCGGCCAAATAATCACGCCCGTCCGATGCCAGATGCTGCTCCAGCACGCGCAGGGGCACGGCCAGGCGACGACCGGCTTCCTGCGCGAGTTCCGGTTTGCGCTGGTCCGCGGGCATGACGGCCATGTGCATCAGCACGGTCAAGGCATCTTTCTCGCATTCGGTGACAGTCCAGAAGGTCCAGCGCAGCACCTCAGCCTGTTCGGCTGGCGTGACACCGGCCAGCGTGCTGCCGTCTGCGGCTTGAAAGCGCTGGGCCAAGTACAACGCGCAGGCCATGGACTCCCAGACCATTACACCGTCGTCGTCAATGGCGGGGATATGGCCATTGGGGTTCACGGCGAGGAACTCGGCCGTGCGCGTAGCGCCGCCGGCATAAGGCACGGGCACATGTTCGTAAGCCAGGCCCAATTCATGGGCGACCCACAGCGGGCGGGCGGCGCGGGAGGCAGCAATGCCGTAAATCTTCAAGCTCATTTTTTAGTCTCCTCTTTTTGCTTATTTAAAAAGCGCAACCAATTCGGCCAAGCTGGCGACGGTTTCGTGCGGTTCGCGGTCATGCGTCCACGGGTGGTCTTCGCGGTTGACCCACACGGTTTGCATGCCGCAGTCCAGCGCGCCCAGCACGTCGAGTGCGGCGTCGTCGCCAATGTGCAGCACCTGCTCGGGCAAGACTTGCGCAGCCTCGGCGCTGGCTTGGAAAATGCGGGGGTCGGGCTTGCCCACGCCAAACTCCTGCGCGCTCAAGCTGGCCGTGAAGTACTTTGCCAAGCCAATGGTTTGCAGGCTCGCATTGCCGTTGGACAGCGCCACCACCGGGTAGCGAGCCGACAAAAACTCTAAAAAGGCCAGCGCATCGTCGAACAAGGTCACGTCGTTGCGGGCGGCAAAAAACACGTCAAAAGCCGGTTCGGCCAGGTGGGCACCCTCACTCGACCGGGTCAGCGCCAGCCGGATCATTTCACGGCGAATGGTGCTGAGTTGGTGGTGCTTGTCGGGGTGGGCGCGCAGCGTGTGTTCCCGCAATTCATGGCGCACCAGTGGATCGGCCAGCAAGGCCGAGGCTTGCGGCGCCCGCTCGGCCAACCAGGCTTGCAGGGCCTTTTCGGCCTTTTCAATAGCGGGCCAAACTGGCCACAAGGTGTCGTCCAGGTCCAGTGTGATGGCCCTGATTTTTGGGATGTCCAGCATGGTGAGGGAGAATAACCCACCATGCCCTTCTCCAAAGAACCCGAATTCACCCATGGCGCAGCGCCCGCTGCCGGCGCCAGCACAGGGGTGCTGTACTGCAACCTGGGCACGCCCGACGCGCCCACTGCCCCCGCCCTGCGCCGCTACTTGGCCGAATTTTTAAGCGACCAACGCGTGGTCGAAATCCCGCGCCCCATTTGGCTGCTGATCCTGCACGGCATCATCTTGCGGGTGCGGCCCAAGAAGTCGGCCGCCAAGTACGCCAGCATCTGGACCGAGCAAGGCTCGCCCCTGAAGGTCTGGACAGAAAAACAATCGCAGCTCCTGGGCCAGGTCTTGCAAACGCGCGGCCACCATGTGCAGGTGCGCTACGCCATGCGCTACGGTAACCCGTCGATTGCCTCGCAGCTCGAAGCATTCAAGGCCGCTGGCGTGACCCGCGTGCTGATCGTGCCGGCCTATCCGCAATACAGCGCCACCACCTCGGCCAGCGTGTTTGACGCGGTGTACGACTGGGCCCGGCGCGTGCGGCGCCTGCCTGAGTTCCGCTTTATCAACCGCTACCATGACAACGCAGGCTACATTGCCGCGCTGGCTCAAACCGTCAAGGCGCACTGGGCCACCAACGGCCAGCCCGAGCAGTTGGTGATGAGCTTTCACGGGGTGCCCGAGCGCACGCTGGAGCTGGGCGACTCCTACCACTGCGAGTGCTACAAAACCGCCCGCTTGCTGGGCGAGGCGCTGGGCATCAAGCCGGACCGCTACAAGGTGACTTTCCAGTCCCGCTTCGGCAAGGCCAAGTGGTTGCAGCCGTATACCGAACCGACGCTGGTGGCCATGGCCGAAGCCGGCGTCAAAAGGGTGGACGTGATGTGCCCCGGCTTTACCGGCGACTGCCTGGAGACGCTAGAAGAAATCAACGACGAAGCGCGCGAAGCCTTCATGCACGCCGGCGGCGAGAGCTTTCACTACATTCCCTGCCTGAACGAAAACGCTGACTGGATCGACTCACTGGCGGGGGTGTGCGAGCAGCATTTGCAGGGCTGGGCCACGCAGCAAGCCCCTGACGCGCAAGCTTTGGCAGCCAGCCGGGCGGCGGCGCTGGCGATAGGCGCGACGCGCTGATTTAAAACCCTTCTCCAACGAAAAACGCCCCGGCATCACCGGGGCGTTTTTCTTGGGCGCATGCCGTTCAGGCCGCTAAGCGGCGCGCCGACCAGTACTTGGCCAGACGAGGCAACAGCAACACCGCCAGCACCACGCCGATCAGCGCCAGCGACATCGGCCGCTCAATGAACACACGGGCACTGCCTTCGCCAATTGACATGGCGTTGCGCAGCTGCGCTTCGGCCAAGGGGCCGAGGATCATGCCGACCACCACGGGCGCGGTCGGGAAATCAAAGCGCCGCATCACCACGCCCAAAAGGCCAATGCCGTAGAGCAAGAACAAATCAAACGCGCTTTGGCGCATGCCGTACACGCCCACGGTCGCAAAAATCAAAATGCCGGCGTACAGATAAGTCTTGGGAATTTTCAAGAGCTTGACCCACAGCCCGACCAGCGGCAGGTTCAGGACCAGCAGCATGACGTTGCCGATGTAGAGCGAAGCAATCAGCGCCCACACCAGCGCCGACGAGCTGGTGAACAGCTGCGGCCCCGGCTGGATGCCATAGTTTTGAAAGGCGCCGAGCAAAATCGCCGTGGTGTTCGACGTTGGGATACCCAGCGTCAACAGCGGGATCATGGCGGCGGTCACGGTGGCGTTGTTGGCGGCTTCCGGGCCGGCCACGCCTTCAATGGCGCCCACGGTGCCGAATTCGGCGTGCACGCTCTCGGGGGCCAGTTTTTTCTCAGCGGCGTAGCTCAAGAAAGTCGGGATTTCGGTGCCACCTGCCGGTATGCAGCCAAACGGCGCGCCAATGGCGGTGCCGCGCAACCAGGCCGGGAAAGACCGGCGCCAGTCGCTGGCCGTCATGTGCACGCGGCTCATCTTGTTTTGCGAGGCGTCAACCCGGCCTTCGTACAAGACCGCGTAAAGCGCCTCGGCCACGGCAAACAAGCCGACTGCCACCAGCACAATCTCCACGCCGTCCAGCAACTCAGGCACACCGCCGGTGTAACGCGCCTGGCCCGAGATTTGGTCCAGCCCCACCAGGCCCGCCGCCAGGCCGACGAACAAGGCCGTCAAGCCGCGCACCGTGCTTTTGCCCAGCACCGCACTCACGGTGGTAAACGCCAGCAGCATGAGCATGAAATATTCAGGCGGGCCGAGCTTGACCGCTTGCTCGGCCACGATGGGCGCAAACAGCGTGACCAGCACCGTGGCGATCGTGCCCGCCACAAAGGAGCCGACGGCCGCTGTGGCCAGCGCCGCACCAGCCCGGCCGCTCTTGGCCATCTTGTTGCCTTCCATCGCAGTGACCATGCTGGCGGTTTCCCCCGGCGTGTTCAGCAAAATGGAAGTGGTCGAGCCGCCGTACATGGCGCCGTAATAAATGCCGGCAAAAAAGATCATGGAGGCCGTGGCCTCGACCTTGGCCGTGATGGGAAGCAGCATGGCGACTGCCACTGCGGGGCCAATGCCAGGCAGCACGCCAATGGCCGTGCCCAGGGCGCAGCCCACAAAGCACCAGATCAAATTAATCGGCGTGGCTGCTGTGGCAAAGCCCTGCAAAAGTTGGTTGAAGATATCCATGCTCAAAGCCATCCGGTTGAAGTCAGGCCCGGCAGATTGATGGCCAGGAATTGCGTGAACATCCAGAACACGGGCGCCGAAATGGCCAGCCCGATCAGCACGTCGCGCAGCAGGCCGCCTGCGCTCAGGCGGGGGCCGCCTTCAGCGCCGCGCAAGCCCTGCACCGCGAGCACAAAGCACAGGGCGCAGCTCAAGATAAAGCCGATGGTGGTGATCAAGGCGGCATTGGCCAGCAGGCCGGCCGACATCCAGGCAAAGCCCGGCCAATAGGCCTGGGCCGCGCCGTCGGGCTCGTCCATGGACCGAAAGCCGCCGCTGACCGCCTCCCAGACGATCACGCCGCCGCAAGCGATCAGCGCGAGGCTGACTACCCACGGCAAAAAGTTGGGGCCGACACCGCCGTAACCAGCGGCCGAGGGAATGCTCAGCGCACCCCAGGCCAGCCCCAAGGCCAGCAGCAGCACGCTCAGGCCAACCCCCGCTTGAATACTCAGGGAGCGCGCCTTGGCGGCCTGATCGTCTGCTGTGCTCATGGCTTTAGACCATGCCGGACTTGACCATCGTCGCGCGGAGGCTGGCGAAGTCGTCGTCGACAAATTTGTCAAAAGCCGCGCCGGTCAGCACGGCGGGAGTCCAGTTGTTTTTCTCGCAGGCTTCCAGCCAGGTCTTGGACTTGACGGCTTTCAGCACCAACTCAGTCAGCGCCTGGCGCTGAGCGGCTGTGATGCCGGGGGCGCCGTACACACCGCGCCAATTGCCGATAGACACATTGATGCCCTGCTCTTTGAGCGTAGGCACTGCCACGCCTTTGAGGCGGGTGTCGGAGGTGACGGCCAGGGCTTTCATCTTGCCGCTGTTGATGTACTCGGCAAATTCGCTGTAGCCGCTGCCGCCCACGGTGACGTTGCCGCCCAGGATGGCCGCCGTGGCCTCACCGCCGCCCCGGAAGGCGACGTAGTTGATCTTGGCCGGGTCCACGCCCACGTCGCGGGCGATCATGGCGGCGGCAATGTGCTCGGTGGAGCCGCGCGAGCCACCACCCCACTTCACGCTGCCGGGGTCTTTTTTCAGCTGCTCAATGACTTCCTTCATGGACTTGAAGGGCGAGTTGGCTGGCAGCACAAACACGTTGTATTCGCTGGTCAGGCGCGCCACGGGGGTGGCTTGCGACAGGCTGACCGGCGGCTTGCCGGTGATCAGGCCGCCCAGCATGACGGCGCCCATGACCATCAGCGCATTGGCGTCGCCCTTGCTGCCGTTGACGAACTGGGCCAGGCCCAGCGCGCCGGCGGCGCCACCCTTGTTGTCGAAGTTCACGGTCGCTGCAGCGCCGGAGTCAATCAAGGCCTTGCCCAGGGCGCGGCCCGTGGTGTCCCAGCCACCGCCCGGGTTGGCGGGAATCATCATCTTGACGTTGGTGGCGGCCAGGGCCGACAGGGGCAATGCACCCGAGGCGGCCAAGGCGGCCAGAGATTTGAGGAAGGTATCGCGACGCATGAGGTGTCTCCTTGAGGGTCTATGAGCCGACCATCATGCCCGGCCGGGCTGTCATTCACCTGTCAAGCACGCACCAAAACCTCAGGGAAAATGCCGGGGTGACCTCCACTCAATTGAAGCTGCTCCTGATTGAAGACGACGCCGCCATGCAGGCCGCCTTGCATCGCTCCCTGGCTCGGCGCGGCCTGCAGGTGAGCGCCTGCAGCGACGGCGCGCTGGCCTTGGCCGCCTGGCAACAGGCCGAGCCCGACGTGGTGCTGCTGGACCTGAGCTTGCCAGGCCTGGACGGTTTGGAGGTGCTGGCCCAGGCCCGCGCCAAAGGCTGGCGCACACCCGTGCTGCTGCTGACCGCACGCGGCACGGTGGGCGACCGCATCCTGGGCCTGAACGCGGGTGCTGATGACTACCTGCCCAAGCCTTTTGACCTGGACGAGCTTGAAGCCCGGGTGCGGGCCCTGGCCCGCCGCCACCCCGCCGCTACGGTCGCCGAGTCTGGCGAAGGCGCATCCGGGCCCCAGCTCGGGGGCTTGCGCCACGACAAGGCCAGCGGCGCGATTTACCACCAGCAAGAAGTGCTCGACCTGACACCCCGCGAGCTGGCCCTGATGCAGGCGCTGATTGCCAAGCCCGGTCAGGCGGTGGCTAAAGAGCGCCTGTTTGAGTTGGTGTTTCCCGGCCAGGCCGAGGTGCATTACGAAGCCATTGAAGTCGTGGTCTACCGCCTGCGCAAAAAATTACAGCCCACTGGCGTGGCCCTGGTCACGCTGCGCGGGCTGGGCTACTTGCTCAAAGCCCAGCCATGAAAAACGCGTTCAGAGCCATGTCGCTGCGCCGCTATCTGCTGCTGGGCATCCTGCTGCCGCTGGCCCTGCTGCTCACGCTCAACGCCTGGAGTCTGCACCGGCAGGCGCTCGCCGCCGTCAACACCGCCTACGACCGAACCTTGCTGGCTTCGGCCAAGTCGATTGCCGAGCAGCTGGACGTCACCGGTTTTGACGACCAGTCCGAACTGCGCGTGACCGTGTCTTACGCGGCGCTGGAGGCTTTTGAAGCCGACAACCAGAGCCGGCTTTTTTACCGCGTCTCCAACTTGCAAGGGGAAATGGTCTCTGGCTTTGCCCAGCTGCCGTTTTGGCGGGGGCAAATTCCGCAGCGCCCGCCCTACGCCGCTCTGGTCGATTTTTACGACGACGTGTACCAAGGCGACGCCGTGCGCGTGGCCGTGCTGCTGCAACCGGTGGTCAGCGCCAACGGCCGTGGCATGGCCGTCATTCAAGTGGGCGAAACGCTGGAGTTGCGCCAGACCCTGGCCCGCAGCATCTTGCTCGACACCCTGTGGCGCCAGGCCCTGCTGCTGGCCGTGATTGGCCTGGTGGTGACGGTGGTGGTGCAGCGCGCCACCCGGCCGGTGCGCCGCCTGAGCGCGCAGCTGCAAGCCCGGCCCGAAGGCGACCTCACGCCCATGCACGCGACCGATGCGCCGCGCGAGTTGCAACCGCTGGTCGAGGGCACGAACGCGGTCATGGCCCGCTTGCAGCATTTGCTGGACCACCAAAAACGCTTTGTTCGTGACGCGGCCCACCAGCTGCGCACGCCACTGGCCGTGCTGAAGGTGCAGACCCAATCGGCGCTGCGCGGCGACTTGGCACCGCGCGAAGCCTTGCTGGAAATCAACCAGACGGTGGACCGCGCCACGCAAGTGGCCAACCAGATGCTGGCGCTGGCCAAGGTCGAACAACTGCGCCAGCAGGCCGAGCTGGAACCGGTCGAGCTGGACGAGGTGCTGCGCCGCGTAGCGCTGGACCTGGCGCCCCTGATCGCCGAAAAAGACCTGGACTTTGACCTCGTGACCGTGGCCGGCCAAGTGCGGGCGCACGATTGGATGCTGGGCGAGTTGTGCCGCAATCTGCTGCACAACGCGATCAAGTTCTGCCCCGTGGGCGGGCGGCTGCATGTGGGCATGGCCAGCGACTCGCGCCACTTGGCCATCACTGTCAGTGACAGCGGCCCGGGCTTGTCAGCCAAACTGCAAGCGCGTTTGTTTGAGCCGTTTTCAGCGGGCGACACCCGCTCCGGCTCGGGCCTGGGCCTGACCATTTGCCAGGACATTGTTCAGGCGCTGGACGGCAGCCTGAGCTTGAGCAACCGGGTCGGCGCGGGCGGATTGGTGACAGGGCTGAACGCGAGCGTGCGTTTTCCTGTCGTTCAGAAATAATGGTCGCCATGGACAAAATGCGCATCGACAAATGGCTGTGGGCGGCCCGCTTTTTCAAGACCCGGGCCTTGGCCACCGATGAGCTGGACCGCGGCCGCGTGCAGGTCAACGGCCAGGACGTCAAACCGGCACGCGACATCAAGCCCGGCGACATGGTGCGCTTGCGCCAAGGCACTTTGGTGCGGACGGTGCAGGTGCGCGGCCTGTCGATGCAACGCGGCCCCGCTCCCGTGGCCCAGCTGCTTTACGAAGAAACACAAGAAAGCCTCTTGCTCAAGGCCAGCACGCTGGAGCACCAGCGCCTGAACGCCGAGCCGGCCCGCGCTTTGGAGCACGGCCGCCCCACCAAGCGCGACCGGCGCGATTTGGGCACTTGGAACGAGCGCTGGAGTGCGTCACTCGACTGAAGCCCGCGCGAGCTTCAGGCTTTCAGGCTTTTAGGAAGTGCTCGCGGTAGTGCTCGAGCTCGTCAATCGATTCGTTGACGTCCGCCAGGGCTGTGTGACTTTGACGCTTTTTAAAGCTGCTGTACACCTCGGGCTTCCAGCGCTTGGCCAGCTCTTTGAACGTGCTGACGTCGATATTGCGATAGTGCAAAAACGCTTCGAGCTTGGGCATGTACTTGACCAAAAAGCGTCGGTCCTGGCTGATGGTGTTGCCGCACAGCGGTGACACGCCCTTGGGCACATAGGCGGCCAGAAAAGTCAGGATTTGCTGCTCCGCGTCTTGCTCGCTCAGCGTGCTGGCCTTGACCTTGTCGATCAAACCGCTGCGGCCGTGCGTGCCCTTGTTCCAGTTGTCCATCTGGTCCAAGAGCGCGTCGCTTTGGTGGATCACCAGCACCGGGCCTTCGATGCGCGGCACCAGTTCGGGGCCGGTGACGATCACGGCGATTTCCAGCAGTCTTTCTTTTTCGGGGTCGAGCCCGGTCATTTCGCAGTCAATCCAGACCAGGTTTTGGTCCGACTTCTTCAAGGGGGCTTGGTTTTCAGGCATCCGCTCATTTTCACCGATGGCCTAAACTTGCCAGCATGAACGACTCTTTGCTGCGCGGTGTGGACTATTCCTTGGCCTTCACCGCTGTTTTTTCTGCCGTGCTGGTCTTGGGCTTCTTGCTCAAATTCTATTTGGCCAATCGGCAAATCCGATATGTCGCGCGGCACCGCGGCGAAGTACCCGCCGCCTTTGCCGACACCGTTTCTTTGGCGGCCCACCAAAAAGCCGCCGACTACACCTTGGCCAAATCGCGCCTGGGCTTGATCGAGCTGGCTTTTGGCACCGCCGTGCTGCTGGGCTGGACGCTCTTGGGCGGGCTCGACGCTTTGAACCAAGCCGTGCAAGGCAGCACCTTGGCCAGTTGGGGACCGCTGGCGTCGCAACTGGCGCTGGTCGCAGGCTTTGCACTGATTGGCGGGGCGCTGGACCTGCCCTTCACCCTGTACAGCACCTTCCGCGTGGAAGAGCGTTTTGGCTTCAACAAAATGACGCTGGGCCTGTGGTTGGGTGACTTGCTCAAGTCCACCCTGGTCGGCGCGGTGATTGGCCTGCCGATTCTGGCGCTGATCCTGTGGCTGATGGGCAGTGCTGGCAGGCTCTGGTGGTTGTGGGCCTGGACGGCATGGATGGGCTTTAACCTCTTGATTCTGGTGCTCTACCCCACGGTGATTGCGCCGATGTTCAACAAGTTCCAGCCTCTCGAAGACGAGCAACTCAAAACCCGCGTGACGGCGCTGATGCAGCGCTGCGGCTTTTCCGCCAAGGGCTTGTTCGTCATGGACGGCAGCAAGCGCTCGGCCCATGCCAACGCGTATTTCACGGGCTTTGGCGCTGCCAAGCGCGTGGTGTTTTATGACACGCTGTTAAAGCAACTCAGCCCGGCGGAAGTCGACGCGGTGCTGGCGCATGAACTGGGCCACTTCAAGCACAAGCACATCATCCAGCGCATCGTCATGATGTTTGCCATCAGCTTGGCCGGCTTTGCGCTGTTGGGCTGGCTGTCGCAGCAGGTCTGGTTCTACACGGCGCTGGGTGTGCGGCCCAACATGGGCGCGTCCAACGACGCGCTGGCCTTGTTACTGTTCATGCTGGTGGTGCCGCTGTTCAGCTTCTTTATCTCACCGCTTTTCTCGCGCCTGTCGCGCCGCCATGAGTTCCAGGCCGACGCTTACGCTGCCAAGCAGACCGATGGCCGCGACTTGTCGGCCGCGCTGCTCAAGCTCTACAAAGACAACGCCAGCACGCTCACGCCCGACCCGGTGTTTGCCAGCTTTTACTACTCGCACCCGCCGGCCTCTGAGCGCTTGGCGCGCATGGGCCAGCACGGCAGGGCCGCAGCATGAACCCCATTCACCAAAACCGACGCGCGCTGAGCGCCACCGAAGTCGTCAAGCAGCTGAGCCAGCTTAATGGCGACAGCGCCCTGGGCTGGCGCTTGATCGACGGCGCGCTCGAAAAAACCTTCAAGTTCCCCGACTTTCACCGCACCATGGGCTTTGCCAACGCGGTGGCTTACCTGGCCAACCGCGAAGACCATCACCCCGACTTGCAGCTGAGCTACGGCCAGTGCACCGTGCGCTTTAACACGCACGACGTGGGCGACGGTGGCGGCATTTCCGTCAGCGACTTTTTCTGCGCCGCCCAGGTCGACGCCTTGCTCGCTTGAAAGGTCGCCACCACCAGCCCAGCACGGCGCCGCGCGCGGCCGTGGCGGCTACTCTGCCCGGCTTGGTCGTCGCTGGCTTTGGCCGCCATGTGCTGGTGGAGAAAGACGATGGCGAGCGGTTGATCTGCCACCCACGCGGCAAGAAAAGCCAAGCCGTGGTCGGCGACAGGATTCAATGGCTGCCGTCTGAGGACGAAGGCACGATCGAAAAAGTCGAGGCCCGCGCCAACCTTTTTTACCGGCAGGACGAGCTGCGCACCAAGTCCTTTGCGGCCAACCTCGACCAGGTGCTGATCCTGATTGCGGCCGAGCCGGAATTTTCTGAGAGCCAGCTCACGCGGGCCTTGATTGCGGCCGAGGCCGAGCGCATCAAACCCATCATCGCCCTGAACAAAAGTGATTTGACCGAGCCGTTTGAACGCGCCTGGGCCAAGCTCGAGCCGTACCGACGCATGGGCTACGAGATGATGCGCTTAGCCGTCAAACCCAAGGATGGCAGCAACACCGTGGGCAGCGCCAGCCTGGAGCAACTCAAGGCGATGCTGCAAGGCCGCAAAACGCTGGTGCTGGGGCCATCGGGCGCAGGCAAAAGCAGCTTGACCAACTGGTTGCTGCCCGAAGCCAAGGTGCTGACCGCTGAAATTTCGCAAGCATTGAACTCGGGCAAGCACACCACCACCAGCACCACGCTGTATTGGCTGGACGCCGGGCGTCAAAGCGCCTTGATTGACTCACCAGGGTTTCAAGAGTTCGGTCTGAACCACATCGTGCCGATGCAGTTGTCCAACTACATGCCGGATTTGAAATTGCATGCGCAGCAATGCAAGTTCTACAACTGCACGCATTTGCACGAGCCGGGTTGCGGGGTCATCACCGAGACGCAGAGCAGCGCCAGCAGCATCAGCCCGGCGCGCTACAAGCTGTACAGCGAACTGTTCGCCGAGCTGTCGCAGACGCGGTACTAGAGCGAAGATTGGGCCGCTCAGCCCAGCAAGCGGGCCAGCGTCAGCAGCGCCAGCAGCACCATCCACAAGACCACGCAGCGCCAGACCAAGCCGACGATGGTACGCAGATGCGCCACCTCGGGTTCGCGCCCGGGTGTGGCCAATGTCGCTTGCGGCTCACTGGCGTCATCCGTAAAAGCGGCGGCCTTGAGCGCCTGGCCACCCAAGCGCACATTGACCGCGCCAGACGTGGCAGCTAGCAACACGCCGTCGTTGTTACGTTCTGACGCTGCACCGGCCAGGCCTTGGCTGTAGTGGCGCCAGCTGTCGATGGCGTCTTCAAAACTGCCGACCACCGCAAAACCCACGGCCGTCATGCGAGCCGGTAAAAAGTCGATCACGCCCCAGGCTGCTTTGGCCGCCCGCTGCAAGGCGGGGCTGACGCCTTCGCCCGCCAGCCGGCTCTTGAACGTCCAGTAGCGCGAGACAAATTCACTCATGCGGTACAGCACAGCGCCCAGCGGGCCAAAGCCCAGCGCCGCCGCCACGCAGTACCAGCTGACCACGCCAAACACGTGGCGATGCGCCGCCAAGACCGAATGCTCGATCACATGGCGAACGATCTCGCTGCGCGGCAATTCGCTGGCGTCGACGCGTTGCCATTGGGCCAGCAACTGGCGTACGGTGTCTTCGTCGCCCACGTCGAGTGCGTCACGGATGCCGGTGAAGTGGTGGCTGAACTGGCGAAAACCCAGGGTGGCGTAGAGCACGACCACGTTCCACACAAAGGCCAACATGGGGTGCAAGCGCCACAGCAGCAGATGAATCAACCAAGCCAGCACGGCCGGGCCGGCCACGGCCACCACCCAGGCCAGCCAGCCGTGGTGCGCCCGGCCCGCGTCCAGGTTGCGGCTGGCCCAACGGGCCCAGGCGCGCAGGCCCGCGTGCAAGGGATTGCCCGGCGCCAGAGGGCGGGCTTGCTCAACGATCAGCGCCAACAGGACAGCTAAGAAACTCATGCGTCAAATCATAACGGGCGCGCAGGCAGCGCTGACCGGGTTTCAAGCCGCCAGAAAGCGGTAGAAGTTGCGCAGCATGCCCGCCGTCGCGCCCCAGATGTAGCGCTCCTTGGGCAAGTGCGGGTGCTGGCTGGTCCAGGGCATGGACAGCCATTCGCGCGTGACGCCAGACAGCTCGGCCGCGTGGCGCCGGTGGTTGGCGGGGTTCATCAAGAAAGACAGCGGCACCTCAAACACGTCGGCCACTTCGTCCGGGTTGGGCTGCAACGCAAACCCGGGCTGCACCAACGCCACCACCGGCGTGATGATGTAGGCAGTGCCAGTGACATAAATCGGCAAGGTGCCCAGGACCTCTATGTGGGTCGACGGCAGGCCGATCTCTTCTTCGGCCTCGCGCAAGGCGGTGTGCACGGCGTCGCGGTCCGTGTCGTCCGTGCGGCCACCGGGAAAAGCGATCTGGCCGGAATGGGTGTTCAGGTGGGCGCCGCGCTCGGTCAGAAGCAGCGTGAGTTCGTCTCGCATGACCAGCGGCAACAGCACGGCGGCCAGCGCCGGCTCCCGGTCACCGTATTTCTTTTCCATACTGTTTTCGGGCGACCAGACCGGCGGCGCTTGAAAACGTTCACGCAGAGCAGCAGGCGTGAGCCGCCCCGCCGGTACACCCGCCAAATGGGTGTCCACGCCTACCACCGGCACGGTGCGCGGGTCAAACTGAGGCGGCAGGCGAGGAGCGTTCATGGGGGAATGAGGGGACGTAAAAAAGCCGCTCCAGGGAGCGGCTTTGGGTCAGCATCAAGGCTGAGAGGCGGGCACTGCAAGCAGCGACCGCCCACATCATCAGGCTGCCTTGGCGCCCAACTTTTCCTTGATACGTGCCGACTTGCCGCTGCGGCTGCGCAGGTAGTACAGCTTGGCACGGCGCACGTCACCACGGCGCTTGACTTCGATCTTGGCGATCAAGGGGCTGTAGACCTGGAAGGTCCGCTCGACGCCTTCGCCGTTGGAGATCTTGCGAACGATGAAGCTCGAATTCAGGCCGCGGTTGCGCTTGGCAATCACAACGCCTTCGAAAGCCTGCACACGCTTGCGGGTGCCCTCGACCACGTTCACGCTCACGATGACGGTGTCGCCAGGGGCGTAAGCAGGGATGGTCTTGTTCAGGCGAGCAATTTCTTCTTGCTCAAGGGTCTGGATCAAATTCATGAGAGTTTTCCGTTGTCGTTTTCGTTCATGCACGCGCTGCGCTAAAGACCGCAAATCCAGGAAAGCTGCTTGTTCGGTGTTTCAAGAACACCGCGCAAGGCCATAAGCCTTCAACCGGTTGCAGTGGCCGCCAGAGGACCGAGAAGCCCACGATTATAGCCAATTCAGGCAGCAGGCCCATCTGGTGGGCTGGCGGGGGCGGGCAAGGCGGCCAAATAGGCTTCGTCCTGGCGGCTCAGGCGCCCTGCTTGCCGGGCGGCTTGGAGCAAATCGGGCCGGTGCGTGCGGGTCAGCGCCAGGCGCTGCTCCCGGCGCCAGCGCTCGATCTGCGCATGGTGGCCCGACAGCAAAGCCGGCGGCACGCCTTGACCGCGCCAATTTTCGGGCCGGGTGTAATGCGGGCAATCCAGCAAGCCGTCCAACGCCGGGTTGAAACTGTCCAGCTGGTGGCTGCCCTCGTCGTTCAAGACGCCCGGCTGCAGGCGCGCCACGGCGTCCAGCAAGGCCAGGGCCGCGATCTCGCCGCCCGACAAGACGAAGTCGCCCAGGCTGATCTGCACGTCCACCTGGGTGTCGATGAAACGCTGGTCCAAGCCTTCGTAGCGGCCGCAGATCAGCACCGCGCCCTGGCTGCTGGCCCAGCCCTGCACCGCGCTGTGTTGCAGCGGCTGGCCAATCGGCGAAAACAACACCACTGGGGCGGGTGCTTCCTCAGCCCGCTCAGCGCGGATTTTTTCGATTGTGAGCATCAGCGGCTCTGCCAGCATGACCATGCCCGGGCCGCCGCCAAACGAGCGGTCGTCCACGCGTTTGTAGTTGCCTTCTGCGGCATCACGTGGGTTCCACAAGCGCACGTCTACTTGGTCTGATTCGTAGGCGCGACGCGTCACACCGCTGCTCAAAAAAGGCGCGAACAGCTCAGGGAAAAGGGTGATGACGTCAAAACGCATACGTGGCGTATTTTGCGTTGCGGTGCGCACTAGGCGCGCCGCCTCAATAGTCGGCTTGCCAGTCGACCGTGATGCGCTTGCCGGGCAAATCGACCGCGTCCACATACGCAGCCACAAAGGGGATCATGCGTTCGGCTTGGCGCGGGCTGCCGTCCTCGGCTGTCTCGGTGTATTCAATGCACAGCACGGAATGTGGACCGGTGGCCATCAAGTCGCGCACCTGGCCCAGGGCGACGCCTTCGCGGTTGATGACGCTCAGGCCGATCAGGTCGACCCAGTAATACTCGTCGCTGGAAGCGGCCGGAAAGCTGCTGCGGGGCAAAAAGATGCGGGCGCCGCGCAAGGCTTCGGCCGCCGTGCGGTCGTTCATGCCCTCAATCTTGGCCACCACGGTGTCCGAGTGCACTTTGCATTCTTCGAGCTGCAGTGCCACGGTACCGGAGAAAGCAGAAAAGCCCGGGCGAAACCGGGCTTCTGGGGCCTGGAGAAACCAGGCCTGGGAATTGAGCAGAGTCTGCGGGTCGTTGCTATGCGGCAAGACCTTCACCCAGCCCTTGACGCCCCAAGCGTCAAGGATGCGCCCGACTTCCACGGCATCGTCAGGCAGGCTGGTCGCCTGAAGGCCGGGCAGCATGGGCGCAGGTAGGTCGCTGGAAATCAGGCAGCCTTGGCGGCGCCTTGCTTGACCAGACGCTCCACGGTCGGCGACGCTTGTGCGCCGACGCCGAGCCAGTGAGCCAGACGGTCTTGCGCAATGCGCAGGCCTTCTTCGCCGCCCTTGGCGATCGGGTTGTAAAAACCGATGCGCTCGATGAAACGGCCGTCACGACGGACGCGCTTGTCAGCCACAACGATATTGAAGAAAGGACGGTGCTTGGAACCGCCGCGCGAGAGTCGAATGACGACCATGATTTATCCTTCGGGGGTTGGCGCGACAGTAAAAAAGTCGCACCAAAATGTTCCTGCAGCGATTGAGACACACGACATGGCCACCCGGCCAGCGAAATGCTGCAAAGCCGTAGATTATAGCCCGAGAGCACCTCGCACCGCCATGCCCCAGATCCGCCCCAGCCGCGAGGACGACCTGCCCGCCGTCACCGCCATCTATGCCCACCATGTGCTGCACGGCACGGGCACCTTTGAAACCGAGCCGCCCAGCCTGGCCGAGATGACCGCGCGCCGTGCCGACGTGCTGGGCAAAGGCCTGCCCTACTTGGTGGCCGAAGTGGACGGCCAGGTGCGGGGCTTTGCCTATTGCAATTGGTTCAAGCCGCGCCCGGCTTATCGCTTTTCGGCAGAAGACTCGATCTACGTGGCCACTGGCTGCGAAGGCCAGGGACTAGGCCGTCACCTGCTGGCCGAATTGATGACCCAAGCCGAGGCCGCAGGTCTGCGCAAACTCATTGCCGTGATCGGTGATTCGGCCAATCACGGCTCGATGGGCCTGCACCGCGCACTGGGCTTTGAAGACGTCGGCGTGCTCAAGTCGTGTGGGTGGAAATTCGGCCAATGGCGGGACGCCGTGCTGATGGAAAAAGTGCTGGGCGAAGGCAGCAGCACCGCCCCGACCGAGCGGGCCTAAGGCCCAGCACCCGGCACGGCCAATGCCCTTGACGTGAGGTGAGCGCAAGCTCAGCAAGCACAATACCGGCCATGAAAAACAAAACCGTGAGCGCCTGGTTGGCCTTTGCAGGCGGGCCGCTGGGCCTGCACCGCTTTTACCTGTTTGGCTGGAGCGACACGCTGGGCTGGCTGCTGCCCATACCGACCGCGCTGGGGCTTTACGGGATTGAGCGCGTCAAACAATATGGGCTGGACGACCACTGGAGCTGGCTCTTGATCCCGCTGCTGGGCTTCACCATCGCGGGCTGCGCGCTCAACGCCATCGTGTATGGGCTGATGCCTACCGAGCGCTGGAACGCCCGCTTCAATGCGGCTGCAGCCTCCGCCGAGCCGGCTGGTGGCACCCGTTGGCTGACCATTTTTGCCGTGATCGCCGCCCTGCTGGTCGGCACCACCGCCTTGATGAGCAGCATTGCCTTTAGCTTTCAGCGCTACTTTGAATACCAGGTCGAAGAGGCGCGCAAGATTTCGCAATAAGGCTCAAGCCTCAAGCCTCAAGCCTCAAGCCTCTCAGCCAAAGGCCTGGGCATCAGAAGATCTGCCAGCTGACCCAATAAGCCACCGCCGCCACAAAGGCTGCCGCGGGAATGGTGAAGATCCAGGCCCAGACAATATTGCCCGCCACGCCCCAACGCACGGCGCTGGCCCGCTGGGTGGAGCCCACGCCGACGATGGCGCCGGTGATGGTGTGCGTGGTCGACACCGGAATGCCCAAGCCCGTGGCCAGGAACAGCGTCAAAGCGCCCCCGGTTTCAGCGCAAAACCCGCCGACGGGTTTGAGCTTGGTGATTTTCTGGCCCATGGTTTTGACGATGCGCCAGCCGCCAAACATGGTGCCGGCCGCAATCGCCATATAGCAAGACACGATGGTCCAGGTGGGTGGCGAAGCATCGCCCGCTGCGGCATAGCCCGTGGCGATCAGCAGCATCCAGATGATGCCAATCGTTTTTTGCGCGTCATTGCCGCCGTGGCCCAGGCTGTAGGCACCGGCTGAAACGAGTTGCAGCCGCCGAAACCATCGGTCCACCTTGGACGGTGTGGCGCGCCTGCAGACCCAGGCCACGACCACCATCATGATCGAGCCGAGCAAAAAGCCCAGCACCGGCGAGACAAAGATGAAGGCCACGGTTTTGAGCACACCACCCGACACCAGCGCGCCCGCGCCGGCCTTGGCAATCACCGCACCCACGATGCCGCCAATCAACGCATGGGACGAACTGCTGGGAATGCCGTAGTACCAAGTCACCAGGTTCCAGCTGATGGCGCCGACCAGTGCGCCGAACACCACATGGGTGTCGACGATGCCCGGCTGTACGATGCCTTTGCCCACCGTGGCGGCCACGCTCAGGTGAAAGATGAAGATGGCGATGAAGTTGAAAAACGCGGCGAACAGCACGGCCTGCGCCGGCTTGAGCACGCCCGTGGAGACCACCGTGGCAATCGAGTTGGCGGCATCATGAAACCCATTCATGAAGTCAAACGCGATGGCCAGGAAGACCAGCAACGCAACGACCCACAGGGCGGTTTGAGCAGTTTGCATGCGAAGAGCTCGCTCAGATCAGGAGTTTTCGAGGACGATGCCCTCGATCAAATTGGCCACGTCCTCGCACTTGTCAGTGATGGTTTCGAGCAATTCGTAAATAGCCTTGAGCTTGATGACTTCGCGCACATCGGGCTCTTCGCGGAACAGCTTGCTCATGGCCGAGCGCATGACGCGGTCGGCGTCAGACTCGAGCCGGTCAATTTCTTCGCAGGTCTTGAGTGCGGCTTCGGCCGTGGCCGGGTCGCTGAAGCGGCTGATCAGGGCCACGGCGTCTTTGAGGCGCTCGCAGCATTTCACGCTCAGGTCGGTCAAACGGACAATCTCGTCCGTCATGTGGCGCACGTCGTACAGCGCCATGGTTTCTGCCGAGTCCTGGATCAGGTCAGCCACATCGTCCATGGTGTTGATCAGCGAATGGATTTGCTCGCGGTCGATCGGCGTGATGAAGGTCTTGTGCAGCATGCGGTTGACCTCATGCGTGACGCGATCAGCCGCACGTTCGGCGTTGTCCACCTCGCGGTTGTAGGCTTCGCGCTTTTCAACATCGTTGTAATTGGCCACCAGATTGGAGAAGGCATGCGCCGCTTCTACGATCCGGCTGGCATGCTGGTTGAACAGTTCAAAAAAATTGCCTTCGCGCGGCAGCAGCTTGCCAAACAACATGGTGAATTCCCGGGTGGATCTAACGGATGAGAAGGCCGGGAGTTTAACCGCCGCTGCCGTGGCCGAGCCGATGCGCGCCAGCTTGTAACAGCTCAGCCTGCGCGGAAAATAAAGTACATCGCGCCCACCAGCGCATGGTCACGCCAGCAGCAACAAGACCAGCGGCAAGCTCAGCAGCGCCGCCGTGGTGGACACCGCCACACTGGCCGTGACCAACCCCTGCGCCACGTCATAACGCTGCGAAAACAAAAACACATTGGCGCCTATGGGCAAGGCCGCCGTGATGACCATGACCTGCATGGGCACGCCTTGCACGCCCAGCAAGCCGCAGAGCAGCCACACCAGCAAGGGATAGAGCAGGTTCTTCACGCCGGCCAACAGCAAGGCCGCGCGCCAATAGCGGCCCACCGGCGTGAAGGCCAGCGTCACGCCGACCAGCACCAGCGCCAGCGGCGAAAAGGCCTGGGCCAGCAAAGCCAGTGGCCGATCCAAGGTCTCGGGAATGGCCCAGCCGGTTTGCGCGAACAGCAGGCCAGCGATCACCGGCAAGGGCACGGGGTGCCACACGGCATTGCGAATCGCCATCAGCACCGTGGCCGCCACGGGCCGCTTGGCAGCACCGGGTGCTTGCTCTCGCAGAACCGCCAATTCGAGCAGCACGGTAGCCGCCGTCAACAGCACCACCGAATGCACAGACACTAGGGTGAGCAAGGTGACCAGCCCCGCTGGGCCGTAAAGCAGGCTCACAAGCGCGATGCCAATCATCACGGTATTGGAAAAAGTGCTGGCCAGCGCCAGCACAGTCGCGCGGCGGGTCAAGCCTTGCAGCGCCAAGGTGGCCGAGAAAATCACCACGGCGGCAGCGAAATACGCCATGACTGGCCGAAAGTCCAGGGCCTCGACATGCACCTGCGCCATGGTGCGAAACAGCAGCGCGGGCGTGAGCAGCAAGAACACCAGGTTGGACAAATCCTTGATGGCCGAAGGCCGCACCCAGCCGGCGCGCCCACACACCACGCCGGCCGACACCAGCAGCACCACCGGCAGCAGCGCCGACCACACAAAACCACTCACGGCCGGGATCTTAGCGGTGGCTCAAGCGTGAGCCCCGGCCATGAGGCTTGCAGGCGCTCAGAAGCTCGCTTGCAAACCGAGCTTCAAGCTGCGTCCCGGCAGGGGCGCGCGCGGGTAAGCGGTGGTGGTCAAGATCGACGTGGCGCTGTAAGCGAGTTGGTCGGTGATGTTGTCCAGGCGGGCAAACAAGCGCCAGTTCACCGGGCCGCTCTTGACGCGGTAGAACGCCGCTGCATTCCACAAGTTGTAGGCCGAGGTCGTGCCCGCTGGCGGGGCGGGCACGCGGTTTTGCGCCGCGACATGGTCCGCGCCCAGGCTGGCTTTCCAGGGGCCGCTGCCCCACTCCAGGCTGGCGCCTGCGCGCCAAGGGGCGATGCGCGGCAGCGGCTGGCCGTTGGTCTGGTCGCTGGCGCGCACCACGTCGCCGCGCAACAACAAGTCCACGGTGGAAGCGCCTTCTTTCAAACGAAGCTTGCCGCTGGCTTCAGCGCCCACCAAGCGGGCGCGCACCTGCTCGTATTCAAAGAGCGGCAAGTCGTCCACCTGCTGACCCGGCCGTGCATTCAGACCAATGTAGTTGCTGAATTGGTTCACATAAGCATTGAGCTTGAACTGCCTGGGCCCAGCCTGCCAAGCGGCGCCCAGGTCCAGGCTGGTGGACTTTTCTTTTTGCAGGGCCGCGTTGCCTTTTTCGTAGGCGTGCGTGGCGACATGCGGGCCGTCGGCATAGAGCTCATAGTCTTTGGGCGCGCGCTCGGTATAAGCCAGATTGCTGGTGACTTGCCAGGCAGGCGCCACCCGCCACAGCGCGCCCAATGCCGCGCTGACCGGTTTGAAGTCGCGCTGCCCCACCACAAAGCGGGCGAGGTCCGGGTTGCCCAGGGAGTTCACGCGCACCGACTCCATGCGGGCGCCGGCACTGAGCTTGCCCCAGGCCGTGGTCAGTTCCTGGTGCGTGAAGGCGGCGGCTTGCCGGGTCTGGCTGTAGGGGGCAAACACCTCTTCGCCGTCGGCCGAAAAGCGGTTGCGCTCCAACTGCAAGCCCACCATGCCGTCCAGCGCGCCGCGCCGCTGCTGCCGTGCTTCCAATCGCAGCTCGCTGCCTCGGTTTTTAAACAGCGTGCCAGCTTGCCCCAAGTCGTATTCCGTGTGGGCGTAATCGGTGTGCTGGGCCTGGAACTTGACCGACTGCAGCCAGCCGCCGAGCTGTCGAATTTCACCTTCCAGCGCATGCCGGTCCGACTTCATGCCGATGGTCACATCGGGCTCGGCCACCGTGCCATAGGTGCTGCGGTAAGTGCTGGTCGATGCGCCCAGGTAGCCCTTGTCAAAGAACAGCGAACCACCCACGGCCCCACCCCCGACCTGACTGGCCGAGTTGCAGATGCGCCGCTGCGTGACGTTGGCGCCGGTCTTGTCGCAAAGTAAATCGGCTGGCGCGCGCACGTCGCCGGTGCGGCGGTTAAAAGCGTCTACATGCAGGTTGTAGCGCTCGGTGCCGGTTTCCAGCAGCAAGCCCTTACCGCGTTCGGCGTTGCCGGTGGCCAGGTTCAAGTCGACCTTGCCGCTCACGCCGCCCGCTGCGTCAAATTGCGGCTCACGGGCAATGCGGTTGTCAATGATGTTGACCACCCCTCCCACGGCCGTGCCGCCGTACAGCAGCGCGCCCGGCCCACGCAGCACCTCAACCCGCTCAATGCTCAGCGGGTCCAGCGTCACCGCATGGTCATAGCTGAGGTTGGACGCGTCCAGCGCCGCGCCGCCATTGGCCAAAATACGAATGCGGTCGCCGTCCAGACCGCGGATCACGGGGCGGCTGGCGTTGGGGCCAAAGTAAGTGCTGCTCACGCCGGGCGTGCCGTCCAGCGTTTCGCCCAGCGTGGTCTTGGCGCGTTGCAGCAAGTTGTCGCCCGACAAGCTGGTGGCTGGCGCGATCAAGTCGTTCGCCTTGAGCGGGTTGCCGGTCACGGTCACCGGGGCCAGCGTCGTGGTGGCGGTATTGTTTTGAGCCTGAACCCAGGGGGCCGCGCCAGCGAACGCCAGCCAAGCCAGTGGCGCCGTGCGGCGCAAAAAGAAATTTGCCATGAAACACCTGTCTGAAAAATACAAGAACGCCGACCCAGCAAGGGCAGGCGGCCAAGAAAAGTTCAGGCCAGCACAGGCGGTCCACGCGCCGTGGGCACGGCACTCGCCAAGTCCGGTGGGACTGGCGAGCGAGCAGACAGGAAAGTCGCTACCGGCAAGGGTGGCAATGCAGCGGCGGCCACGCTGCCCAAGGAAGGGCCGTGGCTGAGCTGGTCAAACACACGGCAATCGGCGTCGCTGCCATGCGCTGAAAAAAGTCCCGCGAAAGCTTTAACGAGGTTGGCGCCCTGTGCCTCGCCTAGTTCGACAAGCTCAGCACGAACGGAGGCAGACGGCGAGCCGCCATGCACCACCTGGTGCAGCGCCCCCATGAGCGGCAACCACAGCAAAGCTGCCAGCAGGCAGTGCACCCACCAGCCCGAGCGAGCGGCGCGCCAGCGGTTCATGCGGCCTCCATCTCCAGCACGGCAGCCATTGGCGGGGGCGCAGCGCAAGCCGCGTGCTCGGCACGCAGCCAGGCGTTGATGCGCAGCGGGTCGTTGATGGTCTTGATCTCTTGGTATGCAGCTTCAGCTTGCGGATAGCGACGACGCAAAAAGTTCAGCCACTGCTTCAGGCGCCCAGCCTGCGAACGCGGCTCCAGCTGGCTGCACACAATCGCCCAGAAAGCGTCGACATGGGGCAGCAGATCGGCCCATTTCAAGTCGGCGCCCCGCCCTGTCTCGCCCAATGCGGCGCGAATTGCCAAGGCCAGGCCGGGATCGGCAACGGCGCCGCGCCCGAGCATCAGGCGGTCCGCGCCCGACACTTCCAAGCAACGCAGCGCGTCGGCCACGGTCCAGATTTCGCCATTGGCCACCACCGGCAGATCGACCACCGCGCGAATGTCGGCAATGCGTTCCCAGTAAGCGGGTGGGCGGTAACCGTCTTTCTTGGTGCGGGCATGGACCACCAGTTCACTGGCGCCAGCCTCGGCAATGGCGATGGCGCAGTCTTCGGCTTGCGCATCGTCGTGAAAACCCAGGCGCATCTTGGCCGACACCGGCACGTTCGCTGGCACGGCGCGCCGCACGGCCGCCACAATGCGCCCGACCAGTTCCGGGTCTTGCAGCAAGGCGGCGCCACCGCCGTGGCGGTTCACCACCTGGGCGGGGCAACCAAAATTCAGGTCCACGCCAGCCGAGCCCATGGCCGCCAAGCGCGCCGCGTTATCGGCCAGGCAAGCCGGGTCCGAGCCCAGCAGTTGTGCGCGCACCGGCACGCCAGCGGGCGTGCGGCTGCCAAAGCGCAGCTCGGGCACCACGCGCAAAAACACCCGCTCGGGCAGCAACTGGTCGGTGATGCGGATGAACTCGGACACGCAGCGGTCCGTGCCGCCGACCTGCGTCAACACGTCGCGCAGCACAAAGTCCAGCAGCCCCTCCATGGGGGCCAGCAGCAAGGTGACGGGCGGGTTGATCGGGCGGGACATCCCCCTATCATGCCGCAAGCCAGAGCACTGCCATCCGCCCGCTGTCAGCCTTGGCTGACAAGTGATTAAGGGCCGGCCTACAGGCAGAGCAGTGCCCAAGCAGGACCATGCCATCCCAACAGGAGACACGCATGACCTTGCCCACACGCTCGCACCTTCTGGCCATGCCGCCGCGCCGGCCCCGCTACGTGCCCGAGGAAAGCCCGGGCCTGGAGGAAGACATCGACGCGCAGCCCGACCCGGAACTGGACCTGGGCTTTGAAGACGAGGAAAACGGCGTGATCCCCGACGACGAGGAACGCGTGGTGCAGGTGCCGACCTGAGGGCCGGTCCGCTGCGCGGGCTGCGGCTTAGCCGACCTCGCGCTTGAGGCGAATCTCTTCAATCCGCGCGGTGCCTACCGGCACGGTTTTAAGCGACGTCATTTCGCGCTTGAAGCCGGCTTGTTCAAAAAAGCGCAAGGCGCGCTCGTTGCGCAGCGGCACCCAGGCCGTGACCTTGGTGCAGCCTTCTTCTTTCAGGCCGTCATTGGCCGCGTCCCACAGGGCCACGCCAGCGCCTTTGTTCCAGTGCTCGGGCAGCACATACAGCGCCCAGATTTCGCCGGTGGTCGAGGGCGTGCCTTTGTCGCGTGAACGGTCAAAGCCGACAAAGCCGACCATCTCGTCGCCCAGCAAGGCCACTTGCACTTGCGGCTCGGCGTATTCAATGGCCTCGCGCCAAAAGGCCTGGCGCTTGTCGATGCTCATGCTGCTGAGCTGGTCGTCCGGAACGATGCCCTGGTTGGCGGCGTGCGAGGTCTGGGCGTGGATGGTGGCGATGGCTTTGGCATCGCGAATGGTGGCGGGACGAACTTGGTAACTGGACATGAAGAGCTGACTTGAATTTCTAGAAAACAAGATTGTCGCCGCATTCGAGCCTAGCACGGACCTCTTCTAGCGCTAGGCTCACGGCGCAGAGCGCGCTTGATCGCTTCGTTCAGTTGCTATTGCAGTTGCCTGCATGGGTTAAATTCCCCACTCCCCATGAACTCCTGCAACCCATCCATCGAACAGTCTGACCGCGTGTTTCAGGCCCAGTGGCAGGCCGACGCCCCGTCTGTTCCGGCCCCTGCCCACCAGACCTTGCTTCAGTCCTTTCTGCAGGCGGGCCATGAGCCCGTCAGCTCTTGCCGCAACGGCACGTGCCGAGCTTGCCTGCGCCAACTCAGCCAAGGCCATGTGCATTACCGCATCGACTGGCCGGGCCTGAGCGCTGAAGAAAAAGCCCAAGGCTGGCTGCTGCCTTGCGTGGCCTACCCCGACAGCGACCTGATCTTGAGAGACGCAGCATGAAAGTTTTTTCGCTCCTGCTGGCCTTGATGGTTGGGCTGGGCGGCGCGGCCCCGGCCGTAGCTGCCACTTTTGAAGACACGATTGCCCAGCGCAGCCAGGCCTGCACCGGCTGCCATGGCCCGCAAGGCCGCGCAGCACCCGACGGCTATTACCCGCGCCTGGCTGGCAAGCCCGCTGGCTACTTGTACAACCAGCTGCTGAATTTTCGCGACGGCCGGCGCCACTACGGGCTGATGACGCAATTGCTCGAACCCCTGAGCGACGCGTATTTGCTGGAAATCGCCAACTACTTCGCCAGCCTGCACGTGCCTTATCCGCCACCAGCCGCGCCTACGGCGTCAGCCGCCGTGATTGAGCAAGGCCGGCAGCTGGTACTGAAAGGCCGGCCAGATCAGCAAGTGCCCGCCTGCGTGCAATGCCATGGCCAGCGTATGACGGGCGTGTCGCCCAACGTGCCGGGCCTGCTGGGCCTGCCGCACGACTACCTGAACGCACAACTCGGCGCCTGGAAAACCGGCAAGCGCCAAGCACATGCGCCGGACTGCATGGGCGCCGTCGTCAAACGCCTGAGCCTGGACGACATCCAGGCCGTGTCGAGCTGGTTGGCCAGTCAAGCCGTACCTGCCGACAGCCACCCGGTACCAGCGCAGGCGCGCCTGAACGTGGGTGTACCCACTTGCGGCAGCGCCCCGCTGCCCGCTCACAGCATGTCCACTAAGCCCGCCAAGGCCGCGCCATGATGCCGCAACCTCGGTTATGGCCGCTGTGGAAAGTGGCACTGGCGGTCTTGCTGGCCATTTCGCTTGCAGCCGTGGTGGCGGTGTGGTGGCTCAACGTGCGAGACGAATCGCCTTTGCTCACTGAGGCAGCAGACTCAGCACAGCCTAGCGCCGCCGACGTGACCCGCGGTGCTTACCTCGCAAAAGCTGGCAATTGCATGGCTTGCCACACGGCCAAAGGCGGGCTGCCGGGAGCGGGGGGGCGCGCCATTCAAACGCCTTTTGGCGCGGTGTACTCCAGCAACCTCACGCCCGACGCGGCCACCGGCCTGGGGCGCTGGACGAGCGCGCAGTTCTGGCGTGCCTTGCACAACGGGCGCTCGGCCGATGGGCGCCTGCTGTACCCGGCCTTTCCGTACACCGACTACACCCACGTCAGCCGGGACGATGCCAACGCGCTGTTTGCCTACTTCAAGAGCCTGCCGGCCGTGGCGCAGGCCAACACGCCGCATGCGCTGGACTGGCCTTTCAACACGCAAGCGGCGCTGGCGGTCTGGCGCGCTTGGTACTTCAAGCCGGGGAGCTTTCAGCCTGAGCCGCAGCGCAGCACCGAATGGAACCGCGGCGCCTACCTGGTGCGCGGCCTGGGCCATTGCGCGGCCTGCCACACGGCGCGCACCGCCCTGGGCGGCACCGGACCGCTGGACCTGGCCGGCGGCCTGATCCCCATGCAAAACTGGTACGCGCCGTCGCTCACCTCGGTGCACGAAGCGGGCGTAGCCGACTGGCCGGTGGCCGATGTGGTGAGCCTGCTCAAGACCGGCGTTTCCCCGCGGGCCTCGGTGCAAGGGCCCATGACCGAAGTGGTGCTGTACAGCACGCAATACCTGAGTGAGCCCGACCTGCGGGCCATGGCGGTTTTTCTCAAAGACTTGCCACCGTCCAATGCACCAGCACCGACCAAACCACGGCAAAAGCCCACAGCCAGCACACTGGCCACCGGCGAGCGTCTGTACGAAAAACACTGCGTGCAATGCCACGGCGAAGGTGGCGAAGGCCGACCCGGTGCCTACCCCGCCTTGGCTGGCAACCGCGCGGTGACCTTGCACTCGCCGGTGAACCTGGTTCAGGTGGTGTTGCAAGGCGGCTACCCGCCTGCCACCCAAGGCAACCCGCGGCCTTTTGGCATGCCGCCTTATCGCTTGCAGCTGAGCGACGCCGATGTGGCTGCCGTGCTGAGCTTCATCCGCAGCAGCTGGGGCAACCAGGCTGCCGAGGTGTCCACGCTGGACGTGAGCCAGGCGCGCAGCGGCACGCGCTGAACGGCTGGCGTCGGGCTTTGCACCGGCAGCCCCGCAAGGCCGCCACCGACATATCTGCTGCGCCAACTGCGGCGCAATGGTTCTTCACTGCCTCGTGAAGGAGCCAGCATGGCCAGCAGCAAACGGGTTCTCTGGAAAGGTGCCATCACCTTTGGCTTGGTGCATATTCCCGTGGCGCTGCACTCGGCCACGTCGGACAAGGGGCTCAACTTTGACTGGCTGGACAAGCGCAGCATGGACCCGGTGGGCTACAAGCGCATCAACAAACGCACGGGCGAAGAAATCACCTCAGACAACATCGTCAAAGGCATTGAATACGAGAGCGGGCAGTACGTGATCTTGTCGCCCGAGGAAATCCAGGCGGCGTTTCCCAAGACCACGCAGACCATCGAGATCGAATCGTTTGTCGACGCGCACGAGGTGCCCTACATCTACCTGGAGCGGCCCTACTACATCTCGCCGATCAACCGCGGGGCCAAGGTCTATGCACTGCTGCGCGAGGTGCTGCGCCAGACCGGCAAGGTGGGCATCGCCAAGGTGGTGATTCAAACCAAGCAACACCTGGCCATGCTGGCCCCGCTGGGTCCGGCCCTGGTGCTTGACTTGCTGCGCTGGGGCGATGAAATACGCACATGGGAAGAACTCGCGCTACCTGCCGAGGGCGTGCAAGCCGTAGGCATCAACGACAAAGAAATGGCCATGGCCGAGCAGCTGGTGAGCGACATGAGTGGTCATTGGAACCCAGAGGACTTTGCCAACTCGTTCAAGCAGCAGATCATGGAACTGGTCGATGAAAAAGTGCACGCTGGCCAGACTGAAACTGTGCGCCAGCCTGAAGAGCCTGAAGCCCCAGAAGGCGCGCAAATTTACGACCTGACGGAAATGCTCAGGCGCAGTTTGCGCGGCGGCGCTGACCCGGCTGGCGGCAGCTCGGCGGGAAAAGCCAACGCCAAGTCTGTCGCCAGTTCCAAAACAGGCAAGCCACGCGCGCCGCGCGAAACGGCCAGCGCCGAGGCTACCGAGAAGCCGCCATCGAATGCTAAAAATGCGGCTCCTAAGACGAGCCGCAAGACGGCTTCGTCTACCGATAAAAACGCCGACAAATCCTCGGCCGCCCCCGCAGACCGCCCTTCCCCGCCGCGCCCGGCGGGCACATCCCGCAAAAAAGCAGCCTGAAAAGCGCCAGCGCCGTGTTCGAGCTCAGCACACCGTGGTGGGAACTGATGGCTCGCACCACGCTGGTGTATGGCACCTTGCTCGTCATGGTCCGCATTTCGGGCAAGCGCACGGTCGGGCAGTTCACGCCTTTTGATTTGCTGGTGGTGATGCTGCTCAGCGAGGCGGTGTCGAATGCGCTGTCCGGCGGCGACGACTCCTTGCTGGGCGGCTTGCTGGCGGCGGCCACGCTGATAGGCCTGAACTTGCTGATCGGCTGGTTGAGCGCGCTGAGCCCACGCATGGAGCGCTTCATCGAAGGGCGGGCCGTGCTGCTGGGCCGCAATGGCCAGATCTACGAGGAGCGGCTCAAGCAGCACCGCGTAGGCCGCGCCGACGTGACGCGCGCTCTGCGCGAAGCCGATTGCCCGCAGGGGCAAATGCGCTGCCTGTTTCTGGAGTCGGACGGCAGCATCAGCGTGCTCAAAAAAAAGGAATCTTGAGGCGTATCAAACGGGCGAATCGGCGTCGGGCGGGGTTGGCAAGCCGCGCGCCGCGTCTTCCTCCCAAGGGCTGGGCGCGACATTGGGCCCATCTGGAAAGTCGGCCAAGGCTTGCTCGGCATCGTCGGCTGAGGCGTTGGCCAGCAACTCATCGTCCGCCAAGTCGGCGGGTACGTCGGCTGCGGGCGGGGGCTGACTGGCTTCGGTCGGGCCGCCTTCCGTGGTCTGCTGCGAAGGCGGGTTGGCAGGCAGCGGTGTGTGGCCAAAGCCCGCGCCCAACGTCCGGCTGGGGTCATCCCCCATGTCGGGGTTGGGCGGGTTCTCGTTGAAGTCTTGCGGCGTTTCGGTGCCGATGCTGGTCTGGCTCATGGGTGGGCGCTTTCATGTGAGAGCACAAACGTCGGCTACTGCTCAAGCCCGGGCGCTCGGACAACTGGCCCTGGAGCGCGTAGGACCGGCTCCTGAACGACCTTTTCCAGCGCAGCTTTTCGGGGGACCAGTTAAACTAAGTGCTACGAAACCCAGAATCACCATGTACACCTCCACACTCCGCGCCGCCGGTGGCTCTATTGCCGTGACTATTCCGCAGTCCCTGGCCAAGTCCACGGGGCTTCAACCGGGTGACAAAGTCAGTTTTGAGTACGAGGCGGGCCGTTTGATCATTTCGCCCATCAGCCGCCGCCACTACAGCTTACAAGAGCTGCTGGCCATGCAGGGCGATGAGCCACTGGTAATCGACACGGTTTGGGACCGTCTGCCAGCCTCGGGCCAGGAGGCGGACTTTTGAGCCGGCCCGTCTGGCAGCGCGGTGACATTGTGGTCGCCAGTTTCGATCCCACTCTGGGCAAGGAACAGCAGGGCCGCCGGCCTGCCATCGTCGTGACGCATGCCGACTTGAACAGGCTGGGCATGATCGGCGTGTGCCCAATCACGCAAGGTGGCCTGGGCGCCAGAAATGCGGGCTTTTCGGTCAGCCTCATGAACACAGGCCTGCAAACACAGGGTGTGGTGCTGACGCACCAGTTCAGGATGATCGACCCGTCCCAACGCGGACTGACGCTGGTCGAGCGCGCGCCGGATGATCTGGTCGAGGAAGTTCGGGCGCGGGTCGCCGCTATGCTGGATTAGCGGCCGCGCCCCTTGGGCTGACTTCAGCGCGCAGGCGGACGCGAACCCTGTGGTGCACGGCCAGCGATGTGGCGGAAAGTGATGCGGCCTTTGCTCAGGTCGTAAGGGGAGAGTTCCAGCGACACCTGGTCACCGGCCAAGATGCGGATGTGGTTCTTGCGCATCTTGCCCGACGTGTAGGCCACGAGCTTGTGGCCGTTGTCCAGCGTCACGCGAAAGCGCGAGTCCGGCAGCACCTCTTCCACCAGGCCGTGCATTTCAATCAGTTCTTCCTTAGCCATTCAACGATCCTTTAAGACGAAAACAAAAATCAATCTCGGGTTTTTCAAGCGCAAAACGTCAATTGTGCGCCGCGTTCAATCCAAAAGTTGGGGCATGGCGCTCGCCGATCCAGGCCATCGCCTGCTCGGTCGCGTAATGCAAAGCCGCAGGCGCATTATCGAAGAGAGTGGAAAAGCGCGAAATCCGGTCATGGGTGGCGCTGCCTTGACCCGAACGGATGGAGACCGAGGCGCTGTAACGGCCCTCGTCCAATTGCTTGGCCAGGGGGGAAACGCGGTACTTACCGACGTCAATAGAGTTCTGATGATTCATAAAGTTCAAACACCTGGCGGCCGGCTAAAGCGGGCTCGCCTCAAACACTGCAAACGACTGGGGTAAGGGGCAACAAGCCCAAAACATAAACACACCCAGCCAAGGGGTCGGGCCCGCCACGCGCTTCGCCAGAAGCCGTGAGCCGGGGTTACCGGTCGATGTCGCCCTGAGGCACCACTTGGATAGTCGTTGCAAGGAAAATTGGGCAGTGTGCGAAAGTGTCAGCAAGCTCTGCCCGTCAAAGCGACGAGGAAGGCGGGATAAGGGCTGACAGCACTGCGAAGTCCGGGCTCTGAGAAGCGCCGCACCTGGGGCCGGGTCGGGTCACGAGGAAGACCTGGCCAACAGGGAAATGCGAAATCGAAGTGGCTATTGTAATGGTTTAAGGCAGGCCGCTGCCCGAGCCGTCCAGGCCGCACCAGAATTCAGGCTCGGCCACTGACCGCCTCACAGCGGTGCGGGCTGCGCGCCTACAGGCGGCGCGGCCTTGCAGCCCGACACTGATGTCAAGCCTGTCCCTCACGGGCGATGCAGAAAGTGCGGTTCCATGCAAGTACGCGTCAACGCCAACCACACCATCCAGACCCAGGCGTCTTTAGAAAACTGGGCAGCCACTACCGTGCGCGACGCCCTGTCGCGCTTTGCGCATGACATCACCAGCGTGGAAGTGCATTTCAGTGACGAGAACGGTGAACGCATCAGCCCGGACCAGCGCCGCTGCATGATCGAGGCCCGCCTGACCGGCCATGCGCCCGTGGCGGTGAGCGACTACGCCGAACGCCTGGACGACGCCCTGCGCGGCGCTACCGACAAGCTCAAGCACGCGATTGAACACGCCTTGGCCAAAGGCCGCACGCGCAGCCGTGAATCGATTCGGCGGGACGCCGCTGGCCTGGAAAGTGCCCCGGCCGATTCCGACCATGCCAGCCCGGACCAGACCTGAGCCTTCAGGCGGGCACCAGTTGCAAACGCCAGTGAACCGTCGCGGACTCGCCAGGCTGCACTACGCCGCCACCGGCCTTACGACCCGGCGGCAAATTCAGCCAGTCGGTGCAGTTGCTGACCGGCTCGGCACAAAAATGGTCTGCGCCTTGTGGGCAGTACAAAATAAAATAATCCATCGGCGGCTCGGCGCTGAGCACCAGCGCTTGGCGACGGCCGGGCCAGCTGATTCGGCAGTGCCGACTCCATCCAGTGAAGTTGTTGTCCAGGTCCACCTCGGACAGCAGCAGGCCTTCGCGCAGTTGGGGCAAGAAGTCGGGTTGCACCAATTGCGTCGGCAACAACTCGGCGTCACTGGCCCACATCTGCTGCACGCCAGTAGCCAGCCGCGTGCCGGGGAAGTGCGGAAAGTAAGGGTGATGGCCCAGGCCAAAGGGCATCGGGCAAGCACCATCCTCGTTGCGCAAGCCCATGTCGCAGCGCAGGCCATCGTCGTCCAGCCAGTAGTCCTGCCAAGCGCTGAAAGCCCAGGGCCAGCCGGCAGCGGGCACTTGCAAGCCCAGACGAACATGTTGCGTGCTTTGCGCTTGCACCTGCCACGGCAAGCGCCAACCCAGGCCGTGCAAGGTGTGCGGCGAGTTGTGGTTGGGCGGCAGTGCGATCTGCCTGCCCTGCGCAAGGGCGCGGCCGTCCCGCAAGCGGTTGCACCACGGCACCAAGGGAAAGCTGGCCATGCCCAGCGGATCACGCGCGGCCAGCGCTTGGGCCGAGGCCGGGCGCAGCCAATGCATTGGCTCGCCAGCGCCTTCTTCGCTGAAGAAAGCGGCCACCGAACCGCCCACCTCGGGCGCGAGCCGCAGGCACAGCGTGCCGCACCTCAATTCCACTAACTCCGGTACATCCATCGGCGCCATCGCCCACTCCTTCTTTTTGAAACATGAGCCTGCTTGCCCACTACCCATCTCTGCGCGACCGCGTGGTCTTCATCACGGGCGGCGCTAGCGGCATTGGCGAAGGGCTGGTCAAAGCCTTTGCGATGCAGGGCGCCCAAGTAGGCTTTTTGGACCGCGACGCTGCGGGTGAGCTACTCTGCGCGCAATTGGAGAGCGAGCTGGGGCGCGGCCGTGTGCAGTTCCACCGCTACGACGTGACAGACACCGCCGCGCTGCGAGTCGCCCTGGCCCAGGTACAGCGCAGCCTGGGGCCAATCAGCGTGCTGGTGAACAACGCGGCCAATGACCAGCGGCATCGGCCTGAAGACGTGACGCCTGAGTTTTTTGACCAGAGCGTGGCGGTCAACCTCAAGCACCAGTTTTTTGCGGCCCAAGCTTGCGCCGAGCAAATGGCTACGCTGGGCGGCGGCAGCATCATCAACATGGGCTCAACAAGCTGGCTCATCAAAGGGCCGGGCTACCCGCTGTATGCCACTTGCAAGGCGGCAGTGCGCGGCCTCACGCGCTCCTTGGCGCGCGACTACGGCAAGCGCAACATCCGCGTCAATTCGCTGGTCCCGGGCTGGGTCATGACCGAGCGGCAACTGCGGCTGTGGGTTACTCCTGAAAGCAACGCCGAGATCGACGCAGCCCAGTGCCTGCCCGGCCGCCTGCAAGTGCAAGACGTTGCCAGCCTCGCGCTGTTTCTCGGGGCAGACGATTCACGCATGTGCACGGCACAAGACTTCGTGGTGGATGCGGGTTGGAGCTGAGGGACCGTTCGCCATGAGCCTGTCGAAGGGTCTGTCGAGGTCACTCAACCCTCAAACTGTGGATGCAATTGCTTGATGCGGCTCATCGCCATGGCAGCGGCGGCGGTGCGGGTCTCCACACCGAGCTTGGCAAACACACGCTCCAGGTGCTTTTTCACCGTCATCGGGCTGGTGCCCAGGATGTCGCCAATGTCGCGGTTGATCTTGCCCTTGATGACCCAGTACAGCACCTCGGCCTCACGCGCCGTCAGCTTGAAACTCAGGCTGATGGCCTGGATCACCGTGGCGTCGGAGTCTTCGCGCATGATGATCAGCCAGTCGTCGTCGCCGGTTTGCTGGTGCAGGCGAAAAGTCAGGCGGCGCGCGCCCTGCTCCAGACTCAGACGCGGTGGCTCGGTGGTCGGTTCGGCCAGGGTGCCAGCGCCTACATGCCGGCGCAGCCAGACCAGTACCGGCTCAGGCGTGAGCGGTGCAGCGGTGCCGTAATAGCGCTGCAACAAGTCCCGAGCCAAGGGCGTTTGCCACATCAACCGGCCGTCGCTCACGCGCACCGCAATGGTCGCGTAGCCAAAGGCGTCCAGCGCGTTACGGGCTTGCCGGCGTTCACGCGCGCCCTGCAAATGCACGGCGATACGGGCCAGCACTTCTTTGGGCTTGATCGGCTTGGTGACGTAATCCACACCACCCACGTTCAAGGCCGCCACCAAGTATTCGGTGTCAGTCAAGCCGGTCATGAAGACGATGGGAATATGCGCCGTGGCGGGCGTGGCCTTGAGCTGCCGGGCGACTTCAAAACCGTCCATGCCCGGCATCATGGCGTCCAGCAAAATAATGTCGGGCAGGGCTTGGGCGGCGCGCTGCAGCGCGGCCTCGCCCCGGGTGGCGATCAGCACGGTGTAGCCCGATTCGTCCAGCGCGTCGTGCAGCACCGACAGGTTGTCGGGCACGTCGTCCACGATCAGCACCACGTCACTGTTGGCGCGGTCCAGGGTTTGGTGCAGCAGGCTCATGCGGAGGCGCCCACGCCGAGCAAACGGCCCATGGCTTCAAACTCGAACTGTCGCGCCAAGCCGCGCATCTCGGCCACAAAAGCAGCGCAAGCCGGTTCGGTTTTTTCTATTTCGCCCAGCTGGTTCATGATGCCGCGAAAGTAACCGAGCGCCACCAATTCGCGCAGCGCTTGCAGCTGCGGGGCAGTGGGCAGCAGCGCCGGCAGCTTGACCGCTTCTAAAGCGCGGGCCACGGGCACAGCCTGCTCAGTCCAGACCAGCCCCAGGCGCTGCGTCAGCCAGTCCAGCAACTCGCCGTGGCGCACGGGCTTGACGATGAAGTCTTCAGGGTGAATGCCCAGATCGTTCTCCAGACCTTTGTCAAAAGCGTTGGCCGAGACGATGGCCACCTGCGCCTGCAACTGGCCCAGTGCGCGCAGGCGGCGCAGGGTTTCCCAGCCGTCAATGCCGGGCATGGCCAGATCCAGCAACACCGCGTCTGGCAAATAGCCGGAGGCCAGCAGGTCCAGCGCGTCATGGCCGCTGGCAGCGGTGCGCAACTCAAAGCCCAGGGGTTCGAGCAAGCTCACCAGCAGGCCCCGGTCGGCCTCTTCGTTGTCCACCACCAATATGCGCCGCCGCTCGCCCTGGTAGCTGCGCCGCACGGGCGTTGGCCGCTGGGCCGCTGCGGCGCCGGGCGCCTGGTGCAGCGCCGGCAAGAAGAGCTTGACGCGAAACAGCGAGCCTTGCCCCGGCGCGCTGACCACGGTCAACTCGCCGCCCATCAGGTCGGTCAGCATCTTGGCAATCGTCAGGCCCAGGCCGGCGCCGGGCGCCGAGACGCCGGGCGTGTTGGCGCGGGTGAAGGGCTCGAATATGCGTTGGTGTTCTTGCGCCGACAAGCCGGGTCCGGTGTCCTGAATCTCCAGCACCGCCATTTCCCGGGCGTGGCTGACGCGGAATGTGACCTCGCCTTGGCTGGTGAACTTGATGGCGTTGCCCAGCAGGTTGATGAGGATTTGCCGCACCCGCTTTTCGTCGGCCCGCACCACGGCGGGCATGTCACCCGTGGGCTCGAAGTTAAAGCGCAAACCCTTGGCCTGCGCTTCCAGCTCAAACAGGCTCGCCATTTCGCGCACGCCCTCGGCAAACTGCATGGGCTTGACGTTGAGCGTGAGCTTGCCGCTTTCAATGCGCGCAATGTCCAGCGTGCCTTCAATCAGCGACAGCAAATGCTCGCCTCCGCGCTTGATCACGCTGACGGCTTGCCGCCGGTGCGGCGGAATGCCCGGGTCCTCGCCCATGAGCTGGGCATAGCCCAAGATCGAATTGAGCGGTGTGCGCAGCTCGTGGCTGATGGCGCTGATGTAGCGGCTCTTGGCCTGGTTGGCCTGGTCGGCCACGCGCTTGGCTTCTTGCAGGGCTTCGTCGGTCTGGCGGTGGCGCTGGATTTCTTGCATCAGCAAATGGGTTTGCCGGTTGGATTCTTCTTGCGCCACCTGCCGGCTCTTGTGGGCCAGCACCAGCCACCAGGCGAGCAGCCCGGCCAGCACCAGCAGCGCCATGTAGGCTTTCAAAAAACCCGCGCGCAAGGCCTGGCCCAGCGCCTCGCCCCCCGCCCGCAGCTCTTGGTGGTAGAGCAGGCCGAACAGCGCGGCCAGCAACGGCACCAGAATGAGCATGAGCAATAAAAAGTGGCCGAGCCCGGTGTCCAGATACGGCCACACCGCACGCGGCAACAAGCGCCGCAGCGTGGCCGACCATTGCGCCGACAGGCTGGCCTCGGGTTTGCACAAGTCACCGCAGCGAGCGTCCAGCGTGCAGCACAGTGAGCAAATCGCGCCTTGGTAGGCCGGGCAGTGGGCCATGTCGGGCGCTTCATAAGCGCGCTCGCAAATCACGCAGCGCTGGCTGGCTGTGCCCACGGGCGAGGTGCGCGCTATGTAATACCGGCCCCGGGTGGCCCAGGCAATCAGGGGCGACGTGACCAAGGCGGTGACCAAGGCAATCACGGCTGAAAACGCCTGCGCGCCGGGCCCCCAAACGCCCAGATGCGCGCTGACCGACAGCACCGAAGCCAGCGCCATGGCGCCCACGCCCACGGGGTTGATGTCGTACAAATGCGCGCGCTTGAACTCAATGCCCGGCGGCGACAGACCCAGCGGTTTGTTGATCACCAAGTCGGCCACCACCGCCATCATCCAGGCAATGGCGATGTTGGAGTACAGCCCCAGCACATCCCCCAGCGCCTGGAAGACATTCATCTCCATCAGCATGAAGGCGATCAGCGTGTTGAACACCACCCACACCACCCGGCCGGGGTGGCTGTGCGTGAGCCGCGAAAAAAAGTTAGACCAAGCCAGCGAGCCGGCATAGGCGTTGGTGACGTTGATCTTGAGCTGCGAGATCACCACGAACAAAGCCGTGGCCGCCACAGCCAGGCCGTAATCGGGGAACACATATTCGTAAGCGGCCAGGTACATCTGGTTGGGGTCCACCGCCCGCTCTACCGGCACCATGTTGCTGATGGCCAGGTACGCCAGCACGGCCCCGCCCAACATCTTGGGCACGCCCAGCACCACCCAGCCCGGCCCGCCCACCAGCACGCCGGCCCACCAGCGCCAGCGGCCGGCGGTGCCCGGCGCTTGCGCGGGCATGAAGCGCAAATAGTCGGCCTGCTCTCCCATCTGGGTGATGAGCGCAATGCCCACCGTCAAACCAGCACCAAACAGGTGCAATTCAAACTGACCGCCCGTGCCTTTCTCACCAGCGTAGTGCACCACCCCCGCAAAGACGCCCGGGTCGCGCACCAAAACATAGCCAAAGGGCACCACCAGCATGATCAGCCACAGCGCCTGCGTCCACGACTGCAGGCGGCTGATGGCCGACACGCCGTGCGTGACCAAGGGGATGACGACGAGCGCGCAAATCAAATAACCCCAGGCGGGCGGCACGCCCAGTGCCAGCTCCAGCGCATAAGCCATCACAGCGGCTTCCAGCGCGAAAAAGATGAAGGTGAACGAAGCGTAGATCAGCGACGTCAGCGTCGAGCCAATGTAGCCAAAGCCCGCGCCGCGCGTGAGCAAATCCATGTCCACGCCGTAGCGGGCGGCGTAAATGCTGATGGGCAAACCGGCTGAAAAAATAATCAGCCCGGTGACCAGAATCGCCCACAGCGCATTCACAAAGCCGTAGTTCACCAAGAGCGTGGCACCCACGGCTTCGAGGATCAAGAACGACGCCGCGCCAAACGCGGTGTTGGCCACCCGCCACTCCGACCAGCGGCGCGAGCGCTGCGGCGTGAAACGCAGCGCGTAGTCCTCCATGGTTTCGCTGGCCACCCAGCGGTTGTAGTCGCGCCGGATTTTGATGATGCGCTGCGGCGCAGCCGTATCCCCTGCGGACGCACCGACGCCAGCGGCAGGCGGGGCGGGGTCGGTGGCGGTGGTCATGGCAAGGGCAGCGGTCAAAGTCAACCGAGCAGTTTCTGTGCCACCGCAGCGTCGATGGCGCAAACTGGAGCCTGTACTGGCCCGGCTGTGGCATTGATCTTGCAAACTAAGGCACCATGGAACTGACTCCGCGCGAAAAAGACAAGCTGCTCATCTTCACCGCCGCCTTGCTGGCCGAGCGGCGCCGCGCCCGTGGCCTCAAACTCAACTACCCCGAGGCCGTCGCCCTGATCAGCGCTGCTGTGATGGAGGGCGCGCGCGACGGCAAGACCGTGGCCGAACTCATGAGCGAGGGCCGCACGGTGCTGACCCGCGCCGACGTGATGGATGGCATTGCCGAGATGATTGCCGATATCCAGGTCGAAGCCAGCTTTCCCGACGGCACCAAGCTCGTGACCGTGCACCAGCCCATCGTTTGAGCTGAACCGCCCTCCTCCTTCCCCAATACCCCGTTTGGAGACTCTCATGCGCCGCCCCCTTGCCCAGACCCTTGCTTCAGCCCTTGCTTTGCTCGCCCTGTCCACCCTCAGTCTGAGCGCCAGTGCGCACACCGACGCGACCACGCACAGCCATGTCGGCTTTGTCGCCGGCTTGGTGCATCCCTTCACAGGCCTGGACCACTTGGCGGCCATGCTGGCCGTGGGCGTGTGGAGCGCGCTGACCGCCAACAGCAGCAACCATTGGCGCAGCAGCCTGTGGAGCCCGGCTTGGTTTGCCGCGTTCTTGCTGGGCGGTGCCGTGCTCGGCTGGCAAGGCGGGCAGGTGGGCGGCGTCGAGCCCATGATCGCGGTGTCGCTCTTGGTCATGGGCCTGCTGCTGGCCGCACGCCAAGCGTTGCCGCGCAGCACGGCCGCGTTGATGGTGAGCGGCTTTGCGTTGTTCCATGGCTTGGCGCACGGTTATGAATTGCCGGCCAGCGGCGCTGCGACCACCCTGCTGGGTTTGCTGCTGGCCACGGCTGCGCTGCACGCACTCGGCTTGGCGGCCGGCTGGCGCTTGCGTCAGCAGGTGTGGGCCACACGCCTGGCGGGCGCAACCGTCGCCTTGATGGGCGGCGCAGCCCTGATGCCCTTCGTGGCTTGAACCCACGGCCCACAAGGTACCCCATGATTCCTGGCGAACTGATCCTCGACGATGGCGAACACGCGCTCAACACCGGCCGGCGCACCTTGACGGTGGTGGTGCAAAACACCGCCGACCGGCCGATACAGGTCGGATCGCATTACCACTTTGCCGAAACCAACGCCGCACTGGGCTTTGACCGCACGGCGGCACGCGGCATGCGGCTGAACATTGCCTCGGGCACGGCCGTGCGTTTTGAGCCCGGCCAACAACGCACGGTGGAACTGGTGGACTTTGCGGGTGAGCGCGTGGTCTATGGCTTTCGCGGTTTGGTGCAGGGCAAGTTGTGAGTCTGCTTGCGCTTTTCTTGCTCTCTTTCCCTTCTTGCTCCCTCTCCCTCTGGGAGAGGGCCGGGGTGAGGGCAGCGGCCTTCGCCACCGCGCTGGGGATGCCCTCACCCTAGCCCTCTCCCAAAGGGAGAGGGGACAAGATAAACACAGCGCTCAACAAGGAACACCCCATGGCCACCATCGGACGCCGCGCCTACGCGGAAATGTTTGGACCCACCGTCGGCGACCGGCTGCGCCTGGCCGACACCGATTTGCAAATCGAAGTCGAGGCCGACTACACGCTGCGCGCCGGCAGCTACGGCGAAGAAGTCAAGTTTGGCGGCGGCAAGACCATCCGCGACGGCATGGCCCAGTCGCAAGCCACGCGCGCGGCCGGAGCGGTGGACACCGTCATGACCAACGCGCTGATCATGGACCACTGGGGCATCGTCAAGGCCGACATCGGCCTCAAAGGCGGGCGCATTGCCGCCATTGGCAAAGCCGGCAACCCCGATGTGCAGCCGGGTGTGGACATCATCATCGGCCCGGGCACTGAGGTCATCAGCTGCGAAGGCATGATCGTCACCGCCGGCGGCATTGACTCGCACATTCACTTTATTTGCCCGCAGCAAATCGAAGAAGCGCTGGCCAGCGGCGTGACCACCATGATGGGCGGCGGCACGGGCCCGGCCACCGGCACTTTTGCCACCACCTGCACGCCCGGCCCGTGGAACATCGAGCGCATGCTGCAAGCGGCCGACGCTTTCCCCATGAACCTGGGCTTTTTGGGCAAGGGCAACGCCAGCCGGCCCGAAGCGCTGCACGAACAAATCAACGCGGGCGTGATCGGTCTGAAACTGCATGAAGACTGGGGCACCACCCCGGCAGCCATCAGCAACTGCCTGGACGTCGCCGACGCCACCGACACGCAAGTGGCGATTCACAGCGACACGCTCAACGAGTCGGGTTTTGTGGAAGACACCATCGCCGCCA
>JBBAPH010000007.1:0-87266 GCA_040400935.1 Polaromonas sp.
TGGTGGAGCTGGGGGGATTTGAACCCCCGTCCGCAAGCCTTGTTCGGGCAGATCTACATGTTTAGCGGTCTGATTTGAGTCTTACCTCCTGGGTCGCGCAGTCGCACGCTACCCAGAACGCCAGTACCCTATTGTCTTGCCCCGGGCTAAGGCACCCAACCCGGAACCAGCCGATGAAATTATCTTCACAGCCGGGAGTCGTCAGCTTGCGCTAAAAACCCCTTGCCCAGCCCATCGGCCTGCTGTTGTGAAGCTCACAGGCAATTAAGCTGCGAGTGCGAAACGTTCGTCGTTTGCAGTTAGTTTGTTTGAATCAGTTTTACGAGCACACTCAGCTCGACATGCACCACACCGCGTCCGAACCCACGTCGAAACCAATGCAGCCCCAAGCCATATATCTTAGGGCATTCCTAGGAGTTTCAACAGGTCTCGCGCATGGTGGATGGTGGCGTCGGCCTGCCAAGCCTCTAGGTCGACGTTGCCGAGGTAGCCGTAGGCGGCCGCCACGGTAGGCATACCGGCGGCGCGGCCGGCCACGATGTCGCGTTCGTCATCACCCACATACACACAGCGCTCGTGCGCCACGCCCAGCTGGCGAGCAGCCTCCAGCAAGGGCGCCGGGTGCGGCTTGGCGTGCGGCGTGGTGTCGCCACTCACGATGGTTTTGGCGGTGCCAAACAGCGGCATCTGCCGCGTTAACGGCAAGGTGAAACGCTGCGATTTGTTGGTCACCACGCCCCAGTGCAAGCCAGCTTGGTGCAGCTGGGCCACCAGTTCGGCCACGCCGTCAAACACGTAGGTGCGCTCGGTCATGCAGGCTTCGTAGTTGACGAAGAATTCTTCCTTCATGGCGTCAAAGCCGTCGTCTTGAGGCGTCAAGCCAAAAGCCAGGCCCAGCATGCCCCTGGCGCCTGCGCCGGCCATGGGGCGGTAATGGCTCAGGGGCAGCGAGGGCAGCCCTCGGTCGATGCGCATTTTGTCGGCGGCAGCGCCTAGGTCGGGCGCGCTGTCGATCAAGGTGCCGTCCAGGTCGAACAGCACGGCCTCCATGCCGGCAAAAACTGCGCTCATGCTTTTTGCAGACCCAGCATGTAGTTCACGCTGCTGTCGGCGCTCAGCCAGTAGTGCTTGGTCAGGGGGTTGTACTCCAGGCCGCGTGTGCGCAGCAGGTCCAGCCCCGCGGCGCGGCTGTAGGCGGCCAACTCGCTGGGCTTGATGAACTTGGCGTATTCGTGTGTGCCCTTGGGCAGCAGGTTGAGCACGTACTCGGCGCCGACGATGGCGAACAAGAAGGCCTTGGCGTTGCGGTTGATGGTCGAGAAAAACACATGGCCACCGGGCTTGACCAAGGTCGCACAGGCGCGCACCACGGAGGCGGGGTCGGGCACGTGTTCGAGCATTTCCATGCAGGTGACCACGTCAAAACTGCCGGGTTGCTCCAGCGCCAACGCTTCAGCGCTGACTTCGCGGTACGTCACGCCCTGGGTCTCAGCCTCCAAGGCGTGGAGCTGGGCTACTTTCAGGGCCTTGGTGGCCAGGTCAATGCCAAGGACCTCCGCGCCACGGCGGGCCATGGCGTCGGCCAAGATGCCGCCGCCGCAACCAATGTCAACGACTCGCTTGCCGGCCACAGGCACTTGCTCTTCGATCCAGGCCAGGCGCAGGGGGTTGATTTGATGCAGGGGGCGAAATTCGCTTTCGGTGTCCCACCAGCGGTGAGCCAAGTCGGAGAATTTGGCGAGTTCGGCCGGGTCGGCGTTTTGGTGAGTTTGCATAAGCTTGAATTATCTCTGAGGCATAAAAAAACCGCGCCGAGGCGCGGTTTTTTAAAGAAGCAATTCCGGGGAATTACTTGTTGGCGCGGGTACCGACCACTTCGATCTCAACGCGGCGGTTCTTGGCGCGGCCTTCGGCGGTCTTGTTGTCAGCCACGGGCTGCTTCTCGCCTTTGCCTTCGGTGTAAACGCGGTTTTTCTCGATGCCTTTGGTCACCAAGTAAGCCTTGACGGACTCAGCACGAGCCACCGACAGCTTCTGGTTGTAAGCGTCGCCGCCCACTGCGTCAGCGTGGCCGACGGCGATAATGACTTCCAGGCTGATGTCTTTGACCTTGCCGACGAGGTCGTCGAGCTTGGCGCGGCCTTCAGGCTTGAGGTTGGACTTGTTGAAGTCAAAGAAGGCGTCAGCAGCGTAGGTCACTTTGGTGGCGGCAACGGCTGGGGCTGCAGCGGCTGGCGCTGGAGCAGGTGCAGCCCGAGGCGCTACGGCTGGTGCAGGAGCGGGAGCTGGTGCAGGAGCGGCAGCGCGGGCCGGTGCAGGAGCTGGCGCAGGGACGATAGCGCCGTCGCAACCCTTGGCTGCAGTCGCAGGGGTCCAAGTGGCGTCGCGCCAGCACAGTTCGCTGTTACCGTTTTTCCAGACCAGGTCGCCAGCACCGTTTCTCCAGTTGTCGACGGTTTGTGCACCAGCTGCGGTAACCAGCGTTGCGGAAGCAACCAGCATTGCCACTTTGTTGAATTTGTTCATGGTTTTCCTCTAGAGAAAAAAGACGCAGCGTGGCTGCATTGGACTAGGGTTTTACGGAGCGGGTGACCATCACCCAAACCGACAAAAACTATTGTGCCACACCTCTTGAGCCGCCCGACACAAAGGTAGGTACGGGAAAACCGCAATGCCATGGAATAAGCACGTCATGTTGCGAGCCAGCCACAAGGCCTATTCAGGCCTTAAAATCAGCGGGCTTTGGGTTCAGCAGCTTGCTGCGCCCTGCCCGGCCCCCAAGCTGTTGCGACTTTCATTTCAGGCCCCCACATGACCCAGTTTGCCAAAGAGACCCTTCCGATCAGCCTGGAAGAGGAGATGCGGCGCAGCTACCTCGACTACGCCATGAGCGTGATCGTGGGCCGCGCGCTGCCAGACGCCCGTGACGGCCTCAAGCCCGTGCACAGGCGCGTGCTGTTCGCCATGCACGAGCTCAACAACGACTGGAATCGGCCTTATAAAAAGTCGGCCCGTATCGTCGGCGATGTGATTGGTAAGTACCACCCGCACGGCGACCAGTCGGTGTATGACGCGATCGTGCGAATGGCCCAAGACTTTTCGCTGCGCCATCTATTAGTAGACGGCCAGGGTAACTTCGGCTCGGTGGACGGCGACAACGCCGCTGCCATGCGTTACACCGAGATTCGTCTGTCCAAGATCGCCCAGGAAATGCTGGCCGATATTGACAAGGAAACCGTTGATTTCGGCCCTAACTACGACGGCAGCGAAATAGAGCCGCTGGTTTTGCCTTCCCGCATTCCAAACTTGTTGATCAATGGCTCGGGAGGTATCGCCGTCGGCATGGCCACGAATATCCCGCCACACAACATCAATGAAGTGGTGGACGGTTGCCTGCACTTGCTGAAAAACCCGGAAGCCACCATCGACGAACTGATGGAGATCATTCCCGGCCCTGACTTTCCGACGGCCGGCATTATTTACGGCATCAACGGCGTCAAAGACGGCTACCGCACCGGCCGTGGCCGCGTGGTGATGCGAGCGCGCTGCCACTTTGAAGACATCGACAAAGGCCAGCGCCAGTCCATCATCGTGGACGAGCTGCCCTACCAGGTGAACAAGAAGACCCTGCAAGAGCGCATGGCCGAGCTGGTTCACGAGAAAAAAATCGAGGGCATCAGCCACATTCAAGACGAGTCCGACAAGTCGGGCATGCGCCTGGTGATCGAGCTCAAGCGGGGCGAAGTGCCCGAGGTGGTACTGAACAACCTCTACAAGCAAACCCAGCTGCAAGACAACTTCGGCATGAACATGGTGGCGCTGGTCAACGGCCAGCCCAAGCTGTGCAACTTGAAAGACCTGATCCAGGTCTTCTTGTCGCACCGCCGCGAAGTGGTCACGCGCCGCACGGTCTTCACCTTGCGCAAGGCGCGCGAGCGCGGCCATGTGCTGGAAGGCCTGGCTGTGGCCCTGGCGAACATTGACGAGTTCATCGCCATCATCCGCAATGCGCCCACCCCGCCGGTGGCCAAGGCCGAACTGATGCTCAAGCCCTGGGACTCCTCGCTGGTGCGCGAGATGCTCACCCGCAGCCGCGCCGACGGCGGCGTGGTCAATGCCGACGATTACCGCCCTGATGGCCTGGAAAAAGAATTCGGCATGGGCAACGACGGCCTGTACCGTCTGTCAGAAACGCAGGCCCAAGAGATCTTGCAGATGCGTCTGCAGCGCCTGACCGGCCTGGAACAAGACAAGATCGTCACCGAATACAAAGAGGTGATGGCCGAGATCGACGATCTGCTGGACATCCTGGCCCGCCCTGAGCGTGTGTCGACCATCATTGGCGAAGAGCTGGGCGCTATTCGCCAAGAGTTCGGCCAGCACAAGCTGGGCCTGCGCCGCAGCCAGATCGAGCACAGCTCTTTCGACCTCAGCACCGAAGACCTGATCACCCCGACCGACATGGTGGTCACTCTCTCGCACATGGGCTACATCAAGAGCCAGCCCCTGAGTGAATACCGCGCCCAAAAGCGCGGCGGGCGCGGTAAGCAAGCCACCTCGACCAAAGAAGACGACTGGGTGGACCAGCTTTTTATTGCCAACACGCACGACTACATCTTGTGCTTTTCCGACCGCGGCCGGCTGTACTGGCTCAAGGTGTGGGAAGTGCCGGCGGGTTCGCGTGGCTCACGTGGCCGCCCGATCGTCAACATGTTCCCGCTGCAAGAAGGCGAAAAAATCACCGTGGTGCTGGCCTTGACCGGCGAGGCGCGCAGCTTCCCGGCGGACCAGTATGTGTTCATGTCCACCTCCATGGGCACGGTCAAGAAGACGCCGCTAGACGACTTCAGCAACCCGCGCAAGGCCGGCATCATTGCCGTGGACCTGGACGAGGGCGACTTCCTGATTGGCGCGGCGCTGACTGACGGCACGCACGACGTGATGCTGTTTTCCGACAACGGCAAAGCCGTGCGTTTTGACGAAAACGATGTGCGCCCGATGGGCCGCAACGCTCGCGGCGTGCGCGGCATGATGCTCGAAGAAGGCCAAAGCGTGATCGCCATGCTGGTGGCTGAAGACGAGCAGCAAAGCGTGCTGACCGCCACCCAACACGGCTATGGCAAACGCACCTCCATCACCGAATACACACGCCACGGCCGCGGCACCAAGGGCATGATCGCCATCCAGCAGAGCGAGCGCAACGGCAAGGTCGTGGCGGCCACGCTGGTGCACACCGACGACGAGATCATGCTGATCACCGACAAAGGCGTGCTGGTGCGCACCCGCGTGAGCGAGATCCGCGAAATGGGCCGCGCCACGCAAGGCGTGACGCTGATCGGCCTGGACGACGGCTCTCAGCTCAGCGGTTTGCAGCGCATTGTGGAGAACGACGCCGCCCTGGAAGACCGTGCCACCGACGAGTCAGCTGACGACTCGGCCGATGACCAGGCACCGACGCCAGACACTGCGGAATGAGCACGCAGAACCCCGCCCAGAAGCCCCGCCCTTTCAATTTTTCGGCCGGGCCGGCTGTGCTGCCAGAAGAAGTGCTGCAGACCGCCGCCGCCGAGATGCTGGACTGGCACGGCAGTGGCATGGGCGTGATGGAGATGAGCCATCGGGGCAAAGAGTTCATCTCTATTTACGAGCAGGCCGAAGCCGACCTGCGTGAGCTGTTGGCGGTGCCCGCCGAGTTCAAAGTCTTGTTCATGCAGGGCGGCGGCATTGCTGAAAACGCGATCATCCCGCTGAACCTGTCGCGCGGCGAAAGCGCCGACTTTGTGGTGACCGGCGCCTGGAGCGAGCGCTCGCAAAAAGAGGCGCGCAAGTATTGCCAGGTGAATATCGCCGCCAGCAATGCAGGCAGCGGTTACACCACCCTGCCCGACCCAGCCACTTGGCAACTCAGCCAGCAAGCGCGCTATGTGCACGTGTGCAGCAATGAGACCGTGCACGGTGTAGAGATGCACGAGTTGCCCGATTTGAAAGCCCTGGGCAGCCAGGCGCCGCTGGTGGCAGACATTTCTTCGCACATGCTGTCGCGGCCGATCGATTGGTCGCGCGTGGGCCTGGCTTTTGGCGGTGCGCAAAAAAACGTCGGCCCGGCTGGCGTGACCCTGGTGTTTGTGCGTGAGGACTTGCTGGGCCACGCCCTGCCCCACTGCCCTTCGGCTTTTGACTACAAGACCGTGGCCGACAACCAGTCGATGTACAACACGCCGCCCACGTATGGCATCTACATCGCCGGCCTGACTTTTCAGTGGCTCAAGAAGAACGGCGGCATCGCGGCCATGGAGCAGCGCAACATCGCCAAAGCCAAGCTGCTCTACGACTTCATTGACCAGTCCAGCCTGTATGAAAACCGCGTGGCCCACAACTGCCGCTCGCGCATGAACATTCCGTTTTTCTTGCGCGACGAAACCTTGAACGACGCCTTTTTGAAAGGCGCCAAAGAACACGGCCTGTTGCAGCTCAAGGGATATAAAACCCTGGGCGGCATGCGCGCGAGCATTTACAACGCCATGCCGCTGGCCGGCGTGCAGGCCCTGGTGGCCTTCATGCGCGACTTTGAGCGTCGGGCGTGATGCGGGCCTACCAAACCGGCGCCGCGCGTGCCCTCACCCCAACCCTCTCCCCAAGGGAGAGGGAGCTTGGAGAGCTTTCTACATGAGCCAACCTGTTCAATCTGATGCATTGGGCGAGCTGCGAGTCAAGATCGACGCTTTAGACAGCCAGTTGCTGAAGCTGCTCAATGAGCGCGCCCATGTGGCCGAGCAGGTGGGTGAGATCAAGCGCGCGGAGGGGTCGCCTTTTTTCCGCCCGGACCGTGTGGCCCAGGTGATCCAGAAAATCACCAACGCCAACCCCGGCCCGCTGCACAACGACCATGTGGCGTCTATCTGGCGCGAGATCATGTCGGCCTGCCTGGCGCTCGAAGCACCCCAGCGCGTGGCCGTGCTCGGGCCGCAAGGTACGTTTTGCGAGCAGGCCGCGGTGGAGTTTTTCGGCAGCGCCGCCAACCTGATTTACTGCGCCAACTTTGACGAGGTCTTTCACGCCACGGCCGCGGGCACCGCCCAGTACGGCGTAGTCGGCATGGAAAACTCCACCGAAGGCGTGGTCGCCCGCTCGCTCGATTTGTTCTTGCGCTCGCCGGTGCATGTGGTCGGTGAAGTCAGCCTGCTGATTCGCCACAACCTCTTGCGCCAAAGCAACAGCCTGGAAGGCATTGAGGTCGTGCTGGCCCACCCGCAAGCGCTGGCGCAGTGCCAGGGCTGGCTATCGCAAAACCTGCCGAACGCCGAGCGTCGCGCTGTCTCCAGCAACGCCGAAGGTGCGCGTTTGGCCACCACAAATCCCGCTTGGGCGGGCTTGGCCAGCGAACGAGCTGCCGCGCAGTTTGGCCTGCACATCGTGCACCACGCCATTCAGGACGAGGCCTACAACCGCACCCGCTTTGCCGTGATTTGCCTGCCGCAAACGCTAGCCACACCGCCGGCATCTGAGCGGGACTGCACCAGCCTGGTGGTCTCGGTGCCCAACCGTCCGGGTGCCGTGCACGATCTCTTGATGCCGCTGAAAAACAACGGCGTATCGATGACGCGCTTTGAGTCCCGCCCCGCCAAATCGGGCCAGTGGGAGTACTACTTCTACATCGACATCGCCGGCCACATCAGCCAGCCCCCGGTGGCCGCCGCGCTGAAGGAATTGCAGTCGCTGTGCGCCTTCTACAAGGTGCTGGGCTCCTACCCAGTGTCTGAATAAAACCATGCGCTTTGACCGGCTGGCTTTGATTGGCTGCGGCCTGATGGGCGGCTCGTTCGCGCTAGCTGCCAAGCAAGCGGGCATCGTTGGCCGTGTTGTCGGCTTCAGCCCTTCGAGCCGCACCACCGAGCGCGCCGTGCAAGCTGGCGTGATTGACGAGGCTGCACCCAGCGCAGCTGACGCCGTGGCGGGGGCCGAACTGGTGCTGCTGGCCATGCCGGTGGCGGCCACGGGCGCGGTGATGCAGTCCTTGCTGCCCCAACTCTCGCCCAACGCTTTGATGATGGACGTGGGCTCGACCAAGGCCGACGTAGTCGCTGCCGCGCGGGCCAACCTGCAAGGCAAGCTCAGCTGCTTTGTGCCGGCCCACCCGATTTGCGGCCGTGAAGTGTCGGGCGTTGAACATGCCGACGCGCAGCTTTATGCCGGCAGCCATGTGATCCTGACCCCGCTGCCCGACACACCCGCCGACCAGCTAGACCGCGCCCAAGCCGTGTGGGAAGCCCTGGGCTGCCACGTCAGCCGCATGGCGGCCGAGGCGCACGACGCAGCCTTTGGCGCCGTCAGTCACTTCCCGCACCTCATGGCTTTTGCTTTCATCAACAGCCTGCTGGGGCAAGACCAAGGCGCGCAGTTCATGGGGCTGGGTGGCTCGGGCTTTAGAGACAGCACGCGCATTGCCGCCAGCGAGCCGACCATGTGGCGCGACATTTTGCTGGCCAACCGCGAGCAGGTGCTGCTGCAGTCGCAGCAGCTTCGCGCGCAATTGCAGGCGCTGGAAAGCCTGCTGCAAGCCGGTGATGGCGACGCCCTGAAGCGGCAGATCGAGCAAGCCAGCTGGGCCCGCGCCCAGTGGCAGCCGCTGACCCGCTCCTGACACCTTGATCCGTTTGATCAGCGCATTAACCACGGCCTCAGCGCCGCCCGCCCATGTTTGACACTGATTTCCTGGACCTTCCCGCACTGACCAGCGCCCACGGCACGGTGCGCCTGCCGGGCTCCAAAAGTATTTCCAACCGCGTGCTGCTGTTGGCGGCGCTGAGCGAAGGCGAAACCGTTGTGCATGACCTGCTGGCGTCTGACGACACGGCCGTCATGTTGACCGCGCTCAAGCAACTCGGCTGCACGGTCGAGCAGACAGACCACACGGCGGTGATTGGCGGCCTGGGCGGCCAGCGGCCTGTGAAAGAGGCCAAGTTCTTCATGGGTAACGCCGGCACGGCCATGCGGCCCTTGACGGCGGCGCTGGCTTTGATGGGCGGTGACTTTCAGCTCTCGGGCGTGCCGCGCATGCACGAGCGGCCGATTGGCGACTTGGTCGATGCGCTGCGCCAACTCGGCTGCGCCATTGATTACCTGGGCCAAGACGGTTACCCGCCCCTGCACGTCAAGCCCGGCGCCCTGCAACTGGACAAGCCCATTCAGGTGCGCGGCGATGTCTCTAGCCAATTCCTCACAGCACTTCTGATGGCGCTGCCACTGGTGGCGACAAAAGACATTCACATCGACGTCACTGGCGAGCTGATCTCCAAGCCTTACATCGAAATCACGCTCAATTTGCTGGAGCGCTTTGGCATCAAGGTTCAGCGCCAAGGCTGGCAGCGCTTCACCATTCCCGCCGGCTGCCGCTACCAGTCGCCCGGCGAGATTTACGTGGAAGGCGATGCGTCTTCCGCGAGCTACTTTGTGGCGCTCGGCGCCATTGCTGCCGAAGCCGGTCAGCACATCGACATTTGGGGCATCGGGTCGAGCTCGATCCAAGGCGATATTCGCTTTGTGGAAGCGGCGCAGTTGATGGGCGCGCAAGTCACCACCGGGCCGAACTCCATTCAAGTCTCGCGCGGCGCTTGGCCGCTCAAGGCCATTGACCTGGACTGCAACCACATTCCCGACGCCGCCATGACCTTGGCCGTGATGGCGCTGTATGCCGACGGCCCGACCACCCTGCGCAATATTGCCAGCTGGCGCGTCAAGGAAACCGACCGAATTGCCGCCATGGCTTGCGAATTACGCAAACTGGGAGCGACGGTTGACGAGGGCGCGGACTACCTCCGCATCACGCCGCCGGCCGCGCATTGGCGCAGCGCCGCCATCCACACCTACGACGACCACCGCGTGGCCATGTGTTTTTCCCTGGCCGCCTTCAACCCAGCGCGCCAGCGGGTGCGCATTCTGGAGCCGCAATGCGTGGCCAAGACCTTCCCCGACTACTTTGAAACGCTGTTTTCGGTTACGCAAGCGCGGCCGCAAGACATTCCGGTGATTTGCATCGACGGCCCCACCGCCTCGGGTAAAGGCACGCTGGCGGCGCTGACCGCCGCCAAGCTCGGCTACCACTACCTGGACTCGGGCGCGCTCTACCGCTTGGCCGCCTTTGCGGCGGGCCGGGCGGGCGTAGCGCTGACCGATGGCGACGCTGTGGCCGACCTGGCGCGCAGCCTGCCGGTGCGCTTTCAGGCCGACCAGATCTTTTTGTCGGGCGAAGACGTGTCTGACGCCATCCGCACCGAAGCCGCGGGCATGGCCGCGTCTGAAGTCTCAGTACATCCCCAGGTTCGCTCGGCCCTGCTGGACTTGCAGCGCAGCTTCAGGCGCCTACCGGGTCTCGTGGCCGATGGCCGGGATATGGGCACGGTGATCTTTCCCGACGCCGAGCTCAAAATCTTCCTCACGGCCAGTGCCGAGCACCGGGCCGAACGCAGGCATAAGCAATTGATTTCAAAGGGTATTTCGGCTACAATCAGCGCGATTGAACAGGACCTGAAGGCACGAGATTCGCGGGATTCATCTCGCAGCACCGCCCCTTTGAAACCTGCTCAAGACGCCAAGTCGCTGGACAACTCCGAGCTCTCGATTGAAAAGTCGATAGACCTCGTGCTTGACTGGTGGCAAAGCACCCGGCCCCTCTGACTCCCATCGCGCCTTCTTCGGCGCACTGGTCAGCGGGTTCAACCACCAACCCGTGGCCTTCATGGCCACAAAAAACCGCCGCAGTCAGACCCTAAAAACGAAGGCAATCCCGCCCTCGGAACCCTGTGCTGTCGGATTAGGAAACTCAATGTCTGAATCTTTTGCCGCCCTATTTGAAGAATCTCTACAACGCTCAGAGATGCGTTCGGGCGAGGTCATCACCGCTGAAGTCGTGCGCATCGACCACAACCATGTGGTCGTCAATGCCGGACTGAAATCCGAGGCCTATGTGCCTCTCGAAGAATTCAAAAACGACCAGGGCGAGCTCGAAGTCCAGGTCGGTGACTTTGTCTCCGTCGCCATCGACTCGGTGGAAAACGGCTACGGCGACACCCTGCTGTCGCGCGACAAGGCCAAGCGCCTGGCTTCGTGGATGAGCCTGGAAAAAGCCCTGGAATCCGGCGAATTTGTCACTGGCCAGACCAGCGGCAAAGTCAAGGGTGGCCTGACCGTGCTGGTCAACGGCATCCGCGCTTTCCTGCCTGGCTCGCTGATCGACACACGCCCCATCAAGGACTTGACTCCCTACGAGAACAAGACCATGGAGTTCAAGGTCATCAAGCTGGACCGCAAGCGCAACAACGTCGTGCTGTCACGCCGCGCTGTGGTCGAAGCCTCGATGGGCGAAGAGCGCGCCAAGCTGATGGAAACCCTCAAAGAAGGCACTGCTGTCAAAGGCGTGGTCAAGAACATCACCGAGTACGGTGCGTTCGTTGACCTGGGCGGCATTGACGGCTTGCTGCACATCACCGACATGGCATGGCGCCGCGTGCGTCACCCAAGCGAAGTGGTGACGGCTGGCCAGGAAATCGTGGCCAAGATCCTGAAGTTCGACACCGAGAAAAACCGTGTCTCGCTGGGTCTGAAGCAAATGGGCGACGATCCATGGATGGGCGTTTCGCGCCGCTACCCACAGGCCACCCGCCTGTTCGGCAAGATCACCAACATCGCCGACTACGGCGCGTTTGTGGAACTCGAGCCAGGTATCGAAGGCTTGGTCCACGTGTCGGAGATGGACTGGACCAACAAGAACGTGGCTCCTTCCAAGCTCGTCACCCTGGGCGACGAAGTCGAAGTCATGGTTCTGGAAATCGACGAAGACAAGCGCCGCATTTCCCTGGGCATGAAGCAGTGCAAGGCCAACCCATGGCAAGAGTTCGCACAAGACACCAAGCGCGGCGACCGCGTCAAGGGCCCGATCAAGTCGATCACCGACTTCGGCGTATTCGTGGGTCTGGCTGCCGGTATCGACGGCCTGGTGCACCTGTCTGATTTGTCGTGGAACGAAACCGGCGAAGCCGCTGTTCGCAACTACAAAAAGGGCCAGGAAGTCGAAGCCATCGTCTTGGCCGTTGACGTGGACCGCGAGCGTATTTCCCTGGGTATCAAGCAGTTGGACTCCGATCCTTTCACCACCTTCGTGTCGATCAACGACAAGGGCGCTGTGGTGACTGGCAAGGTCAAGACTGTGGACGCCAAGGGCGCCGAGATCGACCTGGGCGAAGACATCATTGGTTACCTGCGCGCCAGCGAAATCAGCCGTGACCGTGTGGAAGACGCACGCAACGTGCTCAAAGAAGGCGACGAAGTCTCCGCAGTGGTGGTGAACGTGGATCGCAAGACCCGCAACATCCAGCTGTCGGTCAAAGCCAAGGACAACGTGGACCAGCAAGAAGCCATGGCTTCGCTGAACCAGCAGTCTTCGCGTGACAACGCCGGCCTGACCAACCTGGGCGCTTTGCTGCGCGCCAAGCTGGACAACAACAGCTAATCACTGTTGGGCTAGCCCAAAGCGGGACGACCAGCCTTCACGGGTTGCTTGTCCCGCTTTCTTTTGGGTTCACCGTTTTTGAGTTTTTCTTTTTTGCTGCAAGCCCCATGACCCGCTCCGACCTCGTTGAAGAACTGGCCAATCGTTTTCGCCAACTGACCCACAAGGACGCCGAGTCGGCCGTCAAGACGATTCTGGACGCTGTGAGCGACGCGCTGGTGCGCGGCCACCGCATCGAGATCCGTGGCTTTGGCAGCTTTTCGGTGAACCGTCGCCCGCCCCGCATGGGCCGCAACCCGCGTTCGGGGGAAAGCGTGGCCATTCCGGAAAAACGCGTGCCGCACTTCAAGCCCGGCAAGGCCCTGCGCGAAGCCGTGGACGCCCGTACCCAGAGCGTGCTGCTGCAAGACCAGGCCAAGCCATGAGCGCCGCCCGCCTACAAGGGCTGACTACAATCGTTGGATCACTCGGGAGTCCTGCTAAGTGAAATACCTGATGTGGCTGCTCAAGGCAGCCATTTTTTTTACCCTGTTTGCCTTTGCGCTGAACAACCAGCAAACGGTCTCGGTGAACTTCTTCTTTGGCCAGTACTGGCAAGCGCCTTTGGTGCTGGTGGTGCTGACTTTCTTTGTGGTGGGCCTCGCTTTTGGCGTGCTGGTGATGATTCCACGCTGGTGGAAAAAGCGCCACGCCAAAACCGTCCCGGCCCCCGCCAGCGCTGGCGACCCACCGCCCCCAGGCCCCCATGGAATTTGACTTCACCTGGCTGCTGCTGGGCTTTCCCGTGGTCTTTGCGTTGGGCTGGCTGGCCTCCCGGTTGGACCTGCGCCAGCTGCGCATTGAAAACCGCCGTGCACCCAAAGCCTATTTCCGCGGCCTGAACTTCTTGCTGAACGAACAGCAAGACCAGGCCATTGACGCCTTTATTGAGGCCGTTCAAAACGACCCCGACACCTCCGAGTTGCACTTTGCGCTGGGCAATCTGTTTCGTCGCCGAGGCGAATACGATCGCGCCGTGCGCGTGCACGAACACCTGATGGCGCGGGGCGACCTGACCCAGCCCGAACGCGACCGCGCCCAGCACGCCCTGGCCCTGGACTTCTTGAAGGCGGGCCTGCTGGACCGCGCTGAAGCCGCCCTGCGCCGGCTTGAAAACACCGCCTACGAACAAGAGGCTCGCTTGGCGCTGCTGTCGATTTACGAACGCTCGCGCGACTGGGTGCAGGCTGGCGAGATTGCAGCGCGCCTGGACAGCAGCAGCCACGGCAGCTTCGGCGTGCGCCAGGGCCATTACCTGTGCGAGCAGGCCCAGGCCAGCACCGCCGCTGGCAACACCGAACAGGCGCTGGCCTTATTGCAACGCGCCCACGCAGCCGCCCCTGCTGCGGCCCGGCCGCTGATGGAACTCGCCAAGCTAGAAAACCAGCTGGGCAGTCATGCGGACGCACTGCAAACCCTGGCCCAGCTCGAGAGCAGCGCACCACAAGCCTTGCCCCTGGCCGCGCCCTTGCTGGTCGTACTGGCCCAGCGCACCGGGCGCGAGCAAGAGGTCTTGAGCCAGCTGCAACGCAACTACCTAGCCATGCCGTCGATTGACCTGGTAGACGCCATCGCCAAACTAGAGCCAGATGCCGAGGCAGCGCGCGGCTGGTATGTGCGGCATTTGCAAGCGCAACCCTCGCTGGTCGCCGCCGGTAAGTGGCTTGCCCAGGAAAAACTCGAACACGAAGAGCATCACCAGCTGCTGCAGCGGGCACTGGACCAAGCCAGCAAACCCTTGCTGCGCTACCGCTGCGCGGCCTGCGGCTTTGAAGCCATCCAGCATTTCTGGCATTGCCCCGGCTGCCAAGCCTGGGACAGCTACCCTGCCCGCCGCATTGAAGAGCTGTGACGCGCGCCCATTAACCGCTACTGCCCAAGAACACCAAGCATGCAACCCAGCGCACAACAACTCGCCCAAGCCCGCGTCCTCGTCGTGGGTGATGTCATGCTGGACCGCTACTGGTACGGACCGGTAGACCGCATATCACCCGAGGCGCCCGTGCCCGTGGTGCGAGTGACCCGGCAGGAAGAACGGCTGGGCGGCGCATCGAATGTCGCCTTCAATGTGGTCACGCTGGGTGCCCATGCGTCTTTGCTGACCGTGGTGGGCGATGACGAGGCCAGTCACCAGCTTGAAGCCCTGGTCGCCAAAACGGGCATCAAGACTCACTTTGGCCGCGATGCCCAACTCAAGACGACAGTCAAGCTGCGCGTGATCGGCAGGCAACAGCAGCTGCTGCGCCTGGACTTTGAGAACACCCCTGAAAAAGAAGTGCTGGCCTCTCAAACAGCTGCCTTCAGCCAACTGCACGGCGAGCACGACGCCATTTTGTTTTCCGACTACGGCAAAGGCGGCCTGGCACATATCGCCATGATGATTGAGCAGGCCCGCGCGGCTGGCAAAGCGGTTTTGGTCGACCCCAAAGGCTCCGACTATTCGCGCTACCAGCACGCCAGCGTCATCACACCTAACCGCGCCGAGCTGGAGCATGTGATTGGTACATGGCACAGCGAAGCCGAACTGCATGACAAGGCCCACGCGCTGCGCCGCGCACTGAAGTTAGAGGCACTGCTGCTGACACGCAGCGAAGAAGGCATGACGCTGTTTGACGATGCGGGCGAGCTGCATGTGCCTGCCCTGGCCCGTGAAGTGTTTGACGTAACCGGCGCCGGCGACACCGTCATCGCCACCCTGGCCGCCATGCTCGCCGCCGGCTTGCCCTTGCGCGAAGCTGTGCCCATTGCCAATCGCGCTGGCGGTGTGGTGGTCGGCAAATTCGGCACCGCCACCGTGAGCTACGCCGAGCTGTTTGCTTAAACCCGACCGAAAGACACCCCCCATGAAAATCGTGGTCACCGGCGCGGCCGGTTTCATTGGCAGCAACATCATCAAGGGCTTGAACGCCCGAGGCATTGACGACATCATTGCCGTGGACGACTTGACTGAAGGCGACAAGTTTCGCAACCTGGCCGACCTGCGCATTGCCGACTACGTGGACGCAGACGACTTTTATGAGCTGTTTGCCGAAGGGGCCTACGGCAAGGTCGAAGCGGTGTTCCATGAAGGCGCGTGCAGCGACACCATGGAGCTAGACGGCAAGTACATGATGGACAACAACTACACGCTGTCGTGCGAGTTGTTCCATGCCTGCCAAGACCAAGGCACGCGGCTGCTGTACGCCTCGTCTGCGGCCACCTATGGCGGCTCGGACACCTTCAGGGAGTCGCCAGACTTTGAGCGGCCGCTCAATGTCTACGGCTACTCCAAGCTGCTGTTTGACCAGCGCATGCGCCGCGAACTGGGCGCCGGCTTTGAAGGCGCCAAGACCCAGGTGGCGGGCTTTCGCTACTTCAACGTCTACGGCCCACGCGAGCAACACAAGGGCCGCATGGCCAGCGTCGCCTTTCACCAGTTCAACCAGTTCAAGGCCGACGGCAAGGTCAAGCTCTTTGGCGAATACGGCGGCTACGGCGCGGGCGGGCAAATGCGCGATTTCGTCTACATCGACGACGTGGTGGCCGTGAACCTCTGGTTTTTTGACCACCCCGAAAAGTCCGGCATCTTCAACCTCGGCACGGGCCGGGCTCAGCCTTTCAACGACGTGGCGCTGGCCGTGGTCAATGCCCTGCAAAAAAACCAGACCCTGGCCCAAGCGCAACAGCAGGGCTTGATCGACTACATCGACTTTCCTTCCGCGCTGGTGGGCAAATACCAAAGCTACACCCAGGCTGACCTCACCGCCTTGCGCTCAGTCGGTTGTGATTTGCAGTTTGCCGATGTCGCCAGCGGGGTGAGCAGCTACATGAACTGGTTGATGGCGCAAAAGAGCTGAAGAACTCCGCACGGAACTGCTCGGCATGACACGGCTCAGCATGCAGCAAAACAATAAATAACATTGCTCCGTCAACCCGCCCGCGCAGCGGGCCGTTGAAACGGGAAGCAAAGAATCAATACCTAGGGGTTCTTGCTTTCAGTGACTGCTCAACCATTTGTTTGCAACCCATCAGGAGCTCTTCATGTTCAAGAAAATTCTCGCGTTCTTCGCCGCCATGTCCCTCGTGGCTGCCTTCGCCGCTGTAGACGTCAACAAAGGCTCCGAGGCCGAGCTCGACAGCATCAAGGGCATTGGCCCGGCCAAGAGCAAGCAGATCGTGGCTGAGCGGAAAAAAGGCGACTTCAAGAGCTGGGAAGACTTCATCTCCCGCGTCAAAGGCATTGGCGAGACCAGCGCCGCCAAGCTGTCTGCCGAAGGCCTGACGGTTGGCGGCACCCCGTTCAAGGCTGCGGCCAAAGACGCGAAAACAGACGCAAAAACAGACGCTAAGGCCTCAGCTAAAGACGCGAAGACGGATGCCAAAGCCGCCACCAAAGACGCCAAGACCGACGCAAAAGCAGACGCTAAAACTGACGCCAAGGCCACGGCAGCCGCTGGTCCCAAGGCCGACGCCAAGCCTGAAGCCGCGAAGAAGTAAGACAGAAAGACCGGCGCAGCAGCCACGGCTGCCGAGCATGAAAAAGCCCGCTTAAGCGGGCTTTTTCACGTCTGCGGTCATGCAGTGGAGGGCAGACAGTTCAGTCCGCCTTGAAGCCCGTGGCGGCCACGGCCTTGCCCCAGGTCACGGTGTCGGCGGCAATGATGCGCGCGAACTCTTCGCGGTTGGTGCCCGTCACGCGAAAGCCCGCTTCTTCCATCTTGGCTTTGCCGTCTGCGGCCTTCACGGCCTTTTGAATGTCAGCGCTGAGCTTGGCCAAAATGTCGGCTGGCACCTTGGCTGGCGCGACGATGCCGAACCACGACGTGAATTCCAGATTGGCATAGCCCTGCTCCTTGATGGTGGGCACATCGGGCAAAGCGCCGGCGCGGGTGGCGCCCGTGCTGCCCAAGGCAAAGAGCTTGCCGGCTTTCACGTTGGGGGCGGCCAGGCCCACGCTGGCAAACACGCCTTGCACGTCGCCACTGAACAAGCCGCCCAGGGCGTCGGCCGTGCTCTTGTAGTGCACCGGCTCGGGCTTGAGCTTGACGGCGTCGCCAAACATGAAAGCGCCAAAGTGGCCAGGCGTGCCCGCGCCGAAGGTGGCCATGAACAGGCCTTTCTCTTTCTGCTGCTGCGTCCAGCTCACAAAATCCTTGACGTTGCGTGAAGGCACCTTTTGCGGATTGACCAAGAGCACAAAGTCCGAGCTCACCACCTGGCTGACCGGGGCAAAATCTTTGACCGGGTCGTACGGCAGCTTGTTGTAGCTGCTGGGCGCAATGCTCAGCTGACCGGTTTCGCCCAGCATCAAGGTGTAGCCGTCGGGCGCCGCGCGAGCTGCTTCGCTGGCAGCAATCAAGCCGCCCGCACCGGGCTTGTTGTCGACGATCACGCTCATGTTGCCCCAGCCCTCGGACAGCTTTTGCGCCAGCAAGCGAGCGACGATGTCTGGCCCCGTGCCAGCGGGGAAGCCGACGATGATGCGCACCGGCTTGTTGGGGTAGGTCGCTGCCTGCGCCCAGGCGCTGGAACTCGCGCCTGCGGCCAACAAAACAAGCGCTGCCAGCGCGGTACGGCGGATGGCGAAGGTGGGCTGTGTCATGAAAGTCTTTCGTGAAAGAAAAAGGAAAACGTTGAGAAGTCTCAGGAATTCAAGCCACTTCAAAAAACCGCATCACCACCCGGTCGGGATGGCGGGCTCCGGTGCCCAAAAACAGCCGTTCGCTGATCCATTCCAGTGCCGGCGAGGCGGTTTCAAAACTCGGGCTGCAGCGAAAGTAAACCTGCGACGGCTCCACCGGCTCGCCACGCACCAGACGCGCCATGATTTGGGGGGCGGCGGTTCGCACCGCGCGGTTTTGCACGTAGATCAAGTCGCCCGCATCGGTTTCCAGCACGTAGCGCGCGTCCAGTTCGGCCAGGCGATCATTGAGGATCAGCTGAAAATCAGCGCCCCCCGGCAAAACCCGGGCTTGCCAGCCTTGGCCGGTGGCGGTGCCGCCCAGAATGGGGATCAGGCGGCGGCGACCATGAATCGTCTGCCCGACTTCCTGTGGGGCGGCGACTTGCACCGACAAGTCGGCAAAAAAATGCAGGTCCGGGGTGGGCAGATCCAAGGCAGAAGCGGGCAGGTCAGACATGGGCTAAGCGTAAATCCTCTGGCTGAGCCCGCCTGTCATCCCTGAAGATGACAGGCAGAACATAAGCAGCAAGAGGGGATTTCGCATGAGGCAATGGAGCAGCAACGCACCCAGCAGTCAGCACAGCCAGACGCTCGCCGGCATGATTGAGCATTTGGGACAGCCCCGCTTTGAAAGCGCGCTGCTGGCGGCGCTACACCCGGTGCTGCCAGCCGCTTCGTGCTCGGTGTACCGCACGGGAGGGGGCGAAGCACCGCGCCTTTATATGTCCGCCAGCCACGGCGTGCCCGACACCACCCGGGCCTGTTGGCAGGCCTATCTGTCGGGCCCCTACTTGAGCGACCGCACCTTGCAAAGCCAGCCCCATGAAGCGGACGGCACTTTGCTGCGCCACATCACCGCCGCCGAAGTACCACCCCAACACCGCAGCCGCGTGTATGACGCGCATGGCGTGGCCGAGCGCGTCTCGGTGGTGCGCCAGGCCGGCGAATCGCTGTTTGCTGTGAATTTGTACCGGCACCAACACCAGCGCCCCTTCAGTGACGGCCAACTGGCCGACTTCGAAGCACTGGCCCCGGCCCTGTTGGCGCTGGCGCAAAAGCAGGTGCAGCTTGGCGGTGCACCAACTGAAGACCCACTGCTCACCAGCCAGCAGCGGCTGCGCCAGATCAACCCGGCACTCACGACCCGTGAGATCGACGTCTGCGCCCGCTTGTTGAAGGGCATGACGCACGCGGGTATCGCGTGTGATCTGTCGCTGAGCGTGCCCACGGTCAAGACCTACCGCAACCGGGCCTTTGCCCGCCTGGGCATTCACTTTCGAAGCGAGCTGTTTGCGCTGGCGCTCAACGCGCCGCGCGCCTGGCGTGGCCAAGGCATAGGCCAAGGACAAGCGCTGGACAGCTGACCGACAATGTCGGCTTCTCACAAGCCATCGCTTTCCATGCAGCACCCTGCCCTTCCCATTCTTGCCATCTGCCTAGGCGCTTGCGCAGGCGCCTTGGCGCGCTGGCGCCTGGGGCTGTGGCTGTCGCCTGGCGGCTTGATCCCTTGGGGAACGCTGGCGGCTAACTTGGTGGGTGGCTATTTGATTGGCGTGTGCCTGGCGACGTTCCAGGCGCTGCCCGAGTTGGACCCGGCCTGGCGTTTGTTGCTGGTGACCGGCTTCTTGGGCGCGCTGACCACGTTCTCAACTTTCTCAGCCGAAGTGGTCGAATTTTTACTGCAGGGACGCTACGGCTTGGCGCTGCTGACGTCTGCCCTGCATGTGGCCGGTTCGTTGCTCATGACCGTGCTGGGCTTGAAAAGCGTGGGGCTCTGGCTGGCCTCGTCCTGAGGCCCGCTCAGTCTCGAATACCGCAGACCAAAACGCCCGGGTCGTTGTGCAGCACGGCCCGCTCGTTTTTGGCTTGGGCCACGTCCATGTCGCGCGGGAGAGCCACGCCGTTTTTAACCGCCAGCACCTCAGCCATCACGCTCACGGCGATCTCAGGCGGTGTCTTGCTGCCGATGTAAATGCCGATCGGCCCGCGCAGGCGCGCCAATGCTTCGGGCGACAAGTCAAAGTGCTCGGCCATGCGCTGGTGACGCGCTTCGTTGTTGCGCCGTGAGCCGATGGCACCCACGTAAAACGCATCGGTTTCAATGGCTTGGAGCAGGGCCAGGTCGTCCAGTTTCGGGTCGTGCGTGAGCGCAATCACGCAGCTGCGGCGGTCGGGCTTGAAGGCGGTGACCACGTCGTCCGGCATCTCGCTCACGACCTTGGCGCCCACGACGGACCAGGCGCTGCGGTATTCCTCACGCGGGTCGCAGACCGTCACGGCAAAGCCGCTGAACAGCGCCATGGTGGCCAGGTACTCGGTGAGCTGGCCCGCGCCTATGAGCAGCATGCGGTATTCCGGGCCGAAGGTGTTGACGAGGTCTGTCGCCGACAGCGTCAACTCGGCTGGCTGGGCCGCGGGCAGAAGTTGCACCGCGCCGTCGCTCAGGCGAACGCTGCGCTGCATCAGCTGGCCGCTCTCCAGTGCAGCAACCAATTGCGTCAATGATTCGGCGGCCGGGTCAAACTCCAGCAACAGTTCCAGCGTGCCGCCACACGGCAGGCCAAAGCGATGGGCTTCGTCCGCCGTCACGCCGTACTTCACCAAGCGCGGCGCGCCGGTCGGCAACACCTTGGCCTCGGTGGTCGCATCCGTAGCAGCGGGGCCGGCGTAAGCCTGGGTGTACTGGTAAATCAGATCGTCTTCAATGCAGCCGCCCGAGACCGAGCCGACCACCGCGCCGTCTTCGCAGAGCGCCATGATCGAGCCGATCGGCCGGGGCGACGAGCCCCAGGTGCGCACCACCGTGGCCAGCAAGGCGCGGCGGCCCGCCAAGCGCCAGTCGCGCAAGGTGCGCAAGACCATCACGTCTAGGTTTTCCATGAACTGATTCCTTGAGCCTCGGGTGCCTTGGTTTAACGCGCCAGCCAGGCCAAGCCGCCAAGCACCACCACCGCGCCCGCCACCCACACCCAAGCTGGCACGCCGCCGCCGGCGCTGACCGTGGCCACGGCGCCCTCACCCGCTGGGTCGGCTTGCGCGGCGGCCGCCTGCTCGGCATAAGCCTGGGGATGATGCTTTTGCATTTCCTCGTCAAAGCGCTTGAAGAAGTCTTCGGCCATGGACTTGGCGGCGCCGTCAATCAAACGCTGGCCCAACTGAGCAACCTTGCCGCCCACGGAGGCGTGTACGATGTAGGCCAATTCGCAACCGGCGGAGTTGGGCGTGAGTTGCACTTCGGCGCTGCCCTTGCCAAAGCCGGCCGGCCCGCCCTGGCCTTCAAAGCTCAGCTTGTAGCTGGCGGGCGGGTTGATGTCGGACAGCGTGATGTTGCCTTTGAACTTGGCCGAGACCGGGCCGATCTTCAGAGCCATGCCGATGGCGTAAGCGTTCTCGCCCGTGGCTTCGACCTTGTCGCAGCCGGGGATGCAGGCCTTGAGCACGGCAGGGTCGTTCAGCGCGTCCCAGGCTTGTTGCTGGGTGACGGCGAGTTGGCGGCTGGCTTGCATATCCATGTGGGTTTTCCTTTTTCGGTTTTTTGTTTGACGGCTGGGCGATGAGCGCGATGCCGATCAGGTTTTCATGAGCGCCGCGAGACTGGCGGCGAGTTCTTCGAGCTTGGCTAGATTGTGTACCGCCAGCATGCCGTGCGCGTGCCGATGCAGCACCGAGGCTCCCCGCGCCAGCGGGGCATAACCGTCAAAGCGCAGCAAAGGGTTGAGCCAGAGCAGGCGCCGACTGCTGCGCTTGAGCCAGGCCAGTTCGGCGTCCAGCACCGCCGGCTCGCCCGTGTCCAGGCCGTCCGTGATGACCAGCACGATGGTGCGACGGCCGACCAAACGCCGCGCATGACGCTGCCGCAGGGCCGCCAGCGAGTCACCCAGGCGCGTGCCGCCCGCAAAGTCTTCAATGAGCGCACTGGCGTGGGCCAGCATGGCGTCGCTGTCGGCTTGCTTGAAGGCCGGGCTCAAGTCCGTAAGGCCCATGCCAAAGGCAAACACATCGCGCTGCTTGTGCGAGCGCGTGGCGGCGTGCAAAAAAGCCAGCAGCAAGCGGGCGTAGCGTTCCATGGAGCCCGACACGTCCACCAGCACTAAGAGCGGTAGCGCTTGCTGACGCCGCTGCAAGCGCGGCAAATGCATCAGCTCACCGCCCGTGCGGGCCGCGTGGCGCATGACGCCCGGCCAATGCAGGTGAGCGCCCTGGCTGCCCGGCTGGCGGCGGCGCGACGGCACTTGCGGCACGGGCAGCCGAATATCGCGGGCCAGGCGCTCCACCAGCCGGTATTCGGTGGCCGATAAGGCGTTGAAGTCGGCGTGCTGCAAACGCTGGATGTCGCTGGCGGTCATGGCCGCGTCGAACTCGAGCTTTTGGTCTTGCGTGCTGGGTGGGGCTTGCTGGCCGAAGGATTTTTGCGGGGCCAAGGCCTCACGCACACGCGGGCGGCGCTTGCTGGGCTCGGCCTTGCCTTCGGCACTGGGCAGCAATTGCGACAACAGTTTGTTGGCGACTTTCGGATCTTGGAAATAAATCTCAAACAGTTCGCGAAAGACCAAGCGATCTTGCTCGCGGCTGATCATCACGGATTCCAGCGCGGCGCCCAGGTCCTGACGCTCGCTCACACCGACCAGAGTCGCTGCGGTTTGGGCCAGGGCCAGGCGGCTGGCGTCCAGCTTCACGCCGGCGCGGCGCAAGGCCCGGCCAAAGCCGCTGAGGTTGTCAGCCAGTTTGCCGCTGCGGGCGTCACCGAGTTGCATGGGGATAGGCGTCGGTTCGGCGATGGACTAGCTGGGCGGTGACCGATTGCCCCCACCCCTGCCCTCCCCCAGCGGGGGAGGGAGCGAGAAATACGGGTATGCCACGGAAGGCGCGTCCATCAGACCCCTCCCCCTCTGGGGGAGGGCTAGGGTGGGGGCACCCCCCCGCTGCGCGGCTTGTCATGCCACCTCATCCACCTCAGGCTTGAGCAACTCCACAGCCAGCTCGTGCGTCAACGCGGCCACGTCTTCGCGCTGCTTGAACAAAATGCCAGCGGTATCAGCCACGACCTCGGGGTCAACCACCAGCGTGTCCAGCGCGACCAAGGCTTTGGCCCATTCCACGCTTTCGGCAATGCCGGGCGCGCGGGCAAAAGCGTTGCCGAAGGGCGAGCGACGCAAGCGGTCTACAAAGGTCGCCACCTGGGCCGTGAGCTCTGCGCTGGCGCCCGGCACTTGGGCACGCACGATGGCCAGTTCGCGGTCGCGCTCGGGGTAGTCCAGCCAGTGGTACAGGCAGCGGCGCTTGACGGCATCGTTCAGGTCGCGGGTGCGGTTGCTGGTGAGGATGGTGACCGGCTTGACTTCGGCCGCGATGGTGCCGAATTCGGGAATGCTGACCTGGTACTCGCCCAGGTATTCGAGCAGGAAGGCCTCAAAAGGCTCGTCGGCGCGGTCGACTTCGTCGATCAAGAGCACGGCACCCGGGCTTGGGGTTTGCAGCGCTTGCAGCAAGGGCCGGCGAATCAAATAGCGGCCTTGGTACACCTCGCGCTCCACATCGCTCACCTCGCCGCGTCCCTCGGCCGCGCGCATGTGCAGCAGCTGCGCGGCGTAGTTCCATTCGTAGAGAGCCTCGCGCTGTTCCAGTCCGTCGTAACACTGCAGGCGGATCAGCTGGCGCGACAAGGCCAGCGACAAAGCCTTGGCCAGCTCGGTCTTGCCGACGCCGGGCTCGCCTTCGAGCAGCAGGGGCCGCTCCAGGCGCAAAGCCAAAAATACGGCCGTAGCCAAACGGCGGTCGGCAAAGTAGCCAGCGTTTTGCAGCGCCAGGGACAGGGCGTCAATACTGGGGAAGAGCGTTTTCAACATCGGCCGATTTTGCTTGAGGGGGAGAGGCGAAAAAGGCGGTTCAGGCTGCGCGCTGCCGAGTCAACCATCGAAGAGTCAGTCAGCCAGTTCGATGGCCAGTGCTCAGAAGCCAAACCCGAGAAGGCAGGACGCCGAGAGCGCGACAAAACGGACTCGGTCACCGGCCCCGCTCACAGCGTGGCCAGGACCCGAGCCAATACGATCAGGCCAGCGCCTGCGCCACCGCGCGCTGGGTTTGCACGCTGATCAGGTTGGCACGGTAGGCCGCGCTGGCGTGAATGTCTTGGTTCAGCTCCGCATCGTCGATCTTCACGCTGGCCGCCGCCTCGGGCGTGAAGCTCTTGCTCAAAGCGGCCTCCAGGCCAGCGTGGCGGAACACGCCACTTGAAGCGCCGGTCACGGCCACGCGCACGCCGTCCTTGAACTTGGCGACGAACACGCCAACCAGCGCAAAGCGGGACGCCTGCTGCTTGAACTTCATGTAGGCAGCGCGCTCAGGAATCGGGAAGCTGATAGCGGTGATGAGTTCGCCCTCTTTCAACGCGGTGGCGAACATGCCCTGAAAAAAATCAATGGCGGCGATCTTGCGTTGGTTGGTGTGGATCGTCGCGCCTAAAGCCAGCACGGCGCTGGGGTAGCAGGCCGAAGGGTCGTTGTTGGCCACCGAGCCGCCCAACGTGCCCATGGCGCGCACTTGGCGGTCGCCAATGTTGTCGGCCAGATGCGCCAGTGCTGGCAGCAAAGCCTTGACCTCGGCGTTACTGGCGACTTCGTGGTGGCGCGTCATGGCGCCAATCACCAGGGCGTTGCCGTCTCGGCAAATGCCTTGGAGTTCGGGAATCGCACTCAGGTCGGCCAATTGGTCGGCGCTGGACAAGCGCAGCTTCATGGAGGCCAGCAGGGTTTGTCCGCCAGCCAGGGGCTTGGCGCCCGCAGCGGCGAGCTTGACCGCGTCAGCAGTGGTCTGGGGACGTTCCAGGGTGAAGGGATACATGGTGTTTTTTTCTTTCTTGAAACTTGAGATTAGCGCTTGGCGGCCTGAATGGCGGCCCAGACGCGGCCGGGCGAGGCAGGCATGTCGAAATCGGTCACGCCCAGCGGGCGCAAAGCGTCCAGCACGGCGTTGATGACCGCTGGCGGCGAGCCAATGGCGCCGGCCTCGCCGCAGCCCTTGGCGCCCAGCGGGTTGTGACTGCAAGGCGTGCACAGCGTATCGAGTTTGAAGTTGGGCATGTCGTCGGCGCGCGGCATGGCGTAATCCATCATGGAGCCGGTCAGCAACTGGCCCGACTCGGGGTCGTACACGCAGTTTTCCATCAGCGCCTGGCCAATGCCCTGCACCAAGCCGCCGTGCACCTGGCCTTCAACGATCATGGGATTGATGATGTTGCCAAAGTCGTCCACCGCCGTGAAGCTGTCGACCTTGACCACGCCGGTAGCGGGATCAATTTCCACTTCGCAGATGTAAGTGCCAGCCGGGAAGGTGAAGTTGGTCGGGTCGTAAAACGCGGTCTCGTTCAAGCCCGGCTCCAGCTTGTCCAGCGGGTAGTTGTGCGGCACATAAGCCGTCAGCGCCACTTGGCCGAAGGTGACTTTTTTGTCGGTGCCTTTGATGGTGAATTCGCCGTTGGCAAACTCCACATCGGCGTCGCTGGCCTCCATCAGGTGGGCCGCGATTTTCTTGGCCTTGGTCTCGATTTTGTCGAGCGCTTTCATGATGGCCGTGCCGCCCACCGACATGGAGCGCGAGCCGTACGTGCCCATGCCAAACGGCACACGCCCCGTGTCGCCGTGCACCACATCGACGGCGTCCACAGAAATGCCCAGGCGCGCGGCCACCACTTGCGCAAAGGTGGTTTCATGGCCCTGGCCGTGGCTGTGCGAGCCGGTGAACACCGACACGCTGCCGGTGGGGTGTACGCGCACTTCCCCGCATTCAAACAGACCGGCCCGTGCGCCCAAGGCGCCGGCAATGTTGCTGGGCGCCAGGCCGCAAGCTTCGATGTAGCAGGAGTAGCCAATACCGCGCAGCAAGCCCTTGGCGGCAGACGCGGTTTTGCGTTGTTCAAAGCCATCGACTTCTGCCAATTCATGGCCGCGATTGAGCAGACCGTGAAAGTCGCCCACGTCGTATTGCAGCGCCACAGGCGTTTGGTAGGGAAAGTCTTTGATGAAGTTACGGCGGCGAATTTCTTCCTGGCCCAGCCCGGTTTCCCAGCCGGCGCGGCTGACGATGCGCTCCAGCAAGTAAGTGGCTTCTGGCCGGCCGGCGCCGCGGTAGGCGTCTACCGGCGCGGTGTTGGTGAACCAGGCGTCCACTTCCACATAAACCTGCGGCGTGGTGTATTGGCCGGCCAGCAGTGTGGCGTACAAAATAGTCGGCACGGCGGGCGCAAAGGTGGACAAATACGCGCCCATGTTGGCGTGCGTGTGCACACGCAAGGCCAGGAATTTGCCGTCTTTGTCAAGTGCCATTTCGGCGTGGCTGACGTGGTCGCGGCCATGGGCGTCGCTGACAAAGGCTTCGCTGCGGTCGGCGGTCCACTTGATGTTGCGGTTGAGCTTTTTGGAGGCCCAGGTCAGGCACACGTCTTCAGCGTACAGATAAATCTTGGAGCCAAAACCGCCACCCACGTCCGGGGCGATCACGCGGACCTTGTGCTCGGGCAAGCCCATCACAAAAGCCGTCAGCAGCAATCGCTCGACGTGCGGGTTCTGGTTGGACACGTACAGCGTGTACTCGTCGTTGGCGCGGCTGTAAGAGCCGATCACCGCGCGCGGCTCCATGGCGTTGGGAATCAGGCGGTTGTTGACCAGGTCCAGCTTGGTGACGTGCGCAGCCTGGGCAAAGGCGGCGTCTACCTGGGTCTTGTCGCCAATCGCCCATTTGTAGCAATGGTTGTCGGGGGCGGCGTCGTGCAGCGCTTCGGCCTGGCTGGCCTGGGTCACGCTGACCACCGCGCTCAGCACCTCGTAATTCACCTCGACCAACTCAGCCGCGTTCTTGGCCTGGTCCAGCGTTTCGGCCACGACCATGGCGACGTGGTCGCCCACGTAGCGAACCTTGTCCAGCGCCAGGATGGGATGCGGCGGCTCTTTCATGGGTGAGCCGTCGGTGCTGGTGATCAGCCAGCCGCAAGGCAGGCCGTTGATCTTGGCGTCGGCCACGTCCTGGCCGACCAGCACGTCAATCACGCCAGGCGCGGCCTTGGCGGCGCTGACATCCACGCTCTTGATGCGGGCATGCGCATGTGGCGAGCGCACAAACACCGCGTGGCTCTGGTCGGCCAGGTTGATGTCGTCGGTGTATTGGCCACCGCCCGTGAGGAAGCGATAGTCTTCCTTGCGGCGAATGGCAGCGCCGATGTTCGGCAGGTTCGCAAAGTCGGATGCACCCATGTCTTGACTCCAGTAGCTTGAAGAAACAAATAACGTTTGAGGCGAAAAAAAAAAAGAGCGTCCAGCGCTCAGGCAGCCGCTTTCATGGCGGCACCGCCGACTTGCACGGCCTTGACGATGTTCTGGTAGCCGGTGCAGCGGCAGATGTTGCCTTCAAGCAGCTCACGGATTTCGCCTTCATTGGCCCCGGGGTGGCGGTTGCACAGATCAACCGCGCTCAGGACCATGCCGCTGGTGCAAAAGCCGCATTGCAGGCCGTGGCATTCCTTGAAGGCCGCCTGCATGGGGTGCATGGTGCCGTCGGCCTCAGCCAGGCCTTCAATGGTGGTGATGTCCGCCCCGCTGGCTTGCGCGGCCAGCATGTTGCAGGACTTGACGGCGCGCCCGTTCATCAGGACCGTGCAGGCACCGCACTGGGCGGTGTCGCAGCCCACATGGGTGCCGGTGAGGTGCAGCGATTCGCGCAACACCTGCACCAGCAAGGTGTTGGCCGGCACGTCCACGTTTTGGGCTTTGCCATTGACTTTGAGTTGTACTTGCATGGGGAAAGGTCTCCTGGTGGCTGAAATCTGAAACGGGGGCAGAAGCGGCAGCCATCGGGCCGCCTTGTGCACCGCCCATTGTTCGGGCGAGATGAGGGGCCAGCGCTAAAGGAAAACCCTAGCTTGCTAGCCCAGCTGCGCAAAAGATTGAAAACGCGAGAGCTCACCCGCCAGACGCGATGAGGCACAGTCTCATCCTGTTTGAACGGGTAGGTGCGATTTCCTCAGTGTTTATGAGCGCCGTGCGGGCCACCATGGCTGGGGGCGGCAGCGACTGCACCGGCCGGTGCGGTCAGCGCCACCGGCACGGCGACCTCCAACTGGCTGGTCGCACCTTTGGCATCTACAAAACGCAGGGTCAACGGCACACTGCTGTCTTTGGCCAGGGGGCGCTTGAGGTCCATCAACATCAGGTGGTAGCTGCCGGGCTTGAGCTGCACGGTTTTGCCGGCGGGCAAATCCAGCCCCGGCAGGGCGCGCATCTTCATGACGTCGCCTTCCATCTTCATTTCGTGCAGTTCAGCGACGCCGGCCACGGGTGTTGAGATGCTGACCAGACGGGTAGCCTGGGTAGCTGTCAGGTTCATGAACGCGCCGGTGCCTTGCTGGCCCTGCACGGTGGCACGGGCCCAGGCGGCATCCACCTTGACCGGCGCAGCCGGTGGCGTGCTGGTCTGCGCCCAGACACAAGCGGCGCTCAGGCTGACGGCCAGCAGCAGGCCGCGGGAAAGAAAGCGGTTTCGGGTCATGAAAAGCTCCAGTTAAATTTCAAAAAAATCAAATGTGGTCGGCCAGCGGCCTTCAATGGGCGTGGCCGCCCGCTGCGGGCAGCACGTCGAGCAGCGCCGCAGGCAAGGGCAAGTCCGACAACTTTTGGGCGCCTTGCGGAATCTGCTGCCAGTCCATGCGACCTTCTTCGCAGATCTGGCTGACGGGCCAGTACAGGGGTCCGGCCGCAGAGCCCAGCTTGGCCTGCAGCGCAAACTCGTCGTAAAAGCCAGGAGGCAACACATCGGCGGGTGTCTTGGCGGTCCAGGTCAGGCGCACCACATCTTCGGTGACGCGGCGCCCGTGGTCGAGGTAAGGCTGGGCCAGTGGTGCTCTTTCAATCGCGATGGCCCAGCCCGCCTTGGGCATGGGTTTGGCACCCTGCACACCGGCCGGAATAGTCACCACGATTTGTTGGACGGCCGATTGACCGCAGCCGTGGCTCACCTTGAAGTTGGCTTTGTAGTAGCTGTCCGCGTTGGCGACCTGGTATTCGAGGGTGATGTGGGCGGCAACGGGACATGCAGCCAGCCCGCCCGCGCCCAGAGCCAGCAGCGCGACGGCGCGGGACCGCGACAAAGCCCGCAACTGCGCTGAAAAAGAAGAGAAAGAAGCGAAAGAGGAGAAAGAAGAGAAAAAAGAAAAAGAAGACATGCCAAAAATCCCGAGGGCGCTTTGCCACGAGGCAAAACGCATGAAAAGGAGGACCCCCACTTGGACCAGCAGGGGGAAAAGGAAAGAAGCCCTGAAGCGGGCCAGTCGGCCCAGCGCGTCAAACCCCAGCCGGCACGCAGCGCGCCAGCCCAGGCTTAGCCCTGCGCAGGCGGTGCGCGGCTGAAGGGCAAGCCCCTGACGCGGGCTGCGGGATCGGCGCTGGCATGGGCCGTGCGATCTGGCGCAGGCGATGCCGCCAGCGCCAGCGGTGTGCCTGCCGGCGGCAAGCCCCAGGACACTGAACACAGCGGGCAGTGGCCGTGGGCCGAGTCGTTGCCGTCAACATCACCCGTGCCTTGTGTGGACGGTGCCTTGGCCACCGTGCAGACGCCGCCCAGCTTGCCCCAACTCAAGTCTTGCGCCAGCAAGGACGCAGGCGCCAGCAGCAGGCAAAAAACGGCCAGAAAGCTCAGGGCAACAGCCCATTGGGCCCACAAGGCGATTCGCCGGTTCGACTGAATTGCCGGCTGACTGGTGGATCTGGGAGCGAGTGTGGGCACGGCTCGAATTATAAGAAGGTGCCGCGCAGGCGCGGACTGTCAGCTCAGCGCTGCGCGTTCGGAAAAAACAACTGCTGGCCGTTGATCTTGTAGCTGGCAATCACGCCCTGCCCTGCCGCCGACGTGATCCAGTCCGCCCACTGCTGGGCCAGCGCCACCTTGACTTGCGGGTGCTTGGCCGGGTTGACCACCAGCACGCCGTATTGGTTGAACAAGCGCTTGTCGCCCTGCACCAGCACCGCCAGATCGCCCGGATTCTTGAAGGCCAGCCAGGTGCCGCGATCGGCCAGCACATAAGCGCCCAGGCTCGACGCCATGTTCAAGGCCGGACCCATGCCACAGCCGCAGGCGCGGTAAGCCGCAAAACCAGGGTCTACGCCCGCGTCTTTCCAGTAACGCAGCTCGGCGGCGTGGGTGCCGCTTTTGTCACCCCGCGAGACAAAGGGCGCATTAGCCGCTTGTATTTTTTGCAAGGCTTGGACCACATCCTGGCCTTTGGTGCGGGCCGTGTCCGAAGCAGGCCCCACCAGCACGAAATCGTTGTACATCACGGGCAGGCGCTTCAAGGCCCAGCCTTCGGCCACCAGCTTTTCCTCAGCGACTTGGTCGTGCACAAAGAGCACATCAGCATCTCCACGGCGGCCCATGTCCAGGGCTTGACCCGTGCCAACCGCCACCACTTTCACGTCAATGCCGGTGGCTTTCTTGAAGGCAGGCAGCAAATGCGAGAACAAACCCGACTGCTCGGTGGACGTGGTGGAAGCCATCACCAGCGACGGGCTCTGTGCCCAGACGCAAGAAGCCGCGAGGCTCAAACCGGCCAAGGCCATGCTGAAGGCACGGCGACTGAACAACACGGCCATCTGATTTCCTGAACGACTCATACCAACTCCCCTTTTAAAAACTGCGCCGCCGCCTGCGGCAAAAGCTCATTGTAAAACGCATGGCAGCTGGTGTCTGCCACCAGCCGCCCGTGCTCCAGGTACAGCACGCGGCTGGCCAAGCGCTTGACTTGCCCCAGGTTGTGGCTGCTGAAGATCAAGGTCATGCCCGAGGCCGCGAACTCAGCCATCAGCGCCTCCACCTCACGCTTGGCGCTGGGGTCCAGGCTGGCAGTCGGCTCGTCGAGCAGCAGCACCTCGGGCTGCAAGGCCCAGGCGCGGGCCAGGGCCAGGCGTTGCTGCTGGCCCCCAGACAGGGTTTTGGCCGGGCGCTGCGCCAAGTCAGCCAAACCCACCTGCGCCAGCGCGGCCAGCGCTTGTTCACGGCTTTGGCGCCAAGGCTGGCCGCCCAGCCATGAGCCCAGGGCTACGTTATTTTGAACACTGGCGCGCAGCATGTAAGGCCGCTGGAACAGCATGGCTTGACGCGCCGCCACCGGCACCAAGCGCTGGCCCCGACTGGGCGGCAACAAGCCATGCAGGCAGCGCAGCAAGGTGCTTTTGCCACTGCCGTTGGCACCCACCAAGGCCACCCGCTCGCCCGCGCTGATGCGCAGGTTGCAGTCGGCAAGCGCGGGCACACGGCCGAAGTCGATGCTGACATCGCGCAGATCCAGCAGCACGGTCATCCGAGTCGCCCTGCAGCCAAGACCTGCTCAGGCATCGACACAGCCCCTCCGCCCTCCCGCCGTTGACGCCAAAGGCCGAGCAAGCCAATCAAGGCGTTGAGCAGCAAGACCACCAAAAGCAGCACAGCGCCCAGCGCCAACGCCAAAGGCAAGTCGCCCTTGCTGGTTTCCAGCGCAATCGCAGTGGTCATGACGCGGGTGAAACCTTCGATATTGCCGCCCACCACCATCACCGCGCCCACCTCGGAAACGGCCCGACCAAAGGCGGCAATCAACACCGTGAGCAGAGCGTAACGTTCGTCCCACAGCAAGATGAGGCTGCGCCATAAAGCTCCAGCGCCCAGCGACTGCAGTTGCTCGCCATGCGCGCGGTCCGCGTCTTCAATGGTTTGGCGCACCAGCGCGGTGACCACCGGCAAAACCAGCACGGCTTGCGCCAGCACCATGGCCTGAAAAGAAAACAACCAACCCAAAAAGCCCAGCGGCCCCGAACGGGACAGCAGCAAATACACCACCAGCCCCACCACCACCGAGGGCAGCGCCAGCGCCGTGTTCAAAAACGCCAGCACCACGCCGCGCCCCTTGAAGCGGGCCGCACCCAGCCAGGCGCCCAGCAGCAAGCCGCCCACACAGGCCAGCAGGCAAGCCGCGCCGCTGACCGCCAGCGAGCGCAGCACAATGCCGGCCAGCACGGGGTCCAGTGCGGTGATCAGGTCAAACGCCGTGACGGCGCTGTCTTGGAAGGTGTTCATGAAAGGAAGTACGCGGACTGTAGCTCAGCTGAGCTGAAGTCCGAGCTACTCAGCTACAACGCACAGGAGCGAAAACCGCAAAAGACATCGTCGCGTTCGCGCTGAAAGAAATTGCGGTACTTGGCGGACTTCATGCGGGCGCGGGTAGCAAACGAGCCACCGCGCAGCACCTGATGACTGCCGAACCAGGGCTGGGAATAGTCGGTGTAGGGGTCAGGCTCAAAGCCGGGGTATGGCCTGAAGGTACTGGCGGTCCATTCCCACACGCCGCCCCAGGCAAACCCCCGGCGGCCGGCGGTGTGTGCCGCCACTTCCCACTCCACCTCCGTGGGCAAACGCCGGCCGGCCCAGCGGCACCAGGCGTCAGCTTCCCACCAGGTCATGTGCATGGCCGGCTGGTTGGGCGACATGCGGGTGGGCCGGCCAAAACGGTTTTGCATCACGGCGCCGCTGGCCACGCCAATCTGGTCCACATAGCGCGGGCCGCGGCGGCCTTCAGTCTGGCTGATAGCTTCAAGCCAGGCCCAGCCCGCACCGGACCACAAGGCTGGCTGGTCATAGCCGCCATCGTCGACAAACTCGACGAACTGGCTCCAGCTCACCGGCTGGGCGTCGATCTCGAATTCCGGCACATCCACGCTGTGCGGCCGGCGCTCGTTGTCAAACACAAAGCCTTGACCGGTGCTGCCCAGTGTCCAGCGACAAGCCGGCAGGCTCAGCGGCTCGCGCAGTGTCGCGGCTGATGGTGTCAGGCTGCGCAGCAGTGGCGCCTCCAGTGTCAGCCCCAAGGTCTGGGCCATCTGGGCAAATGCCTCGCCGTGCATGTCTTCATGAAACAGGCACAGGCGAAAAAAATACAGGGCGTCGTCGGTTTCCTCTGCGCGCTCCAGCAACTCCAGCGTGCTTTCCAAGGTCTGCAGCAAGTAGTCGCGTATCGCTTGCACGCCGGGTAGGTCCAGTTGCCAGCGCGTGTCATGGGCCACATGCGACGAGTCCCACCAGCGGTCGGCGTCTGGCAGCCATGAAGCTAAACGGGCAGCCGACGGATCGGCGGCAACGCCCTGGCTGCGCTGCAAGTTGCGGCCAATCCAGCGCTCCTGGAACCAGCCGATATGACCCAGCTCCCACAGCGGCGGGTTCAGCTGCGGCAGCTGCGGCACCTGCCAGCCACCGTAGGCCAACAGGCGCTGGTATTCGCCAAACAGGTGCAAGGTGTAGTTGCGCGCATCCATCAGCGCCAGCGACAACACGTCTCGTCCTGCGCTGCGGATCAGGGGTGAGTCCAGCAGCCGGGCGTCATCGCCAGGGGCGGAGGCAGCTGAAAAGGGATGTGCAGACAAGAAAGCGACTCAACAAAGAGGAAAAGGGAAAGACAAAAAGGGGAAGGGAGAAAGCGAAAACCTGACCGGACTATTTTGCACTATGGCCTCCCCGCCGAGTTGCCACCAAGGCGGGGCCGCCCGGCGCGCTGGCAGGTGCGACCGGTCGCACCTGTCCTGGCGCTGAAATTTTTCAGATGAGTGATTTAAAAATACTCAGTTTGAGGCTGAGTCTTGTCTATAAAATCCCGCCTACCTGAGGTTCGGCCTCCCTGGCTGTTGGCTGGGAATACCCGCACCCCGGCTGGTCATCCCCATTGATGCGCGTTCGGGCTTGCGTTTGACACGTATTGGCCAAAGCCACCGCACTCAATGCCCGCTGGTTTGTTAGCCCGCGGATTAACGGGTCCAGCCCTTCCCCTCGTTTTCATTGAAAAAAGGAAAACCATGTCCAGACTGCTCAAGTTGGCAATCGGCATTGACTCTGTCAGCGTGCGCTTCGGCCATCTCGCAGCCATCGCCGTGATGGCCGCCGCCTTGATTTCGGCCGGCAACGCTTTTGTGCGTTATGGGCTGGACATCAGCTCCAACGGCTGGCTCGAGATTCAGTGGTACTTGTTTGCCGTCACGGTCATGCTCGGCGCGCCTTTGGTGCTCAAGCTCAACGAGCATGTGCGGGTCGATATTTTTTACGGCAAGCTCAAAGGCCGTCAGCAAGTCTGGCTGGACCTGTTTGGCCTGGTATTTTTTGTGCTGCCTGTCATGGCGCTGCTGACCTGGATGAGCTTTCCCCTCTTCGTGAAAATGTTGCAGACGGGCGAAATGTCCAGCAACGCGGGCGGGCTGATCCGCTGGCCCGCCATGCTCACCCTGCCGCTGGGCTTTGGCTGGATGCTGGTGCAGGCATTCAGCGAAATCATCAAACGCATCGCCTACCTCCAGGGCAAGTTCGAGATGGACCTGCACTACGAAAAGCCAGTGCAATAAGGAACATCAGATCATGGTCATGGAAAATTTCGCTCCCTTTATGTTCGCGGGCCTGGTGCTCACGATGCTGCTCGGCTTTCCGGTCGCTTTTTCGCTGTCGGCCCTCGGTTTGGCCTGCGGGTTTTTTGCCATCAGCATGGATTGGTTTCCCGCCAGCTTCATGTCGAATCTGCCGCTGAATATCTTTGGCATTCTCAGCAACGACTTGCTGCTGGCCATTCCCTTCTTCACTTTCATGGGCGCCATCCTTGAAAAGTGCGGCTTGGCCGAAGACATGCTGGACTCCATGGGCCAGTTGTTCGGCCCCGTGCGGGGCGGCCTGGGTTACTCGGTCATCATCGTTGGCTTTATTTTGGGTGCCATCACTGGCACCGTGGCCGGCCAGGTGATTGCCATGGCCATGATTTCCTTGCCGGTGATGATTCGCTACGGTTACAACATGCGTTACGCCACCGGCGTGCTGGCAGCCTCGGGCACCATCACCCAGTTGGTGCCGCCGTCGCTGGTGCTGATCGTCATGGCCGACCAGCTCGGCCGCTCAGTGGGCGACATGTACAAAGGCGCCTGGGGCCCTTCCTTGCTGCAAGTTGGTATTTTTGCGCTCTACACCTTTGCGCTGAGCCTGATCAAACCTTCCCATGTGCCCGGCGTGCCCAAAGAAGCGCGCACGCTTAACGGCTGGGCGCTGTGGGCCAAGTGCTTGCGCGGCATCATCCCGTCTGCCTTCCTGATCTTTGCCGTGCTGGGTTCCATGGGCGGCTTGCCCGGCCTGAACACCGCCATCGCCACGCCGACCGAAGCCGGCGCCATGGGTTGCGTGGGCGCCCTGTTTTTGGCCGCGCTGCACAAACGGCTGGACAAATCGCTGATCTGGGACGCCATGCAGTCGACCATGCGCCTGACGGCCATGGTGGTGTTCATCCTGATTGGCTCACGCGTATTTTCGATGGTGTTTCAAGGCGTTGACGGAGGCAAGTGGGTCGAACACTTGCTGTCGGGCTTGCCAGGTGGACAGATCGGCTTCCTGATCGTCGTGAACATCTTTATCTTCTTCTTGGCTTTCTTCCTGGACTTCTTTGAGATCGCCTTCATCATCTTGCCGATGCTCGGCCCGGTCGCTGAAAAAATGGGCATCGACATGGTCTGGTTTGGTGTGTTGCTTTGCGTGAACATGCAGACCAGCTTCATGCACCCGCCGTTTGGTTTTGCCCTGTTTTATTTGCGCGGCATTTCCGACACGCTGTTCAAGGAAGGCCGCATCGACAAACCCGTCAAGTCCAACGACATCTACATGGGCGCCATTCCCTGGGTGATCATGCAGCTGGTGTTGGTGGTGATCGTGATTTTTGTCCCGCAAACGGTCACGATGTTTTTGGACAAAGAGCAAAAAGTTGACTTGGACAAAGTGATCATTGAGATGCCGGCCTCGTCACAGCCTGACGGCGACGGCAAGACCGAAGGTGGCAGCGATGCTGTCGATGACCCTACGAAAATGGAAGAGCTGTTCAAAAAATAAGCTTGGCCAGCCGACCCCAACCCTTGCGGCCAGCCCTCAGGGGGTTTTTTCCGCCCTCCCCCTGCCCAAATTTACCGAGCCCGCCCATGTCCGATCGGTTTGACCCCCTTGAAGTGCTCGGCCCTGCGCCATTTCGCTTCACACCGCGCCAGCTCGAACTAAGCGGACCGGCTTTTTCGCCCGTTTTTAAAGCACTCACGGTGCTGATGGTGGGTGGTGTGGGCACGTGGCTGGCGCAGCTGTGGCAGCAGGGCAAGTTTGGCGATCCAGCCCAGCTGGAAAGTGTCCGCACCGCCGGCTGGTTTTTGCTCGGGTGGTTGGTGATGGCCTGGACCGCTTGGCACGTGCTGAAAAGCCAGACACGGCTTGACACCAGCGGGCTGTACCAGAGCTGGATATGGGACAAAAAGCTCACGCTCGATGACCTGGCCTACGGCAAGCTGATCCGCGTGCGTGGCCTGGAATGGCTGATGGCGCCGCGCCTTTATGTGCGTACGTTGGCTGGTAAGTTCTCGGTTTTTTACACGGCTGACGCGGCCATGCTGGCCGAGTTTGAACGGCTCGTTGAAGAACTCAAGGCGTTCAGGCATCGTTAAACGCCGAACCGTACGAGCCAAAAAAAACCGCCCGAGGGCGGTTTTTTTAAGACGGGCTGATTCAGCTTTACAGCTTTTGAGCCTGCATGAAGCTGTCGAACTTGGCTTCAGTGAAACGGAACCACAGGTTCGACTCGGCGCGGAACTTGGAGTAGTCCGTGTAGACCTTTTTCCAGTTGGGGTTCTTGGCGGAGATTTCGTCGTAGAACGCCATGGCCTGTTTGAACGACTCGGCCATCACATCCTTGGGGAACTCGCGCAGCTTGGTGCCAGAACCCACCAGTTGCTTCAAGGCCGCTGGGTTGCGTGCGTCGTACTTAGCCTGCATGTCGCTGTGCGCCTGGGCGGCAGCCGCTTCGACGATGGCTTTGTACTCGGGCGTCAGTGCGTCAAAGGCTTTTTGGTTGATGAAGAAGTCCAGCTGTGGACCACCTTCCCAAAAGCCTGGGTAGTAGTAGTAAGGCGCCACTTTGCTGAAGCCGAGCTTGAGGTCGTCGTAAGGGCCAATCCACTCGGCGGCGTCGATCGTGCCTTTCTCAAGCGCGGGGTAGATGTCGCCACCAGGGATGTTTTGCGGCACAGCGCCCATGCGCTCGAGCACCTTGCCACCAAAGCCGCCAATGCGGAACTTCAGGCCCTTGATGTCCTTGAGCGACTTGATTTCCTTGCGGAACCAGCCACCCATCTGGGCGCCCGTGTTGCCGCCGGGGAAGTTGATCATGTTGTACTTGGCGTAGAACTCACGCATGAGTTTCAGGCCGTTGCCTTCGTACATCCAGGCGGTCATCTGGCGGCTGTTCAGGCCAAAGGGAATGGCGCAACCCAAGGCGAAGGTTTCGTCCTTGCCAAAGAAATAGTACGGCGCGGTGTGGGCCATTTCAATGGAGCCCTGCTGCACGCCGTCCACCACGCCAAAGGCGGGCATCAACTCGCCGGCTGCGTGCACCGAAATTTCAAACTTACCGCCCGTCATTTGCTTGACGGAACGAGCAAACACGTCGGCGGCGCCGTGAATGGTGTCCAGCGCCTTCGGAAAGCTAGACGCCATGCGCCAGCGAATGGCGGCTTGTGCGTGAACGGCAGGGGCCGCGCCGGCGGCCAAGATACCGGCGATGCCGGCATTTTTAATAATTGAGCGACGATCCATCAAGACTCCTGAGGGGAAAGTTTAAAAAACGTGAGTTTAAGTGTGACAAAAACCATTATTGATCGGTGCTTACCCGTTAACTCGCAGCGCGTATTGGAACTCAAAAAGAGCCGTCAACGCTCAATGACCGCAAATGCGTCATGGGCGTGAATGGATTCATAGTTGACGACCTCCACCCGGTAGTGGCCAATGCGCGGGTCGGCGTTGAGCGACACGGCCACATCGCGGATCAGGTCTTCCACGAACTTGGGATTGGCATAGGCGTGTTCGGTGACCCATTTCTCGTCACTGCGCTTTAAAAGGCCCCACAGCTCGCTGGACGCGTTGTCCTCGGCAAAGCGCACCAGCTCGCTCCAGGCCACGGGCTGCAAAGCCTCTACGCACAGCGTGATGTGCGAACGCTGGTTGTGCGCGCCGTCGTTCGACACTTCCTTGGAGCAGGGGCACAAGGATTTGACCGGTACGCGGGCCTGCATGGTCACGGTGGTCACGCCGCCTTTGCGCTCGGCAATCCAGCAGCCGTCGTATTCCATCAGGCTTTGCAAGCCGGTCACGGGCGCGGCCTTGCGGATGAAGAAAGGAAAGCTCACCTCAATCCGGCCCGCATCGGCTTCCAGCAGCTTGAGCAAGGCTTCAATTTCTTCGGCCAGCGCGGCTTGCGTCAAGGGCCGGTCCAGTGCGTCGAGCCAGGCGATCAGGCGCGACATGTGCGCGCCCTTTTGGCTGGCGCTGAGGGCCACGTCCAACGTCCAGGTGCCGACGGTGGACTGCACCTTGCCAGCCACCTCCACGCTCAGCGGGTAACGCAAGGACTTGATGCCCACCCGCGCAATCGGCACTTGGCGCAAGTCGGCACGGCCTTGCACATCGGGCATGGCCAAGGGCGGCACGGCAGCGTTCATGGCTCAGGCCACCGATTTGAGGGTCGGCTTGCCAGGGCGGCTGGCCAGCACGTCGGCAAAGCGGGCACTGATGGCCGCGCTGATGCCCGCCGCGTCCAGCCCCTGCTGGGCCAGCAGCACGGCCGGGTCGCCATGCTCGGTGAACACGTCTTGCAAGCCCAGGTGCAACAGCGGCTTGAGCACACCGGCCGCGGCCAGCGCTTCGCTGACGGCGCTGCCAGCACCGCCCATGACGGCGCCTTCTTCCAGCGTGACCAAGGCGTCGTGGCTGGCGGCGACTTGCAGCAAAAGCTCGGTGTCCAGCGGCTTAGCCCAGCGCATGTTGACCACCGTCAAGCCCAGCGCCTGTGCCGCTTCGAGTGCGGGATAGAGCAAGGTGCCAAAGGCCAGCACGGCCACGCCGCTGCCAGCCAGGCGGACCTCGCCCTTGGCAAAGGGCAGACCGTCCAGGCTGGTGTCGGGCGCCACGCCCGCACCGGCGCCGCGCGGGTAGCGAACGGCCACGGGGTGGTTTTGCTCATAAGCCGTGGTCAGCAGCTGACGGCATTCTTTCTCGTCGGCCGGGCAGGCCACGCTCATGTTGGGAAGGCAGCGCAAGTAAGGAATGTCATAAGCGCCCGCATGGGTGGCGCCGTCGGCGCCGACTAAGCCGGCGCGGTCCAGCGCAAACACCACCGGCAGGTTTTGCAAGGCCACGTCGTGAATCAGCTGGTCGTAGCCGCGCTGCAAGAAGGTGGAGTAGATGGCGACGACCGGCTTCAAACCTTCGCAGGCCATGCCAGCGGCAAAGGTCACGGCGTGCTGCTCGGCAATGCCCACGTCATGGTAGCGCTCGGGAAAGCGCTGGTGAAACTCGACCATGCCCGAGCCTTCGCGCATGGCCGGGGTGATGCCGACCAGGCGTTTGTCTTGCGCGGCCATGTCGCACAGCCAGCGGCCAAACACCTGGGTGAAGGTCTGCTTGGCCGGTGTGCTGGCCTTTTGCAGGCCCAGGGCCGGGTCGAACTTGCCGGGGCCGTGGTAGGCAATGGGGTCGGCTTCGGCCAGCTTGTAGCCCTGCCCTTTTTTGGTGACCACATGCAGGAACTGCGGACCTTTGAGGTGGCGGATGTTTTCCAGCGTGGGGATCAGCGACTCCAGGTCATGGCCGTCGATCGGGCCGATGTAGTTGAAGCCAAAATTCTCAAACAGCGTGGCCGGCACCACCATGCCCTTGGCATGGGACTCCAGGCGCTTGGCCAGTTCAAACAGCGGCGGCGCGTTTTTCAGTACCTGCTTGCCGACGTTTTTGGCGGCGGCGTAAAACTGCCCGCTCATGAGCTGGGCCAGGTAGCGGTTGAGCGCGCCCACGGGCGGGCTGATGCTCATGTCGTTGTCGTTGAGCACGACCAGCAAGTTGCAGTCTGACACGCCCGCGTTGTTCAGCGCTTCAAAGGCCATGCCGGCGCTCATGGCGCCGTCGCCAATGATGGCCACCGCGTGCCGGTCTTCGCCTTTTTGCTTGGCGGCCATGGCCATGCCCAGCGCGGCCGAAATAGAGGTCGACGAGTGCGCCGTGCCAAAGGTGTCGTATTCGCTTTCGCTGCGGCGCGGAAAACCCGACAGGCCACCGAGCTGGCGCAAGCTGCCCATGCGGTCACGCCGGCCGGTCAGGATTTTGTGGGGATAGGTCTGGTGACCCACGTCCCAGACCAGCCGGTCATCGGGCGTGTGAAACACATAGTGCAGCGCCACGGTGAGTTCGACCGTGCCCAGATTCGAGCTGAGGTGGCCGCCCGTGCGCGACACGCTGTCGAGCAAATAGGCGCGCAGTTCGTCGGCCACCCGCTTGAGCTGGGTGCGCGGCAGGCGGCGCAAATCGGCCGGGCTGTTGATGGTGTCAAGCAGTTGATACATCGGGTGGTCCTGTGCTTAGCAATAAGTGACCGCGCTCAAAAGCCGCGGTTGACCAGTTTGTCGGCCAGGGCGCGCAAAGGCGCCGTGTGGCGAAGGTCATCGACGCGCAGGCAGGCCAAGGCTTGTGACAGCAGCTCTTGCGCGTATTGTTGGGAATTGTGCAAGCCCATGAGCGAGACAAAAGTGGGTTTGTCCTGGGCCGCGTCTTTGCCCGCGGTCTTGCCCAGCGTTTTCGAATCGGCCACGACGTCGAGGATGTCGTCCACCACCTGAAAAGCCAGGCCCATGACGGCGCCATAGTCGGCCAGCGCTTGGGTCGCCTTGGCTGACGCCGCCCCGCAGGCAGCGCCCATCAGCACGCTGCCTTGCAAGAGCGCGCCCGTTTTGAGGCGGTGCATTTCGTGCAACGCAGGCGAGCTCAAAGGCTTGCCGACACTGGCCAGGTCAATCGCCTGGCCACCCGCCATGCCCGCGTAACCGGCCGCCTGGGCCAACATGCGGCACAGCTTGGCCTGCACAGCGGGGCTCACCGTGTTGGAGTCGGGGGTGATCAACTCAAAAGCCAGCGCTTGCAAGGCATCGCCGGCGAGCAAAGCCATCGCTTCTCCATAACGCACGTGCACGGTAGGCTTGCCACGGCGCAGCACGTCGTTGTCCATGCAAGGCATGTCGTCGTGCACCAATGAATAGGCATGCACCAGTTCCACCGCGCAAGCCGCGCGCAAGGCGGCCTCGGCATCGCCGTTGACGGCTTCGCAAGCCGCCAGCACCAACAGGGGTCGCAGGCGCTTGCCACCGTCCAGCACGGCATAACGCATGGCCTCACCCAAGCCAGCGGGGGCCGGGCTGTGCTGAGGATGGGCCACCCACAGCGCCAGCGCTTGCTCAACGCGGGCTAGTTGCTGCTCGGTCCAGGCGCTCAGGTCAAAGGCCGGGGACGCCGCAAAAACGGTAGAAGTCTTGGTCAAAGGCTGGCCCATGGTCGACATAAAAAGAGGAGTGCGAAAAATCTAGCCGGGCGCTGTTGGCTTACTCAGGCGTCCAAGGCTTGAGCTCACCACCCTCGAGCACCTTGATTTGCTGCTCGACCGCCGTCAGCTTGTCGCGGCAAAAAGCCAGTAATTGGGCGCCTCGCTGGTAGCCTGTGAGCAATTGGTCCAGCGGCAGCTGACCGCCTTCGAGCTGGTGGACCAGCTTTTCCAGCTCCTCCAGCGCAGCTTCGTAACTGGACGGCAAGGCGGGCGCCGGGGCGGCTGAATCGAAGGGTGAAGTGGAGGCTTTGGTCATGTGGCAAAAAAACAGGGGGGCGCCCCAAGTTAGTGGATTTTAGGCTGACCAGAGACCTTGCTTGAGCCTAGAACGCCGGGGCTCTGGGTTCGGGCCGGCGGTTACAATCGCCCCGGCTTTCAAGCCTGACTCCCACGGGCCGAGCGGCAATTTTTCACCCTGGCAAGCCGCCCCTTGACCGACTTCGCCCAGGAACCCCGACCCCAAGATTGCCGCATGTCCGATTTAAGCCTTCGCCTGCTGCAGGCCACCAGCCAGCTGCCGATTTCCAGTTACTTTGACACCGGGCTCTACGCGCGCGAACAGCAAAAACTATTTGCCAAAGGCCCGCGCTACCTGGGCCACGAGCTGGCTGTGCCGAACCTGGGCGATTTTTACGCCCTCCCGCAAGAAGGCGAAGGCCGCGCCCTGGTGCGCAACGCCTCAGGCATTGAGCTGATCTCCAACGTCTGCCGCCACCGCCAAGCCACCATGCTGCAAGGCCGCGGCAACACCGGCAGCAACATTGTTTGCCCGCTGCACCGCTGGACCTACAACACGGCCGGCGAGCTGATTGGGGCGCCGCACTTTCAGATCGACCCTTGTTTGAACCTGAACCGCTACAAGACCACGACCTGGAACGGCCTGGTGTTTGAAGACAACGGGCGCGACATAGCTTCTGAGATGGCCGGCCTGAGCGCCATGCCTGACCTGGATTTTTCCGGCTACCAGCTCGACAAAGTGCATGTGCACGAGTGCAACTACAACTGGAAGACTTTCATTGAGGTCTATCTGGAGGACTACCACGTCGGCCCGTTCCACCCCGGCCTGGGCGGCTTTGTCACGACCGAAGACTTGCGTTGGGAGCTGGCCAGCAACTACTCGGTGCAGACCGTGGGCGTGTCCGACAAGCTGGGCAAGCCGGGCACCGATGTCTACAAAAAATGGCACGACGTGGTGCTGCAGTACCGCAGCGGCCAGCCGCCCAAGTACGGCGCCATCTGGCTGACGTTCTATCCCCACGTGATGATCGAGTGGTACCCGCATGTGCTGGTGGTCAGCACCCTGCACCCGCAAGGCCCAGGCAAGACGCTGAACCTGGTGGAGTTTTACTACCCCGAAGAAATTTGCGCCTTTGAGCGCGAATTCATTGAAGCCCAGCAAGCGGCCTACATGGAAACCTGCGTGGAAGACGACGAGATCGCCTTGCGCATGGACGCTGGGCGCTTGGCGCTGCTGCAACGTGGCGACAATGAGTTTGGCCCTTACCAAAGCCCGATGGAAGACGGCATGCAGCATTTCCACGAGTGGTACCGCCGCGAGATGGGCGCCAGCAAAACCACGCAGATGATCTAAAACCGTCGCAGCCGCCCGGTTGCCGACTGCCCGCAGCGCGCCACGCGCCTTGCCGAAGAAGAAAAAAGACCCCCTCAATGCGCGCTCCCGTCTGGATGCTCCTGGCTTCGCTGATGTTTGCCTCCATGGGGGTGTGCGTGAAATACGCGTCAACCCACTTTCACGCCTTTGAGTTGGTGTTCTACCGGGGGCTGATTGGCGCCGTGATGATGGGCGCGCTGGTCAAGGCACGCGGCACCACGCTCAAGACGGACTACGTGGCCATGCACGCCTGGCGCAGCTTTGTGGGCGTGATCTCCTTGTGCGCGTGGTTTTACGCCATTGCTTACCTGCCGCTGGCCACTGCCATGACGCTCAACTACATGAGCAGTGTCTGGATTGGCGTGTTCGTCATGGCCGGCGCCCTGCTCTTTGGCCGGGGCCCGGCGCGCCAAGGCCCGCTGATGCTGGCGGCCTTGGTGGGCTTTGCCGGGGTGGTGCTGATCCTGCAACCCACGCTGGAAAAAGACCAACTCTTTGCCGGCCTCATGGGCCTGCTGTCGGGGCTGATCGCGGCCATGGCTTATCTGCAGGTCACGGCGCTGGGCCGGCTGGGCGAACCCGAAGAGCGCATTGTTTTTTACTTCGCGCTGGCCGGCGCGGTGGCAGGCGCCTTAGGTACTTGGGTGCTCGGCGCCTCGCCCTGGAACTGGGAAGGCGCGGTCTGGCTGCTGCCCATTGGCGTGCTGGCCACCGGTGGGCAGTGGTGCATGACCCGCGCCTACAGCCAAGGGGCCACGCTGGTGGTGGCCAACCTGCAGTACATGGGTATCTTGTATGCAGCGCTGTACAGCGTGCTGCTGTTCGGCGAGCACATCACACTCAGCGGTTGGCTGGGCATGGTCCTGATTGTGGCCAGCGGCATCAGTGCTACCGTGCTGCGTGCCCGCGCCCTGCCCGATCCGCCCGCCGAAACGCACTGAACATCACACGAGGAGACCCCGCCATGTACACCACCTTGATCTCAGCCTCCCAGTTGCAAGCACTCCAGGCCAGTGGGCAAGCGCTGATGGTGTTTGACTGCACGTTCGATTTGATGCAGCCCAGCGCGGGGGCCCAGCAGTACGCACAGGCCCACATTCCCGGCGCGGTCTACGCCAACCTGGACACCGACCTGAGCGCCAAGCACGGCGTGCCCAGCCCGGCTGGCGTGCTGACGGCTGGCGGCGCGGACCAGCCCGCCTCCGGCGGGCGTCATCCCTTGCCTAACCGCGAGCGCTTTGCTGAGTGGCTGAGCAGCGTGGGCTTTGACAACCGCATGCAAGCCGTCGTCTATGACCGCAACGGCGCCAACTACTGCGGCCGGCTGTGGTGGATGCTCAAGTGGGCGGGACATGAGGCCGTGGCCGTGCTCGACGGTGGCTTGGCCGCCTGGCAGGCGGCAGGCGGCGCGGTGGCCTCAGGAGAAGAGCCCAGCCACTTTCAGACCAACTTCGTGCTGAAGAAACCCTTGGCCCGATTGGTGAATGCGGATGACGTGCTGGCGCATCTGAATCAGGCCGACCAGACGGTGGTGGACGCCCGTGCCACGCCCCGCTTCAGGGGCGAGGTGGAGCCGCTGGACCCCGTTGCCGGGCATATCCCCGGCGCGCTGAACCGGCCGTTCAGCCAGAACCTGGGCCCGGATGGGCTTTTCAAACCTGCGGCGCAACTGCGCTCGGAATTTGAGGCGCTGCTCGGCGGCAGGGATCCCGCCGGCGTGGTGCACCAGTGCGGCAGCGGCGTGAGCGCCCTACCGAACTTCCTGGCCATGCAGATCGCGGGCCTGGGCACCTCAGCGCTCTATGCGGGCAGCTGGAGCGACTGGTGCAGCGATGCCAGCCGACCGGTGGCCAAGGGCTGAGCCAGGCCCAAAGTCCAAAGCGCTGAGGCGTTGCTGAGGCGTTACCCGCAGCCGCGCGCTACAGCGCGCGAGCCGGATCAACGCGTGGTGCCCGTGCCGCCGCTGGTGGAGCCCGACGAGCTGCCGCCCGAGCCAGCCCCTCCCGTCGTGCCGCTGGAGCCCGTGCCAGTTGTGCCCGCGCCACCCGAACTACCGCCAGAGCCTGTAGAGCCCCCTGCGGTGCCGCCCGTGCTGCCAGAACTTCCAGAGCTGCCTGAGCTGCCTGAGCTGCCTGAGCTGCCCATACCCGAGCTGCTGCTGCCAGCGCTTCCACCCGAGCTGCCCGATGAACCGGACGATGAACCGGAGCTGCTGGGCGAGCTGCTGGAGCCGGATGCCGCCCCCGAACCGCTGGGCGACGTCGGGCTGGGCGTGGTCGAGCTGCTGCTACTGCCTGAAGAGGACGGTGTTGCCGTGTCGCTGCTGCGTCGGTTGCAAGCGCTCAAAGACAGCACGGCAGCCAAGGCCAGCACACTGGCCAATGCGAGGGGACGTTGAAGAGTTGTCATGACGATTCCTTGGGTAGATGTGTGGAGGTGGAATAAAAATCAGGGCCTACTCAACGCGAGGAGCCGCTGGAGCCGGACCCTGTGGATCCAGATGAGCCAGAGGAGCCAGACGAGCCAGATGAGCCACTCGACCCGCTGGCTCCGCGTGAGCCGCTGTCGCCCTTACCCGCGCTGGCGGATTTGCTACCGCCGGCCATGGGCAGCTGACGAGCCTGCGCCAAGTGCTGCTGCAAAACGGGCAAAGTCTTGGCCGCCCAAGCCTTGACCTCTGGGTCCTTAGCGTCACGGCTGGCTTTTTCAAACTGGCGGATGTCGTCCTGGTGGTCTTTGATGCCTACGGTCTGCACAAAGGCCTTGTCGAACTCAGCTCCCGACTGCTTGGACAGCCGATCCACGATGCGCTTCTTGTCAGCCGGCATGGTGGTCGGCAAGGTCACGCCCTTGGACGAGGCCAGGGTCATGAGCTCCTGGTTGGCGGCCGTGTGCTGCTCCATCAGGGTGCTGGCAAAACGCTTGACGGCATCGTCGCTGGCCTTCTCGCTGGCCAAGCGCGCCACCTCCACTTCAAAGAGACCGCCACCGGCGGCGTGCGTCATGAAATTGCGGTCGCTGGACGACAGGCGCGACGCGCTGCCGGAAGCCTTGCCACCCGCCGAGCCAGATGCTGCGTCCGAACCAGCACGGCCACTGCTCTGCGCCGTGCCGGGTGTGCCGCCGCTGGCCTGGGCGTGCGCGCCTGCTGAGGCAAACGCCAAGGCGGCGGCCAGTACAGCGGCCGCCACCGGGCGGTGCTTGGCACCAGACTTGTCACCAGAAGAAGGGCAAGTTTTGAGAGTCATGGAAAGTCCTTTCAACAGTCGGGTTGGAAAACAGCGGCGAGCCAAGCACGGCAAGTCGCGCATCCTCTGCGTTGCGCTCTTGCGGGTGCTCTTGTGGTGCGCTCGTCCGCACCGCAAGCCCAGACTCTGGCTTGGCCCTACCGGCGCCCGTGTGGGGTCAAGGGCCGGCCGGCTGTCAGCCCGCGTCCACGCCTGGCGCACGGCGTCCGCCCGGCATGTCAGACGGCGCTGACGGCCACTGCCCCCTGCCGCGCACCGACGCCAAGCGACCCCGACTACGCACCGCCTTGTGCGCGCGGCAGAGCATTCATGCATCCTCCGCACAGGGCGGGGGAAGACGCTTTGTCACCAGGCCACTGGGCCAGAACAGGCGTGTAACCCAAGTGCGCTACCTGCGCGGGAGCTGAGCATGAACTTCATCATCTGGTTGATCGTCGGGGGCATCGTCGGCTGGCTGGCCAGCTTGGTCATGCGCACCGATGGGCAGCAAGGCATCTTCCTGAACATCGTGGTCGGCATCGTTGGCGCCTTCCTGGGCGGCTTGCTGATCTCGCCACTGCTGGGTGTGGGCACCATCAACGAAGGCATCAGCGTGGCGTCCATCGGGGTGTCGCTGCTGGGCGCCATCATCTTGCTGGCCATTATCAATTTGGTGCGGCGCGGCAGCGTGCGCTGAACCAGCGCGCCCAGCCCGTGCGGGTGGCGAGCTTCAACGTCAACGGCGTGCAGGGGCGCCTGCCGCAGTTGTTGGCTTGGCTCAGGGCGACCCAGCCCGACGTGGTCTGCCTGCAAGAGCTCAAGACGGCCAGCGCGAATTTCCCCGAGGCCGCATTAGCCGAGGTGGGTTATGGCGCGGTCTGGCACGGACAAAAAGCGTACAACGGCGTCGCCATCCTGGCGCGCGGCGTCACCCCCATCGAAACCGGCCGAGGCCTGCCCGGCGACCCGGACGACAACCAGAGCCGCTATATCGAAGCGGTGGTGAACGGCGTGGTGGTCGCCAGCATCTACGCCCCCAACGGCAACCCCCAACCTGGACCGCGCTTTGACTACAAACTGGCTTGGATGGAGCGGCTGGCCGCGCACGCCAGTGCCTTGGTGAACTGCGGTTTGCCGGTGGTCTTGGCCGGCGACTTCAATGTGGTGCCCACGGACGAGGTAGGCGATATCTACAACCCACGCTCTTGGAAAAAAGACGCGCTGCTGCAGCCTGAAAGCAGGGCTGCTTTCTTTGGCTTGCTGGCGCAGGGCTGGACGGATGGTCTGCGGCAGCTTTATCCCCAGGCACCGCTCTATACGTTCTGGGATTACCTGCGGCAGGCTTGGCCGCGCAATGCGGGATTACGCATTGACCATCTGTTGGTCAATGCGGAATTGCTGCCGCGTTTGAAGGACGGCGGTGTCGATCGCGACATGCGTGGTGGGGAGAGGCCGAGTGACCATGCGCCGGTTTGGATTGAGTTGGAGTTTCATGGTGGCTCGCCTAGTTGTGAGCGTTAGCGTTCAAGCCGGGTGAGGGCAGGCGCACTCATGCTGGGGGTATCCAGAAATCCTGCGCCCGCCCTCACCCGCCTTGAACGCTTTCGACATGGAGGTTCGCTCCACGAGCCCCCATCCCAGCCTTCCCCCAGCGGGGGAAGGAGCAAGACGGACTCGGACCCGAGATGCACAGACCTCGACCTCGACCCGAACCCGCATTCAACAACCCAAGCCCGCCAGAACTACACCGATGAGGCGCAGCGGGGGGCATCGATTTCTGGTACTCCAGCATGAGATGACCACCGCTGCGACTCAGCGGTGTGCCCGCGAAGAAAGAATGCTGACCCGGATCCGAACCCGAACCCGAATCCGATCCCGCATTCAACAACCCAAGCCCGCCAGAGCCACACCGGTGAGGCGCAGCGGGGGGCATCGATTTCTGGTACTCCAGCATGAGATGGCCACCGCTGCGACTCGGCGGTGTGCCCGCCAAGAAAGAAACTCAAAGGAAGAGGCACGGTAAGCTCAACCGATGCCAGAAACAAGCTACACCCTCTACCTCCTCGAATGCGAAGACGGTAGTTTTTATGCGGGGATTGCCAAGGATGTGTTGGACAGGTTCGTGCGGCATGTGCTGGGCCTGGGTGCGGCCTACACCCGCTCACACCCGCCCACCAGAATCTTGGCTTGCCGGCGTTACCCCAGCAAAGGCTCGGCCTTGAGCGCCGAGTACGCGCTCAAACAACTGCCCAAGCAGCGCAAGCTCGCGTTCTTTGAAGCCGTCGAGCGATTACCCGAAGGCGCTTGACGATCAGTGGCGGTGCGCCAGCGAGCTGACCAGCACCACCAGCCCCAGGCCAATGCCCAGCCACAAAATCTGCGCGGCGGTCTCGCGGGCGCTCAGCTTCTTTTGCAACTGGGGAATCAAGTCGGCCAAGGCCACATACAAAAAGCTGCTGGACGCCACCGCCAAAAAGTACGGCAAATAGCCCTGCAACTGCGCCACCAAGTAATAACCGATCACGCCGCCCATCGCCGTCAGCGCACCGGCCAGAGAGACTTTCAGCAAAGCCGCCCGGCGGTTGTTGCTGCTCTGGCGCAGCACCGTCAAGTCGCCCATGTGGTGCGGCACTTCGTGCATCAGCACCGCCAGGGCCGCCACCACGCCCAGCCGCACATCGGCCACAAAAGCTGAGGCAATCAGCACGCCATCGCCAAAGCAATGCACGCTGTCACCGGTCAGCACCGCCCAGCTGCCAGAGCGCAATTCGGGTTCGGCAGCATCTGAAGCGCGGTGGTGGTGGTGATGGTGGCCGTGGTCGCCATGAGCACCGTGAGCGTGGTCGTGATGATGGTGCTCATGGCCGTGGTGCCACAGTTCGGCCTTGTCGAGCAGGAAAAAGAACACCAGCCCCACCAGCAAAGTGATGAACAGCGCCTGCGGCGGCACATCGCTTTCAAAGGCCTCAGGCAGCAAGTGCAAAAACGCCGTGGCCAGCAAAGCGCCGGCGGCCAGGCTGAGCATGTGCTGCGTGTAGCGCGCCAGCATGCCAAAACCCAGCAAGGCGGCCACCCAAACGCTGCCTATGCCGGCAGTCAAGGTGGCCATCAAAATCCAAACCAGAGTCATGTCCATGAAATGCTTTTTCTTCTCGGGGAAAAGGTGCAGCCGACTGGGTTGATAGCGGCAGCGCCAAAAGGACGCCGATCAACAAAAACCCGGCCGGGCTTTCGCCGGGGCCGGGCTGCAAGACCTGCATTATCCCGAAACGCAGAGCGCTCTGAACGCGCCTCAGGCCACGCCTTGGGCCTTGAACCAGTCCAGCGCGCGCTTGAAACCGTCTTCCGCCGCGGCCTTGCGGTAGCTCGGCCGGTAGTCGGCATGAAACGCATGTGGCGTGTCGGGGTAGACCACCCATTGCGTCGCCTTGGCGGCGGCATTGCCTTTGCCGGCAGCGTCGGCCAGGGCCGTCTTCATTTGCTCCACCGTGGACTGCGGAATGCCGTCGTCAGCGCCGCCATAGAGCGCCAGCACTGGCGCCTTGAGCTGAGCGGCCAGGTCCAGCGGGTGCTTGGGCGTATTGGGTGTAGCAGCGCCGACCAGGCGGCCGTACCAGGCCACGCCGGCCTTGATCTTGCTGCTTTGCTGGGCAGACAGCCAGACTTGCCGGCCACCCCAGCAAAAGCCCGTGATGCCGACTTTCTGGGCATTGCCGCCGTTGGCCGCCGCCCAGTCGATCGCGCCGTCCAGGTCGGCCTGGACCTGGGCGTCGGGCGTCTTGCCCACGATCTCGGACATGATGCGGGCCAGCTCGCCCATGGACTCCGGATCACCCTGGCGCGCAAACAAATCGGGGGCCACGGCCAAGTAGCCCGCGCGCGCAAAACGCCGGGCCACGTCGGCAATGTATTCGTGCACGCCAAACACCTCGTGCACCACCAGCACCACTGGCAGGTTGGTCTTGCCCGCAGGCGCCGCAAAAAATGCTGGCACTTTGAAGCCGTTGACCATGTAAGTGATCTCACCGGACTTCAGGCCTTCGGACGAGGTGCGAATAGCCGTCTGCGCGGTGATGGGCAAAGCCGCCGCTGCGTAACCCACGCCCAGGGCCGCCTTGAGCGCAGTGCGCCGGTTGGCTGCGCCGCTGGTGTTGGTGCCGGGCAGCAAGGCGTGAAAGTCTTTTTCCTGGTCGGGGGTCAGCATGGGAAAGGCTCCTCTTGAGGTTTAAACAATCTTGACGCTCAACTCGGGCAGGCCGTCGATGTGGCAGTCGATCACGTCGCCCTTGACCACCGGGCCGACGTTTTCAGGCGTGCCGGAATAAATCAGGTCGCCAGGGAACAACTCAAAGGCTTCAGACAGCTTTTGAATTTGCTCGGCCACCGACCAGATCATGTGGTTGAGCGTGGCGTTCTGCTTGACCTGGCCATTGACCTTGAGCCAGATGCTGCCCTTGGTGTAGTGGCCGGTCTGGGCGACTTTGTGAATAGGGCCAATGGGCGCCGACAAATCGAAGCTCTTGCCAATTTCCCAAGGCTTTTTCTGGTCGCCCATGCCGCGCTGCAAATCGCGCCGCGTCATATCCAGACCCAGCGCGTAGCCATAGACCAGCTCGAGCGCCTTGTCCATGGGAATGTTGCGACCGCCCTTGGACAGCGCCGCCACCAGCTCGACCTCGTAGTGGTAGTTCTTGGTCATCGTCGGATAGGGATGGTCTACCACCTTGCCGGGCGGCACGAACTGAATCGCGTCGGTGGGCTTTTGGAAAAAGAAGGGCGGCTCGCGCGTCGGGTCCGAGCCCATTTCAATGGCATGCGCGGCGTAGTTGCGGCCGATGCAATAAATGCGGCGCACGGGAAACATCTCGCTGCTGCCGGCAATGGGCACATAGGTGCCGGGCACCTTGAAAGGCGTGGCCGGGCCGTTGGAGGCATTACCCAACGTGGCGCAACCGGCCAAGGCACCGGCGGTGACCTGGGCGCCAGATTGCAGCAGGCCGCGTTTGCTCATGTCTGTCATGTCTCGTCTCCTGATCGTTGTTATTCAAAGCATGGGGGAGCCGGCATGATAGGCGGGGCCAGCGGGCCAGCCACTCGGTGAAAGCCCTGCCGCCTGAGCCCTTCGTCAAAGGCTGATCAGTGCGCCTGTTCCCAGCTCGGCCCAAAGCCGATCTCGGCCAAGAGCGGCGCGCGCAGCTGGGCCACACCTGCCATCAAGCGCGGCACCTCGGTGCGCACCCACTCGACCTCGGCCTCGGGCACTTCAAACACCAACTCGTCATGCACCTGCATGATCATGCGGGTGCCGCGCTGCTCAGCGTCCAGCACCTGCTGGACCTTGACCATGCTGAGCTTGATCAAGTCCGCCGCTGTGCCTTGCATGGGCGCGTTAATCGCTGCGCGCTCGGCCCCGGCACGGCGTGGGCCGTTGGGCGAATTGATCTCGGGCAAATACAAACGCCGGCCCAGCACGGTTTCCACATAGCCCTTGCTCTTGGCCGAGAGCCGGGTCTGGTCCATGTAGTTCTTCACGCCCGGGTAACGCTGAAAGTACTTGTCGATGTAAGCCGCCGCCGCCTTGGTTTCTATCCCCAGGTTGCGCGCCAGGCCAAAGCTGCTCATGCCGTAGATCAGACCAAAGTTGATGACCTTGGCGTAGCGGCGCTGCTCACTCGAGACCTGGTCCACCGCCACGCCAAACACCTCGGCGGCGGTGGCGCGGTGCACGTCCAGGCCTTCGTTGAAGGCGCGCAGCAAGGCCTCGTCTTCACTGAGGTGCGCCATGATGCGCAGCTCGATTTGCGAGTAGTCGGCGCTGGCGATCACGCAGCCCGGCGCGGCCACAAAGGCCTCGCGCACGCGCCGCCCTTCGGCCGTCTTGACCGGGATGTTCTGCAAGTTGGGATCGTTGCTCGACAAGCGGCCAGTGACCGCCACGGCCTGCGCGTAATGCGTGTGAACACGGCCGGTGCGCGGATGCGCGAGCTGGGCCAACTTGTCGGTGTACGTGCCCTTGAGTTTTGAGAGGCCCCGGTGCTCCAAAATTTTGGCGGGCAGCGGGTAGTCCTCAGCCAGTTTTTCCAGCACTTCTTCGTCGGTACTCGGCGCTCCGGTGGCGGTTTTCTTGACGACGGGCAGGCCCAGCTTGGTGAAGAAAATCTCGCCAATTTGCTTAGGGCTGCCCAGGTTAAAAGGCTGGCCGGCCAAGGCGTGGGCGTCGGTTTCGAGCTGCACAATGCGCGCGCCCAACTCGCCGCTTTGCTGGGCCAGCATGGGGGCGTCAATCAGTACGCCGTTGCGCTCAATGCGGTACAGGCCTTCGCTGCTTTGCATTTCCAGCTCATAGACAGCGCGGAGCTTGTCGTTGGCCTGCAGTCGCGGCCAGAGCACGCGGTGCACATCCAGTGTTTGGTCGGCGTCTTCGCACGAATACTCGGCGGCCTTGGCAATCTCGACCTGGTTGAACTTGATCTGCCCGGCCCCCTTGCCGCACAGGTCTTCGTAGTTGATGCCGCTGCGGCCCGTATGACGCTCGGCGAGGCTCGCCAGGCTGTGCGGCTTGTGCACTTCGAGCACGTAGCTTTGCAGCATGGTGTCGTGCTGGTAGCCCTGCACCTCGATGCCGTGGTTGGCCAACACGTGGCGGTCGTACTTGATGTGCTGGCCCAGCTTGGCGTGGCTAGGGTTCTCCAGCCAGGGCTTGAGGCGCGCCAAGACTTGGTCCAGCGGCAACTGCTCGGGCGCACCGGGGTAGTTGTGCGCCAACGGGATATAGGCAGCCTCCCCTGGGGAGGTGCTGAAACTCAGGCCGACGATTTGCGCGCGCATGGCGTCCAGCGAATCGGTTTCGGTGTCGATGGCCACCAAGTCGGCGGCTTGCAGACGGGTCAGCAGCGCGTCAAACGCGTCCCAGGTCAGCACGGTTTCGTAATTGAGATTGCTGACGCGCTCGGCCAGTGGCGTGGCTAAAAATTCGGCAGCTTCCGGCTCGTCAAACAGGCCCGGCTCGCCCGATGTCACCTTGGGCTTGGCGGCGCGCGTCTGCGTGGCCAGCAGCTCGGGCGCGGCGTCTTGCCAGCCCAAGCTCTCGGCCAGCTTTTTAAAGCCGTAACGCAAGTAAAACGCTTTGAGCGGCTCGGTTTGCTGCGGCCCCATGGTGATGGCCTCCAGCGCTGGCAGGCCGTCAATGTGGTCGTCCAGTTCGCAATCCACCTTGATGGTCAGCAGCTCACGGCCCTTGGGCAGCCAGTCCAGCGCGTTGCGCAGGTTTACGCCGGCCACGCCCTTGATCTCATGGGCTCTAGCCACCAGCGCATCCAGCGACCCGTATTCCAGCAGCCATTTCACAGCGGTCTTGGGGCCAACCTTGGGCACGCCGGGGACGTTGTCGACCGCGTCGCCCACCAGCGTTTGATAGTCGATCATCAGGCGCGGCGGCACACCAAATTCGGCTCCGACCCCGGCCAAGTCGCGACGGCGGTCGTTCATGGTGTCGATCACGGTGATGTGCTCGTCCACCAGCTGGCTCAAGTCCTTGTCGCCGCTGGAAATAATCACCTCAATCCCCTGGCGCGAGGCCGTGCAGGCCAGCGTGCCGATCACGTCGTCGGCCTCCACGCCGCCCACGTTCAGCACCTTCCAGCCCATCAGCTGCACCACTTCGTGAATGGCATCGACCTGAGCGCGCAAATCGTCGGGCATGGGCGAGCGCTGGGCCTTGTAGGCGGGGTACAGCTCGTCGCGGAAAGTCGGGCCTTTGGCGTCAAAGACGCAGGCCGCGTAGTCAGCGCGCACGTCCTTGCGCAGCTTTTGCATCATGTTGATCATGCCGCGAATGGCCCCGGTGGCCGGGCTGCTCGGGTCGCCGGGGACGACGCGCAAGTCAGGCATGGCGTGAAAGGCGCGGTAGAGGTAGCTGGAGCCGTCCACCAGCAGCAATGTTTTCTTGTCGGTGCTCATGCGCTGCATTGTCCGAGATATTGCCTGCTGGCCAGGGGCCAGGGCCACTTTTAAGAGGTGCAGCCCCAGCAGAGCCGCCACCTACAATGCCCCCATGCACGCTTTCTACCGCTCCGCCTTGCGCCCTCATTTGGCTCGCTGCTGCCTGGGCACGGCTTGGCTGCTGCTTGCCATGGCCGCCCCGGCGCAGGCCCAAGCGCCCGCCGCTCCACCCAAGGCTGCGGCCGCGGCCACAGCGCCCCAGGCCGACCCCGCCGCCACCCGCCCCCGTAGTCGGCCCGACCAGTCGATTGAGCGCATCCGCAACGAAGACGCGGGCGCCCGCATCGACGAGCTGCGCGTGGGCGGTGAGACCCAATCCATCACCGTGCAGCCCAAGAACGACATGCCCGCTTACGAGATCAAGCCAGCCGACGCGCGCGGCGCCGCAGGCAATGCCAGCATGGGCAACCGGGTGTGGAACTTTCTCAAGTTTTAAGCGCTGATGCGGCTGCAGCCGCCTGCCCCTCCCTCCTCTTATTCACCGCTTTTGTTGTCCTGAGTTCTCCGCATGGCCGTTTTCACTGAAGTCTCGTTTGACGAGGCAGCTTCTTTTTTAGAGACCCTGGAGCTCGGGCAGTTGCAGTCCATCCAAGGCTGCGCTGGCGGCATTGAGAACACCAATTACTTCGTCGACACCGACCAGGGCGAATACGTCCTGACGCTGTTCGAGCGCCTGAGCTTTGAGCAGCTGCCGTTTTACTTGCGGCTGATGAAGCACCTCGCTGGCCAGGGCATACCGGTGCCCGATCCGCAAGCCGCCCCACCCGTGGCGCTGGTCGCCAGCAAAGGGCGTCGTGCCGCTCAGGCCGAGCCCGAGCAGCTCACGCTGACCGGGTCGGGCGACATCTTGCACACCCTCAAGGGCAAACCGGCTGCCGTGGTCAACAAGCTGCAAGGCAGCAGCGAACTGGCCCCCACGCCCGCGCACTGCGCCGCTGTGGGCGACATGCTGGCCCGCATGCACTTGGCGGGCCTGGACTTTGACATGCACCAGCCCAACCTGCGCGGCCTGGCCTGGTGGAACGAGACTGTGCCGGTGGTGCTGCCGCACATGACGCCTGAGCAGCAGCGCCTGATCCAGGCCGAGCTGGCGTATCAAAACCACATCGCCGCCGACTCGGCCTACGGCACGCTGCCGCGCGGCCCAGTGCATGCCGACTTGTTCCGCGACAACGTCATGTTCGAAAAAGACGGCGCAAGCGGCCACACGGCGGTGCTGACCGGCTTTTTCGACTTTTACTTCGCGGGCTGCGACACCTTCTTGTTTGACATCAGCGTCTGCCTGAATGACTGGTGCATTGACCTGGCCACCGGCCGCAAAGACACGGCCCGGGCCGACGCCTTCCTAGCCGCCTACCAGTCCGTGCGCCCCTTGACCCCGCAAGAGCGGCAGTTGCTGCCCGCGATGCAGCGCGCCGGCGCCCTGCGCTTTTGGACCTCCCGCCTGTGGGACTACCACCTGCCGCGCGACGCTGCCATGCTCCAAGCGCACGATCCCACGCACTTTGAACGCGTGCTGCGCGAATGCCTGGACCATCCGTACAGCCTGCAACGCTGAACGCCCTGCCACTCCCTTTTAGAACCGGCTCCTATGAAACTCAACCTTGTCAGCGCACGCACCGGCGCCACCTGGGCCAAGCTCGGCATTCGGGTGTTCATGCGCCAGCCGCTGGCCATGGTCGGCTTGTTCTTAATGTTCATGGCGCTGTTGTCGGTGGCCACGCTGATACCGCTGATCGGCGGCGTGCTGGCACTTGCCGTGCTGCCGGCTGCCACACTGGGCCTGATGGCGGCGACCAAAGAAGCCGACGGCGGCAAGTTCCCCATGCCCGCGATCTTGATCAGCGCTTTTCGGGCCGGCCGCGACCAGGCCCGCGCCATGATGATTCTGGGCGCCGTTTATGCCGTGGGTTTCTTGCTGCTCTTGGGCGTGTCGGCACTGTTTGATGGCGGGCTGTTTGCCAAGCTGTATTTGATGGGCGGGCAGGTCAATGAAGAGCTGGTCATGCAGCCGGACTTTCAGTCCGCGGTGTGGGTGGCGCTGGCGCTGTATTTGCCGTTGTCGCTGATGTTCTGGCATGCGCCGGCGCTGGTGCATTGGCACGGCGTGTCGCCCGTCAAAAGCCTATTCTTCAGCTTCATGGCTTGCTACAAAAACTTCGGCGCTTTCACGGTGTACGGCCTGGTGTGGATTGGTCTGTTCATCGCCATGGGTTTGCTGGTGACCTTGGTCGCGACTTTTTTCAACAACCCGGCCATGGCCGGCGTGGCCATGTTCCCCGCGGCCATGCTGATGGTGTCGATGTTCTTTTGCTCGCTGTACTTCAGCTTCCAAGACTGCTTTTCCACGGACGACGACAGCGCGCCCTTGCGCCCGGAGTCGATTGACGTCCAGGCCTGATCGACCGCTTCAGTTTGGTCGGGCGCCTACCAGCTCAGCCGCCGCCAGCGTGACTTAATGGAGCCTGGCATCTGCATTTTCCCCAACGACCCGTCACCACCGAGGAGCTTTCATGCGCGCTACTTCTATTCTTGAGACCATCGGCAACACCCCGCACGTTCGCATCAACCGCCTCTTCGGCACTGGTGCGAATGTCTGGATCAAATCCGAGCGCAGCAACCCGGGTGGCTCGGTGAAAGACCGGATCGCCTTGGCCATGGTCGAGGCCGCCGAGAAAAACGGGCAACTTAAACCCGGCTCCACCATCATCGAGCCGACATCGGGCAACACCGGCGTGGGCCTGGCCATGGTCGCCGCCGTCAAGGGTTACAAGCTGATCCTGGTCATGCCCGACAGCATGTCGGTGGAGCGGCGCCGGCTGATGCTGGCCTACGGCGCCAAGTTTGATCTGACGCCGCGCGAAAAAGGCATGAAGGGCGCGATTGCCCGCGCGCAAGAGTTGGCCGCCGCCACACCGCAGTCCTGGATTCCTCAGCAGTTTGAAAACCCCGCCAACATTGAAGTGCACGAGCGCACCACGGCCCTGGAAATCCTGGCCGACTTCCCCGAAGGCCTGGACGCCATCATCACCGGCGTGGGCACGGGCGGCCACATCACGGGCGTGGCTCGGGTGCTCAAGAAAAAGTGGCCGCAGCTCAAAGTCTTTGCGGTCGAGCCGAGCCAAAGCCCGGTCATAAGCGGCGGCGCGCCTTCGCCCCACCCTATTCAAGGCATTGGCGCGGGCTTCATTCCCGCCAACTTGCAGGTGGACTTGCTGGACGGCGTGATACAGGTGGACGCCGAGCCCGCCCGCGAGATGGCCCGGCGCAGCGCGCGTGAAGAAGGCATGTTGGTCGGCATCTCCAGCGGCGCAACGCTGGCCGCCATTGCCCAAAAACTGCCCGAGCTACCCGCCGGCGCCAAGGTGCTGGGCTTTAACTACGACACGGGTGAGCGCTACTTGTCGATTGAAGGCTTTTTGCCGACGGAGTAAGGCGCCCCCCGATCGTCCGGAGCCAGTCGACGGGGCCTGTCCTGAGCCCGTCGAAGGACTCAGTTCACGATCGTCAGCTTGGCCACGCTCAGTGCCAGCCACTTCACGCCATGCCGCGTGAAATCAATTTGCGCCCGGGCATCGTCGCCTGAGCCTTCCAGCATCTTGACCCGGCCTTCGCCGAACTTGGCGTGGAACACCTCGGTGCCGGCTTTCAAGCCGTGCGCCGGGGCATTTTTTTGCGGCGGCACGGGCGGGTTGGCGAATCGTTCGGTGCCGGCGTTGCGCGAGGCGTAGGCATTGGATGCCCAATCGCTGCGGCCACCGCCTGAACCACCCGAGCCACCCTGCCAGCTCGAACCACCACCGCCGCCAAAGCCCGAACCAAAGCCCTGGTTTTTCGGCGTGATCCATTTCAATGCCGACTCAGGCAATTCTTCAAAGAAACGGCTTTTCAGGTTGTAGCGGGTCTGCCCATGCAGCATGCGGGTCTGCGAATGGCTGAGGTACAGGCGCTTGCGGGCGCGGGTGATGGCTACGTACATCAGGCGGCGCTCTTCCTCGACGCCGCCCTGGTCGGTCATGGCGTTTTCGTGCGGGAACAAGCCTTCTTCGATGCCGCTGATGAAGACGCAGTCAAACTCCAAGCCTTTGGACGAATGCACGGTCATGAGTTGCACCGCTTCTTGCCCGGCCTGAGCCTGGTTGTCGCCGGACTCCAGCGCGGCATGCGTCAAGAAAGCCGCCAGCGGCGACAGGGTTTCGCCCGTGTCGGCATCAGGCGCCAAGTTGCCCAGCGGGGGATCGGTTGGGTCGATCTGGTCCAGCCACGGCGCGTTCGGGTCCAGCCCCTGGCTGGCGGGGGACTGGGACAGCGAGGGTGACAAGGAGCCGACCGGCATGCCGTGCTCGTCCACCGGCAGCGCCACCGCGTCGCGGCCAAAACCTTCTTGGCTCACAAAAGACTCGGCGGCGTTGACCAGTTCGCCCAAGTTCTCCAGCCGGTCCTGGCCTTCTTTGTCCAGCCGGTAGTGTTCTTCCAAACCGCTGTGCGCCAACACCAGCTCAATGATTTCGCGCAGCGTCAAGCCAGCCGTCTGCTCGCGCAGCACGTCGATCTTGGCGGCAAAGGCGCCCAGGTTGGTACCAGCTTTGCCCGTGACGGCGCTGACCGCGTCGTTGAGTGAGCAGCCCGAAGCGCGGGCAATGTCTTGCAACTGCTCGATGCTGCGCGCACCAATGCCGCGCGGCGGAAAGTTGACCACCCGCAAAAAGCTGGTGTCGTCGTGCGGGTTCTCCAACAAGCGCAAATAGGCCAGCGCGTGCTTGATCTCGGCCCGCTCAAAAAAGCGCAAGCCGCCGTACACGCGGTAGGGCACGCCGGTATTAAAAAGCGCGGTTTCCATCACCCGGCTTTGGGCGTTGCTGCGGTAAAGCAGCGCGATTTCCTGGCGCGGCGTGCCTTCGCGCACCAGTTGCTTGACCTCGTCCACAAACCACTGCGCCTCGGCAAAGTCGCTGGTGCTTTCATACACGCGCACCGGCTCGCCCGGGCCAGCTTCGGTGCGCAGGTTTTTGCCCAGGCGCTTGCTGTTGTGGCTGATCAGCGCATTGGCCGAATCCAAAATATTGCCAAAGCTGCGGTAGTTGCGCTCCAGCTTGATCTGGTGCGTCACCGCGAACTCGCGCACAAAATCACTCATATTGCCCACGCGTGCGCCGCGAAAGGCATAAATGCTCTGGTCGTCGTCACCCACTGCCACCACGGAGCCGCCGGGCATGGCGCCCGGGCCTTGGGCGGCATCGTCGCCCTGCCCGGCCAGCATCTTGATCCAGGCGTATTGCAGCTTGTTGGTGTCCTGGAACTCGTCAATCAGGATGTGGCGAAAGCGCCGCTGGTAATGCTCGCGAATCGGCGGGTTGTCACGCAGCAGCTCGTAGCTGCGCAGCATCAGCTCGCCAAAATCGACCACGCCTTCGCGTTGGCATTGCTCTTCATACAGGGCGTAGATCTCGGCTTTTTTACGGCTTTCCTCGTCGCGCACCGGCACGTCCTTGGCGCGCATCCCGTCTTCCTTGCAGGCGGCGATGAACCACGACAACTGCTTGGGCTCAAAGCGCTCGGTGTCCACGTTGAACTGCTTGCACAAGCGCTTGATGGCCGACAACTGGTCTTGTGTGTCCAGAATCTGAAAGCTCTGCGGCAAATTGGCCAGCTTGTAATGCGCCCGCACAAAGCGGTTGCACAGGCCGTGAAACGTACCGATCCACATGCCGCGCACATTCACCGGCAGCATGGCCGACAGGCGCAGCAGCATTTCCTTGGCAGCCTTGTTGGTAAACGTCACGGCCAAAATGCCGCCCGGCGTGACCTGCCCGGTTTGCAGCAACCAGGCAATGCGCGTGGTCAGCACCCGGGTCTTGCCCGACCCCGCCCCGGCCAGGATCAGCGCATGCGTGTCCGGCAGCGTGACGGCGGCCAATTGCTCGGGGTTGAGGTTGTCAAGAAGGGGCGAAGCGGAGGGGTCTGCAAACATAGCCGACCATTGTAGGAAGGGCGGGCCGTGGGCGCAGGGTCTGGCTCCAGGGGTCAACCCAAGTAGGTTTAGAATCAGTCACCGGGCCCAAGCAATTGCGCCCGGTTTTTTGTGGCCGCTTCATTTGTCTGGAAGCCGCACCGCAAGCCGGGTCAGTCCAAGCGCCCACCTGTATCAACAGTCTATGGAGAGCTTGGGTTATGGAAATTTTTGACTACGACAACATCTTGCTGCTGCCCCGCAAATGCCGGGTAGAAAGCCGTTCGGAATGCGACGCCGGCGTGACGCTGGGTGGCCTCACCTTCCGACTGCCGGTGGTGCCGGCCAACATGAAGACCGTGGTGGATGAAAAAATCTGCCTGTGGATGGCGCAGAACGGTTACTTTTACGTCATGCACCGTTTTGACCTGGACAACGTGCAGTTTGTGCGGGACATGCGCGCCCAAGGCGCTTACGCCTCGATCTCGCTGGGCGTGAAAGCCGCTGACAAGGCCACTGTGGACACGCTGGCGAAAGAAGGCTTAGCCCCCGAGTACGTGACCATCGACATTGCCCACGGCCATGCCGACAGCGTGCGGGACATGATTGCCTACCTCAAGGACAAGCTGCCCAGCACCTTTGTGATTGCCGGCAACGTGGCCACGCCCGAGGCGGTGATTGACCTGGAGACCTGGGGCGCTGACGCGACCAAGGTGGGCGTGGGGCCGGGCAAGGTCTGCATCACCAAGCTCAAGACCGGCTTTGGCACGGGCGGCTGGCAGCTCTCGGCACTCAAATGGTGTGCCCGCGTGGCCACCAAGCCCATCATTGCCGACGGCGGCATTCGCAGCCATGGCGACATTGCCAAGTCGATTCGTTTTGGCGCGTCCATGGTCATGATCGGCTCGCTGTTTGCGGGTCACGAAGAGTCGCCTGGCAAGACGGTGGAAGTCGACGGCCAGTTGTTCAAGGAGTACTACGGCTCGGCCAGCGACTTCAACAAGGGCGAGTACAAGCACGTCGAAGGCAAGCGCATCCTGGAGCCCATCAAGGGCACGCTGGCCAGCACGCTGATCGAGATGGAGCAGGACGTGCAAAGCTCCATCAGCTACTCGGGCGGCACCAAGCTGATGGACATCCGCAAGGTGAACTACGTGATTTTGGGTGGCGACAACGCGGGCGAACACCTGCTGATGTAAGGGCTGCCCCTTCAGCAAAAGGCGCGGCTTAAGACACAGCTTAAGCCGCGCCTTTTTTTTCGTCCCCCGGCCGCATGCCCTTGAGCCAGTACACCCACGACAAAATCACCGCCACAGCGGTGTAGAGCTCGGCCGGAATTTCCTCATCCACATTCAAGCGACTGAGCAGGGCCAGCAACTGCGGGTCTTCGGTGACGTACACGCCCTGGCGCCGGGCTTCTTCAATCAAGCGCTCGGCCAACTCGCCCTCGCCCTTGGCCACCACCATGGGCGTGGTGTTGGGCCCGTATTCCAGGGCCACGGCCTGCTTGCGGTAGCTCATGCCGCCACGTCCACCACCATGCCTCGGCCGGACGGCACCCAGTCGGCTGGCTGCGCGGGTCTTGCGCCGTGCATGATCTGAAAGGACTGCATGGCCAGCCCCGCGTCGCTCAGTTGCTGGCCCAATTCGGCGCTGCGCTGGCGGGCTTGCTCGACCACCGCGCCGTTCAAGGCCCACATGGTCAGCTCGACCTTGTCCCCGTTGTTCAACTGCGTTTTGAGCCAGATCTCGCCCAGCGCCTGGCTGCGCGAATGCACGTTGACCACCAGCGGCGGGGCTTCGTCGCCTTGGCGCGGCGCGCGCCTGAACACCAGCTCGACCGGCTCGGCGTCGGCAAAAGGCAGCATCATGCTGAACAGCATTTCGCGTTGGGCCTGGGCCTGGACCGCCTGCACTTGAGAGGCCTCCAGCTCTTGAATACCTTCGCGCAGCTCGCCCAGCCCTTCAATCAGGCCTTCGCCGCCTTCGTCCTTGCTGGTCTTTTCAAGTTCCCCCAGCAAGCGGCGCAGCAGTTGCTTGGGGTCGGCTGGCCCGGCGGGCAGCCCGCGTGCGAGCCAGACTTCAGACCCCATGGCGGCGGCTACCGCCTGGCTCAGCGCCTGGGGCGTGAGTTGCGCCATGGATAGTTGCAGGCCGCGCCACTGCGTCTGTAAATCGATACGCGGGGAGTTTTTGAGCAAGGCCTCCATCACGCCGGGCGAAAAAAGCTGGGCCAGGCTGGGCTGACCGGGCGGTCGAAACAAGAGGTTGCCCACCCGTGAAAAAAGAGCGGCCGCCCCACCCGGTAACAAGGGCAGCGCTGCAGCGGCTGTGGGCGGTGGAGCCAGGGGCACCAAGGTCAAGACGCCGTTGGGTGCGATTTGCACCTGCAGGTTCAGGTTTTGGCCCGCGGTGAGGTTGCTGTTGGGCGGCAGGTCCAACATGCGCCCGCGCATGAGCAAGGCCAGGTCGTTGCCACGGGCTTGCACCAGGGCTGGCACCACATCGCCTTCTTTGAGGCCCAGTTCGCTCGCCGCCGACGCCGTCAGCGGCAGCAGCTTGCCCTCCAGAAATATCGGGTTGGCGCGACCGGCAGCCTGCGCGAGGCTGAGGTCCGCCGTGCCGATCAAGGGAAGCGGACCCAGCGCCGCCGTTCTTCAGATGAAGCGGACGCTGTGCCCCCGAGGTAAGCCTCGCCGGGTTGCAGCAGGGGAATCAGCAGGCCGCGCATCAGTTGCACATGGTCAGGCACATGCAGCACCACGCCGGGCGGCAGGCGGCCGGGCTTGCCATTGGGAAAGGCGTGCGGATTGGCCTGCACAAAGGCCTGGCGCAGCAACTCCACCTTGAGCGGGCTGTCGGCCATGGTTTTTTTGATGACCGCGTCCAGCGTTTCGCCGCGCTGAGCCAGGTAGGTGTTGCCAGCCGGCGCTGGGCTGTGGCTGGCGGCGGGGGACATTGCAGGGCGTGTCGCCATCGCGGCCGGTGCGTCATAACTGGCGGGCGCAGAGGCGGCCTTGGCGGTCGGCGCAGGGGCGGCAGGGGCCGCAGCAGCAGCTGGCGCGTCGGACGCAGCGGCCAGACCCGCCCAGCTCAAAGCCAACAAGGCGGCACAACGCTTCAGGCGGTGGGTGAAGTGAGCGGACATGGCAGGTCTTTCGGATAAAACGGGGCGAAAGTTGGGGGAAATTCGTATTTTGACCCGGGCATCACTGCCCGGGCGACTCAGACGGCCAGGCTTGCCAGCGCGCTTGCACGGAAGCGGCGGGCCCGGCCACCACTTGCAAGCTGGCCTGCAGGGGGCTGACTTGCTGCACGCGGGCCAGTACCGTTTGACCGGCCACGCCGGGGTCCAGCAACTGGCCGGGAAAGCGTTGGCGATCGGCCAGCAACCATTCGTCACCGGCACGCACACCCGCCAGTGAGCCCGCGTTGATCTGCAAATTCTTGCCTTGCACGTGCAGCACCTCTGGGCGCAGCGGCTCGCAAGCCAGGCGGACGCTGAGTGTTTTCGCCCAGCCTTGCACCAGCGCGCTCAAGGCAGCCTGGCTGCCCGACGACAAGCGGTACGGGCCCCAGCGTTGCGGCTCGGCATGGAGCACCAGCTCGGCGCTGGCTTGCCAGCCGATGGCGCTCTGCCCTGGCGCCTGCACCGTGAAATGCACTTGCACAGGCAAGGCGCGCAAAGGCTGCAAGCCGGCCCAGGCCAGCGCGCTGGGCAGCGCAGAACCGAGCATGGAATTGACGGCGCCGCCGCTGGCTGGGCTGATACGCACGCGGGCGTTCCACGGCACCAGCATTTCATTGCCGGCGCCGGTCAAGAAGCGCTCGTAGGCCGACCCGCTGTGCGCGGCGGCTTGCTCAAGCATGCGCCAGCTGGCGGCCGCTTGGCTGGCTTGCAGCCAGTGGTTGAGCAGGCCATGCGCCGCATCGGCCATGGCGGGACGGTCGTCCACCGCCCACGGCCCCACGGACTCGACCTGCACGCCCAGCAAATGGCGCAAGCGGCCACTGGCGCCGGGTACTTCGCCATTGGCACAAACCGGCGCAGCAGATTTGGCGGCGTTCGCCGCTGGGCTCGGCTTGTGAGCAGCCGCTTCAGGCGTTTTCACCAAGTCCTGCTTGTGCGCCACTTTCAGCTCAGCCTGCGGCTGGCCGCTGGCGTCGCGCTGGTAAGACAGCACCTGCACGCCGCGCACCTGCATGCCCGACCGGAAGGTGCTGGCTTGCTGCAGAGCGCCTTGGCCGTCAATCCAGGCACCGGCCTGCACCTCGGTGGCGCCTTGCAGCGCCGTCTGGACCAGGCCCAGCCGAATCGCCTGCAACCGCTCTTCAGGGGTCAGGGTGATGCTGGTTTCGGCGCACAGCGGCATGGCCAGGCCCAAGCCAGCGCACAGCAGCGCGGCAGCGCCAGCGCGGCGTTGGCGAGCCAGCAAAGGCAAAGCAAGGGCTTTCATAGCGGTGCGGCGCGGCGGCAGATCAGCGACGGGCTTTGCTGGCCACTTGGCCCAGGTACAAAGCGCGCAGGTCATGCACGACGGTGCGGTCCAGCGACAAAGTGGTTTCATACGTGTCTTCACCGGCCGGGGTGATGCTGACCAGCACCGCGCCGTAGATCACTCCTTCGACCTTGGTGCGGAAGGTGTCGTTTTGCACCGTCATGTCGGCCACGGTGGTGGTGGCGTCGAGCTGCTGGCCGTAGACCTGCTCGGTCAGCGAGCGGTAGGCGTCGAGCTTCGAAGCGCGAATCGCCAGCAAACGCTGCTGGGCCGGGTTGCGGTGGTTTTGCACGCTGATAACCGCGTAGCCGGTGGCCGTCAGGGTTTCACGTTTTTCAACCAATGGCGCGATCATGCCGGCGTCTGCCTTGGCCTGCGGGCGCAGCAGGTCCAGCGACTGGCAACCCGTCAAGGCCAGGGCGGCAAGGCTGGCAGCGGTCAGGGCGGCTGCAAAACGGGGGCGGTCAGGAATGGCTCGGTACATGGCGGGTCCTCTCAAGTCGGGTCAAAGCTCTGTCGCGGCGGAGGCTGCGGCAATCAACGGGCAGGTCTGGCAGGCAGTCGGCCGGGCAGATCAGCAAAGGTCGGTCAGGTCAGTCAGGTCAGTCAGGCGGTCAGTTCAGTCGGCGGCTGCCCCTTGCTCACCAAGAATCGGCATGAGTTCGCCAACCTTGAGTCCGCCCTGCCATCCCACTCCCCCGCCTTCGTAAATGTGCCTAAAAAAGACAAACAGTGACAAATCAATCACATCTGTAAATTTATGTGTCATAGTGGTAACTATTGACTCTTCGGCTCACTGCTTACCCGTTTTGACGCCCTCCACCATTCCCTTTATCGGCAAAAGCGCCGCTGCTCAGGCCATCCGTGACCTGATCGAGCGCGTGGCCGACGCCACCGCGACCGTGCTCATCACGGGCGAAAGCGGCACAGGCAAAGAACTGGTGGCGCGGGCTTTGCACGACCAGTCGGTGCGCAGCGCGGGCAACTTTGTGCCCATCAATTGCGCGGCGATTCCCAAGGAACTGATCGAGAGCGAGCTGTTTGGCCACCGCAAAGGCGCTTTCACGGGCGCCGTGGCCGACCGCGTGGGCCGCTTTGAGCTGGCCCATGGCGGCACGATTTTTCTGGACGAGATTGGCGACTTGCCGCTGGACATGCAAGTCAAGTTGCTGCGCGTGCTGCAAGAGCGCACCGTTGACCCGGTGGGCGGCACCCGCCCGGTGCAAGTCGATGTGCGCGTGGTGGCTGCCACGCACCGCGACCTGGAAGCCGAAATCGCCGCTGGCCGTTTTCGCGAAGACTTGTATTACCGCTTGAACGTGCTGCCGCTGAACACCGCCCCGGTGCGGGACCGCAGCGATGACGTGCACGAGCTGCTGACCTTTTTTGCCAAACGCTTTGCGGGCAAGGGCAGCAAGCCGATTACTTTCACCGACGACTTCCTGCAGGCCCTGCAGAGCTACCGCTGGCCCGGCAATGTGCGTGAGTTGTCGAATCTGGTGGACCGTTTCAGCACCCTGTTTGCCAGCCAGCACCTGGCGCTGGGCACCGTGCCCGCCAATTTGCTGCCCAAAGGGTTGGCGGCCCTGCAAGCCGAGCGCTGTACCAGCCCCAGCCAAAGCCTGGCGCCGCGTCCGCCTTCTTTTGAAGCACCGCTGATCGAGCCCGGCCAAGTGCCGCCGCCCGAAGAGCCCAGCGACGTCGAGTCCATCATCATGCTGGCCCAGGGCCTGGCCACCTTGCCGCCCAATGGCTTGTCGCTCAAGGAACGGCTGGCCGACATCGAGCGCGACTTGATCTCGCAAGCGCTGACCCGCACCGACGGCAATGTGTCACAGACCGCGCGCCTGCTCACGCTGCAGCGGACCACGCTGATCGAAAAAATCCACAAATACGACTTGCGGCCTGGCTTGGCTTCTTAAGGCTTGCCCCAAGAAAAAAGCCTCTGACCTGTTACGGGCAGAGGCTTTTGCTTTTCTGAAGCACAAGCAGCGGCTTCAGAGCGGGCACATCACGGCTTTTCCGCCGGCGGCACGCGCGGATACTGCAGCATGCGTTCACGGGCGCGGGCAGCGGCAGCAGCCGACGAGGTGGCGTTGCTTTCTGCCGCGGCGCGTTCGCGTTGCTGGCGCTGGATGGCGTCGAGTTCGCGGCGAGCCGCGCCTGCATCACCCATGGCGGTTTGCATGCCTTGCATCTGGGTGGCCAGTTGCTTGAGCGACGCAGCCTGTGCGGCAACCCGGCCGTCCAGCGACTGCACTTGCTTGGTCATGGCCTGGGTCTTGCCGTCGACTTGCTTGGCGGTCAGCTCGGGGATGTTGGTGGCGCTCTTGATGACTTCTTCCAGGCGCTCGTCGATCTTGGCTTGGAAGGCGACCAGCGCGGTCTGCTTGACCACCACTTCCTTGAGCGCCTCTTGCACCGAGCCGACCATTTCCATGGACGCGTCCATTTCCACCACCCGCTTGCCCACCGCCAACACCATGGCGTCGAGCTGGCTGACGCGGCTTTGCAGGCGCGCGCTCATCACGGCAAACACGATGGCTGCGATCAGCATGAGCACGCCGGCCACGCCCAGCAAGATCATGGTCATCTTCGTTTGCTTTTTCTGGCCGCCTTGCAACTTCTCGGAAGCGGCACGCAAGTCAGCGCCAGCCTGTGCGGCCAGCCCGGCGGCGCGGGTGGCCAGCTCGGCTGAGTCGAGCACGACCAGCTTCATGTCTTTCATTTCAGCCTCGTCCATGGCGTGGGGCTCGGCAGCAGCCGGGTTGACGCTATCGTCAACGTGGGCGTCAGCGGTGGGGGATGCGGTGGCGTTCATGGTCATTTCCTTTCAGGGGGCGCGCCTCAGGCGCCATCAGCGGGCGAACCCAAGGCCCGCTCGAGGGTGTCAAGCTTGTCGCGTACTTTGTCGTTCTCGATCTTGAGTTTGATGATGCGGGCCGGGTAGTCCATTTCCACCCATACCGCGTCCGGGCCACCCAGCTGCTCTTGCAGCGTCTCGTTGCTGGCAGCCACGTTCAGCTCGCTGAGCATGGTCTTGATGACGGCCGGGTCCAGGCGCGCGCTCGGCGCGTCGCTGGCAGGCGTCAAGTTCAGCTCGGGTGTAGCCGCTGACTCGCCGACGGGTATGTCCAGCGTAGGCACATCGGCGCCTTGGCCAGCTGGAATAGCAAGGCTGTTGCGCTCAGAAGCCTCGCCAGCCGGTATGTCCAGCGTGGCAAGCACCTTGTCGTGCGCGCCAGGAATTTCTAGCGCGCTGGCCGCTGCCGAGACCTGCCCCTCGGGTATTTGCAGCACTGGCGCTGCCCCAGCCGCCAAGGGCGGAGGAACCAGCACATTGCCATTGGCGGGGCGAGTGAGCTCGTCAGGCGCCAGCACGCGGTGCTCTTGCGCGGGCAGGGACTCAGAAACTTCAGCCTCAGGCGAGGCCAAGACCTTGCGCACAGACGGCGCGCCCACCTCAGCTGTTTTGCTGGCTGCGACTCTGGAGTGTTCGGACATCTCCACTTTGTGGGGCGACTCGTCGCGGATCACCTGGACTGGGGGCTCGCTCATGGTTTGGACTCCGTGATCATCTCGGCACTGCGCCGGGCCATCCGTGCGGTTTCGCGGCTGTCGGCTGAGCTCTCTGAAGGCTTGAGCGCAGCGCCTTTGGCAGGGGCCTTGGCGGCGGCAGGCTCGGCTGCAACGCTCTTGCGGCTGAACAAATTGGGGTGCAACCAAGATGCCACGGCCACGGAGCCCAGGCCCAAGGCGCCGATCACGGCCACCCAGCCGGCACGCTGGCGAACCAGCGTGACCAAGCCGCCCAGGGCACGCGGCGCATGGCGCAGTGCCCAGCCCGACACGGCCAGCAGCAAAGCGGCGAGGCGGCGCCAAGGCAAGCGGCGCAGGCCGGCAACAGCCAGGCCAAAGCGCTGGCCCAGCGGAATGCCTCGGCTCAGCACTGTTGGGGCTTTGAAAGTTGAAGGCGACTTAGTTGCTTTGGTTGCTTTGGTTGCTTGGCTTGCTTTGGTGGCTTTGGCCGTGTTGCCTGTTTGTCGGCGCTGCAAAGCCTCGTGCGCGGACAAGGCAAACGGGCTGGCCTGACTGGACTGCTGGCCAGCGACCTCTGTCGTTGCAGCCAAGCCCAGGGCTTGCAGGTCATCGCCGTCGACCAAAGGGGTGCGGCCGCGCACGGGGGCGCTCAGTGCCGGTTGAATTTTTTGCAGCAGATCACTCACCAGGCCTTCGCAACCGTCGTTGCGCGCCTGGGCCAGCATGGCCTGGGCTTGCTCGGGTGTGGGGCCTTCAATGTCCCAGCGCACGATGCGCCGACCCAGCGAGTCAAAGGCCTTGCGGCTGCGCGTGCTGCCGCCTAAAAGCAAGACCACGCGGATGTTGGCGCCAGGGAAATTGGTGACCAGCCGCGCCAGCAATTGCAGCTCGTGCTCGGCCAAGGCGCCAGCGTCGTGCACCAGCCAGATTTTTTCGGCCGCCGGGCTGGCTGGCTCGCTCTGTCCAGTGCCCTGCCCCGCCGCCCGACCTTGCTCCTGCATGGCCTGGCGCAGCGACTGCTGGGCCAACGCTTCGTTAAAGCGGGTGAGCATGGCGTCGGTGTTGGTCGGGAAATACACCTCCAGCTGCGCACCGGGTGCAGCCTGGCGCAAGCGCGCCACCAGCAACTGGCCGTAGTGGTCCAAGGCAGCGTCGTGCTGGCTCGACAGCGCCAAGCTGCGGCCTTCCTGGCAAATGGCCGCCACACAGCCCTCCAGCCGCAACCGGTCGGCGGCGCGGAAAAACAAAGACGGCAAGGCGCTGCCGTCGGGGGACAAGCTCAGAGACAAGTCGCTCATGCGGCAGCCTCCTGGTTGTCGAGTTCGCCATTGGCGTTAAAGCGCATGGAAGGCGGTATCTTGGGTTGGGGTCGGGCCATGGGTTCCACACCGGGGCGGACCTGGGCCAGGCTGAAAACGTAAGCGATGACTGGGGCGACTGCGTGGTACAGCGCCTCGGGGATGGTCTGGTCGACCTTGGTGCTGAAGTACAGCGCCCGTGCCAGTTGCGGCGAGGCGAACATTTCAACGCCGTTGTTCTTGGCTTCTTCGCGGATGCGGGCGGCGATTTCGTCAGCACCCTTGGCCAGCAAAATCGGCGCGCCGTCGGACGTCGGGTCGTACGCCAGGGCCACGGCAAAGTGCTCGGGGTTGGTGATCACCACGTCGGCGTCCTTGACCTTTTGCATCATGCGGTTGTTGGCCATCTCGCGCTGGCGACGGCGGATCTGCGCCTTGACCTCGGGCCGGCCTTCCATGTCCTTCATCTCGTCTTTGACTTCCTGCTTGGTCATGCGCAGGCCCTTGATGTGGCTCCACTTCTGGTAGGGCGCGTCGATCAAAGCAATCAGCAGCAAGCTCATCGTCAGCCACAGGGCTGACTCGGTGATCATGCGGCCCGCCGCGCCCAGCGCAGGTTTGAGCCCCATCTGTCCGATCAGCATCAGCTCGGCGGCGTGTTGGTTGATCAGCATCCACAGCACGATCGCCACCACCGAAAACTTGGCCAGGGCCTTGAGCAACTCCACCAAGGCATGCGTGCCGAACATGCGTTTGAGGCCGGCCAGGGGGTCGAGCTTGCTGAACTTGGGCTGCAGCGCTTTCATGGAAAAGTGAAAGCCACCCGTGACACCTGATGCCAGGATGGCGACGATGGCCGTGACCAGCAGCAAGGGCGTGACCAGCAGCAAGCCCTGGCCCAGGAAGCTAAAGAAGGTGCCGGGCAACAACTCGGGGGTGTCCAGCGTTTTGCGGTCAAAGGTGAAGCTGATCGCCGTCAAATCCGTCAAACGTGAGACCCACAGGCTGCCCATGGACAGCATGATGGCCGAGGCCGAAATCATGACGGCGGCCGCTGGCAGCTCTTGCGAGCGCGCGACCTGCCCCTCGTCCAAGGCCTGACTCAGGCGCCTGGCGGTGGGATCTTCGGTGCGTTCGCCGCTGTCACTCATGGTGGCCAGCCTTCTTTATGCCAAACCCAACAGGGTCCGAATTTGCACGAAACCCTGAGCCCACAGCCACTGAATGCGCGAGCCAATGCTGCTCAGCGACAAGATCAGCACCAAGAACCCGACCACGATGGTGGCGGGCAAACCCACGGAGAAAATATTCAGGCTGGGCGCCGCGCGCGTGGCCACACCCAGGCCCACGGTGATGAACAGCAAGGTCACCATCACGGGCAAAGCCGTGAGCAAGGCGCCCCAAAACACCATGGAACTCCACATCAAGAGCTGGGTCCAGGCCGTGGCACTCACCAGCGGCTTGCCCACCGGGAAGCTGCTGAAACTCTCAATCAACAGCCCCAGCAAAATGCCGTGACCGCCCAGGCCGACAAAAATCAAGGTGGACAGGATCACCAAAAACTGGGAGATCACAGGCACGTTGCCCAAGTTGGGGTCAATCATGCTGGCCATGGACAGGCCCATGGAGTTAGAGATCGCCTGGCCCGCCACCACCACCGCCGCGGTGACGATCTGCAAGATCAGGCCCATCAAAAATCCGATGGCGAGCTGGTTGGCGATTTCCATCAGACCAGCGGCTGACAGCGGGTCTATGCGCGGCCAGTCAAACATGGGGTAGATCATGAAGGCGAGCGCCAGCGCCAACAAAATGCGAATGCGCCCGGTCATGGCCTGCATGGAAAAAACCGGCGCGGCAAACATCAAAGCCGTCATGCGCAGCATCGGCCACAGCAGCGCATAAAAGCGCTCAATGACGTCAATGGCGGCGATGTTCATGACAGTTCTGAGCCGTTGCGCTTCAGGTGAACAAGGTGGGAATGCGCAAGAAAATGCTGCGCGTGTACTCCACCATGGTGGCAATTTGCCAGCCGCCCACCACCGCCAGCGTGAGCGCCATGGCGGCTAGCTTGGGGATAAAACTCAGCGTCGATTCATTGACCGAGGTGGCCGCTTGCACGATACCGATGGCCAAGCCCACAAACAGGGCGACGGCCAACAGCGGGGCCGAGATCAAGATGGTCATCCAGAGGGCCTGGTTGCCAAGGTCAACAACGGTGGAGGTGTCCATATCGCGCTCTTAAAAAGTAATCAAATCACAAAGCTGGACGCCAGTGAGCCCATGATCAGGCCCCAACCGTCCACCAGCACAAACAGCATCAACTTGAAAGGCATGGAAATCATCATGGGCGAGAGCATCATCATGCCCATCGACATCAGCACACTGGCCACGATCAGATCGATCACGACAAACGGGATGTAGATCAGAAAGCCAATGGTGAAAGCGCTTTTCAGCTCAGAGGTGATGAAGGCTGGCACCAGCGTCAGGAAAGGCACTGAAGCCGGGTCCATGGCTTCGCCTTTGCGGGCGATTTGCATAAACAGCGCAATATCGTCGCCGCGGGTCTGCTTCATCATGAAGTTGCGGATCGGCGCTTCGGCGGCGGCCAACGCTTTGTCCAGCGCCATGCCTTTGTCCATGTAGGGCATCAGGGCGTTTTGGTAGACCTCGCCAATCACGGGCTGCATGATGAACAGCGTGAGGAACAAGGCCAGCCCCACCAGCACGATATTGGGCGGCGTCTGGCCGGTGCCAAGCGCTTGGCGCAAGAGCGACATGACGATGATGATGCGCACAAAAGACGTCATCATCAGCAGCAGCGAAGGCAGCAGCGTCAGCGTCGTCATCAACGCCAAGAGCTGCAAAGTCACGCTGTACTGCGTGCCCTTGGCGCCGGCGCTGGACGTGACCATGGGCAGGCCCTGCGACCAAGCCGCCATCGGCAAGACCAACGGCAAGACCAGCAGCAAGGCCACCAGCCAAAAATTACGGCGCATCAGAAGGCTCCAGAGAAAACTTTTTCGGGGCCGCAGCAGGAGCAGCAGCATCTTGCAGCGACGCGGCGCCTAGCTGCCCGAGCGGCCACTCACCCAAGGCGGTGAGCTGGGCCGGGCTGATGCCGACCAGCACTTCGCGCTCGCCCACGCGCAGCAGCGCGACTTTTTGGCGGGGGCCCAGGCTGATGGATTCAATCACCTGCAACTGGCGCGTCTGGCCATTGGGGCGCAGAGTTTGCATGCGCCGCAGCATCCACAGCAGACCGCCGAGCAGGCCAAAAACCAGCACCAAGCTGGCGACCATGCGCAACACGTCCATGCCGGAAACGCCTGTGGCCATGGCTCAAAGATTCTTCATTCGTTCAGACGCTGGCACCACGCGCGTCAGGCGAATGCCGTAGCGGTCGTTGACCAGCACCACCTCGCCCTGGGCGACCACGGTCTTGTTGACCAAAAGGTCCAGCGGCTCGCCAGCGATGTGGTCCAGCTCCACCACGCTGCCCTGGGTCAGACGCATCAGGTCGCGGATCTTGATCATGGCGCGGCCGACTTCGACCGACAGCGTCACGGAGATGTTTTGCAGCACGTCCGGGTTGATCTGCCCAGAGGCGTCTTGGGTGCCGGCGGCGGCAGTGTTGACGGTGTCGTTCATGGTCGGGCGTCCTGAAAAAATCGAAAGAGGGTCAAAAGGATCGGGCTGGCTGGCCAGGGTTTACTGCCGCCCGGGCACCACGGCGTGCTCGATTTGCACCGCGGTCTGCGTGCCCAGCGCGCCAACTTGCACGTCAAAGGCCGGTACATCGGCGATCAGCATGCGGGCCAGATCGGGCTTTTTAAAGTAGAGCACGTCGCCCGGCTGCAGGGCCTCGATGGCGCCAAAGCTCGAAGCAATCTCGCCGAGCATCACGCGCAGCTCCACGCTGGCGCCGTCCACAGCCGTGCTCAGGTCGTCGCGCCACTGGTTGTCTGACTCTTCGTTGCCGTCGCCGGTTTGCACGCGGTTGCGCAGCAACTCGCGCACGGGCTTGAGCGATGAATAGGGGTACACCAGGTCAATGAAGCCCTGCGTGTTGGTGCCGCCTTCGACCTCAAAACGCGTCAAGATGACCAAGTCGTTCTCGTCGGCGATCTGGGCGAACTGCGGATTGATCTCCGAGCTCACCAGCTCGAAGTCCAGCTCCATCAGCGGTTGCCAGGCTTCTTTGAGCGAGCGAAAAAACACGTCCAGGATCATGTTGACGATCCGGGTCTCGGTCGGCGTGAACAGCCGGGTCGGCGGCAGTTGCCCCACACCTTTGCCGAAGCCGCCAAAAAAACTGTCCAAAGAGCTGAACACCGTCACCGGGTCAATCACCACGATGGAGTAGCCGCGCAAGGGGTTCATGCGCACCACGTTGACTGACAGCGGCGCCTGCAAAGTCTTGAGGTAGTCGCCAAAGCGGACGATTTGCACGCGGGTCGGCGTGACGCGCGGGCTGCTGCGCAACATTTCCAACAGACCCAGGCGGAACAAGCGCACAAAGCGCTCGTTGATCATGTCCACCGAGGCGACGTTCACGCCCAGGCTGGAGTCTTCACTGGCCAGGTCGTGCTTGCGCACCCGAGCCGCCGTGTTGTAGCCGGTGTCCACGGGAATGGTCCCGTCGTTGACACCCTCGGCCAAGGCCGTGAGTTCTTCGGGGGACAACAAGTTATCGGCCATGGTGCAGGTAGGGTGCGCGATGTAAGAGCAAAAGCAAAGGAAAAAGGAAGTCCGGGACGCCGTCTTTACTGGACGATGAAAGAGGTGAAGTACACGTCTTCGATACCGCCAAAGTCTTCGTACTTCTCCAGCAGCGTGTTCATGGAGTCGCGGATCCTCTTGGCCAGTTCCACCCGAAATTCAGGCTTGGCAATGTCGGAATCGGCGGTTTGGCGCATCACGTCCATCATGACGGAGCGCAACGCGAATTCGTGCTTCTTGACGTTGTCCACCACGCGCTGGTCGTAGCGGGTCATGATCGCCACTTGGAGTGACATGACTTTCTTGGAGCCGGTCAGGTTGACCAAAAACTCGCGTTCGAGTTGCAGGTAGTTGAAGTCAAAACGCGTCATCTCAGGCGTCTTCTTGGTCAGCTTGCCCGGTGGGCCGCCCTTGGCATCTTTGCCGTCTTTGGCGGGTGCACCGTGGCCATCGCCACCGCCGTGCTCGGCCGCGGCCAATTGCTCTTCGGCGCTCAGCACCGGCTTGGGTTTGAAGAACCCCGACAAGAACAGCGTGCCCACCACCGTACCGGCGATCAGCACCAACAGCACGACCACCCCCAGGATGATCTTGATCAGGGACGATTTCGCTTTCGGTTCGGCTTCGACAACTTCGTCAGTAGCAGCAGCGGACATTCAGTACCTCGCAGTCTCGGTTCTTGTTAGCTCAAAAATTCAGGCATGGCGCTGGCGCTCAGGCCAGCAAATCCAGGCCTTCGGTGCCTTGGCCGGTTTTGGCCGGCGCGGCGCTGGCCACAGGCAACGAAGCCTCTTTTGGCCCGTCCCCTGGCGACTGGCGCTGGGGTGTCGGATTTCCGCCAGATTGACGCTGGGAATCGCCTTGCACCCAGACATTAGCAACTGTTGTGCCTGACTCTGACAGACTGTCTCTGAGTTTTGACATTCCCTGCGTGATCAAGTCCCGGGTGACCTGGTTGTCGGAGCGGAACACCGCATCCAGGCCGCCGGCATGCATGTCCAGCTCCAGCTGGATATGACCGAGCTGGCCGGGGTCCAGGCGCATCTGGACCTTCCATTCGCCGCGCTCGATCTGGGCCTGCAGGCGCTGCGCCAGGGCCTGGCCCAGGCGCTCGGCCAGCTGTTCATAGTGGGCCAGGCGTTCGGCCTGCTGGCTGGGCAGGGGCACGGCTGGGGCCATGGCGGCGTTGACCGGGGCATTGGGCGTGCGCCCTGCTTCGGCCAGGGTGCCGGTGCTGCCGACGGGCCGCGTTTCTAAAAGAGGGGCCTCCAGTGGGGCCTGCTCGCCCAGGGCGCTGGCGTATTCGCTCAAGTCCAGACGGGCTTGGGTGGCCACGGGGTTGTTGCTGCCGGCCACGGCCGCCCACACGGTGTTTTGACCGGTGCCCGAGAGTTCGGCCAAGCGGCGGGTCAGGGCCTCGTCAGGCTGCAGGCGCAAGCGCGCGGCTTCTTGCATGATGTCGGCGGTGGCCGCCGTGGTGGCCGCCGTGGTGGCCGCGGTGGCCGCCGTGGTGGCCGCCGTGGTGGCCGCCGTGGTGGCCGTGGTGGCCGCCGTGGTGGCCGCCGTGGTGGCCGCGGTGGCCGCCGTGGTGGCCGTGGTGGCCGTGGTGGCCGCCGTGGCCGCCGTGGTGGCCGCGGTGGCCGCCGTGGTGGCCGCCTGGGCCTGAACCACGGCATCGCCGGCTAGGGCGCTGGGCGCGCGGCTGACCTGCCAGGCCATCTGGCTCACGCCGGGGGCGGCGTTCAGCACTTCCAGCATGGCGGGCATGGCCAGTCCGGCCTGGGGGGCCATGGCCCCCGTCACAGTTGGGGCGCCGTTAGGCCGTGGAGCGGGCCTGGGCGCATTCAAACTAGCCATGACCAAGGCCGAGGCAGACAAATCGTTCAAGCCCTGCACCCCAAAACCCGTTGGGGCGTCGCTGGCCGTGCCATCTTGCCAAGTCGTGCCAGCGCGTTGGCCCCAAGCCGCCAGGCTGGCGGCCGACATCAGGCCCGTTGGCAGGGCTGCGCTGACCACAGGAAGAGCCAATTCCTCTGAATGGGCGGTCGCCCCATCGGCGAGTCCTACCTGGATAGCCAGCAAGGCCGCGGTCGCCAGCATGGGCGCGCCGTCCAGCGGAAGTGCCTGGCCATCCGCGGCGGGCACGCCACCCAAGGGGGCCAAAGCATTTCCGCTGATCTGCCCAAAGGTCGGTCCGCCAGCGGTGCCAAACAAAGCGGTCACGGTGGACTCGTCCAGCCCCTGGCTGCGGGCGAAGGCCACCAGGCTGGCGGCATCGGGCAAGGGTTCGGCGGCGGTGATCACCTGGATCTGCGGGCCTAAGGGCAAGGCTTTCAGGCCCACTTCGGCCAGCCCCGCAGCGGCAAGTTCTTGCCGCCCGGACTGCCCCATCAAATTACCCAGCACGTTGGCAAAGTCCGCCCCATTGAGCGGCCCGGCCAACGGATTGGCAGCCGCGTCAGGCACAGCGCCTGGGGCGCCAGACAGAGCGGCAGCGGGTGTGGCAGTGGGGAAAGATAAATTGGCGTCCATGTGGTTTTCGCGTGAAGAGAAGGAAAAGTCCAAGATCGGATGCAGACCTTCTAGCAAAAAGCGTGACCGGAGAGAAATTGCCTCCTGGGCGGCCTATCTGGCGAGTTGGGCGGGTCAGGCTCCGCCGTCGGCAGCTTGTTGGTGTCGGTTTGCCTGGCATAGAGCTTGCTGAACCATGCCTATCGACAACGAAATCAACGTTGTTTTTGCTGACTTTTACCGATTTTAACCATTCATGACCACTTTGACCCTGTCAAACATCCGACAGAACTTGTCGCAGATGAGCATGGCCGGCCTGAGCGTTCCGGCGCTGGTCCTGCTGATCATGGCCATGTTGGTGTTGCCGCTGCCGCCGTGGATGCTGGACATCTTGTTCACCTTCAACATTGCGGTCAGCCTGCTGATCATCATGATCGCCATCGGCACGCGCAAACCGCTGGACTTTTCGTCCTTCCCTTCTGTCTTGCTGTTTGCCACCATGCTGCGCCTGGCGCTGAACGTGGCGTCAACCCGGGTGGTACTGGTCAGTGGCCACGAAGGCGAAGAAGCCGCGGGCAAGGTCGTGGCCGCTTTCGGCCACATCGTCATTGGCGGCAATTACGTGGTGGGCATCATCATTTTTGCGATCTTGATGATCATCAACTTCATCGTGGTGACCAAGGGCGCGGGCCGTGTGTCTGAAGTCAACGCCCGCTTCACCCTGGACGCCATGCCCGGCAAGCAAATGTCGATTGACGCGGACTTGAACGCTGGCGTGATCGACCAGGCAACGGCCAAAAAGCGCCGTGAAGAACTCTCGCAAGAGTCTGACTTTTTCGGCTCCATGGACGGCGCCTCCAAATTCGTCAGCGGTGACGCTGTGGCCGGCCTGCTGATTTTGATCATCAGCCTGGTCGGCGGCCTGGCCATCGGCATTGGCCAGCACGGCCTGTCGCTGTCGGAGGCCGGTCGCATCTACACCCTGCTGACCATCGGTGACGGCTTGGTGGCGCAGATTCCCTCGCTGTTCCTGTCGCTGGCCACCGCCATCATCGTGACGCGGGTCACGACCTCGGAAAACATGACCGAGCAGGCGACCAGCCAACTGGCCAACCCGTCGGCACTCTTTATTTCAGCCAGCATCCTGGCCATTTTGGGCGTCGTGCCCGGCATGCCGCACATGGTGTTTTTGCTGCTGGCAGTGGCCACGGCCGGCGTGGGCTTCATGGTGCTGCGCAAAAACGCCGAGCCTGTGATCACCCCCGAAGCCAAGGCACTGGCCGATGGCGTGCCCGAAGCCCCCAAAGAGCTGGACTGGGACGATGTGGACCAGGTTGATTTGATCGGCCTGGAGATCGGCTACGGCCTGATCCCTCTGGTCAACCCCGACACGGGTGGTCAGCTGATGTCGCGCGTCAAAGGCGTGCGCAAAAAGCTTTCCGTGGAGCTGGGCTTTTTGATCCAGCCCGTGCGTATCCGCGATGCGCTGAACATCGACCCCGACGCGTACCACATCGTCCTCAAAGGCGTGGTGCGCGGTCGTGGTGAAGTCAAGGTCGGCCGCGAGATGGCCATCAACCCCGGCCAGGTCTACGGCACGCTGGAAGGCACGCCCTGCAAAGAGCCCGCATTCGGTCTGGACGCCGTGTGGATCGACCCCTCGCAGCGCGACCATGCACGCACCCTGGGTTACACCGTGGTCGATGCCAGCACAGCTGTCGCCACCCACCTGAACAAAGTGCTGCGCGACAACGCCGCCGACTTGCTCAGCCACGACGAAGTGCAGCAACTGCTGGACAAGCTGGCCACCCGTTCGCCCAAGCTGGTCGAAGACTTGGTGCCCGGCAAGTTGTCGCTGGGCGTGGTCACCCGCACGCTGCAAAACGTGCTGGGCGAGTCGGTCTCCATCCGCGACATGCGCTCCATCGTCGAAGCCCTGTCCGAAGCCTGCGGCCGGACGCAAGACCCCGAGCAGCTCACGGCCATCATTCGCCCCAAGCTGGGCCGCATGATCGTGCAGGGCCTGCTGGACGACAAAAACAGCCTGTCCGTCATCACCCTGGACCCGAGCCTGGAACAACTGCTGCACAACGTGCTGCAACAAAACGGCGCCAACCAAGGCATGGTGCTGGAACCCGGCTTGGCCGAACGCCTGTTTGGCGCGCTGCGCGCTGGCGCCCGGTCTGTGGAAGAACAAGGCCACCCGGCCGTGCTGGTGGTTTCCCCCGCCATTCGCCCCTGGTTGTCCAAAGCCTCGCGCTTTCGCGTGAGTGACCTGACGATCTTGTCTTACAGCGAGATCCCGGAAGACCAGATGGTCAAGGTGATCCACACGGTTCACGCCGAGTCGCCCCAGTAAGCCCTATACCGCCAGCCGCTTCCTATTTTTTGCCCCTGCCCCTAGAAGAACCGAAGAGCCAACGCCATGGAACTCAAACGCATCCTCGCCCGTGACACCCGCAGCGCCACCGACCAGGCCATTGCCCTGTACGGCCCCGACGTGCTGGTGATCTCCAACCACCAGGTGGGCGGACAGACCGAGTTGGTCGTGGCCATTGAGATGGGCAACCCCAGCGCCGCCGACGCGCCTGCGCTGAACGAGCCAGAAGCCGCCAGCCCAGCCCCCATCACCTTCACCAGCACACCGCCGATGGTCAGCGTGCATGCACCAGCCGCAGCGCCCACCCAGGACGATGACGCCTTTTTGCGCAACCTGGTGCAAGCCCAGGCCCGCCCGGCAGCCGCGCCTCTTCCCATTCCCGCTGTGATCGCTTTGGCCGCCCCCAGCGCTGAAGAGCCCAGCACCGAAACCAAGGAAGCCCTGGAAGCCACGGACGCTCGCGACTACCTGCGCAGCCGCGAAATCGTAGAAATGGTGCGTGACGAAATGGCCGCCCTGCGCCGTGAATTTCGCCTGAGCCAGCAAACCGCTGGCTGGCAAAGCGGCCTGAACCTGCCGTCTGGCATTGCGCCCTTGGTGCAAGCCCTGGGCGAAGCCGGTGTGCCCAACGGCTTGCGCACCCTGCTGGTGGACAGCCTCAAAGACATGGACAGCGCGGAGGGCGGCATCCAAGCCCTGCGCGAACAACTCAGCCACACCCTCAAGCGCCGCGCCGCCACGTTGCCGACCAAAGGCGTGCATGCGCTGGCCGGCGCCTCCGGCTCGGGCAAGACCTTGATGCTGGCTCGCCTGGCTCGCCATGGCGAGCAATTGCACGGCGCCGACCAAGTGGCCGTCATCAGCTACCAAGACGCCCGTGCCGGCGCCTGGAGCCAGTGGCAGATGCTGGGCGCGCAGCTCGGCGTGGAATGCTTTCGCGCCAACGACACCGAGACCCTGGCCACCTTGCTGGGCGAACTGTCGCAGCGCCGCCTGGTGCTGATCGACACCCCCGGCGTTCGAATGAAAGAACGCCTGGCTGAAATCAGCAGCGTTCACCGCACCTGCGTGTGCCACGCCGTGGTGGCCGCCGATGCGTCCGCCGTGACCCTCAAACGCGTGTTGGTCGACAGCGGCATTGCCTGGAAAAGCCTGATGCTCAGCAAGCTCGACGAATCCGACCAGCCCTGGGCCTTGCTGCAGTTCCTCAGTGATAATCCGTTGAGCTTGGCAGGCGCCAGCGACGGTGTCCGCCTGACTGATCTGATCCAGGATTTCTCAATTCCTCAACTGATTGACCTCGCCTTGGCCCCCTTGCAAGCCAGCCTGCCCGCTGCAGCCCCTGCGCCAGAGGCCGTGGTCGTCCCCGACCTGAGTACCGTTCAAGTGCTGAAACAGCGCAAGACCGCGACCCGAAAGAAAGCGGCATGAAGCCTTCCAAACCCACCCAGGTCATCGGCGTTGCCAGCGGCAAAGGCGGCGTCGGCAAGACCACGGTGTCCGTTAATTTGGCGGTGGCCCTGCAGATGATGGGCGAGCGCGTCATGCTGCTCGACGCCGACCTGGGCCTGGCCAACGCGCAAATTGCGCTGGGCTGCCAATGCCCCTACAACCTCAGCCACTTCCTGGCAGGTGAAAAAACCCTCGAAGAAATCATCGTCACCACCCGCGCCGGTGTCCGCCTGGTGCCTGGTGCTTCGGGCATGCACGAAATGGCAGCGCTCAGCGGCTTGCAGGCGGCCAGCATCGTGCAGGCTTTTAGCGCCATTGAAGACGAGGTGGACTACCTGATCGTCGACATGGCCGCCGGTATTTCCCCCGCCGTGCTGGCTTTCATGCAGGCCTGCCCGCGCCGCTTCATTGTGGTCCGCGACGACCCTTCTTCGATTGCCGACGCCTACGGCACCATCAAGGTCCTGATCCAGGATTTTGGTGTCGACGAGCTGTACCTGGTGCCCAACGCCATGGGCAGCCAGCAAGAAGGCCAGCAACTGTACGAACGCATCAACCAAGTCTGCGCCCGCTTTTTGGGCCGCAGCATCAGCTACCTGGGCACGGTCGAAAGCGACGAGCTGGTGCTCACCGCTCTCAAAAAATACCAATCGGTCCTGGAGTTCGCCCCTGGCAGCGCCGGCGCCCGCGACTTCCGCCGTTTGGCCGAAGCCACACGCCACCTCGCCCCGATCGAACACGCCTCGGGCGGCTTGCAGTTTTTTGTCGAACGCCTAGTTCGCCAAGCCAGCTAGGAAGCGCCATGGCCGTGCAGACCCGTCTTTACGAGCAAGTCCAGAACAACGAGCGCAACGAGCACGAAGCGCTGGTGTTGGCGCATGTGGGCATGGTCAAGCGCGTGGCCCTGCACCTCAAGGTGCGGATCCCCCCCTTCATGGAGCTCGACGAGCTGATCCAGGTCGGCATGATTGGCCTCTTGGAAGCTGCGCGCGGTTTCAACCCGGCCAAAGGCATCGAATTTGAAGCGTTTGCCCACAGCCGGGTGCGTGGCGCCATCTTGGACGAAGTGCGCCGGCTGTCGTTCTTGCCCCGTTCGGCTGTCGCCTTCAACAAAAGCCACAGCAAAGCCACCGACGAGTTGGCCGCTGAGCTGGGCCGCACGCCGACCCATGCCGAGCTGGCCAGCCACATCGGCAAAGACGTGGACACCTTTCACAAAGAGCGTGGCCAGGCCAAGCGCTTTGAAACCTATTCCATGGAGGACATGACCGACGAGGTCATGAACATCGCCGACGCCAGCGACCAGCAGCCCGACGCCATCGTCGAACACGCCCAGTTCATGGGCGCGGTGACCGATGCCATTGCCGAACTGCCCGAGCGCGACCAATTGCTGATGAATTTGTACTACGTCGAGGAGCTCAATCTCAAGGAAATCGGCGAGATCCTGGGCGTCACCGAATCCCGCGTCAGCCAACTGCTGACCGCCGTGGCCAAGAAGCTGCGGACCACCTTGCAGGTGGAAGAGCCGGTGTCCAGCAAGGGCAAGAGCAAAAGCCGCTGAGCACGGGCCAGGCCCGTCAAAAAGCCACGGCGTTACAAATCAGCCGCCGTCCCCCCTCAAGTTTTGAAAGAAAGCGCCGATACCTAGGGTGTCCCAGCAACATTTCCCAGGAGTTGACCCCATGCGAGTTCATTTCAAAGCCCTTGAAAGTTACGGCGCAGGCAACGCGGCCACCCAGGCTGCAGTCGCCAACAAGGTTGAACTGATTCAAATGTTGTTTGACGGCCTGATCGAGAGCTTGATGATTGCCAAAGGCCACATCGAGCGCAATAACATCGAAGAAAAGTCCAAGGCCCTGAGCCGCGCCGGCCGCATTGTGGTGGGTCTCCAGGGCGCGCTGGACTTCCAGCAAGGCGGCGATCTGGCCGCCAACCTCAACGAGCTGTACAGCTATGTCACCCGCCGCCTGCTGCACATCAATGCACGCAACGACCTGGAAGCCCTGAGCGAAGTCCACGGCCTGATGACCGAAGTGCGCCAAGCCTGGCGCGAAGTGCCTGCTTTGCTGCCGGCCTCGGCCCTGACCACGCAGCACTGAGGCCTTCAGCCGCTCCAGGCCTGGACAGGCGCTTTGAGCGGGTACAGTTGGGCTTTGTAGCTGTTTTTACAGAAATTAACTGGTTCTGACCCCGTCAAAAACCAGCGCCCACTGGAACGAAAGATAGAGCGATGGTTGCAATTATTGGTTTGGTGCTGCTGTTTGTCTGCGTGTTCGGCGGCTTCATCATGGCCGGCGGCAGCATGGCACCGATTATCAAAGCCGCTCCGATCGAGACCTTCATCATTGGCGGCGCCGCAGTCGCCGCTATGTTGATCGGCAACTCCATGGACACCGTCAAGGGCGCCGTGGGCGGCCTGGGCAAGGTGTTCAAAGGCCCCAAGTACAAAAAAGACGATTACCTGCAAACCATTTTCGTGGTCTCCAAGATCATGAAAACGCTCAAGAGCGAAGGGGCGGTGGCGCTGGAAGCGCACATCGAAAACCCCGAAGCCAGCGCTATTTTTGGCGAATACCCGGCTCTGCTCAAAGACCACGACCTGCTGCACCTGATCACCGACACCATTCGGCTGTTGGTGGTGTCATCCAGCAATCTGAGTGCCTATGCAGTGGAAGAAGTGATGGACCAGTCCATCAAAACCCACCACCACGGCGCACTCAAACCCGCTGAAGCCCTGGCTTCCATGTCGGGCGCCCTGCCGGCGCTGGGCATTGTGGCTTGCGTGCTGGGTGTGGTGAAAACCATGGGCGCGATTGACCAGCCCCCGGCCATTCTGGGTGGCCTGATCGGTGGCGCGCTGGTGGGTACGTTCTTGGGCGTGTTCTTTGCCTACGGCTTGGTCGAACCCATGGCTGGCCGCTTGAAGCAGATCATTGACGACGAAGGCGAGATCTACAAGGTCGTCAAGCAGATCATCATTGGCACCATGCACGGCCACCCGATGCCGCTGATCATTGAAGCTGCACGGGTGGGCATCAGCCACCACAACCAACCGAGTTTTGCCGAGGTCTTTGACGGCCTGCGTGGGAAATAAAGCCCATGGCTGAAGCCGCTACCGCGCCCGCCGACCAGGCCCCGGCCGAGGCAGCCGCCGCGCCCGCTGAGGGTGCAGCACCCGCAGCCGATGCTGCAGCCCCCGCTGCTGCCCCTGCCGAAGGCGCTGAAGCCGCGCCGCTGGCGCCAGTCATCGTCATCAAGAAGGTCATGGACGATGGCCATGGCGGCGCACACGGCGGTGCCTGGAAGATCGCGCTGGCCGACATGATGACCGCCATGATGGCGTTTTTCTTGCTCATGTGGCTGCTGGGCGCGACCAACGCCGACCAGCGCAAGTCGATTGCCGACTACTTCAAGCCGACCTCGCACAGCAACGTCACTTTTGGCAAGCTGGCTGGCTCCAACGGCATTTTGGGCGGCAGCTCCATCATTGACCCGGACGGTTTCCCGTTCTCGGCCAAGCAAACCGCCGCCATGGAGCGGCTCACGCCCAAGTCCGAGGGCGGCCCGACCGAGCAAGACCCGTCGCCCAATGCGCCAGAGCGCAGCAACGATCCCGAGAAAATGAGCGAGGAAGAAAAGAAGAAGGTGTCCGAGGCTACGGACAAGTCCAACTTCGACAAGCTCGAAAAAGAAGTCCGCGAAAAAATCGAGCAAAACCCCAAGCTGCAAAACCTCAAGGAACAGGTGCAGTTTGTGCGGGAAAAAGAAGGCCTGCGCATCGAGATCATCGACAAGGCCGACTTCGCCATGTTCGGCCTGGGCACCACCAAGCTGCAGCCCCGCGCGCAGACCTTGCTCAACGAAGTGGCCAAGTCACTCGAATCCATGCCCAACAAGCTGGCCGTGCGCGGGCATACGGACAGCGTGGCCTTTGCCAATACGGAAGACCGCAACAACTGGTCACTGTCCGCAGAGCGGGCGGAAGCCACACGCCAGATCATTGAGAAAAAAGGCATCAAGCCCGAGCGCTTTGCACGGATTGAAGGCGTGGCAGACACCGCGCCCTACAACCCGAACGACCCCAAAGATCCACGCAACCGGCGCATCAGCATCACGGTGATGTACCAGGGCAACTGAGCGCGGGCCATCTATCCGGCACAGCCTGATATAGCCTCAGATAGCCTGATGTGGGCCTGACGCGCGGGGCAGCCGACCTTTTATAGTCGGCCACCATGCCTCTTTTTAATTCCCCGTCTTCTTCTGCCCCCGTGCTGCGCGTGGGCTGCGCCGCCGGCTTTTCCGGCGACCGCACCGACGCCGCTGGCCCGGTGGTTGACGCACTGATCGCTGCGGGCGGTCCGGCCGTCCTCATCTTTGAAACCCTGGCCGAGCGCACGCTGGCCCTGGCCCAACTCGCCCGCCGCACAGACCCCAACGCCGGTTACGAACCCCTGCTCGACGACTTGCTCGCCCCTGTGCTGGCGCGCTGCCTCACGCACGGCGTGCGCATCGTCAGCAACTTTGGCGCGGCCAACCCGCGCGGTGCGGCCCAGCGCATCTTGGCCCTGGCGCAAGAGCTGGGCCTCCCAGCGCCGCGCGTGGCGGTGGTGCTGGGCGACGATGTGTCAGGCCATGCCGGGCTGCGAAACTTTCCCGGCTTGCCACCTGGCCAAGGCATCGTGAGCGCCAACGCCTACCTCGGCGCCCAGGCCATTGCCGACGCCTTGCGCGCTGGCGCCGACATCGTGGTCTGCGGCCGCGTGGCCGACCCCTCGCTCACGCTAGGCCCCGCGCAAGCGCATTTCGGCTGGGCCTGGGACGACTGGGACCGCCTGGCCGGCGCCACCATGGCCGGGCATTTGCTTGAATGCGGCGCGCAAGTCACCGGCGGCTATTACGCCGACCCTGGCTTCAAAGACGTGCCCGACCTCGCCCATGTCGGCTACCCGATTGCCGAGATCCATGCCGACGGCCACTGCGTCATCAGCAAGCCGGCCGGCACCGGCGGCTGCATTGACGAACACACCGTCAAAGAGCAACTGCTGTACGAATTGCATGACCCAGCCGCTTACCTCACGCCGGATGTGGTGGCCGACATCAGCCAAGCGCAGGTGGCGCAAGTCGGGCCTGACCGCGTGTCGCTCACCGGCGTGACAGGCCACGCGCGCCCGGCCGAGTTGCGCGTGAACGTGTGCTTTGAAAACGGCTGGTTGGCCGAGGGCGAGATCTCCTATGCCGGCGCCCGCGCTGAAGGCCGTGCCCGCTTGGCCGCCCAGGTGCTGCGCGAACGGTTGGTCGACTGCGGGCCGCTGCGCGCTGACTTGATTGGTGTGGCCAGCGTGTTCGCGGATGACCGCGGGGACTGGCTGGACACGCAAAAAGCCAACGAAGACCAACGCGCAAGCGCGAGTGCCTCGGGCTTTAACACCGCATCCGATGTGCGGCTGCGCGTTGCCTTGAACCACCCCGAGCGCCGCCAGGCCGAACGCCTGGTGCGCGAAGTCACCGCACTCTACACCTGCGGCCCGGCCGGTGGCGGCGGCGTACGCACAGCACTCAAACCGCGCCTGGGCCTGGTCAGCGGCACCCTGCCCCGGCAAGACATCCCCGCGTACTTTGAATTCGTGGAGGCACCAGCATGAGCGCCGCACACACCGTTTCCCTGCACCGCCTGGCCCACGGGCGGGCAGGCGACAAGGGCGAGCGCTCCAACATCAGCGTGATCGCCTGGCACCCGGTACTGTGGCCTTTGTTGGTGGAGCAAGTCACTGAGTCCACCGTGGCCCAAGCCTTCGCCACCCGCCACCCGAGCGCTGTTCGGCGCTATCTGCTGCCCCACTTGCACGCCATGAACTTCGTGATCGACGACGTGTTGGAAGGCGGCGTGACCAGTGCGCTGAATTTGGATGGGCATGGCAAGTGCCTGTCTTACTTGTTGCTGGATCAGACCGTGCTGGTGCCTGATGAGTTGATGGCGTTTCTCAGGGGTACCTGAGCATCGGTTGACAGCGCTTGTCTTAGCCCTCGCCCCCCTGGGGCGAGGGAGCAAGAAGAAGAGAGAAAAGCGCAGCCCTCTTACCCCCTCGCCCCTCTGGGGAGAGGGTGGGGGTGAGGGGCAGGCGTGAGGGAAACGTGCGTGCTACGCGTGCCCTCACCCCTGCCCTCTCCCAGGGGGAGAGGGAGCAAAGAAGGAGAGAGAAGAAAGCGCAGCCCTCTTACCCCCTCGCCCCTTTGGGGAGAGGGTGGGGGTGAGGGGCAGGCGTGAGGAAACGTGCGTGCTGCGCGTGCCCTCACCCAAAGGGAGAGGGAGCAAGAAGAAGAGAGAAGAAAACGCAGCCCTCTTACCCCCTCGCCCCTCTGGGGAGAGGGTGGGGGTGAGGGGCAGG